>NZ_FNSW01000001.1:3955000-4630000 GCF_900104695.1 Paenibacillus sp. GP183
GGATGTAACCATTAATTTGGAAATGCCCAACCCGGACCAAGCCAAACAAATTTTACAAACTCGCTTAGCCTCTAATGATGCGCCTGATTTGTTTACACTTCATGCGGGAGCAGATATTCCAACCTGGTATAAGGCAGGCTACTTGGGCGACTTGTCGAGCCAGCCGTTTGTAAGTAGTTTATTCGACAATGTTAAGAAAACGGTTACTTATGATGGCAAGATCGTTGCACTTCCGCTCGAAAGCTTGGAGTGGGGATATTTGTACAATAAAAAAATATTCAGTGATCTCGGGCTAAAGCCGCCACAAACCTTGGATGAAATGAAGACGGTTGCAGAGAAAATAAAGGCGAACAAAATAGCACCCTTTGTGTTGTCCTTCCAGGAGTCTTGGATTCCTCAGCTCATGATGGCTTTATCCTTAGGGGGCGTCGTGAATTCCTCTCAGCCGGATTGGATCGAAAAAATGAATAAGGGCCAAGCGTCTTACAAAGATGTACAGGATGTTTTCAACATTATTGACATCATCATGCAAAATGGCACAGATAAACCGTTCGAAGTCGGCAGCGCTCAGGGTTCTACGGACTTTGCCAATGGTAAAGGGGCTATGTGGGTGCAGGGGCCATGGCAGGCGGAAGCCATTCAGAAGGCCAATCCGAAAATGGAATTCGGCGTAGCTCCACTGCCGGTCAGCAACGATCCGAAAGGAGCCATGATTAATCTATCGACCTCTACTTCATTAGCTATTTCACCGACCAGCAAGAACAAAGAGGTTGCTTTGGATCTGCTCAATTATATTCTCGACCCGAAGGATTCTTCAGCACTTTTCGAACAATTGAAATTTAATCCTGTTTCTAAAGTGCACACGTACAAATCTTACCCATGGATCGACGAGGCCATGACCTATGTCTCTCAAGGGAAGGCATACCAAGACTTATCTCTTCCGAATGGAGTTACAGACGAACAGGCAAAATTGCTGCAAAGTTATTACGCTAAACAAGTAAAGAAAGAAGATATTATTAAATCACTCGACAAAAAATGGGCAGACGCGATAAAAGCCCAGAAATAAACGCAATATCGGTTGACTGGGAGTGATGAATCGTTATGACGAAAACTAATAAACAAACGGTCATCCTATTGGCCTTCGTTTTCCCAGCGCTTGTGTTCTATGCTGTATTTGTACTCGCCCCCGCTTTTGGGGGCGTTTGGTACAGCCTTACAGATTGGAATGGGCTTAATCGCACATATCAAATGGTAGGATTGTCTAACTATATAGAAGCGCTGAAGGATGACCCCATTTTTCTGAAATCAGTTTGGTTCACCCTGAAGTTCGTGGTGTTCATGGTTGTTTTGCAAAATGCAATTGCCTTATCTCTAGCAGTTCTCGTGGAATCCAGAAAGCGAAGCAAAGTATGGTTTCGAACCATTTTTTTTATGCCTAACATGATGAGTCTGATTATCGGCGGTTTTATGTGGTTGTTCATTTTTACGAAAGTGCTGCCTTATATCGCGGAACACTCAGTGTTCAAATTTCTGGATCAGTCCTGGATCGGTGATCCGAAATTCTCCTTCTTTGCGATCCTCACCGTCTCACTTTGGGGCGGAGTTGGTTATCTGATGGTTATTTATATTGCGTCTCTTCAGGGTGTGCCTCAGCATTTGAAAGAGGCAGCTGCTATAGATGGGGCCAATGTGTTTCAGATTTTTCGTTATGTTACGCTGCCCATGATTTTTCCTGCACTGACAATCGGTATTTTTCTTACGCTCAATGGTTCTTTTAAAGCATTTGATGCCGTTTTTTCGCTCACCGGAGGCGGCCCGGGAAGATCCACACAAGTTATCGCCCTTAACATCTACGAGGAAGCTTTTAAATCCAGTTATAGGTACGGGTATGCCAATGCAAAAGCCATGATCTTATTCTTGGTCATATTCATCATCACAGTTATTCAGCTGTGGATTATGAAGAAAAGAGAGGTGGAGTCATGAGTCATGAAGGTACAAAATCCGTCTCAGCAAGTATCGGACACCGTGCTGGATCAGCTCTAATCTTTCTTATTCTGATTGCTTCAGCTGTGTTTACACTCTTCCCGATCTATATGGGTTTATTAAATTCTCTAAAGACGGAAGGCGCCATGATGAATAACATCCTTTCCATTCCCACTCAACTGGAATTCAAAAATTATGGAGGCGCATTTCATAAAACGAACTTCTTGCGCAGTCTGTGGAACACATCCTACATAGCAGTAGTGGGTTTGATTGGAATTATCGGTTGTGCTTCGATGGCAGGATACAAACTATCCCGCTCTCCGGGCAAGCTAAGCGCATTTTTGTTTCTTCTTTTCGTTATGTCCACGTTGATTCCGTTTCATTCCATTATGATTACATTGACTAGAATTGCCAAAAATCTTCATGTTCAGGGATCTACGACTGGTCTTGGGTTGATTTATATTGGAATGGGGGTTGCCTTTGCCATTTTTCTATATCATGGATTTGTGAAATCCATTCCTCGAGAGCTTGACGAAGCTGCGGTTATTGACGGTTGCAGTGAATTTCGTCTGTTTGTTGTTATCATATTCCCGCTGCTGCTTCCCATCACGGCGACTATAGCCATTCTCAATCTGCTGTGGATATGGAATGATTTTCTACTGCCGCTGCTCATGTTGACGGATTTCAAAACATACACCTTGTTGTTATCGACCAATATGCTTTTTGGCCAGTATGGCAACAACGATTGGTCGGCTATACTGTCTTCTTTGATACTGGCACTGCTGCCTGTCGTCGTTTTGTTCTTTTTGCTGCAAAAATACATTCTCCAAGGCATCGCTGATGGAGCTATAAAAGGATAATCATTATCTCTTAGGAGTGAATAAGCTTTGAAGGATCATATAGATTACGATGTTTCCGGATTCGTAAAAGCACAGGGCAGTAAACTTGTGAACGGAGAAGGACGGGAGTTTTTATTTCGCGGTGTCGGTTTTGGAAGCTGGCTCCTGCCTGAAGGCTATATGTGGTTGTTTCCTGATCAAGGAGATCGTCCTCGACGAATTGAACAAATGATTCGCGATTTGATTGGGGAGGAGAAGGCGAAGCAATTTTGGGAGCATTATTACCAGAAGCATACTTCTGAAGCGGATATCCGCCAAATTGCAGAAGAGGGCTTCAATTCTGTCCGAGTGCCAATCAATGCCAGATTTCTTCTGGATGAGGAAGAGACGAGTTTGTTTAAGGAGCAGCATCTGCAAATTATTGACCAGATTATTGAATGGTGTCGTACACATCGTCTGTATGTCATTCTTGATTTGCACGGGGCACCAGGTGGTCAAACCGGAACGAATATCGACGATTCCGAGAACGATCAGCCGGAATTGTTCATGGATGAGCGAAATCGGCGTCTTACGATTGAAATCTGGCATATGCTGGCTGAACGCTACAAGGACGAATGGATCGTGGCCGGATACGATCTTCTGAATGAGCCGCTGCCAAACTGGTTTTCAGCTTATAACAGCATGGTCATGCCGCTGTATCAGGATATCGTGAATGCAATCAGGAAAGTGGACAACCGTCATATGATTATCCTGGAAGGTGTCCATTGGGCGACGGATTGGTCCATATTCACGAATAAGCTGGATGACAATTTGATGCTGCAATTTCATAAGTATTGGAATAATCCGGATACAGAGAGTATTCAGGTGTATTTGGACAAGAGAGTAGAATGGAACGTGCCGATCTTCATGGGAGAAGGCGGCGAGAACAACAAAGAATGGTACGCAGGCGCATTCCGTTTGTTCGAGGATCATGAGATCTCTTGGAATTTCTGGACCTGGAAGAAGATGGGCAAAGGAAATTCTCCTTGTCGAGTAAAAACTCCAAATCAATGGCAACAGTTGGTTGATTATTTGCAAGGCGGCGCTAAACCTGATGTAGTTACCGCTGAACGCATTCTATGGGAGTATCTGGATAACCTCTCGTTCGATCATTGCGTATATTATCCTTATGTTGTGCGAGCACTGTTTCGCAGACCACAAACCCATATACCGGCCATATTTTATGGTTACCGTGGCGAGGGTGTAAGCTTCTCAATTGCGAATCGGACGAGTGAGCATGTTGGTTTTCGCATCAACGATGGGGTTGACATTCGGTTTGTGGAAAGCGAGAGGGAGATGGTTAACTTTCAGCATAGTAAAGGGGAACCGTGGCAAATAGATGAACGGCTTTACGTTCTATTGGCTCCAGGTGACTGGTTAGCATATGACATGCAGGTAGCTCCTTACTCGAGTCCGACACTTTATACGATTCATCTATGGGTGAGTGCATTTGGGGAGAATGGATCGATTGCCATTACTGTAGATGGAGATTTGGTTGGAGTTGCAGAAGTTTATGGACAAACCTGGAATAAGGTTCAGCCGGAACTCGGGTTTAGTCTTGACTCAGGCCAGCATACAATTGTTCTTAAAGCTGAGAAGAACCCTGTCCGTATTGAATGGTTCGAAGTCATAAGTAAAGGACCGGTACCCTTAGGGTAACCGGTTGTAATTGTTTATGTTGCCCAAATGTATTGCTGAACTCCCATGAAAATAAAAAGGCTCGAAATCTTAAAAAAGAGCAAATTAAAGTAGACCCAGGAGGAACTTTTTTAAAAAAAGGCTGAGCCTCTGATTGATCCTTATGAAGTTGGGTATTAGTTTAGCAACTTTCTTCCAAAAATAAAGGTAAGGCTGGTGCAACCAGTCAAAAAGGATTAATCTCCCATAAGTGCTACCCGTATTGGGTGCGACAGTCTGTGATGCACCGTGATGGTTGGAGTCAGACTAACGGTTGGGCTCTAATGGCACCATAGTTCATAGACCTTCTTCTCCCAGCCTCAGTAGAAGTATTGACAGATTTTATCCATTTTCATCCTCTGTGGTGCAGCGCTGATCTTGCGCTGCATGAATGACTAACGGGCAGATTACATAATAGTAAGTATAAAGATCTTGCATTACAAATTGTGGTATTATTGGGGTAAATATCACGTATTCATCGATTAGTTATTAGGAGGAGGTTTTATTGTGAACAGTATAAAATCACCTGGCGGCTCGTTATTTCCCTATTTTTATAAAGATGGCGAGATCCATTGTCTTAAATATGGAAGTTTTTATTCTAATAAAGACGCCTTGTTTTCCTTAATAAAATCGGAAGAAGAATTTATATTGGAAACTACATAGACGCCTGGATATTTGGGTTGATTTCTATAAAACAAGCTTAACACAAGAGGTAATAAATGAGTTTGTAGAGAGTATAAGGCGGTTAAACAAGTCCATTCGTAAGCTTTCAATTGTTGGTTGCTCATCTATAGTGAAATGGAGAATTCGTAATAAAATCAAGCGAAATGGAAATATCTCAATGCCAATAAATTTTTTTAACGATCCGGAGGATGCAAAATCTTGGCTTGTGATGGAGTAGATTTACAACATGGTGCGACTGATTCAGCTAACGGGTACGATAGTTCAGAATTAATCGCCTAATGTTTGGGCGGTTTTTCTTTTGTTTTCGATTCGCTTAAACGGATATTCTACCCTTCATTTAGTTTGATAGATGTATTTAATTTTGTGGGAAAATATGGTACGTTCATTGTGGAAAAAATATATCTATGTTATCACGCGATTTCGTTTTTGCACCAGAACCATGTAAAGAGTAATTGTTTTCTTTTCATTCATTCCATGTTACATTAAAATTAATAATTTTATATGCGATCACTAGGGGGGCCATTAGGCTGAGATGGAAGGTATTCCAAACCCTTTGAACCTGATCTGGGTTATACCAGCGGAGGGAAGTGGAATCGGTATCTTCCGTAGTTTTTTTATTTTATGGCAGATGACGACCACTTTTCTTAGGAGAAGTGGTCTTTTATGTATTTGGAGGTGTTTCATTATTGATTTATGAAGGTTTACATATTATTTCAAATAACAAATTAGCTTTAGATGACTTTGCTCTATTAGCCGGGAGGATAAAACAGTATGTAACTGCTTTTCATCTGCGAGAAAAAACGAAAACGGCTCGCGAATTGATAAACGGGATCGAGCTTCTCTTGGCTGCCGGTGTTTCTCCGGAATGTATCATTGTGAATGATCGCGTAGACGTTGCGGCTGCTATGGGTATTTCAGGGGTGCAGCTTACTTATCATAGTCTCGCAGTGAATCAAGTGAAACGTCTTTTTCCGCGGCTAAAGATTGGAAAGTCTGTACATTCGGTTGATGAAGCAAGACTTGCGGAGGATGAAGGCGCGGATTTCCTTATTTTTGGGCATATTTATCCGACAGATTCTAAACCGGGTTTACCTAGTAAGGGAGTGGATCTTTTACGTCAAGTTATGGGGAATGTGTCTCTTCCGGTCATTGCCATCGGTGGAATTAAACCAGAGAACACAAGGGAAATTTTGCGTAATGGAGCAAGGGGAATTGCCGTAATGAGCGGTATTCTTGATGCTGAAAATCCAGTACTCGCTGCAAAGGCATATTATGATTTTTTACAAATGGGGCGATCGGATGACAGGTTATGATGTGATTATTATAGGTGGCGGAGTAATCGGCGGGTCCATTGCCTTTCATCTGTCGAAGAAGGGCTTCAAGGTTCTTCTTTTGGAACGGGATCGTATTGCTTCCGGGGCATCGGGCGCAGCGGCGGGAATGCTAGGAGCGCAAGCAGAGATGCAAGACGGAGGGCCACTCTTTTAGCTAGCGCGGCGTAGCAGAAGAATGTTTCCTACGCTAGCAGAGGAATTAAAAGAAACGTGTGGGTTGGACATCGGCCTGGTTCAAAAGGGGATGTTGAAAATTGCTTTTCTCCCAGAACATGTTGAAGAATATCGCCGCACTGTGACTTTTCAACAAAGCTCAGGCGAGCAAGTAGAATGGCTCACCCTTTCGCAAGCATTAGAGAGGGAACCTGCGCTTTCAAACCATATTCTAGGCGCGATGTATTTTCCCGACGAAGGCCAAGTATTAGCACCTAGGCTTTCAACGGCTTATGTTAAAGCAACGGCTATTCTTGGTGCTGAAATAAGGGAATATGCTGAGGTTAATTCGCTTTTGATAACGAATGGCAAAGTAAGAGGGGTTATTACAAACGAAGAAACTATACATGGTGATCAGGTTATTATGGCAACGGGAGTATGGGGGAATCAGCTTCTAGAGCAAACAGGGTTATCCTTGAACGTATATCCAGTCAAAGGGGAATGTTTCTCTGTAGTGACCCATACGCCTCTCATTCAATCCACTATTTTTCATTATTTGGTCCCGAAACAAGGCGGCAGAATCGTTGTGGGTGCAACAATGATTGAGCATTCTTACGATAGATCTGTGAGTATGGAAGGTCTCTTTACTTTGATGGGCAAGGCTAAGGAGCTGCTTCCTTCCATTGCTTCCGCTCGTTGGGAAACAAGCTGGGCAGGGCTTCGCCCGCAAACCCTTGACGGTCTTCCCTATTTAGGGGAAGCGCCGAATCTTAAAGGACTTTTTATCGCAATGGGCCATTATCGCAATGGTATTTTATTAAGCCCGATTACGGGTAAAATCATGACGGATCTAGTAGAAGGCAAAGAACCCAATGCGCTGGATTTATCTGCATTCTCACCCGCGCGTCATCAAATTCAACAGTAAAGGAGTGCATATTGTGCAACTAATTATTAATGGGGACCCTATAGGAGTACCCGAAACGGTAACCACGATTTCTCAGCTCTTGTTGCATTTAGGTTTAGAAGAGAAGATTGTGATTGTTGAGTTGAATCAGGTTATTTTGGAAAAAGCGAATCATTTGAACACAACGGTATCCAGTGGTGATCGTATTGAGATCGTACATTTTGTAGGAGGCGGATGATAAATATGTTGAAAATAGGATCGTATACATTTAATTCAAGACTTCTTTTAGGAACGGGTAAATTTCCAAGCTTTGAGGTGCAGCGCGAAGCTGTTAAAGTATCGGAGACGCAAATTTTAACTTTTGCTGTGCGGAGAATGAATATTTTTGAACCCACGCAACCGAATTTTTTGGAAATGCTGGATTTATCGCAATTTACTCTTCTCCCGAATACGGCTGGGGCCAAAACAGCTGAAGAAGCCGTACGGATTGCGAGACTAGCTAAGGCTTCCGGGCTGTGCGATATGATCAAGGTTGAAGTTATCGGGGATTTTAAGACACTCCTCCCAGATCCGATTGAAACGTTAAAAGCGACTGAAATGCTATTGGCGGAAGGTTTTATTGTCTTGCCTTATACTTCGGATGATGTGTTATTGGCCAAAAGACTTCAAGATTTAGGGGCTCATGCCATTATGCCGGGCGCTTCACCCATTGGTTCAGGGCAAGGGATTGTGAACCCTCTTAATCTAAGTTTGATTATTGAGCAAGCGAGTGTCCCTATTATTGTTGACGCAGGAATTGGTACGCCTTCGGATGCTGTCATTGCAATGGAACTGGGTGCCGATGCTGTTCTATTGAATACCGCGGTTTCTGGAGCTAAAGATCCTGTCAAAATGGCATTGGCGATGAGATTAGCCATAGAGTCAGGACGTTTAGGCTTTGAAGCCGGACGCATTCCAAAGAAGCGTTATGCCACGGCAAGCAGTCCTGCAGAAGGAATGAGCAAATAATGAACGCACGTTATTCCAGACAGCAGCTGTTTAAGCCTATCGGGCCAAAGGGGCAGGAAAAGCTGGGTCAGAAGCATGTTTTAATTATCGGAGCTGGCGCCTTGGGTACTGGGATTGCGGAAACGCTAGTTAGGTCAGGTGTCGGTACGATTACAATAGTGGATCGTGACTATGTCGAATGGAGCAATTTGCAGCGGCAGCAGCTTTTTAATGAAGAAGACGCACGGCAGCGGCTGCCTAAAGCCATTGCCGCGAGACACCGATTAAAGGAAATCAACTCAGAGGTAGATATTCGAACGCATATCATGGATGTGACGATTAGAGAGATCGAAGATCTCGTCAAGGGCGTTGATCTGATTTTAGACGCAACGGACAATTTTGAAGCACGACTCTTAATAAATGACATCTCCCAAAAGATAGGGATACCGTGGATTTATGGTGCATGTGTAGGCAGCTATGGCCTAACCTTTACCGTTTTACCTGGGATTACAACCTGCTTGAATTGCCTCTTGGAAAATATGCCGATGGGAGGAGCTACCTGCGATACTGTGGGTGTTATTGCTCCTGTTGTGCAAATGGTCATTTCCTACCAAACCAGCGAGGCTTTAAAAATCCTAGTGGAAGATTTGATTTCTTTACATGGCAAACTCATTAGCTTTGATTTGTGGACGAATGCACATTGCGCGATAAAAGCCGATAAATTGAAAAAACCTAACTGTCCTTCCTGTGGCGAGAAACGAACATACCCCTATTTATTAAGCGAAAATCTATCCCATTCCGCAGTCTTATGTGGACGTGATACCGTACAAATCCGACCCGCCAAGCCTTTTTCACGAAACATGAAAGAAGTTGCGCAAACACTTATGCAGCAAGGGGGACATGTTGAGGCTAACCCCTATCTCATTTCATTTACAATTGGCAATCATCGTCTAGTCATTTTTCAAGACGGTCGTGTACTCATTCATGGCACGAAGGATATCGCACAGGCACGCAGCTTATATACTCGTTATCTTGGCTAATATTTTAATTTGTGTTAAAGGAGTCATTAAACATGATGGCAAAAGTAAGTAAAGTATTAACGATTGCCGGTTCAGATAGCGGCGGCGGTGCTGGGATCCAAGCCGATCTCAAAACCTTTCAAGAACTAGGTGTTTATGGCATGTCTGTTATAACTGCTGTCACAGCACAAAATACGCTTGGTGTGCAAGGTGTTCTTGCATTGCCAGTTGACATCATTATTCAGCAAATAGATTCCATTGGAACAGATCTTGAACCGCAGGGACTGAAGACAGGCATGCTGTTCAGCAAAGAGATTATCGAAGCCGTAGCCTGCCAAATTACAAAATACGGCTGGCCTAATTTAGTCGTTGATCCCGTCATGATCGCTAAAGGCGGTACTGCATTATTACGAGAAGATGCTGTGGAGGCTATGCGCAAGGTGCTCATTCCACTAGCGGAAGTAGTGACTCCCAACATTCTCGAAGCGGAGGTTCTAGCAGGATTTGGGATTGAAACTTTAGAGGATCGTAAGGAAGCAGCCAAACAAATTTATAAGCTGGGCGCCAAGCATGTATTGGTAAAAGGCGGTCATGGAAAAGAAAGTGAAGAAGCTATAGATATTTTGTATGATGGTAAAATTTTTACGAAATTTACTGCAACAAGGATATTAACCAAAGATACACACGGTACGGGATGTACATTTGCGGCAGCGATTGCATCCGAGCTAGCCAAGGGCTCTACGATGCAGAATGCCATTCAAACTGCAAAAAGTTTTATCCAATCGGCAATTGCGTACCCGCTAGGGTTAGGTCATGGTCATGGGCCAACCAACCATTGGGCTTATAATCGCATGAACGAAAGGACAAAGGTATGAAATCAAAATTAAAGGAGCGCTTGAAACTCTATTTTGTTATGGGGAGTCCGAATTGTGTCAAGGACCCGTTAATCGTTTTGCATGAAGCGATTGTTGGAGGGATAACTGCTTTCCAATTTCGTGAAAAAGGTAAGGGAGCATTAACAGGTCAAGACGCAATTTACCTTGGCAGTGAGCTGAGGAAGCTTTGTAAAGCGCATGACGTTTTATTCATAGTAAATGACGACGTGGAGCTGGCTTTAAAATTGAAAGCGGATGGCCTGCATATTGGACAGGAAGATGATTCCCTTCTGAATATTAGAGCTAATATGTTGGATAAAATAGTCGGTGTTTCTGCACATAATGTCGCTGAAGCTGAAATAGCTGTACGTAATGGTGCAGATTATTTGGGGGCAGGTCCCATGTATACGACCTTAACTAAGCTCGACGCGAGAGAGGTACAAGGACCCCAAATGATCCGTGAAATACGGCAAAACGGCATCGTTATTCCCATAGTTGGGATCGGCGGTATTACAGCTGAAACGGCGGAAAAGGTTGTGGAGTCCGGAGCTGACGGTGTTGCTGTCGTATCTGCAATCAGTTTAGCCGCTTCACCACAAAAGGCTGCAGAGGAAATACTGCAAATCGTGAACAATTACCATACCAAATGAAAGGGGATCTTTAATTTGGAACAAAATATTCAATTTGCCGGTAATGAATCTGTGCCCGATCTGAGTCGCGATATTGAGCGTAAAATGCCTCTTGTCCAGAGTTTTCTTTACGGTTTACAGCATGTATTCGTATCTAATGTTTGGTTAGACCCCTTATTTATTGCTGCAATGGTTGGTCTGCCTTTGGCGATGGCTTCCAATTTGGTTAATGCGATATTTATTGCCGCAGGTCTTGTTACTTTAACACAAGCAACTAGATTAGCCCGATTGCCCATAGTTCAAGGTCCTTCAGCCGCTTTTGATTCTTTAATGATCACCTCAGGTAAAGCGAATGGACTCTCGGCAGCAGGCGGTGCTATTTTGATTAGCGCAGTTGTAGTTTTCATTATGTCCGTCACCGGGTTGCTGGGCAAGCTTCAAAAGTTTTTCACTCCAGTTGTGTCTGGAACTGTCATTTGTGTCGTAGGCATTGCGCTTTCACATTTCACGATGTTTGAGTTTTTAGGCGGCAGTCCTGGTATGCCTGGATTTCTTTCCGGTCCTAATTTGCTATTATCCATTACAACAGCTGTCATTGTTATCCTTTTATCGAATTTCGGAAAAGGGCTGTGGAAATCGTATGGTTTTTTAATTGCTTTAATTATTGGAGACTTGTTGTCTGTCTTTATGGGAAAGACTGATTTTTCGGTTATTTCGCAAAAAGGCTGGTTTGGTCTTCCTCAATTATTTCCTTACGGTGCGTTCACTTGGGATGCAGGTATCATTCTTACATTTTTTATTGCTTATATCGTTGCCGTTATTGAAGCTATGGGCGTTTATCATGCTGCCGCAGAAATGGTTGATATTAAGCTTGATTCTCGGCGCATTAAGCTTGCTTTTACTGGTGAATCCGTAGGCTCGATGATTTCATCCGTTCTTGGTGGTACACCGACAACAGCTTATGCGCAAAATGTAGGACTGCTTCGTCTAACTGGAGTAGGTTCAAGGTTTCCGGTCATTATGGCTGGTGTGATTTTTCTTGTATTGGGCTTTGTGCCAAAAGCAGGCGCGGTGCTGGCTCTGACCCCTGATGCAGTTGTAGGCGGTCTATTCTTACCTGCTGCGGCTGGATTGCTGATGTCGGGTATCTCGATATTAGTGAAAATGCCAAAAACCGAGGCGAATTATACAATAGCGGGTTTATCTTTATTGCTTGCCATTGCCTTGCCTGAAAATTTTACACAAATCTCAGGGATTTGGGGTACTATTTTGACGAATAGTATTTTGGTAGGTGCGTGCAGTGCTATATTCTTACAACTATTTTTAGTCCATATTCCATTATTTTTACGAAGGAGTAAGAGCTAATGCGAGAAGCTTCTGCATTCATAAATCGTGAGGTTTTGCAATTTATCGCTAATGCTTCATTATCTCTGGAACAGAATGCTAGTGAAGCAGCTTTTAATTCGCTTGCGTTGCAATTGTTTCATTTTCAATATGAACACAACCGAGCTTTTCAAAAATACGCACAATTAAAACGCAAAACTCCCTATACAGTAAAAAACTGGCGTGATATTCCGCCCGTTCCAATCCAAGCCTTCAAAAATGCGGTGCTGTCTTGTGAACCAAGCGATGAGGCAGAGGCTGTTTTTATGACTAGCGGAACAACGAATGCTGAGCATAAAGGGCGGCAATTCCATCCGACTTTGGACGTTTGGGATGCTTCCATGACTAGTGCTTTCAAGCACTTTGTAATGCCGGATCTGGAAAAAATGACCCAATATGTGCTTTCACCCGCACGTGATAGGAATGTAAACTCGTCTCTATCCCGTTATTTATCCCTTGCTGTTGAACGATATGGCAGTCCGGATAGCCAGTTTTTCTTTAATGAACATGGTTTGCAAATGGAGGCACTTGTTAGTACTTTAAAGAAATCGGAAGCGTTAGGGAAACCAGTGCTTCTTTTAGGAGCTACCTTCGCTTACGTCCATTTTTTAGATTATTGCGAAGCACATAACTTAATCTTTCAGCTTCCTCCGGGAAGTCGCATTTTGGATACAGGCGGTTTTAAGGGACAATCACGTGAAATAGAGGTTGAGACGCTTTATCGTCAATTCTATACTTACTTTCATGTGCAAAGAGCATTCTGCATAAATATGTACGGGATGACAGAGCTGAGCTCACAATTTTATGACCAAACCATTTATGAGAATTTGTCGAATAGCGGTCAGATTAACTACATGAAGGCAGGTCCTGCTTGGTTAAGGACTTGTGTTTTGGATCCGAATACGCTGCAACCGGTTGAAAATGGCAAAAGTGGTGTTTTGGCGCATTATGATTTGGCGAATTGGAATTCTTGTACGGCCATTCTGACAGAGGATCTTGGGGTTAGACATGAACATGGCTTTCAATTAATGGGTAGAATCCAAGGCAGCGAAGCGCGGGGCTGTTCCATTGCCGTAGATGAATTTTTGAACATACAGGTAAATATATGAATACGAGACCATTTGTTTATCGAATTCAAGCGTATAAGCTACCCGTTGATATGTCGGTGGATGAGCAAGAAATCCAACAAATCGAGACTCCGCAAGGTGTTTATTCACTGATGTTTCCTACATTAAATGAACAAAAAATTCGCGAAATTTCATGTAGGCTTGAAAAAAATCGACATGATTATTTGGCGCTGCTTACCACTTCCGAGATCATAGATAAAATTGACCTCGCCGTACACAAGTGGTTAGACCCAAATTACCCACAACGCCGATTAGCTGAGCTGCTGCTTCCTTATGTGACTGGCTACGATGCGGATATGATTCGCCTTCAGCTCAAACGCTATATGCGGACTTTTCGCAAAAAAGAACTGTTGCGATTCCTCGATGAGGAGTTCGATAATCCAGCGATGTTGGATGAGTTTCGGCCAAGAAAGTCAGGCGGATTCAGTCGAATCTATGGTCCTAAGCTGATTTTTCATATATTTTCCGGTAATGTTCCCGGAATCTCGATTTGGAGTCTTATTATGGGGTTGCTCTTAAAATCGGCCCAACTAGGGAAGACTTCATCAGCAGAACCTCTAATGGCAGTCTGGTTTGCGGAGTCACTAGCTGAGGTTGATCAACGTTTGGGAGATGCCATTGCGATTCTTCCATGGCAGGGGGGAAATAGGGAATTTGAAGACCCGGCCATTGAAATGGCCGATGCAATAATTACTTATGGAAGCAACAAGACGCTTGAGAATATTCGCCCGCGTATACCTATCCATAAAAATTGTTTGACCTTTGGACATCGGATCAGCTTTGCGATGATTGGCCAAGAAGCATTGACACCTGATCGGATGGACGATACGATTGCTCGCCTAGCTGCAGATATAGCTCTCTATGATCAACAGAGCTGCCTCTCGCCACAATCAGTATTTGTTGAAGAAGGAGGGAGCTTGAGCCCACAACAATTTGCCCAGAATTTAGCTGCGGAAATGGATAGAATGCAGCTAAGAAAACCACGTGCAGATTTAACGGACGCGGAAGCTTGGGCGATTCAAAATGAAAGAAATCGTTATACATTCGAACATGACGACGTTTTTGTATATGAGAGTAAGCAAAATACGGCTTGGACAGTCATTTATCATACGAAACCAGGATTTCAAAGCTCTCCACTAAATCGAACCGTGCATGTATATGCTTGCAAACAGCTAGAAGAGGGGATTCCTTTCTTATCTTCCTTCAGAACTTATTTACAATCCTGTGGAATTGCAGTCAGTCCAGCAAGATTATTAAATTTAGCACAAACACTCGGGGAGGCTGGAGTGAGTCGAATTTGTCCATTGGGTGCAATGAATCAAGCAAAGCCAGGCTGGCACCATGATGGGCGATTTAATTTAGTAGATTTAATCCGTTATGTTGATATCGAAAAAGGGACAGAGGAATTGGCGGAGCAATATGATCCGGATGTTGAATAAAAGGGGTGAATAAATATGCTGCTTCATAATAAGGTTGCCGTAGTCACAGGAGCAAGTCGGGGTATTGGTGCTTCTATAGCTAAATCCTTTGCTGAGGAAGGCGCAATCGTGGTTATTAATTATTTGCATCAAAAGGAACGGGCAGATCTACTTGTAAAAGAAATCCAGCAAGCAGGAGGACAAGCTATTTCAATACAAGCAGATGTTAGAATTCTCGAAGATGTTGAGGCTATGCTCTCGCAAACCGTTGAACGGTTTGGATCATTGGATATTATTGTGAATAATGCTCTGAGTCCCTACAGCTTTAATCCGAAGAAAAGGAAAGCAGCTTGGGAACTGGAATGGATAGATTACCAAGAGCAAATCGAGGGAAGCGTTCATGGGGCGTTTAATATATGCATAACAGCTATGCCCTTTATGAAACAGCAATTATCAGGCCGAATGATCAATATGGTGTCTAATCTTGTAGATTTCCCGGTTGTCCCTTACCACGATTACACAACGGCCAAATCAGCTTTGTTAGGTTATACGAGAAATTTGGCAAAGGAATTAGGCAGGTTTGGAATTACGGTTAATGCAATTGCACCTGGGCTTACAGAATCTACCGATTCAAGTAAGGGTACACAAGAAGATATTCGAGATGCGATTATAAAGCTTACCCCACTACATAGACTTGCAGTTCCTCAGGATATCGCCAATGTTGCCTTGTTTTTGGCATCAAGCCTGAGTTCATTTGTGACGGGTCAATGCATAAAGGTAGATGGCGGGCTGGTAATGGTGTAGTTGAGCTATTGCAAAATTCGATTGTTGAAAAAATCAGGTATTGGTGCAAGCTTTATGAGCTATATTGATTATAAGTCGGAAGATCCGAAAAATTAAAAAGTAGGAGCAATAATTATTAATGAAAGTTGACTCGGAGGAGTTTATGGAAAAGAACAATGGAATCCACATAACTTTTCAAAAAAGCTTCATACAATTTAACACTTACTGCTTGTTCTACTGGACGATTATTTGCCTTTACGAATAAAACCTTTCTCATTCCCGTCTCCCACCTTATTTTGACTATTGCTTTCGATTCCAGTTTAATCCCTTCCACTAGTGTCAGGGTCAATACCTTTCTGTAAGAGACCTTCAAATTTGGAACGCTTGAGATCAATAAATAGGCCAGATCATTGCGGGCAGGATAGTATAACAATCAAAACCAAAATATAGTATGATTTGGAAAGGTGTATAATTTCTCGTATGTAGATTGGAGAGATCTATGATGGATCATGATACTGTATCGAAAAATGTATATATACTCGATAATTCGAGAAGATGGGTTAAAGAAGCGAATATGAAAGGTGTTGAATTATTGAATATAGTTGATAAATCGTTTGATCTCGGTGGTTCCTTTGATAATTTTAAACTTATCACGGATAGTAGATTAATTACACAATATTATTTTATTTTAGCTTTACATCGCTCTCTTGAATGGTTAAAGCAAGGTAAAAAAATTGCTCCGGAATTTGAAAAGTTCTTCTTTGAAATAGAAAAAATTCCATATCTTGAAGATATACGGAATATGCATGAGCACGAGCAGGAATATGCAATAGGAAAAGGAAGGGATAGAGAACGATTCTTTTATGAAGATAAAGAGAGGTCTTACGTTTCAGATGCTACGGGTTCAATCGGTACAATTGATGGGAAATATAGAATAGGTGGCAGGCTAATAGTTCAAGATGCTATTTCAATTTGTGAAAGAATCCTTCCCGAAATTGAACAGGTGATTGAAAAATATCAAAGTAATTATTAGGAAGTGTTGGACAGATAACGATAGCGGAGGAGCTTGCTGCACTTTTGGTTTATTGGAGTAGCGGACAGATTAATGTAACCAACCATAAATTGGAAACGTATATAGATATATTTCCGATTGTTAATAATGAACGATCTGTACTGAGGGGCAGGAAATGCGTTTATCCAGATCCAAGGCAAAGAATTTTGCCATTTCATGCTCAATTTGTGTTCTCGCCGGTTCCAAATTCGTTCATAGTGACACTTTCGAAATCAGCAGTATCGACAAGCTAATGGCCGATGGCCCATGGCGTTTAAGGGCAATGGCAATAACGATTCCTTTGCAACGGAAGAAATATGCAATACGGCATTGGATGGTGTTATAATAATTTAACATCTTATGGAAAGGAGGCGATAAATTTGAAAAAGTTTATATATTTATTTTTGTCTGTTATTGTATTGATTTTGGCTTGTCTTAGTCCTACCCAACACCTAATTTCAAGTGCGAATCATACTGTTAAACAATCAATTGTAGCTGAAAATGAATATGTAGCGACGAATAATTTTATTATTACTGAAAACAGTAAACACAATTACTTCCCCGACCTTCCGGATTTTATCTTTATCATACTCCTTAATGTTATCATTTCAACGAAGTTTAAAAACCATATTTACTCATATATCCCTCTTATAAAACTTCTCTATTTCCTATTTCCTATAAAATACAAATCCCGTTACTTAGTTTCTTTCCCATTCATTTAAATGCAAATATTAAATGAAATGGAGAGCTTAATACATGATAAATTTTAAGAAATTAACATTGTTGATGGTAATACTTGTATTTATGGCCACACTTGTTCTAACCACATCTTCTAAAATTACGAATAATATTAAGCTGGGGCTGGATTTGAAAGGTGGGTTTGAAACCCTATATCAAGCCTCACCTATTGAAGGCAATAAACCCGTTACACATGAAGCTTTAGTACAAACCGCAAAGAGTTTAATTGATCGCATCGGTAGGACAACCGGTTATGTAGCCGAGCCTGATGTCACGGTAGAAGGTAATGATCATATTCGTGTGAAATTAGCGGGCATAGAGAAACCAGACGAAGTAAGGCAAATATTAAGTAAGCCCGCTGAGTTAAGTTTTCGTGGTCCTAATGGAAAGAAAGAAATGTTAGGTAATGATTTTGTTGAAAATGCCGCAAAAGTCGGATTTAACCCACAAACGAACCAACCATACATTATTATAAAAACAAAAGATATTAATAAGTTCAAAGATGTAACAACCCGGCTTTTAGGAAAACCGCTTTCCATCTATCTGGACGACCAAGAGCTTTCCTCACCCGCCATTCGTAATGTAATTACAAACGGTGAGGCTACTATTGAGGGTTCATTCACTTACGACAAAGCCAAAAATATAGCAGATACAATTAATCTTGGTGCTTTACCACTGAAATTGAGCGAAAAATACATACAAAAGGTAGATCCAAACTTAGGACAGATGTCGTTAGAAAAGACAATCAAATTCGGCATAATTGCATCTCTTGTTATTTTGATATTCATGCTTTGCATTTATCGAACTCCCGGACTCGTAGCCAATATTTGTATTATTAGCTATGCGTGGTTGCTTCTTCTTGTCTTTTTTCTGATGAAAGCCACACTTACTTTACCAGGAATTGCTGCCTTCGTGCTTGGAATAGGAATGGCTGTCGATGCAAATATCATCACATTTGAACGAATAAAAGAGGAGATTCACAGCGGGAAATCGTTATCTTCAGCATTAATAGCAGGATCCCGCCATTCGTTTCGAACCATTATCGATGCACACGTAACGACAATTATTGCTGGTGCAGTATTGTATTGGTTAGGAAACGGCGCAGTTAAAGGGTTTGCCTTGACGCTGATATTAAGTATATTAGTGAGTATCTTGTCAAATGTATTTTTCTCACGTTTTCTCCTAAATTTATTAATTCGAATTAATTTAATAAACAATCCGGTCTTTTTTGGAGTTCGTGACAGCAATAACAAAGATCGATTTTTGTTTAATATAGTTAAACATCGCCGGAAATTTTTTATCCTTTCAGGAACCATAACGCTTATTGGCTTACTATCATTGACCATATGGGGATTTAATTTTGGGGTAGATTTTAAAGCAGGTACTAATCTGGATATATCCTTAGGAAAAACGGTTGAGAAAAGCCAAATTGAAAAAATCATTCAAAGTACCGGAACTATTAAAGAAGATTCGGTTAATGTCGGCCAAGGAGGGCATACGACAGTCCGATTTGGCAAGATTCTAGATCAATTTGAGGTGGATAGACTAAAGTCCGCCATAACCAATACATTTGGGAATCAAGTGTCTTTTGAAGAAAATAAAGTTAGTCCTGATATTGCCCAAGAGTTAGGGAAAAATGCGATTATCACCGTTTTGATTGCTAGCTTGGGTATCTTAATTTATATAACAATTCGTTTTGAGTGGAGGTTTGCGATAGCTGCAATTTTAGCACTGCTCCACGATGTGTTTATCGTAATTAGCCTTTTTTCAATACTCAGACTAGAAGTTAATCTTACCTTCATAGCCGCAGTGTTAACGATTATTGGTTATTCCATTAACGATACCGTTGTCATTTTTGATCGAATTCGTGAAAATTTACGTTTTTCAAAATTAAGATCATTTAATGATCTAGAAATACTTGTTAATAACAGTATAAGGCAAACGATGACTCGTTCGATATATACGGTTGTTACGGTATTTATTGCTGCAATATCTCTTTATTTTGGAAGTGAGTCTATTCGACTGTTCAGCTTAGCGATGATCTTTGGGCTCATCAGTGGTGCTTATTCCTCAATATTTATTGCGAGCCCCATTTGGTTACTATTGAAAAATTCTCGAAATGTGAAAAGCCAACTTGATAATAAAAAGGTCAATGTTGACTAAACTAACAATTTGAGGATTGCTAGAAAATTTTAATAAGGTTCTTGTCATCGGTTGATGCCAAGAACCTTATTAATTTCTGAATATTGAAAAGCAACCTAATGACATTATCATGATGACCCCAAATCATTAAGCTAACGGATAACGATATCGGTCAATTTCTGGACAAGCTTAATCGTCAGCTTACGGTCATATTAGATTGGCGAAAACAGTGTACAAATAGAATAACAAATATTGACAGTATAATTAGGGTCTGGTAAGATGTATTTAAATAAATATTTAAATAGTATTCATTCTTGTTTAATTAATATTGAATTAAAATGAAGGGAGAAATTGATCATCTTTAACCCTGAAGAGATAGGAAAGAGCATGAGATTCGGTTACAGTGAACCCTTAGAGTTTATTGCTGCAATGACGATGATTGCCAAAGTAGAGTACATGAGTGAGATTGCACGGGAGTTGAGGTTTACTCCGGATACCGAATTCATGGAGATGATGGATGTGTTGATAAGTCAACTGTCTCGGCATGTTAAAGAGGAGATGGCCCGTTTCTTCGGGAAAAGTTTGACTTACGACCGTCTGGATAATGTCTTGCACCAGGTATTTTACGATGTTGATGAACCGAAGACCGTGGAAGCTTGGTTGGAACTCTACAAATCGCGGCAGGGTGAGGAACTGGTGGCCATGCTGGCTGAAGCTGTCTATGCGGGGGCAGGTTCAGATTGGCTAGGCGGGAACAATTATGAGATGGTTCGCCAAGATCCAGTTCTTCTGTATCAACTGGTCGCAGCGCATCCGATTCCGGATGCAGAGGTCCACGCCGAATTAATGGAGCATATACGTTTCCATGAGGAATTCAAGCTGAGGACGCTGCTCGTTCTCGATTCTTTTCAACAAGGCTTCGCGGTGATTCGGGACCGTCTCAAAGAGCTTGGGGAGGAAGGGGCCGTCCGGTACGCAGAACATTTCGCAGGACATCCAGAACGGGCGTTCGGAGATCTGGCGAATTCCAATCAAGGGCTTATTGTGAAGCCCACTCGGATTCATGTTAGCTACATCTCGCAGGTTCGAATGGATTTCCGCCATATTGAAAGAGAGTCCCGGCCTGATTGGATGATTCTTGGTTTTCGAAACGACGCACTGGCCTGGCAGCGGGAAGAGAAAGAGACGATCGAGAAGTTCCTGAAGGTGATCGCCGATAAACGGAGACTAGACATGATCGAACTACTGAAGGAGCGTAATCGGTATGCAGGCGAGCTTGCGCAGTTGATGGAGTTGACACCTGCTGCCATCAACTACCATACAAATCTGCTGATAGACTTGAACTTGATTCGGATCACCCGGTCGGACAATCGGATCTACTATGAGTTAGACACTGATCGGCTGAGTATTATGATGGACCAAACCAAACGCTTGCTTCTGCGGTGAGCGAAGGAGACGATTTTCAATGGACAATTGGATATACGAAATTGAGGATGTCAGCCAGCTCTACAAGAAGGGTAAGATCAAAGCCAACGACGATATTTCTTTCACCATTCAGAGAGGCGAAATTCTGGGCGTGCTTGGTCCGAACGGAGCAGGGAAATCGACGCTTATCAAACAGTTGGTGGGACATCTAAAGCCGACCGAAGGCCGGGTGTTGTATAACGGACTGGATGTGTTCAAACAAACACACGTTGTCGCAAGCCAAGTGGCTTATTACGCACAAGAACCGCATGTTCTCTCGGCTTTAAAAGTGATCGATGCGCTGGTCTTCACCGGCCGATTACGCGGGATGAACCGGAAAGCGGCGGAACGGGAAGCGGAGGAATTATTAGATCGATTTGTGTTGACCGATATCCGTGACATGCAGTTGAAACGGCTCTCAGGCGGGCAGAAACGGATAGTTGGAATCGGAACGGCGCTTATCGGAAGTTCACCGGTGCTGATTCTCGACGAGCCGACCAATGAGCTAGATCCAAAAAAACGCCGGTTGGTCTGGAATCTCATTCTTGAACATAACCGTTGCGGTGCTACGGTCATCTTGGTGACGCACAACGTGCTGGAAGCAGAGCATGTAGTGGACCGGGCGGCCATCGTCAACCATGGAAAGCTTCTTGCCATCGACAACGTAGCAAAACTGAAGCAACGAGTAGATCAGCGATTGAAGTTTGAGATCCAAACAGTCTTCGGAAAACGTCAGGAAGCCGAAGTAGAGTTAGCGCAGTGGGGAATCGTCCAGGGAAGCGGGGAAAACCGCATCTGTCTAATGGTGGATAAAACGCAGGCAAGTGCCGTGTTGGATGCAATCATCTCACGACGAGATCTTCCGATCGAGGAATATTCCGTCCTCCCGCCTAGTCTAGAAGATGTTTATTTTCATATCGATGGGCACGTAGCAAAAGAGGTGATCGGTGCATGAACGCCCCTTTGAATCCACTAGGGCTACAACCGCCAAGAATTAAGGGCGGACCACGACGCTGGTGGACGGAAGCTTCGATCTTGTTCCGTATTCAGTTTGCGATCGTCAAGGACAGTTGGGCGTGGGTACTTCTGATGGCAACGTTGTTTCCTCTATCGACCATTCTGTTTATGCGGTTTTACACGGTGAATCCCAGTGATGAAATGATTGTGCAGATCATTGCAGGTAATCTCATTTTCGGCGTTATAGTTATGGGCATGAACGGGATTGGCCAGGAAATCTCTTGGCAAAAGCATCAGGACCATTTTACGTTCTATGCTTCCCTTCCAATATCTAAAAACAACTTCGTGCTTGCAAACATGCTGCGTGGACTGATGAACACGCTTCCATCTCTTTTCATTTTAGGAGTGCTTGGCCAATGGATATACGGAGTTCGACTTCATTATTCTCCAGGCCTACCGATTGTAATCTTACTTTGCTTGTTTAGCGTGGTCGGCATCGGGGTTATTCTCGGATTCTGGTCACCAAATCACCAATTGACCAATATGCTCTGTCAAGCCCTGATGATGTTCGTTTCCTTTCTGTCTCCAATCATGGTGGAGATGAATCAACTTCCCGTGCCACTGCAATGGATTTCGTACGCTTTTCCGACAACGTATGCCGCCGATGCGATGCGTAAGGTTTTGACAGTCGGGTGGACGGAGGACGTAATGTTGGATTGCGCAGTTATGCTAGTTTTTAGCCTGATTTCATTGTTTATAGTGAACCGAATAGTCAGTTGGCGGTTGGACAAATAGACTTATAGATAAGGTAGGGGAAGTTAAAAAAGCCAGAATTTAATGTTTCAAATTGCAAAGTGGAATAATGCCTGACCTGGGAGTTTGCGCCGAGTCATTGAAAGCAGAAGCCCTCAATCCTACTATAGGAAAGAAGGCTTTTTGTTTAATTTACATTGCAATTAGCTCAGTCATGAACTCATTTACTACACTGGATTAAATCGTAAAAATCAAACTCTTGTTGATTTTGTAGAGAAGCAGTTGCTAGAAAAGAAACATTTTTAGAGTAAACACTAAATACCAAAGTAATTGTCGGGTGACAAGAACTTTATCTCATTAATTGCCACGAATATCCGGCTATTTTATTTTATGTGAACAAGTTCTTGTCTTTTTCTGATGACAAGAACTTGTTCACATTCCCGAGATTGACAAGAACTTGAACTCATTCCCGACTAAGCAACATGGATTATAAATACGGACTAAGTCCGTTACGGGCAGTTATGTTTAATAAACATTTACCTACCCGATACTAAAATAGGGTAAGAACTCACCGAGGTGACGGTAAATGAAAATTATACTACGGCTTTTAAATTGGCTAAAGAACTTAATATATTTCTTAGTCATAACTTATTTAGGCTTGGAGTTGCTGCCCTACGCTGTGCTAACGGGCAGTTTAGTGGAATAGAGGAGGCTTAACTCAGTTGGGAGAGCGCATCGCTAGTAGCGATGATTAATTTCCCTGATTGGCGTCACGTAGGAAGACGGTATCTGATTCTGCTGCCGCGTTCTGCATCGACGAATACTCAAACAGAATCCTAACAGGTTTGGGCTGGCCTCAGGGCAAGCCATTTTCGTTATGGAACGCCACTGGCACAAGTGCAAGTGGTTTTTTGCATTTTTCGCTCGTCTGTTAGCGTCCTTGCTTAACACTCAAAATTCTTTTCAGATTTAGACATTATATTGACTAATAATCTCCTTCTTGTTATGATTCTGTTAGACAGTATAATGTCAAAGTGAGGAGATGTTTATGGATATTTACAGAGAAATATTTTTGATGCAGCAGACTTACGCGACCCTGTTTTCACTTGCAAACAAGATCCAGATAAAAGGCGACAGCTACCTGAAGAACTTGACATCCAGACAGTATATGGCAATGTTGGCAATTGCACATTTACAGGAAGATGAAACAACAATCAATAACATTGGAAGAAAACTTGGCACTACCAAACAGAGCGTTAAGCAAATCATCATGATTTTGGAGAAAAAAGGATACGTTCTCATTACAAACAATCGGAAGGACAAGCGCGCAGTCAATGTAAAAATCACAGAAGCGGGAAAACAACTCCTACTGGAATCCGCTGAAAAAGGAATATATTTTTTGATGGATCTTTTTACAGATTTCTCAGCGGAGGAATTGGAACAAATGTGGAGTCTGTTGAGGAAAATGTATCGTTTTGACGGTGAAGACCAGGATGGTTTTGAAGATGACGGCAGCTTGGAACCAGTTGAAAATCAAGATGAAATACAGGCAAGAGTATTAATGGAATTTGAAAGGCGGAGAAAGCTGTCAAAAATGGAGAGTGCAAATGATGAAGAATAAATTGGAGAGGCCTATTTGTCTTGAAGAATACGTAATCATAAATGGTATCAGTCAATTTTTATATCATTTGGGAACTAGCTACGATAATCCCGTAATGCTGTTTTTGCATGGAGGACCCGGCTCGGCTGAATCCTTGTTTACGAGGGCGTTCCAGGAAAAATGGGAGGAAATCTATACCGTTGTTCATTGGGACCAACGCGGAGCTGGAAAAACATTGACTAAAAATCCGGATAAGCTCCCTACAATTGACTTGCTGCTGCAGGATTTGTTTGAAATCATCCAATACCTGAAGAAGAAATATAACAGGCAAAAGATCGTTATACTCGGCCATTCATGGGGAAGTGTTTTAGGTTCGGTGTTCATCAGAAAGTATCCCGAAGAGGCAGCCTATTATATAGGCACAGGGCAGGTTGTCAGTATGTTGGAAAATGAGCGAGTTGGGTATAACAAAGTGAAAGAAATGATCGAGCAATCCGGTGATAAAAGATCTATGAAGAGGCTAGAATCAATCGGTGAATATCCTGGACATCGAATTGTTTTTAACAAAGCATTTTTGAAAAAGTGTGAACAGGTTAGAAAGCTTCAAGGAAAATATAAATTGGGTATGAAGTTGGATCTTACGATTTGGATAACTGTTTTCAAAAGTCCCATTTTCAGGGTTTCGGATATTATCGCGTTTATGAAAATTTTCCGGGCAAATGCCAATCTTCATAAATTTCTAGGTGATTTTAACCTCCGCACTGAAACGGCAGATTATAAAGTACCAATATACTACATTTTGGGAGGGAATGATTGGCAAGCCCCTTACGTCATTTCACAAACATACTTTGAAGAGATAGAAGCCCCGAATAAAGGTATATACATCATTCCCAATGCTGGACATATGACAATGATGGAACAACCTGATCTGTTCTTTGATGCATTGCTGGAAATAATCAAGATAGAAAAGATGAATCAATAATAGTTCTCTTTTTAGTGTTATGGGCAGTGAAACTAACCAGCGTGGGAGAGCGCATCGCTGTATTTCTTAAGTCCTTTATAATTAATCAACAAAAGTCCGATTATAAAAAAAATAAGTATTTTCCAGCCAATTGTAATAGTAACTGGTGTAACAGGAGGGTCATTATCAGTCTTATCAATCAATATGACAAAGGTAATTCCAACACTTTATTAGCAGGGCAATAAGGACATTTATCATTAGCGGGGTTACTATTTTGTCTTCAATTTCAGTTTTGTACCTATTAAAGGATTTCTTAAACTAAATGGAGCTGAACTGATAACAACAAAAGAAGAACCAACTTCATTCAGCTAACGGAGAACGATAGTTTAATTAACCGCCTATTTAATGGGCGGTTTACTTATGATTGAATTTAAATCCGATGTACGAACAGCAGATATTTATAAGCCAACCTGTTCCCATAGCTTGGACAAAAATATGTATAGTTCTGGAATATTTAATAAATTATGGGAGTCCATGCATCCTTTTCGAAGTATAATAATATCATAGGATACGTTTGGAGGTGTATTAATGCGATTGAGCGTATTAATAATGTTAATTGCTGTTGTATTACCAGCGTGTACTCAGGAGCCATTACGGGATAACGAAACGAAACAGGATATCAATAAGGTAAGGTCCACTGAGGGGATGAATGTGTACCAACACGGTTATGACAACATGGATCGTGGTCACCATGAATTTGATGGCGTCGATATCGTTGTTGACCAAACTTATTACAAAACACATTCTGTTCAAAGAGGAGACATTATTTATTATCGGAACCCGAAATTGGCGAACTCGAAAATGAATTTAAGCGAGAATGAAATCTCAAGAGTTGTCGCCTTGCCTGGGGAAAAATTTCGAATTGATAAAGGTCAGATTTATATTGACGGAAGACAACTTGATTCCTTTTATGGGCAGGCACACCGACTTGGGATGAATGTTAATGAACTAATAGAAACTTCCAACCGTTCTGAAATCACCGATAACATTCGCAATAACTTCAAAGGAAATGCGAAGTGGATCCAAGAAAGCGATGATTCCAATAAAAAAGAAATTCAGGTACCCAATGGGCAGTATTATATTATTGGTGACGATTGGTTTCGTAGTGCAGACAGCAGACACTTTGGCACAATTTCAAAAGAAAGTATACTTGGTAAGGTATTGGGTTACAAAGAGTAATTCAATAAAGCCTGCTGATGGATCGACAGCCTTACTCCGATAACGGGCAGGATAGTTGAATATTAAAAGGAAAAGTCAATGGAAGAGGAGAATTGGTTCATGAGATAGGCGAAAGCGAGGTGGTTAAGATGTTTACGGCTATTGCTTATTGGTCACTGCTTGTTTGTGTTATGTCCTTTATTTTCGCTATAAAAGGGATCCATCAACTTTATTAAATTGTCCCCCCCAATTTCAGTACACATGCCAGATTTCAGACATCTTGTATCTCAGCCTCTGTCCACTCTTGGGACAACTCCGCTTTGATCACATCCCGAAACATAAACCACTCCCATCAGCAACTCCAGTAAACGGATCTTCGGTGTCCAGACGGAAGCTGTCACGCTGGGTACATGTCACAATGCCGGTTACACTTCGCAAATCGTACTCACCGTATAGAGTCAATCTGACCACTTTCTGATTTCTGTGAGATTGAAAAAGAACGGTGCTGATAATCTCCACTTCCTGATCATCCAAAGTGGGCTTAACCAGGCGATCTGTTTGCTTTGCTTGCCTCCGAGTCACATCCTTGTGCTCAGGTAACATCATTCGTGAGGATTCCCATAGTCCATTAGCTTCGAGTTTTTTAGCCAAATTAATCATCTCCAAATAAGAACATATATTCCGACTATGCACTCTGCTCAGGAACACCTTTTGTCGGTTGACAAGAAATTGATGTCATAAATGCCAGAACTTTATCCCATTGCTGTAGCCCGCAGCAATGCAGCAATATTAAACATAAAACATCGCCTACAAACCTGGCGATGTTTTATGTTTAACGAACTTATTCATTTAGAATTCTAAACGGCCGCCTCAAGTTTGGAAAATCCGACACAACCCCGGTTTGCAGGCACCGCATTGTTAAGATTAATTCGTTAAGGGCTGTCTTTAACTAGTGATTTTTTCCCTTCATGATAGTCTTCCCATAATGGGCCGATGTATTTTTCTAATGTTTTAACAATAACATCTCTTTGGCTCTCTTTGACATTTCCAATGTCATTTTCAATATCATTTCTGACTCGTATGATTACAAATAAAGGTGGTAAGTCAGTCTCACGGAAAGCCTTAATCATGGATTCTTCTTGTGGTGTAATATCCATAAAGCATTCTCTTCCTTTCCAGTTAGATTATACACATTAATTTTCACACTCTTAGGCAATTATCACGTCCACGAATGGAAATCCTGTTATCCCAGCATTTGCATGCTCGGAGTAAGTTATCTCGGGACACTGGGCTGCTGCTTCAGGTCCGCTCCACTAATTCCCCAAATATTCAGTTGCATCCTCTCCTTCTGCTCGAGATAATCTCATTCTACACCCTGACGTCAGCGTTAGGGTCAAGCGAAAATAAGTGATGACCAATGTTCCATTTCACGGTGCCATATTGCTTTAATGATCTTTTTTCCCATTTCAAATCCCACTCTCCTCTGTTAATAACTACCTGTTACATGTTTCTAATTATTTACCCTTAATTGATCAGTGTTCAATAAAAGGACAAAAAAATTACGTCAGTCCACGCAGCAATAATTGGATATGTAAATCGGCCAACTTGGCAATGTCTTCATACGATTGCGCGCTGTGAATATAAAAGCTGACAAAACCATGAAGAGACAGAAACAGCACCCAGATCAATAGGTGGTCTTTTGCCCGGTCTGCGTTGATCACTTGCAGTGATTCGTTCACAGCGTTGAGAAATTTCTCATAGCTGCCCATCTTTGATTGCGCCGTGTAGCATTCAAGTCCCGGTTCCTGAATCAAAAACATCAGCTCGAATGACCGTTTGTTCTCAAGACCGAATCGGATAAAAGATAAAAAAATCAACTCAAGCTGATCGCGTCCTGGATTTGGCGATGTTCTTACCGCTTCTTCGAGCAGTCTATCCAACTGGAGAAAATCCTCGGCCGTCATCTCACTAAACAAATCTGCCTTCTCGCGAAAATGATAATAGAGCGATCCTGGTGAATATCCCAGCTCCTTCGCAATGCCTCGCATAGATACATCGCGATAACCATGCTGCACAAACTGCTCCCTTGCAACTTCAAGAATTCTTTTTCTGTTTAACTCATGCTCAACGGCTTTTCTAGCTGCCAAGTAAAATACCCCACTTCATTTGAACGGTGTTTAATAAAACATAGCATACGCAGTATAGCCCTGTCAACGCCCTTCGCCTCCACCATGTAAACCCCGACCGCAAGGAGTACGTGATCATGACATCTCCATTTTATGTTATATAAGTTAACAATATAAATAATACATATAACAAATATAATGGAAATTGGATAATTTACAATTGACATTCAGGGTATATGTCATTACTATGTAACTATATATAACAATTAATTTCAATAAATAAAATAAATATTCACTTTATTAAAATAATCATGTAATCTATGAATATAAGCGCTTTCATTAATTAGACGATTTATACCACATGTGAGGTGAATCATGGATACCAATCTCCAACCATTTCAGAATGAAGCCTTTTTTCGGTCAATTCCGATTTATGAATCAGGTGAGCCTTTAGTCTCTCTATCGAATATTTCTTCTAAAATTAAGGTTTTTCCTTATTATTTTCAGGAAAAGCTTCCGGGTACATTTAAAGAATGTTATTTACGTGAAGGAGCGGCAAAGAGACTGGTGAAGGCAGCAGAGAAACTGCCAAAAAACCTTGATTTTGTTGTGCTGGATGGCTGGAGGCCCTATGAAGTTCAAAAAGTGCTTTATGAAATGACAAGAGATGGTTTTAGAAAAAAAGGAATGGACGAGAGTGAAATTGATCGTGAAATCTCCAAGTTTGTATCTTATCCTTCTGAAAATGTAGATACTCCTTCTCCGCATATGACTGGGGGTTCTATTGATTTGACAATCGCTGATCAGGATGGATGGCTCGACATGGGAACAGGGTTTGATGAATTTACGGATAAAGCAAAAACTGATTGGTATGAAGAAGCTCCTAACCTTAGTGAAACCGAACAACAGATTCGAAATAACAGAAGGCTCCTCAAACAAGTAATGACGGATGTTGGATTTCATAATTTTGAAGAAGAATGGTGGCATTACGATTACGGGAATCAACGTTGGGCCATGTTGAGCCATCAATTAGCTATATACAAGGGTTTAAGATAATAAAGCATTCTTTATAAATTATGTTTCAATATATTGAAAATAAAATTAATATATTGCGACTTTATATAGTGGGTCTTACAACTAATTAGGAGGGTAACCATGAAATCAAGATTTCTACAAACTTTTCTCCTTCTCATCCTGATCGTGGCATTAGCAGCTTGCAGCAACAACCCCAGTCAATCGGCGTCGCAAAATCCTACCCAGACATCCACTGCCACTACTACAAATGGAAAAGATAGTTTAATAGTGGCCATGACAGCCGATGAGGGTACCCTTGACCCTGCTGTTACGATGGATAATGCAGCTTGGAAAATAACGTATCCAACGTATGAACGGTTGGTGGAATATAACGGATCCACTACAGAAGTAAAGCCAGGACTTGCCAAAGAATGGAAGGTAACTCCAGACGGGTTAACTTGGACTTTTACACTGAATGAGGGTAGAAAGTTTGCCGATGGATCACCGGTAGATGCGCAAGCAGTAAAATTCACATTTGATCGTATTTTACAAATAGCTAAAGGACCTGTCGATGTCTTTGGTGTCATTCAAGAGATCAAAGTCCAGGATGCTAAAACCGTAATTTTCACATTGAAGAAGAACTTCCCGCCCTTTTTATCTACATTAGCCGCAAACTATGGGGGCATCGTAAACCCGAAAGTGAAGGAACATGAAACGAGTGGAGATTTGGGTCAAAACTATTTGGCCAACCATACGATGGGAAGCGGGCCTTACCAGTTGGCGGAATGGAAAAAAGGAGAGTATCTTAAGCTCGAATTAAATACAAACTCTTCCGTAAAACCGGCTTTCAAAACTGTGTACTTTAAGATTGTTGCCGATTCGTCAGCTCAACGCTTACAACTGGAAAAAGGTGATATTGACATTGCGGAAGGAATTCCGGTGGAACAATTGAAGGGGATTAGCGCTCTTCCTAACGCACAAATTTTTCAGAAGCCAAGTTTATTTGTGGATATTGCTTATATCAATTCAAGCAAAGGAAACGCAGCATTAAAAAATCCGAAGGTACGGCAAGCGATCAGCTACGCAGTTGATTACGCATCTATGACTAAAGCGGTGCAGCAGGGTTATGCCACCCAAATGCGCGGCCCTATCCCTCAGGGACTATGGGGTCACGACAATCAGGCCAAACAATATTCATTTGATACAGCCAAAGCCAAATCGCTTCTTTCCGAAGCAGGAGTAAGCAATCTGTCCCTGGATCTGCTTTATTCGGATAAATGGCCTTGGTGGGAGACCGAAGCCTTAACTCTTCAATCTTACCTCGCAGATGCGGGAATTAAACTGAATTTGAAAAAGGTAGCATATGCTGCTCAGCGCGATATGATTGATAAGGGACAATTTGACTTAAGTCTTGGAATATGGAGCCCGGATTTTGCGGATCCTTTCATGTTTATGAACTATTGGTTTGATTCCAATAATTTTGGTTTATCCGGAAATCGCGCTTTTTATAAAAATGACAAAGTAGATGCATTAGTGCGTAAGGCTGCATCCAGCAACGATCAAACGGAGAGGGAAAAGCTTTATAAAGAAGCCCAGAATATTGTAATTGACGAGGCGCCTTATCTTTATTTGTATCAGAAAGATTATATACTTCCGATCAGTAAAGCTGTAAAAGGTTTTACGTACAATCCCATGTTGGAAGGGATCTATAATCTGGCAGAAATGTCGAAATAGATGAAGGACAGGAGTGTTTTCTCATGGGACAAATTATTGCTAAGCGTCTTATCATGCTTGTCTTCGTGGCATTCGGAGTTACGCTGATCATCTTTTTCCTTTCTCACATTATTCCGGGAGATCCCGCAAGAATGTTGGTAGGTCAGCGTGCGAATGAGGAAACACTGCAACAAGTCCGCCATCAATTGGGCCTAGACCAACCGGTCTGGGTCCAATACTTTATCTATATCAAAGGACTTTTTGCAGGAAATCTGGGAATGTCAATCAGAACTCAACAACCAGTTGCTCACGATTTGTTTGCGTTTTTTCCGGCCACGATAGAATTGGCCCTGCTCGCTTTTATAGTGGCTATTCTCGTTGGAATACCTCTTGGTATATTGTCTGCAGTGAAAAAGGATACCGGTTGGGATCACGGAGCCCGTGTATTCTCAATCGCAGGCGTTTCAACGCCGGTTTTTTGGAGCGGGTTAGTCATGATTCTTATTTTCTATGGATATTTGGGCTGGTTTCCATCTACCGGCAGATTGGATATGAACATTCCACCCCCAACAAAAATAACGGGTTTGTACCTATTCGACAGTTTTGTAACAGGGAACTGGCCCGCTTTTAAAAACAGTGTCTGGCACATTATCATTCCTGCAATCACTCTGTCTTATGCTCAGTTGGCCATAATCACCCGTCAGGTACGGGCAAGCATGCTGGAGGTTTTAGGACAAGAATATATTCGAACGGCCCTGGCCAATGGAATTAGCGGTCCGTTTCTTCTTCTTCGGTATGCATTAAGAAATGCACTTATCCCGACAGTTACAGTTGTAGGACTATCTTTTGGATCTCTGCTGGGCGGAGCTGTGGTGACGGAAACCATTTTTGGATGGCCGGGCATGGGCAAATATGTGGTAGATTCCATTACGTACCTGGATTTTCCGGCGATAATGGGATTTACCTTAATCATTTCAATCGGGTATGCACTTATTAATCTGTTCGTGGATTTGACTTATTACTTTCTCGATCCACAAATTAAACAATAAGGGAGAATAATGATGCAAATTCAGTCAACTGATCTGGTTCTCCCCATAAGAGAGGCCAATCCATTCTGGTATAAACTAAAAAAGAATCCGATGACTTTGATCGGCCTAACGGTCTTGGGGATCATCATCCTTCTTTCTTTAGCCGCTCCTCTTATTACCTCCTATGACCCGAACAAAATTAATGTAATTGAGCGTTTTCAGAGCCCTACGGGGAAACATTGGTTTGGAACGGATGAAGTAGGGAGAGATATTTTTACCCGTATTCTTTACGGCTCACGACTTTCATTAGGTATAGGGATAGTAATTGTTGTTGCGGCAGGATTGGTGGGTATTGTTTTCGGAACAATTTCAGGTTTTTTTGGAGGCAAAGTGGATCAAGTCATTATGCGAATCATGGATATGATTCTCGCCTTTCCCACATTAATCTTGGCTATGGCTTTTGCTGCCGCATTAGGCCCAAACTTACAAAATGCGATGATTGCTATTGCGATCGTCAAAATCCCGGTTTATGTTCGATTGGCACGAGGAGAAACGTTGTCTCTGCGGGAAAAGCTGTTTGTGAAAGCGGCGATTATCTTTAGAATCAAATCGTGGCGAATTATCGCCAGACATATTATTCCTAATGTCATTTCTCCGATTATTATCCAAGTTACATTGGATATAGGTGATGCGATCCTTTTGGTTGCTACGCTCGGATTTCTCGGATTAGGCGCTCAACCACCCACACCGGAGTGGGGAGCGATGATCAGTACAGGCTGGAAATATCTGCTCGATTATTGGTGGTATCCTACTTTTCCCGGTTTAGCCCTTTTTTTGGCGTCAGGTGCTTTAAATCTGATAGGGGATGGTATTCGTGATATTCTTGATCCCAAATCCAGTCGCTAGGAGGAGAAAGAATGCTTATTGAAATCAAAGATCTGTCTGTTGAATTTCATGGGATACGGGGCAAAATGAAAGCCTTGCAGCATGTAAGCTTCTCCGTAAATCAAGGTGAAATTGTCGGGATCGTAGGAGAATCCGGGTCTGGCAAGTCCGTTACGGCCTTATCGATTCTAGGTTTGCTGGAGAAAAATGCAGCCATAACGAGCGGTGAAATTATATACGCAGGAAGAAACCTCCTTGCCCTAAATAAAAAGGATACGCAAGCCATTCGAGGAAAAGAAATCGGCATGGTTTTTCAGGAACCGATGACGGCTCTTCATCCCACTATGCGTGTGGGAAAACAGTTGGCTGAAGTCATAAAAAGGCACCGCGGTGTAACGAGAAAAGAGGCAGGCCGCTTAGCGATCCAGGCCCTGCAAGATGTTCAAATTCATGACCCCGAATTGGTGGCAAGAAAATATCCATTTGAATTAAGCGGTGGCATGAGACAAAGGGTTGTAATAGCTTTAGCGATGGCTGCTCCCCCTGATTTACTCATCGCGGATGAGTCAACCACCGCTTTGGACGTTACCATCCAATATGAGATTTTAAAGCTAATGAAGGAACTATCGGAAAAACGGGGAACTGCGATTCTGTTAATCACACATGATCTTGGTATCGTAGCTCAATTATGCAGCCGGGTTGTGATCATGTATGCAGGAGAAATCATTGAGGCCGGAAACACGTCAGAAGTCCTTCGTAACCCGCAGCATCCCTATACGCAAGCTTTATTGCATGCGCTTCCCGATTTAGTTGATCCGAATGAACCTTTAATGGCAATCAGCGGTGAGGTACCTGATTTGCGCAATCGTCCCACAGGCTGCAGTTTCGCCTCTCGCTGCAGTCAGGCCGTTGATTTGTGTAGAGCAAATAAACCGAAATTAGAGGAGCAAACGCCTGGACACAATGTTGCATGCTGGTTGGCGGGAGGTAATGGAAACCATGAATGAGATCATTCAAATTCAGCAGGTACACAAGCTGTTTGGAAAAGGGAAGCAGCTGGTAAAAGCTGTCCAAGAAGCCGATCTGGCCATTTGCCAGGGGGAAGCCTTCGGGCTGGTCGGAGAGTCCGGATCCGGAAAAAGCACAATAGGCAAAATGTTGGTCGGCATGGAAGCACCAACGCATGGAATCATTACTTACCTTGGGAATTCGCTATGGAAAAAAGGAGAATTTCAAAGCCAGCGCCCCGGGGAAATCCAAATTGTATTTCAAGATCCGCAGTCTTCTCTCGATCCCAGGATGACAGTCAAAGATATTATACTAGAACCACTCTATGCGCTGCCTTCAGCGGAGCGAAAGGAAAAAGGGTCGCACACACGGCTTCATTCCCTGATTAAACGAGTGGGTCTCAAAGAGGAACATCTCTCCCGTTATCCTCACGAATTCAGTGGAGGGCAGCGGCAGCGCATCGCCATCGCACGAGCATTAATTACAGATCCTTCTTTTATGGTTCTGGATGAGCCGACATCGGCTCTTGATGTCTCGGTACAGGCTCAAGTGTTAAATTTATTAAAAGAATTAAAAAAAGAACGAAACCTGACCTATTTATTCATTTCGCATAATATGGCCGTCATTCGCTACATGTGTGATCGGATTGCTGTCATGTACAAAGGGAAAATTGTGGAGGTGGGTCCCTCTCAAGCTATGTTTAAGCATCCGAATCATCCTTATACACGAATCCTTCTATCCTCACTGCCAAGTGTATATGAGGATTCCACACAGGGTATAGGTTTTGCTGAATCTGCAAGCAATGGTGACGATAATGCCTGCGTATTTTATCAAAGATGCCCCTCCCGGCAGGACATTTGTCTCCAATCTCCCGCTTTTGAAGAGAGGGAAGTAGGCAGGGGCTGTGCATGCCATTTTAAAGAGGTGAATAAGAGTGTTTAATGGGGAACGGGTTCGGGAAATTCGAAAACAAAAAAACATCACCCTTAAAGAGTTGGCAGAAAAAACAGGACTAAGCATTGGTCTTCTTTCTCAAATTGAAAGGAGGATCGTAGATCCTACGGTAGGAACGTTCTGGAAAATTTGTACCGCCCTGAACATTCCTATTCATCACTTTTTTCAAGGCATAGAAGAGGAGCACATCGTTGTCAGGAAGGATCAACGCCGATTGATGGAATTATCCGATTCCAGTGTACGTTACCATATTCTTTCCCCGAATCGGTTAGGGAAAATTGAGTACCTGCTCGTGGAAATTCAACCGGGGGAAATGGTCGAAACCGAGCTTGTCAGCCATCCGGGTGAAGAGTGTGGATTCATCATGCAAGGCGAAATGAAAATCATACTTGACCAACAAGAGATTTATTTGTATGAAGGAGATAGTATTTGCTTTCCCAGCACAACACCCCATCGTTATGTAAATACGGGAAGCACAGTTGCCCTTTCCATTTGGGCTATGGTCCATTGAGATCAACATCTGTTGGGCCTAAGCATAATAGAGTTCTATTCCAATAAGGTTGTGGTGAAAATATGGATACTGAACTTATAATAAAAGAGTTGATTTCAAACAAAGAAGTTTTCTGGACCAATCGCGGTTATGAAAAGTTTGAAACAGGCATTGCAAAAGCTCCTCTGCATCTAAGAGATGTAATGGAAGCAGGAGCAAGATTGCAACGTTTTGTGCCGTATATGGCAAAGATTTTTCCTGAAACCAAAGAAACGAATGGAATTATTGAATCTCCTATTGTTAAAATACCGGCGATGCAGCAGCATTTGGAACAAGTGTATCAAGAGAAATTGTATGGCAATCTCTTGCTCAAATGTGACAGTCATCTTCCAATTTCCGGATCTATTAAAGCGAGAGGTGGAATATATGAAGTTCTTAAACACGCAGAAGATTTAGCTTTGCAGCATGGGCTTCTAAAACCAACAGATGATTATTCGGTGATGGACAGCGAGGCGTTCAGGAATTTTTTCTCCCAATATTCGATTGCGGTCGGTTCAACGGGAAATTTGGGGCTTAGCATCGGTATCATCAGCGCGGCAATGGGATTTAAGGTTACGGTTCATATGTCGGCAGATGCAAAGAAATGGAAGAAAAATTTACTTCGAAGTGTTGGGGCCGTCGTTGTAGAATACGAATCGGACTACAGTAAAGCTGTGGAAGAAGGAAGAAAGCAAGCCGAAAAGGATCCTCTTTGTTATTTCATTGATGATGAAAATTCACGCCATCTCTTTTTAGGATACTCAGTTGCCGCTTTACGGCTAACCCAACAATTAGAGGATCTGAAGATCAAGGTAGATGCGGAGCATCCCTTGTTTGTTTACCTTCCGTGCGGCGTAGGCGGAGGACCTGGAGGAGTTGCCTTTGGTTTGAAGCTCATGTATCAGGACTTTGTTCATTGCTTCTTTGCAGAGCCTACCCATTCACCTTGTATGTTACTTGGTTTAATAACCGGTCTTCATGACCAAATTTCCGTACAAGATATAGGCATCGATAATATTACGGCAGCAGATGGACTTGCCGTTGGAAGGCCCTCCGGTTTTGTCGGTAAATTAATGGAGCCTTTATTAAGCGGGAGTTATACGGTAAGTGATCGTACGCTATATCGCTTATTGTACGCATTAGCGGATACGGAAAAGATCTACCTGGAGCCTTCCGCTTTGGCCGGAGCCTTAGGACCGATTCAATTGTTGAAAACGGAATCAGGGCAGAAATTTGTAAATACTCATCTCTTGCAGGACAAAATGAAGCATGCCACACATATCATTTGGGCCACAGGAGGAAGTATGGTACCTAAAGATGTGATGGATGAATACCTCCAAATCGGGTTGGATTTATCTGATTTATCTGTAGACGCGGGGGACTCTTTGCCCGATTAAACAAACAACTTCATAATTAATAGTGTTCATATGGGAAGCCACTTCATCAATAGAGAGGAAGCTTTCTTGTGATCCGCCAAACAATACAACTTCGTCACCTATTTGAACGTTGGAAACGGAAGTAACGTTTAATATGGTTTGATCCATACAGACTCTTCCTACTATGGGGACCCGCCTATGGTTAACCAGAGCACATCCTTTATTGGAGAGCTGCCGCGACAATCCATCGGCATAGCCGATTGGAATGGTTGCTGTAACACAGTCTTCTTCTGGTTTAAATGTACAGCCGTAGCTAACAGGTTGACCCTTGGGAATATGCTTTATAGCTGAAATTCTTGTTTTCAAATGCATAGCCTGTTCAAGTGCAAAGTCCGGATGCTGTACGTTGGCAGACGGACGCAGTCCATAAAGTGCGATACCCACTCGAATCATGTCTAGATGCATTTGCGGAAAATGAATGGCGGCCGCACTATTGCAGCAGTGCTTAATGGGTACTTCGATTTGATTGCTCTCCAAAAATTGAATAAACGCGTTGAATAATTCAAATTGCTGCAGCGTATAAGACGGATCTAAACTATCCGCATCTGCAAAATGAGTAAATATACCTTCCAAAAGCACAAATCGGGATGAACATGTTTTTTTTGCTAAAGATAAAGCTTCCTCTTTGGATGTTAGTCCTATCCGTGACATTCCGGTATCAATCTTTAGATGAATTCGTGCTTTTTGTTGTAATTGTTCCGTACAAGCAATAATTTCGTCCAATACCTGCTCTGAGTACACGGTTAAGGCAATTCCGTTTTGGATGGCGGCTTTAACGGAAAGAGGAGGCGTATAGCCTAAAACAAGGATCGGTTTATCAATGCCTGCGGCTCTTAATTGCAAAGCTTCATCAAGAATAGCGACACCTAAATAATTTGCTCCTGCTGTAAGAGCTGTTTTGGCAATTTCAATGGCACCGTGTCCATACCCGTTTGCTTTAACAACAGCCATCAAGAGACAGGATTCCTTCATTTTGGATTTGAATAGATGGGTGTTATGGAAGATGGCATCCAGTGAGACTTCGGCCCATGTTTCACGGTAGCTTATTCGACTCTCACTTGTTTCCAACACATGATTGGATAGACCACTGCTCATAAAAAGGCCCCCTTGTCTACTCTAAACCAAGTATAAGTTTATACATGATTTTTTTCATTGTTGAAAAAAAACAAAATATCAACCCACAGTTGTGGACTTGCACAAACATCGTTATAACCATTAGAGCGGGAGGCGCATGACTGGATGCACATGGAAGAAGACCCGTTTGAAAAAAGCTTTGAAAGCTTAGAAACTTTAGCCGAAACCATAAACGAAGTGCTTGGGTGTCCGGTAACCATCGAAGATGTTAATCATCGGCTTTTAGCCTACAGCTCCCACGATCCGCAAATGGATACTGCCCGAATTGCCACTATCGTCGGTCGGCGTGTTCCGGAAAAAGTGATCAGTGGTTTGTGGCGGGATGGCGTGATTCAGCGAATAGTGGAGAGTCAAGAGCCAGTCAGGATACCGGCGATAAGGGATATTGGACTCAATGACCGGGTTGCGATTGCCATTCGAAAAAACAGGGATATCTTGGGTTATATTTGGGTGGTTGAGGTTGGAAAACAGCTGGGGGATCAAGAACTTAATCAATTAAAAAAAGCGGCGCAAGCGGCAAAGACGAAACTGGTTCAGCATCATATGCAAAGACGAAAGGAAGAAGAGGGGCATAAAGATTTTCTCTGGCAGCTCTTAATGGGACATTTAAAATCCGAGTCGACGATTAAAGAAAAAGCGGAAAAATTAGGAGTGGTGGTTCCAGCTTCCTTCCATGTACTTGTGTTCCAATTCGTTTCTGAAATTACGGAAAAATGGGTTCAGCAGATCCTGGACCTGATCTCAGCAGCTCAACAAATTCGCGTTGTTTTTCATGTTGTTGACAATTATCAGTTAATTTTACTTTCTGCGCCAATCCTGCAGCATCCTTCAAAGCAAGACTACGCCAAATCCTTCATTCACTTCATGGATCAAATCAAAAGTCGATTCGGTTCCGCTTTCTCTGAAGGGGGCAATGGTTCTTTTTACCAGGAATATACAATGGTGGAGAAAAGTTATCAAGAAGCGTTAATGGTTTTGCAAATTAAAAAACAATTTCCTAACGAAACGAAAAACCTTTATCATTATCCAGACCTTGGTTATTATCGTTTTTTGCCCTTGATCTTAGAAGAAAAACGCAAACGCAGCTTTAATAATTCATGTTTGGAGAAGCTTAGAGAATATGATCGGGAGCACAACAGCAGCCTGCTGTACACCTTGGAAGTATTCTTAAGCTATGACTGCAATGCTAAGGATGCAGCAGATGTCCTACATGTCCATACCAATACATTGAATTATCGGTTAAAACGAATCTCAGAAATTGGAGAGATTAACCTAACGAATATGGATCAAAAAGTAACGCTTTATCTTGATCTAAAAACAGAGCAGCTTGGCGAGAACTGAGGTTTGTTGATTTGCACAATCCCGGATTGAACTTTTCATGTTTCCATACAAACAAAAAAGACGATTCTTCCCCTATACTTGGCTTAAGTCAATATAAGAGGAGACTATGATTATGCGAATAGGCATACCCAAAGAAATTAAAAACAATGAAAATCGAGTCGCAATTACCCCCGCAGGTGTCATTTCCTTTGTAAAAGCAGACCATGAAGTGTTTGTTGAAAAGAATGCTGGGGTTGGCAGTGGTTTCAGCAATGAAGAGTATATGGCGGCAGGTGCCCGAATCGTAGACCATGCTGCAGAAGTATGGTCTTCGGCTGATATGCTGATGAAAGTAAAAGAGCCTCTCTCTTCCGAATATGGGTATTTGCGCGAAGGATTGGTTTTATTTACGTATCTGCACTTGGCGGCAGAACCTAATCTTGCTCGTGCCCTTATTGAAAAAGGGGTTATCTCAATAGCCTATGAAACTGTTGAAATGAACCATACATTGCCGCTTCTGACCCCTATGAGTGAAGTAGCTGGGCGCATGTCCGTTCAAATTGGTGCGCAATTCTTGGAAAAGCCAAATGGCGGGAGAGGAATTCTTTTAGGTGGAGTTCCAGGGGTAAAACGCGGGAAAGTTACGATTATTGGCGGAGGTGTTGTGGGATCAAACGCTGCCAAGATTGCAATAGGGCTTGGCGCAGAGGTTACGGTTATAGATCTAAGTCCGGACCGTCTTCGCCAATTGGAAGATATTTTTGGATCAGACATTCAAACATTAATGTCGAACCCGTTCAACATAGCTGAAGCTGTGGCAGAATCCGATCTTGTTATCGGTGCGGTCTTAATTCCGGGCGCCAAAGCACCCAAGCTTGTGACGGAAGAAATGGTGAAGTCCATGAAACAAGGATCTGTAATTGTAGATGTTGCAGTTGACCAAGGCGGAATTTTTGAGACGGTTGATCGAATTACCACACATGCCGAACCGACTTATGACAAATATGGTGTTGTACATTACGCTGTTGCAAACATGCCTGGCGCTGTTCCGAGAACATCAACCCTTGCTTTAACAAACGTCACGCTTCCTTATGCTCTGCAGATAGCAAATAAAGGTGTGAGACAAGCTATCCAAGATAACAAGTCGCTTCTGCTTGGTGTCAATGTTGTAGGAGGGTCGATCACATATGAAGCCGTAGCCAAAGATCTGGGTTATGAGTATGTTCTGGTAGAAAAAGCGCTGGAAAAACAATTTTCCATATCCTAATAAACTTAATGCGCTTGGTAGCTATAATAGACAGCTGGCTAAGTTCCAGCTGATACTCTTGCTATTTAGAAGGTCATCGGAGTAGTACCCATGTATTTAACATCCCGTTGGTTCTACAAGTTAATTGTTAGCGAAGTGTGTTAATTGCCCCAACGGCAATCGTGGTAACTATTAAAATGTGTGAATCGAAACCTAATAATAAACAACTAATGATATGAGGGGATTGACAGGGTTTTCAACAGTGTAAGCTCGCCTCCATTCAAGAACCCGCTCCTGGAGCGGGTTTTTACCTTTTTAAAGGCTAAATTGTAGACATTTCAATGTTCCAGTATTATGTAACATCGATCAGATTATGTTTAATCATCCAATCCAGCGATTCCTTGACCGCCTCCAGGGAAGAATAGCGCGGCTCATAGCCGATCAATCTCCGTGCCTTGTCGATGCTGCAGTTTGGACTGTGTGCGATGTGGTCCCAGGTGCTACGTGCCTCCTGCTCGGACAGCTTGTCCTTCAGCGTTTCGAACGGTTCAAAGCGCATATTTGTTTCTTTTCCGAACCAGGAAGCGACGGCCTCAGCGTAGCCTCTCAACGTCAAGGCTACCGGAGAGACGACATGGAAACTGTTACCGACTGCGGTGCTCCAGCACTGCGAAGCTTTAATGAAAGCCTGTGAAACGTCTTCCGCGTGAACGTGGTGTACGGTTTCCAGACCGAGATTCGGGATGACGATCTCCTTACCCTTGGCCAAACGGGAGAATACCTGTGGGTTGAAATGACCGGCCGGATTAAGCGGCGTCCACCCCGGGCCAACGATATGTCCCGGATGAAGCACGGTAGCTGGGAAGCCTGCCCTTCTCGCACGGTCAATCAGATAGCTTTCAATTTCTGCCTTTAAAATGCCGTATTCGCCAAACGGCCTTCGCGGGGCTTCCTCAGTGGTGGGCACCGATGCACTCGGTCCGTGAACCCAGATCGTGCCGCAGGAAATATAATGCTGAACCTCTCCGTGCAAGGTCTCCACCATCTGCCGCGCGCTCTCCGGCTTGAAGCAGATCATGTCGATGACAACATCCGGCTGGAGTCCGGCGATTTTCCGCCCGAACGTCCCTTCCGCTTCTTCCGAAGTCCTATCGGCGGTGAGATGCCGTACTTCCTTCCAAGCAGGGTCCGGACGATAAGGCTCTCTAGTCCCCCTGCTGACATTAACAACCTCGTGACCTAAACGCACCAATTGCGGAATCATATACGTTCCGACATGACCGCTGCCTCCAATAATTATGTATCGCATAAGAGCTCCTTTATATGGGTATAGTTGATCTCGCGGAAGTTATCCATCTTTTAAAGCTCAGTATACCACTACGCCCGGACGTCTGTCAGCTAGCGCTTTCCGGCATTCCACCGCGATGAATTATATAAAAATGTAGTTACCTTGTTAGGTAAGACATATTCCCCATGCACTCTTTCTGAGTTCGTGCTGTTTTCTGTATGCGGGAACATGGTGAGTTGGTTTTCATACAAATCAGCGATAAATGTGTCCAGTTCTTTTAGGTAGATGTTAGCAAGCAATGAGCTGAAAATTCCACCTTGAGGTGTCCCTACATCTGTTTCCTGAAATTCGCTTTAGCGGGTCATTGAGGCTAGCGCTGGGTTGTTGGAAGGGCTTCAGACCCCGATTCTACTCCCGAACCGGCGCATGCCTTCCTAGCCTAACCGGTTTAAGGTAGCCGATTGCTCTTAATTGAACGTCAGCATAGAACGCCTCGTGGCGCACAGTGTATCCTTGTCCATGCGATTATCTCCTGATTAGGTATTTGGGCAGGACTACCTGCTCCCCTAATTATGGAGATTTTTTCTTTGAATCGTAATTGATCATTAATGTTAGTAGAACGCACCTCGGAATGTAAGTTAATGACATGTTACATGACATGGAAGAAATAAAATTACATAAAAATCTTTACAAAATGAAATAAAACTCATTATAATAGGGATAAGAAGTCGTCGCAGGTTACAAATAACTTATTCAAATTACAAAGATACCATAGAGGTTGATGCCCATGTTAAAAGGTGGATTAGTGAGCATAGAAGCTGCCATAGCAAGCTTGAAGCCGATGGAGCGCAAGGTTGCACAATATATATTGGAACATCCGCAAGAGGTAGTTAGGCTTTCTGTACAGAAACTGGCGGAGTTAGCCAACGTTAGTGAAGCGACAATCGTACGACTTTCACGTTCTCTCCACTGTAAAGGATTTCAGGATCTTAAGATGCGAATCGCCGGCGATTTATCACAATCGTCATTGCCAACAGAGGCGTATCAGGAAATTAATACGGACGGTTCAATAGGGGAACTCATCAAATCGGTCACGAATAACAATATCGTTTCGATTCAAGATACGCTAACCGTTCTCTCGCCGGAAAGTGTGGAGAAAGCCATACAAACGCTAAGTGCAGCAAGAAAAATCGGCGTGTTCGGCATCGGTGCCTCGGGAGTAATCGCGGAGGATTTCAAGCAAAAGCTTACACGGATTAACTGCTGGTGCGAGATTGGCACAGGGTTCGATGCGCAAGCTACCATTGCTGCTAACCTGCTTCCCGGTGATGTCGTCTTTGGTATTTCTTATTCGGGTCAAACGGAAGATATGATTCGTTCGCTCGCCGTAGCGAAGAAAAATGGCGCATCGGTTATTACGTTGACCCGATTCGGATCTAATCCGGTAGCTGAGCTTGCAGATATTCAGCTGTTTATTAGTACCTTGGAGAAGAGCATCCGCAGCGGGGCGATGGCATCAAGAATTGCGCAGCTGAATGTCATCGATATTTTGTATGTTGGAATCGCTGGCTGCCATTACGAGGAAAGTGTGAAATCGCTGGAAATGACCCGACAAGCGGTCAAGGTGGGGAAACGCAATGGATAACGTGGACCGCTTGGTGCAAGATTGGCTGCAAGAGGGACTCCTGCCGGGCGCCGTTCTGGACATCACACTATCAAACCGTGTACGATTCCAGAAATCGTATGGTTCATTCTCGGATGGCACCAAGGAATGCCCGATCCGATTGAACACATTGTTTGACATTGCCTCACTGACGAAGGTAACCGCTACACTTCCGGCGATTCTCATCTTGGTGTCTCAAGGCAAGGTTTCGTTAGAAAGCTCCGTACAGAAGTACGTGCCTGCATTCCACCACCCACAAGTAAGCGTGCGCCATCTCTTGCAGCATGCTTCCGGGTTGCCGCCTGATTTGCCTGTTCGACCGCGCAAAGAAAAGCGGCCAGCACTACTGGAAGAAATTCTCGCACAGGAGCTAAACTTTCAGCCGGGTGAAGATATGCAGTATAGCGACCTCGGTATGATTCTTCTTGGGATCATCGTAGAACGTGTGACTGGCGAGCCGCTGGATCGCTTTGTTAAGCAGTATGTATTTGATCCGCTTGGGATGCGCGATACCGTCTACACCCCCAGTCTTAAGCTACAAGAACGTGTGGCCGCTACGGAACCTCTAGATGGAACGTTCATTATAGGTGAAGTTCACGATGAAAAGTGCTTCCACCTTGGGGGGGTGTCCGGAAGCGCGGGATTGTTCGCCACGGCAGATGACCTGACACGCTATGCTGCGTGGTGGTTAGCGCCGGAAAGCCAAGACTTGATACCATCATGGCTAATGCGAGAAGCCACCGGGCATTCGGTTCGGGGCCGCGGACTCGGCTGGGAGGTCAGCCATGATCCCACTTTTGTGCCCAGCTGTGGTGTAAGTTGGCCACCGGGCAGTTTCGGTCATACAGGCTTCACTGGAACGAGCTTATGGATAGAGCCCAAACAGGGTATAAGCGTCGTATTCCTTACAAATGCAGTTCATCTTGGGAGAAATAACAAGATTCGAGAGCTGCGTCCGATTTTGCATGAAGCGGTTTGGTCCTCTTGTAAATCTGGAGGTTAAACATAGAAGTGAAAATTAGAGGGAGGTTTTTCTATGAAACGTTTATTCAGTGGGGCAGTATTAACTATGGTCGCAACATCTTCCATGCTTGTCGCATGCAGCAGCAACACCGCAACTCCTAGCGCAACCCCCGGCACAGCAAGTACCTCATCACCAACAGCAGCGCCACAGGAAAAAGTGAAGCTGACAATAGGCAGCTGGCGTACAGAAGATACAGATGCTTACACAAAAATCATTGCTGAGTTCAAAAAGAAAAATCCTAATATTGATATCGAGTTTAAACCGACCAAGAATACAGAGTACAACACAGCTCTGAACACAAGTCTACAAAGCGGGAACGGTCCAGATATTATTCATCTTCGTCCTTATGCCGCAGGTGCCGCATTGGCGGATGCGGGCTACTTGGAGCCATTGACCGGAATTAAAGGAATGGATGTGTTCTCGAAGGATACGTTATTGGCTGCTACAGGAAAGGACGGCAAAGTATACGGTGTTCCGACTGTATTCAGCTCAACGCAAGTATTTTACAACAAAAAAATATTCCAAAAGTACAATCTTCAAGAGCCTAAAACTTGGGATGAACTCCTTAAAACAGCGGATACGTTAAAGAAAAATAATGTAACGCCTTTCGCTTTTGGTTCTAAAGAAGGATGGATTCTTTCGTTGACGCAAGGGACGCTTGGACCGTCTGTTTATGGGACGGATTTCATGAAGAAAATACTTAGCGGGGATGCGAACTTCAAAAGTCCGGAATTTGTAAGCTCTATTAAAACGCTGAAAGATTTGACACCTTATTTCCCGGATAATTATGTAGGCATCGGCATGGACGACATGAGAAACATGTTTGTAACTGAGCAGGCAGCTATGATGGTTATGGGGGATTGGGAATATGCGGTCATGAAGAAAACGAATCCAGACCTTCAAATGGATGTGTTCCCGGTTCCGCCTATGAAAGCAGATGGCAAACCAACGGTAACCACTTGGGTAGACGGCTCATTTTCCGTGAATGCGAAATCTGCACATAAACAGGAAGCTCTGAAATTTATGGAATTTTTGACAACGAAAGAATTCGGAGTGCTTGCCGTAAATGAGTTGCAAAAACCAAGCACAATCCCAGGCGTGGCGGCAAATGATCCTTTGGTAGCCAAATTTGCCAAAAATGCCGATACGATCTCCACTCCTTACGCTGCAGTCGTTTATTTCAATGCTGGTAATCCAACGACTAAAGCTACGTTAGAAAATTCAATCCAAGGCATGTATTTAAACAAATTGACACCGGAGCAAGTAACAGAAGAAGTTCAAAAGAGTGCAGATACATGGTTTAAACCTAAGAAATAAGTAATGAAAAGGTGGGGGGGACATGAATAACTTGGCCAAATCGTCCGGGTGGAAAAAGGGAGCAGTTCATCTGTTCCCGGTTCCTGCCCTCGCAGTTTACATTATGTTCGTGATTTACCCTATTCTTTCCGCATTTGGTTACAGTTTTTATGATTGGAAAGGTCTCGTCCGCGGAGAGTTCATAGGGTTCGGCAATTTCGTAAGCTTGTTTACGAAAGAACCGTTCAATCATCTGTTTTGGAATGCGTTTGGCCATAATCTTTATTATTTTGCTGTAGAGATGATTGTACAAAATGTGCTTGCGTTTGTTCTTGCTTATCTTGTTTATAGTAAACTTAAAGGTTCGAATTTTTTGAAAATGGCCTACTTTTTACCGAGGCTGCTGTCTGTCATCGTGGTAGGATTTTTGTGGAAGCTCATGTTGAACCCCAATAATGGTGTCGTGAATGTCCTGCTTAAGAAGATGGGTCTTGTTTCATGGGCCAAACCTTGGCTGGGAGACCCGGCTACAGCATTGACCTCGATTACTATCGTCAACAGTTGGTTTGGTGTTGGTTTCTCAATGTTAATTTTTCTTGCCGGTTTACAAGCGATTTCAACAGAAGTTATTGAAGCAGCGCGGTTGGATGGAGTCAAAGGTTTCCGCTTGATCCGTTCGATCATCCTGCCCATTATGAGTCAGTCCCTGATCATCATTACTGTATTTACATTTATCCATGCCTTCGAAGCTTTCGAGCTGATCTATGCAATGGAAGGCTCGCAGGGAGAGCCTTATAACTCGACAGATACGTTGGCTGTATTCTTTTATCGAATTGCTTTTGGAGGCTCGTCTGGCGGCGATTCGGTGGCACTGGGTCTTGGCTCGGCATTGGCCGTTGTTCTATTTTTCATTATCGCATCGATATCAGCTTTGTTCCTGTACTTCACCAGGAACCAATCGGCTCAGCAATAAGACAGGAGGCAGACCATGAAAACCAACAAATCCGTTCGGGGACTCCAATATGCTTTGGCGTATTTGGGGGCATTGGTCAGCTTGTATCCGATCTTTCTGATGCTGACCTCCTCATTAAAGACGAATATCCAGATTTTGAAAAATCCGTTGTCACTGCCAACTTCGATATCGTTTGCGGCTTATAGCAAGCTGATATATCAGATTCCATTTTTTACTTATTTTTGGAATAGTCTTGTAGTTAGCATCGTGTCAGTAGTTCTCATTTTGCTATTTGCTGTTATGGCCTCATTCTATATTGCCAGATATCCGTTCCGTTGGAATGGGGCATTGTTCTTCTTTTTTCTCTTGGGCATGATGATTCCCATTAAGCTCGGGATCGTACCCTTGTTCCTTTTGATGAAGAAGCTCTCGATGCTGAATAGTATTTGGTCTTTGGTAAGTGTGTATACGGCGATTGGTATGCCACTCGCCATTCTAATCTTAACCGGATTTTTCCGAACGCTCCCGAAGGAGCTGGAAGAAGCGGCACGCATCGATGGTTCCTCCGACTTTGGTGTCATGTGGCATGTTTTACTGCCGCTAATCCGGCCAGCGTTAGGGACTGTGATGATTATGAATTTTATAATGGCGTGGAATGATTTCTTTTTCCCACTCATTTTTATTCAAGATGATATGAAGAAGACGATACCGGTCGGCATGCTTTCCTTGTTCGGACAGTACTCAACAGATTTAAGTATGCTGTTCGCTGGGCTGACCCTGGCTTCTGTGCCAATGATGATTATATTTTTCCTTGCTTCCAAACAGTTTATGGAAGGCATGACAGCAGGAGCGGTGAAGTAATATGGCTGAAGGAAAACGATATATAGGGATTGATGGCGGTGGGACCAAAACGGTCTGTATCCTCGGCGATGATGAAGGCGTCATTATGGCTGAAAGCCGTGGTGAATCCAGCAGTGTGAAGTCTCGTCCTTGGGAGGATGTACAGCAGGTTCTGCTCACATTGATTAGTGATGTGTTAGAGCAATCAGGTACAGGTCCTTCTCGCTTAGGCGGAATCTTCCTCGGTCTAGCGGGAAGCGATCGATCGGAAGATCGTAAACGGATCAAGGACTGGCTGCAAGCCGAATTGCCCAAAGGTGTGGCAATCACAGTCCACAATGATGCCGTGACCGCGTTAGCAGCAGGAACTTGGGGAAAGAAGGGCATTGTACTCATTTCTGGCACGGGTTCGATTGCCTACGGTTTCGATCCGGCAACTGCAGACTTTGTCCGAGTCGGAGGCTGGGGTTATTTACTCGGCGATGAGGGAAGCGGCTTTGATCTTGGACGCAAAGCGCTGGTGGCTGTGATGCGAGCGTTTGACGGTCGGGGAGAGCCCACCGCTTTAACAAAGCTTATTCTAGACCGTTGGTCCTTGCAGCATCCCGGCCAACTGATCAATACGATGTATGGCCAGGATAATGTGCGTACAGCGATTGCGGATGGCTCCAAGCTTGTCATGCAGGCGGCCTCAGAAGGTGATCCGATTGCAGTTAGCCTCGTTGAAGTTGCGATCCGCGAGCTGGAAGAGCTGGTCGTGACTGTAAGCACTTCTATGGGAATCCAGCTATCATTGGCTTCCGGTGATCCAAGGAAAAGAACCGAGAATCGAATCCCGCTTGTCCTTACAGGTGGCTTATTTTCAGATAGAGGCTTTGAACAACGTTTTATGCAAACAAGGGCGATACGTTCCGGCTTATTCGAGGTTCGGCTACTCGAACGTCCTCCTGTGATCGGTGCCTATCTGCTTGCTTTACAGGAACAAGGCATCGAACTAACAGCTGACAGACAACAACGGATAGCAGGATTTGTCTTTCGTTAATAGAACAATAGGCTAATCAGCAGTGAAGCATATCCAAGAAAAGGAGGCAAGGTATCGTGGTACAACAAAAGAAGAATCAACTGGTTACTGAGCAGAGAAATGAAAAGTCACTGCACCTTGACCGACTCAGTATTCAGGAAATCGTGACATTAATGAATGAGGAAGACCAAACCGTAGCGCTTTCGATCCGAGGCGCAATTCCTCAGATTTCCGCTGCTATTGAAGCCGTATCTGAAGCCATGGCTAGCGGCGGTCGACTTTTCTACATCGGAGCTGGAACGAGCGGACGTCTTGGAATTTTAGACGCTTCGGAATGTCCTCCAACATTTGGGGTAGAGACAGAATTGGTAATCGGCCTCATTGCCGGTGGTGAAAAAGCGATTCGCGCAGCCATAGAAAATGCGGAAGATGACGAGCATGCAGGGGTACTCGCCATTGCAGAGGTCGCCAAACCAGGTGATGTTGTTGTTGGCATTACAGCAAGCGGAACGGCTCCCTATGTGATTGGCGCTATTCGTGAATCGAATCGTTTAGGTTTAGCGACGATCGGCATTAGCTGCAATCGGGATACACCGTTGAGCGCCGTTGTAAAGTATCCGATTGAGGTGCCTGTCGGGCCGGAAATTATTACTGGATCGACACGCTTAAAAGCAGGAACGGCACAAAAAATGGTGCTGAATATGATCTCTTCCACGACTATGATTCAAATGGGGAAGGTTTATGGCAATCTGATGGTTAATGTTCAGGCGACCAATCAAAAGCTACGAGAACGTACGGATCGGATAATTCAAGAAGCAACTGGCACTGATGAAGAAACAGCGCGTCGAACTGGAATTGAAGCGAAAGGTGATGCAAGAGTTGCTATTTTGATGCTGATGTTCAGCGTTAGCCAGCAGAAGGCCTTGGATGTACTCGTACAAGCCCGAAACCATTTTGGTGATGCCGTGAAGCAGCTTCAACAAAGTCATAAGTAGAATTCAGCTCTTTGATTTGATAAACACATGGAATTAGAAGCAAAGTTAAACCGTAGCAGCGGATGACTTTGCTTCTTATTATTTGGATTATCAATAATGGTTGTGTTGCAAAAAGCGAATAAATACAGACTACATGTTTCAAAATTAATCATATGCATAGTTTCAATCCCTTTAATTGTCTGCTCGGCTGTTTGATCGATCTTCAGCTCGATAAAGGTAAGTTCAATGACCTTTTACTTTGATATAGGTTGAAAAAGATCGAGCATACTCGCCAAGACAACTTTAAATAAACAGGAGGAAAAGTACATGAAATATCGTAATTTGGGCAGAAGCGGATTAAAAGTAAGTGAAATAGCATTGGGAAGTTGGTTAACTTACGGAACGGCAGTTGAAAAACAAACGGCAATAGATTGTATCAAATTCGCTTTCGAAAATGGAATTAATTTCTTTGATACAGCCAATGCCTACAATCTGGGCGCTTCGGAAATTGTTGTTGGTGAAGCTCTTAAGGATTTTTCAAGGGAAAGCTATGTCATTGCAACAAAAGTATATTTTCCGATGGGGAAGGGGCCAAATGATAAAGGGCTTTCCCGAAAGCATATCTTAGAGCAGTGCGAGGCTAGTTTGAAACGTTTGGGTGTTGAATATATTGATCTTTATCAATGCCATCGTTTTGATCCGGAAGTTCCGTTAGAGGAGACGCTTCGGGCGCTTAACGATTTAATCACTCAAGGCAAGGTCCTATATGCCGGGGTTAGCGAATGGAGTGCAGCGCAAATTACGGATGCCGTACATATTGGTAGAGACCTGAACTTAAGGCCGCTTATTTCGAACCAGCCGATTTATAACATGCTTGTTCGGTATATTGAAAAAGAAGTATTGCCGACTTGCGAGAAGGAAGGACTGGGTCAAATCGTTTTTTCACCGCTTGCACAGGGCATTTTAAGCGGTAAATATAAAGCGGGTCAAGCCGTTCCAGTTGATAGCCGCGCGGCTAATAGCGATATTAACCGCTGGATCAGTAGTTATTTGAAGGACGATGTCCTCCAATGCGTAGGCAAGTTGGAAAGCGTCGCCGCAAATATAGGTTTAACATTATCGCAGCTTGCGATTGCTTGGGTATTAAGACAGCCCGGAGTAAGCTCGGCTATTGTGGGGGCAAGTCGCCTTTCCCAATTAGAGGAGAACGTTCGGGCAAGCAAAGTTCAGTTAACACCGGATGTACAGAAAGCAATAAATACAATTCTTGAAGAGATAAATGATTTTGTACCCGTTTGGTAGTGTTTTGGGTTGATATGCAAAAGAAATGGGTTAAGACCGTAGCAACTTACAACAGAGAATATTTATACAGGAATTTTCATCGGTAACTTCATAAGAGATTGAACGTGCCGTTGAACTTCATTGACTTCCAACGGACCTCCATGCCCCAGAATTCCGATCTGATATGAATAACCAAAGCTGTTTCATCATATATCGTTTCTTCTCTGGAAGGCGGCGTAATGGCTAGCAGATTAAGTAGAGATAATGAGCATGTCGAATTCGTGATACAACAGTTGAAGATTTTGTTGTTAACATACGCAAAAGCTTGATAGTGACCCGCAAGCTTAGAATCCGAGCGGATAGAATAAACTAGTCTAAGGTTATTCAGTACGGGCTTTATTAAACTTAGTTGACAGGGTTTTCAACAGTGTAAGCTCGCCTCCATCTTGAAACCCGCTCCTGAAGCGGGTTTTTCCCATTTTAGGGGCAAAAATGTAGTCCAAATCCTCGTAAAACTCGATCGATTTCGAAAGTGTTGTAGTCCAAATGGCTACAATGATTTGTCTCCAAATAAGGTATTCATACTTATCGGCTTAATCATGTTCATTTTGACAAAGTTTTGCTAAAATAGGATCAAATAAACCAAAAGAGGTCGATCGAAATGCAATTAATGGACGAGCTTTTAGATGCCTACTTGGATAACAACTTTGAGCACCCGTATTATTTGGATCTACATACTGGGCAAGTTATTTTGGATATGGAAGAAGCGTATACAGGGGAACCGGGAATCGACTGGGATGATGAGGAAAACGAAGAACGTTTCATAGATGTTCCAAAGATTGATTCTAACGAGGCGTTTTATGTGATGACGAAATTTGCCCAGCGTACCGAATTCGATCCTAAAAATAAGTTATTTGATGCCCTTAATGGCAACAAACCTTTTCGAAGGTTCAAGGATACACTTTACGAATTGAATCTTTGGGATGAGTGGAATAAATTCGAACACAAGTTTGCGGAAGAAGCGATTCAATCCTGGATGGAACGGTTTGAACTGGATTACAATGGATTGAACGAAAAGCACAAAAATAATCATCCTTTTTCACAATCAAAGGGGTAGTTATCTTGAACAGACAAGAGATACAGAAAAAGGTTCGCCATACGGTGCATCAATTGATTTTTGAAAAAGGGTACGCGAGCCCGTTGGATTTGTTCTTGAAGATGGAGAAGCTCTCTCCAAAGCTTGTAGAGGAATGGCGATTCGGAAGGGTTCCTTATCTGGAGCGGGTCCTACATGGGAATCTGGCTCAATTCAGTTTCATGATGAAAGAATTCCGGAAAACGGCGAGGGAGATGACCCTGAAGGAATCCTACACCGTCTATATGTCCTGGGGAAAAGGAACGAAACGCCCGCTCCGTTTCTCGAAATCAGGTGACTCCCAAGTTGAACGGCACTATTCCACCCACTATGTGAAGCCAGTTAAACTTAAACCCGCTGCAGAGGGATTAATTCAGTCGCAAGGATGTGATGAGATTGAATCTAAACAATCTTAGCAAATATCTGGATCCTGTTATTTTGGACAGAGGACGGGAGTATTTACTGGGCGGCCACGTTCTCTCGATAGAGGATATAGGAGACTTAGATTACCGTGCCGAGGTGGAAGGAAGCGAGTTATATGAGGTGTATGTGGAGCTTGACGAGGAGGGTGAAGTTATATCATCCGATTGCGATTGTCCTTACGATTACGGGCCTGTCTGCAAGCATCAAGCTGCGGTAATGCTCAAGCTTCGAGATCATACAGCAACGCTATCAGAATCCATAACGAAAGAACTGCCTACGAATCCGAATAAGAGCTTGAAGCATCTTTTGGAGGCTGAGAGTAAAGAGAGCTTGATAACCTTACTGCTTTCACTCGCGGCTGATTCTGATGTTGTGGAACAGCGGGTCAAGCTTCAGTTATCCAAGGTCGGCAGGGCCAAAGAGCTGGAAGAATGCAGAAAGCTGATTCGTTCATACATCGATACGTATTCGGACCATCATGGTTTTGTCAATTGGCGAAACGTTGGTAAGGCGGTCGGAGGCGCAGAAATGGTGGCCGAAAAGGCCTGTGAAGCAACGGATAATGCTGAATGGACTCGAGCTGTCGAGATTAACCATTGTATATTGGAAGAAATGGTCGATTTTCTTCAGGAAGCGGATGACTACGGCGGTACTATCGGATGTGTCATTGATCAAAGTCTGGAACGTATAGATGAGATCATACTTCAAAGTGACCGAATTTCGCAAGTGGACAGGGAAAGCCTATTCCAACTGCTTCTGGATGAATCGAAGCAATCGCGTTATGACGGATGGTCCGACTGGCAGTTAGCAATGCTCGATAGCGCCTCACGCTTGGCGGTAACAGCTAATTTACGCAGGAAATGGGAGAAGCATGCTTCCCGGGTGGCCTCCGAACAAACAGGAGGGACCAGCAGCGGAAACTACTTTGCCCAGCGGGTAGCCGTGATGCGGTATCATTTGATTCAAATCTATGAAGATGAAGGGCGGGCCAGCGATTATCTGAACAGCCATTTACATTTCTCGGATTTCCGGGAAATGGCTATACAGGATGCGTTCCATAACGGTTGCTATGATGAGGTCATTCGCCTGACTGAAGAGGGAGAAGCGCAGGATCAAGCCAAAGGTTTTCCCGGACTGGTCAAACAATGGAATAAGCACCGCTATGAGGCATATTGTCGTTCCGGACAATTGGAATTCCAGCGTAAACTGGGTGTAGCACTCGTACTGGACGGTGACTTCTCGTACTTCAAACCGCTTAAGGACACATATCCAGCTATCGGGTGGCGACCTGTTTATCTGGACATGCTGCAGAAGCTGGAAAAGGATAAATGGCCCGGGAATATATACACACGAATTCTTGTGGAGGAGCAGGAATATTCGCGGCTCTTGGCTTATGTCAAGAAGCAGCCTTCAAGAATTGAAGAGTTTTACTCTCATTTGAATCAGCATTTTCCTATGGAAGTAAAGGAATTATTCCATATCCATATTGATGCAGAGGCAGACCGATCCACAACAAGGAAGCATTATGAAAATGTTTGCCGGATCATCTTTCTACTTCAGCAAGCCGGAGGTAAAGAGGAAGCGCTGCAAATCGTGCGGCTGCTTCTTGCAAAATACCCTAAAAAGCCGGCTTTTCGGGATGAATTGATGAAATTGAACTACCGATAAAAATACATGGTCGATACGATTTTTGAAAGGAAGGAATCATATATGCCATCTCCCCATGCTGCTATAAATCCTTTGCTTATTTCCACCCTGAAAAGACAACCTTTATCAAGCATCCCGGAGAAACCGACAGTTTCCTTGCTACCTGGCATTCTTACCAAAATAATTACTAGATATAAAAAGAAAATTGATCTTCAATTCGAATCCAACAAGCAGGTTTTGATCTGCGGTCATTGTGGGAGCAAAGGACAGTATGATATTGGTTTTGTTGCGTTCAATCTGGAACGTTGGCAGAAAGATGAGAAAGATTCAAGTTTCAAAAGCCAACCCTATCAAAGAGACATGATGGATTATGTACAAACGACAGGGTATATTCGCTGCAAACAATGCAATGGTGCAGGAAACTGGAAAGCAAAGGATCTTTTTTCCATGTTTGGTTTATTGACGAGGTTGTTTGCAGAAGGGAAAGAAGACAAGTCAAGTTACATGGCAGGTGAAATTGCCCTTTATGACGGGAGTACTCCCAAGTGGGCAACCGATGCAGAGGAAAACTTTTTGAATAAGCTTCGTGAAAATGTTCAAGACGGTTTTCTATGGAATCGGTTAGGCAACCTGTATTTGAAAGGGGGGAGACCGGAACTGGCCGCCGCAGCGTATGAGAAATCTATTCAAGTGGACCCGTCCCAAGTGGAATCCCATTATTCACTGGGCCGGCTATTATTTCAAGTTGATGAACTTGAAAAATCCGCTTATCATAGCAGAATGATGCTGGTATACGCCCGCCATTACCCAAAGATGGCCATCCTTGATCTGAGAGAGATTTTGGCTATAGGACTGCAAAACTTATATGACATTCATGTAGAATCTGACCGGAAAATCGCGTTTATGCCGACAAAGGAAGAGCTTGAGGTTTTGAATTCGTTTAAGGAAGTGGCTGCAGGTTCTGAACCTCCTACGTTGTCCTTAGTCGATTTGGAGGTTTTTCCGGATGATCGGAAATCGTTCTACCCAGTGGCTGAAATGTATATGTGGCTCAGAAAGGATGAAATTCCGGCTAGCGAGAGAACTTTGGATCAATACTTGCCGGAGAAACGCAAGCAGATCGTGACACGTGCTGGGGGTCATTCTGCAACCGACTTAGGAACAGATAGCAAACCTGTCGTCATAAGAGTAAGATCGGAAGAAAGAGCTGAAAAAATTTATCAACTATGTGAGCGATACGAACTTCAATGCATCATTGGGATTGAATATGTAGAAGATTTGTCTGACCTTAGAAAAGCATTGATGCAAAAACTTAGTCCGTCCAATGTATATGTTCCGTGTCTATGCGGCAGCGGGTTGAAATATAAGTTTTGTTGCGGCAATAAGCTAAAAAATTTCGATTTGGAACGGTTTATTGAGGAAAATGGTACAGGCGGCGGGGCCAAATGATTTGGAGAGAAAAGAAGTGGAAACCAAGGGCACAACAATGTGAGACAAGAGTGTCGCTATTTTGGGCACTGTTTATGATGAGGATGAACCCGGAGAAGATGAAATCATGCTTCCTACAGTCTCTAATGAAACCTTGAAGGTTTATAGTATAGCTTGTATATGTCCTCATTTACTATAAAAAGATAAATGACTTGAATGGTTATTTGTCGAATGAGGAACCGTTTGATATTAACTTTGGACCATTGAAACACGAAACAAGCCATTCATGAAATAGTGAATGCTGGATGTATGATGGAGAAGTTCAGATCAACAGGTGATTCTCACTATCTAGGAGATGGCTATTATTTTTATCATGACCTAGTACAAGCTGAGGTTTGGGCGAAGATGAAAGTAAGTAGAAACCCGAAATACTCTGGTGAGGACTGGGCCGTACTGAAGTGTGTAGTAGATTTAGATGAGGATCAGCTTCTTGATCTAGATAATAGAGATGAGCAGGACTTTTTCTTTTCTGAAATAATCAAATTATATGAACAACTTGGAGCAAATCAGCTGGAGCTCTTTGAATATAATGATTCATATCTCTGCAATCATATTGCATCCATTACTGGGGTTCAGTGATCACGAAAACATTTCCCTATGTTGATAAAGGTGAGGTATTTCCGTCAAGATTCTGCTGGCTTTAAAGTTAGAAATAAACCACAAAGCAAGTAAGTTTTTTGAGGGGATGCAAACGAAGTATCTTGAATAAAGCTGTAAATTACAAAATAAAACTAAATAAATTTTACTGTACGTTACCCGAGAATCCCCTCGTTTTTTTGTAGTCAACATGTAGCCAAAAGGTCTAAATCAAGGTAAGAACAGCTAAATTTAAATAACATCAATTAACATGCTCTGGTCCTCGAAACCCGCATGAGATAACACTTCTTAACACTTTTGAAGAAATCCTAAAACCATTTAAAACGGACGGGACAACTGTTCGACTCCCCTCAGTTGTTCGAACCCTTGTCCATACAAAACCACAACTTAAGGAAATGGAAAGGAGTTCGGCACGCTCTAGTCCTAACCAAGCGTCTAATCATTAATAGCGTCAGTACAGTGTGTTGCGTCTTGGTGACGCTTTTGACGGTACTGACGCTTTTCTGTAACGTTTAGCTTAGGGGTATACAAAACCGGGGCTTTTTATTTTACCGACATCTTATCTGTGATACAATTCTGATTATAAGAAACCATCGAAAGTTATTTGCTCGGAGGTAATATGAATGACTTTGAAAATAAGCTTCAGCATGCTTTATTGGAAATTCAACGATTAAGTCAGGAAAACGAACACCTTAAAAGAGAACTATCAAAATCTTTACCTGCAGTAGCTGTCGATTCTCCTCAATCTATAGTCGATTGTTCGAGCAAATTGCAAGAGCTTAAAGTGGAATCCGTTCATAATTTTTCGTCACCTCCTGAGAAAATCGCTCTATTTCGTAGTCTCTTTAGAGGTCGTGAAGATGTCTTCCCAATGCGTTGGGAAAACAAAACGGGGAGATCAGGGTATTCTCCTGCTTGTGGAAATGAATGGACGTCTGTTTGTAAGAAGCCGCAAGTGAAATGTTCTGAATGTCCGCATAAAGATTTTTTACCTGTGACTAACGAAGTGATTAATAAGCATCTGGATGCAAAAACCAACCAAACTATCGGTGTTTACCCCATGCTGCCCGATGAAACCTGTCGGTTTCTTGCTATTGATTTTGATAAGAGAAACTGGAAAGAAGATGCACTGGCAGTAGTGAACGTTTGTAACGAATTTAACGTTCCTGCAGCATTAGAAAGGTCGCGCTCAGGCCAAGGGGGACATATTTGGATCTTTTTTGACGAGGCCATCGACGCAAATTTAGCCAGGAAACTTGGATGCGCGATTCTAACCAAAACCATGGATAAAAGAAACCAGATCGGCCTAGATTCCTATGACCGACTTTTCCCGAACCAGGATACGCTTCCAAAAGGAGGGTTTGGGAATTTAATCGCTCTTCCCTTGCAAGGGATTCCTAGAAAGAATGGTAACAGTGTTTTTGTCGATGAGACTTTGCAGCCTTATCAAGATCAATGGCTATTCTTGTCTCAATTAAAGAAAATGAGCCGTGAACGGGTGCTGGGATTCGTACAAGATGCCGTTCGTAACTCGTCTGTTCTAAGTGTAGGGTACACAGACCCAGATACTGATGATGAAAAACCATGGGAACAAGGTAATGAGGTACTTGAAGAAAGGCCTATCGAAGAACCGCTGCCTTCAAAAGTGAAGATCGTACTGTCAAATATGATATATATTGAGAAAAATGATCTCCCATCTATCATGATCAATAGAATCTTTCGTTTAGCGGCTTTTCAAAATCCTGACTTCTACAAGAACCAAGCGATGCGACTATCTACTTTCGGAAAACCGCGAGTAATTAGCTGTGCAGAAGACTTCCCCAAACACATTGCACTTCCCAGGGGTTGTTTGCAAGCTGTGCTGGACCTTCTTAAGATACATTCAATCGAACCGGTTATTGCTGATGAACGCTTCCTAGGAAATCATATTGACGTAGATTTCAATGGAACCCTCACAATGTTACAAGATACTGCTGCAAGGTCTATTTTGGCGAATGAGATAGGAATTCTTTCGGCAACGACTGCTTTTGGAAAGACGGTTGTAGCAGCGTCAATAATCGCTAAAAGAAAGTTAAATACCCTGATACTTGTGAATCGACGCGAACTAATGGACCAATGGAAAGAACGGCTCAGTACCTTTCTGAATGTAGATATGAAGAGTATTGGCGTCATCGGAGGAGGAAAAGAAAAACGAACTGGTCAGATCGATATTGCTGTTATTCAGAGTTTAAATCAAAAAGGAATAGTGAAAGAATACATTAACGAATACGGCCAAATCATTGTAGACGAATGTCACCATGTTTCTGCCTTTAGTTTTGAGCAGGTATTAAAGAAGGCAAAGGCGAAGCATGTTTTTGGTTTGACAGCAACACTGACAAGACAAGATGGACATCAACCTATTGTACTTATGCAGTGTGGGCCTATACGTATTCGCGTGGATTCAAAGTCACAGGCAGTAGCGCGTAATATGCAACATAAAGTGATACCTAGATACACCCAATTTCGTTTGCCGAGTCAAATATCAAACCCAGGAATACAGGATGTTTATCAGATTTTAATAAATGATGAAGAAAGAAACGAAATGATTTTTGATGATCTGTTGAAGTGTTTAGAACAGGGTAGATCGCCGATTCTTTTGGCAGAGCGGACTGCTCATGTTGAATATTTTGAAAAGAGGCTTGAGAAGTTTGCTAAGAATGTAATTGTCTTGCGTGGTGGAATGGGGAAAAAGCAGCGTGAGGCTCTTAGAGAGAAAATTGCAGCCATTGGGGACAATGAAGAACGTGTGCTTATTGCTACAGGTAAGTTAATTGGTGAAGGTTTCGATGATGCTCGTTTAGACACGTTATTTTTGGTGCATCCTATTTCTTGGAAGGGTACTTTGCAGCAATATGCTGGTCGTCTGCATCGTTCTCATATTAATAAGACTGAGGTTCAGATTTATGATTACATTGATCTGCAAGTTCCGGTGCTCATGAGCATGTTTAGGAAGAGGGTAAAAGGATATAAAATGATGGGGTACACAGGTGTTGACTTGATGTAGGGCGGGGCTATGCTACCTCCCCAAACATCCGAAGCAAAAAGCGGCGACGAATTGTGGATTTGGTACACCACGGTTCGCCTCCATACTGCTTGTGAGAGAGTACCTGAAAAGGTGTTCTCTTTTTCTATTTAGGGCTTTTGTGAGGGTTCGCGGCGGTTAGGAAACTTGATATGACTGGGTTTGTGGCTACCGCTGTTATTGAATAGCATAACAGTCTCTCACAGGGTACATTAACAGGCGCATCTTATATGAGAGAAAAATTGCTTCGGGGAACTGACTTATTAGAGGTTAAAATTCTAAGGCTTTATTAATTGCAACGAGAATCCTATCTTTTTGAAAAGGTTTAACAATAAAGTCTTTAGCACCCGCATGTATCGCTTCAATTACCTTGAACTGATGGCCTACTGCCGAACATATAATCACTTTTGCGTCTGCATGAGTTTTCTTGATTTCTCTTAAAGCTTGCAAACCGTCCATATCAGGCATCGTTATATCCATTGTCACCAGATCAGGTTTAACCTGCTTAAACAATTTTACGGCATCCTTACCATTAGTTGCTTCTGCCACAACTTTCAAGCCACTTTCCTCCAATATTTTTTTTAACACCATTCTCATAAATGCAGTATCGTCCACGACCATGACATTTGCCATTGTTAATTAACCTCCTTATTGTGGAATTGAATCATGCTACTATTTGTTCAACATGGATGGTCGATTCTTTACTTAAGTCAACGAATGCTTTCTCGACGCGCACTAAGGGACGAATCGGGTCTTCGGGGTTGATCATGATAATGCAACCTGTTCTTCCATCTGTTAATAAAGCATGATTCCCTACGAGTAATTGCATCATTTTATTCAAAAACAAATGAATAATTCGAGCATCGAAGATATCGAATGCATTTTGATGCATTTGTTTCAGTGTCTCGTAAAATGGAAAAGCATTGCGGTATGCTCTCTTAGAAGTCATCGCATGGAACACATCAGCTATACCAACAATACGACTGAAGAGATCGATTTTGTCTGCCCCTATCCCAAATGGATATCCGCTGCCATCTTGCCTTTCGTGATGTTGGAGAGCCACTAATGCTTGTCTATGGCTGCTCCCTGCTGTTTCTTTAATCATTTCGTAACCGAAAATGGAATGCTTCTTCGTGAAGTCATATTCATCCTTTGTCAGTTTCCCCGAATTATTAAGAATGTCTAATGGAATTTTCAGCTTGCCTATGTCATGAAGTAAGGCTGAAATAGCTAATTCTGATAGTTCAGTTTCTTTCAAACCGCACCATTTTCCAATTAATGTGGAAATAACTGCTACAGCGAAACTGTGTCGATAAGTGTAATCATCTTGGGATTTCAGTGACGTGAGTAATATTAATAAATTTGGTTTATTTGTAATTTGATGGATATGTGGAATGATTTGTTGCTGAAAATATAAAAGTGGCACTTTTTTCGAATGGCGACTCACCTGAAAAATCTCATTAATCTGTGTAACGCTCTCGTCAACAAGTTTATAGGGGTCGCAGCTCGAAAAACCTTCTGACGCTATTCGCCTCTTTTCATGATTCAGCGACATAATTTCAACCATTCTCATCCCTAACCTTTCTCTCATATCAGTTAAAATGTTACAATTAGTATCGCTTTTTGTTTTTATTTTATGGCACATTTTGTATCATGTCAATCATTAATTTGGAGTTTTGTCGTAAATTTGATTCGAATTGTATCAAAAAATGAAGTATGCAACTGAATCAATTGTAATCGACGGATTGTGGATTTGAACTGCCACACCTCACCTCCATATTGTAATCCACAACAACGAAAAGGAGCTTTGCCACTGAAGGTCAGTGGCAAGCTCCTTTTTGCTTTATACAGCATCGTTGTTCGATTACTGCAATCGTATTATTTATAATTCCAATTCAAGTTCAGTTTTCCGAACGCCATCTTCAAGCAAAAATGACTGCGTCTTTTTTACTGGCTTAATACCCTACAGCAGCGCCGTCACCGCGAGGATCCGCTCCGCCAAATTTGACATTAGTCGTAGGATCAATCAGAATCGCGCCGGCATGGCCCATCGTAGCCGAATAGTCCGGAAGTACTTTCACGGGATGACCGCGGCGGCTCATTTCTTGTACAACATCAGCCGGTATGCGTCCCTCGAGTTTCAAATCGTTGGAGGATGCGCCCCATGTACGGCCATGCAGCCATCTTGGAGCTTCAATCGCATCTTGTACGCTGAATCCGTAATCGATAATGCGGGTAACCAGAGCAGCTTGCGTTTGCGGTTGGCCTTCACCACCCATGGTTCCATATACCAGATAAGGTTTGTCGTCCTTGAACAGCATGGCAGGATTCAAGGTGTGGAACGTACGTTTATTCGGCTCCAAATGATTCACATGATTTCTATCCAAGGAGAAGAAGCTGCCCCTGTTTTGAAGCAAGACGCCTGTTCCTTTCGGAACGATGCCTGAGCCGAATTCATGATAAATACTTTGTATGATCGAAACTGCATTGCCATCTTTATCCACGACGCCGAACCATACGGTATCACCCTTCGGATCGAGCGGTTTCACATCAGTTGCGGCCTTGGTCATGTTAATGCGAGCCGCCAAGTTTTTGCCGTGCTGATCAGACAGTAAATAGTTCAAAGGAATTTGGCTGAAGGCCGGATCCGTCAAATACTTATCCCGGTCGGCGAAAGCTTGTTTGGTTGCTTCAACCATCAAGTGATAGTAATCCGCCGAGCCTTCCTTGATTTTTTTCAAATCGAAGTTGTTCAGCACGTTCAAAATTTCCAAGGAGGCCATGCCCTGCGTATTCGGCGGCAGGTTATAAGCCTGGTAACCTCTGTAATTTACCGTAATCGGATTGACCCAGTCGGCATGATGCATCGAGAAATCCTTTAGGGTCAGCAATCCTCCATTGACTTGTAAATCAGCTACGATCTTCTCGGCCACGTCGCCTTTGTAGAAACCGTCGGCTCCTTCCTCCTGGATCACTTTCAATGTTTCGGCCAAATCCTGTTGAATGAACAATTCGCCGGTTTTGTAAGGCTTGCCGTTCTCCTTCAGATAGGTTTTAGCAAAGCTGTCAAATCGCTGCAGGTTTTTGAATTCTAAATCGGTTGTATCCAATACGGCAACGGTGTTACTCTCTTGGCTTGGTGTTACTGGGAAACCGTTTTCCGCATAGCCGATAGAGGAGTCGAGCAGCTTGCTCCACGGCAAGTTGTTATCCATTGTCTCTTTCGCGTAGTTATACGCTTCCTGCCATCCGGATACAGCTCCGGGTACTGTGTTAGCCGCCAAGAATCCGCGCGCCGGAATCTTTTCGTATCCTTTGCTTTTATAGAATTCTATGGTCGCATTCTCACCCGAGTGTCCGCTTGCGTTCAAACCTTTCAATTCCTTGGTCTTCGCATTGTAGATCAACCAGAAGTTATCTCCGCCGATGCTATTCATATGGGGATAGACAACGGCCAATGTAGAAGCGGCTGCGATGGCTGCGTCTACTGCATTGCCTCCGTCTTGCAGCACTTTTAGAGCGGCTTGAGAGGCGAGGTAGTTGGAAGTGGTGACCATTCCATTTGTTCCCATGGTCGTCGGGCGATTGGCTGCAAAACTATTAATAGAGGGGCCAATCATAAGTGGTGCTACTAGCGTGAAGCCTGCTAAAAATTTTGTTAAACGGTTCATAGTCTACCTCCTACTAATTTGGTATATATTACATTTATTATAAATGATATATTCCGATTCGCAATGAAAAAGTACCAAACTATGTAAAATATATTTACATTGAAACACGGTAAATACAATAACGAGGTAAATCGAGTGAGAATATGTAACATAAATAGGGCAAGGATAATTGTGGTAATAAGGAAGGAATAACATGTTTTCTAATCGAATATATCGTTTATTGAACTTGATTCCATTTGATGAGGTGAAAAATGAGAATTACTGTTGTTGGAGCGGGAGCAGTAGGAGGATATTTCGGTGGTAGAATGCTTGAAGCGGGACTGGACGTTACCTTTATGGTTCGGGAGAAGCGGGCAGAGCAGCTTAGACACAAGGGGTTGTTGATTAAGAGTCACCATGGTGATGCAAGTATACAAAATGTAAAAATGGCGGTTCACGCCGAGGAGATTGTAGCATGTGATGTCGTTATCATCGCTGTGAAAAACTATCATTTGGAGCAGGTAATCGAGCAAATACGTTCTCTTGTAAATAAAGGAGCCAAAGTGCTGCCGCTGTTGAACGGGGTCGAGCATTTTGAGCTTTTGCAGCAGGCCTTAGGGAAAGAAGCCGTGATGGGGGGAGTTAGTCAGGTAATTGCCACACTGGATAGCGACGGACGTATCATTCAAATTGGACCTCACGATATGATGATCGGTGCCCTGCAGCCAAGCCAGGAACAATTATGCCTACAGCTGGATAAGGCTCTCACAGTTGCGAATATGCGGTGTTTGTACAAAGAGAATATTACACTGGAAATTTGGTTGAAGTATGCATTTATTGCCGCATTCTCAGGGGTAACGACTGCGGCACGGCTGGAGATCCATGACGTTCTTGCTACCCAACCGACACAAGACGTATTCCGTCAAGTATTGACTGAGATGCAGATGTTGGCGAATGCGAATGAAGTACAATTTCCCGACAATTTTGTGGAATTCATTTTTCAGAGAGTACGTCAATTGCCCAAAGGCTCTACTTCATCTATGCATCAGGATTTATCCAAGGGGTTACCCTTGGAAGTTGAGAGTTTGCACGGAGGAGCTTTAAGATTAGCTTCGCGGCTCAGTGTGGAAATCCCTGCAATCAAAACTTTATATGGCATAATAAAGCCTTATGAACAAGTTTCTGCAGTAGTATCTTGATTTCCTCTATCATTGGAATTTGAGGACGTTTTGTTCAAAAATGAGCTCTCTAAAAAGATAATGCAAAGATAAGAAAAGAATCCCCACTGCTAATAAGCAAATGGGGATTTTTTCATCTTAATGAACAACTTCAAATGTTGTTTCTGCGCTTGAATTGCCAGATGAAACAGTAATTCCCCAGTTTCCAAGAGTGGTGTTTCCTCCAACGTGCCAAGACCAACTTACATTGCCATCTGAATCAGCCTTTTTTGATTCAAGACCCGCAGCGGTACTAGGACCGCTCTTATAATGAACAACAATAGATGCTGTTGCCCCTGGTGCAACATTGGCTTTTAGGGTTGCGGTAGAATTTCGTGCGGCTGGAGATGTCACACTAAGGATTTTGACAACGGCTGTTTCTTCTTTTGGAGTTGCTTTAGTAGTTGGCTTTGGAGTTGCTGCTATAGTTGCTGAAGCGTTTGAGGAGTTAGGTGTTGAAACGGTTGATTGTGTAGCACTCGGTTGAGCTGATGGAGAAGGGGATGTGGTAACAGTTGTATGTTGAGTTGACGGAGAGGGGGATGTGGTAGTAGCTGCTGGTTGAGCTGATGTTGGCTTATTAGCTGTGCTACACGCTGTTAATGATAGGATAAGAACTAAAGACAAGGCAGCATAACGTAACTTTTTCATTGGTAATCTCCTTTTACATTTATATATTAGTTATTTTAAAACATCAGCTATTAAGTTTAAATTATAAAATAATAGAATAAATTACATTTTATGTATTTTAATTTTTATAGCAATTGATCATTTTTGGGTTGAAAAGTGATTACAAAATAAATACAGCAGCCTAGAATATGATCCTAGACTGCGGGGAAGGTTAACGGGGGTTAATTTTCCGTTGTTATTTTATCCAATTGCTGGTCCATCATTCGGGCCTTATCTGGATCATTGTAGATCGCGATTTTCGAATCGATGAGCTCAAGGTTATTCTTCAAGTCGTCAATTTGCTTCAAGACTTGGTTACGGTGAGCGGTGAGCATTGTTTTCCGTGAGTCAATCGTTTCGCTGCCCTGCGTGCACCAATCCGTGTATTGCTTGATGTCTTTGATCGGCATGCCAGTATCCTTCAGGCAACAGATCATTGCTACCCAGTTAAGATCCAATTCGGTGAACATCCGGTTACCGGATTTGTTCCTTGCAATAAAGGGCAGAAGGCCCTCTTTGTCATAAAAACGCAGCGTGTGCGCGGTCAGGCCGAATTTATTGGCCACCTCGTTAATAGTAAAGTTCATTATTTTCACCCTTTGTCTTGACTTAGAGTTAACTCGAAGTGATATTCTCACTATAGACCACAAAATTAGTAAGATCAAGTGGTCAATCACATTATTAAAGGAGCATGCACAATGGAAACAACTCAGAAAATCGCGTTAGTTACAGGAGGCAGCCGCGGGCTAGGCAGGAATTCAGCCATCGCGTTGTCCCGCAAAGGAATAGATGTCATCGTCACTTATCATACCCGGAAAGATGAAGCGGAATCGGTCGTCAAGGAAATCGAAGGCAACGGCCGAAAGGCTGCCGCACTGCAGCTGGATGCGGGGGACGTATCCTCTTTTGAAGCATTTGAATCCAAACTGTCAAATGTGCATCTTGAAGCCTTTGCTTGAAAGTGCCGACGAAGATGACAGGAGCGCTGTGGCGGCCCTGTTCGGGAGAATCGGCATCAAAGAGTTTTACAAGCCGCTTATCCCGTTGCTTCAGGACGAATCTGCACAGGTCCGTCGTCGTGCGCTTCGGTCAGCGGGAACTCTGCAAGTGCCGGAGCTCGTTTCGTACATTGTGCCGCTGCTTCAACACGGAGGCACTCGCAAGGATGCAATCGAGGCTCTGGCAGAGTACGATGAGAAGAAAATGATCCCGTTGCTCGTGCCTTACTTCGATCGGCCGCTGTCTCCACTGCATTTGCCGAAGGTATTCGAGAGAATCGCTACGCCTTTGGCGTTCGATAAGCTGTCGCATTGTATTCTTCGTCTAGCCTCGAGATGAGGGACAAGCTGCTGGAAGCCTTAGTCCGCATGCTTCGAAGCGTAACGGTCGCAGACAAGCAGGCTTCAGTCATCGAGGGACTGGTTGAGCAAGAGATGGAGCTGTACTGGGAGATATCGGAGCAAATGGCGGGGCTGTCTGCCATTCAAGCCTACGGGGAAGTGGCGGAAGTCGCCGGACAGATTCGATCGGCGGTCGTTTGGCGGATTTTTCAATTGCTCGCCCTCATTTTTGATGACTCGACAATTCGGGCGGTATACGCGAACTGGTCGGAGGGTGACGCACGCCAACAGGCAAACGCCATGGAAATTATGGATCAACTGACGAAAGGCCAGATCCGAATGGAATTGGCAAAAATCATGGCGATGCCGACAGCGGACATGAATGGCGTTAGATCGGAATCTCAGTTGGATAAGCAGTTGGAGTGGTTGAACGAACAGGACGACTTGTGGCTGCGCCAAATCATTCGGTACGCAGCGTATCCTGACGAGTCCGACGAACTCAAGGATCATATGGATCGTATTCGGCTTTTGCGGAACTTCTCTTTGTTCCATGGACTGACGAGCAGGGAGCTTTCCGCTTTGGCATTGAAACTGGTGACGGTGAGTACAAGCCGTGGGGAATATATTTTCAAGGCCCAGGATCCCGGAAACTCGCTCTATCTAGTGCGGAGCGGGGCGGTCGGAATTTATAGGGATGAAGAGAAGTTGGGCGAGAGGAAGGCTGGGGAATCCTTCGGACAGTCCGGGGTTCTGATTCGCAGGGTGCGGTCGGCGGACGCGAAGGTAGAGGAGGACAGCTTGTTTTGGAGGCTGGATTCGGATGATTTCTATGAAGTCATGTTCGACCGGTCGACTATCGCTATCGAGATGATGAAACGGTTATCCCGCAGGCTAAGATCGGTCTTGGCTCAGCAGAAAGAACAAACGAACGAAGCGGTGGACATGACGGCCCTACCCGGTGCCGCGTCCGTTGCGGCAGAATTAACTGCCAAGGAAGCAGCTGCGGCTTCTTTATTCATCGGGAAAGACCATCCGGATTCACTTCTTCGCAGGGTGTTGATTTTGCAGAAAATTGATCTGTTCAAGCACCTGTCCGCAGACGATATCGTTCGTTTGGCGCAGATGGTGGATGAAGTAGAATACGAGACGGGGGAAGTTATCTGCCAGGTGGGCGACTATGGAGATATGCTGTACGGAATCATCGAAGGAACCGTCCGCATCCATCGGGATGGTGATACAATCGCCTACCTGGGTACAGGAGACTGTTTTGGAGAAATGGCCATTATCGATAGCGGTCCCCGCTCGGCGGATTGCACTGCGACTACCCCGACCGTCCTGCTGCAGCTAAATAAAGATCAAGTTTTCTCGCTGTGCTTTCAGAACATCGATGTACTGCGGAGTATGCTGCAGGTTATGGGGGATCGGCTAATAGGAATGGCAGGTTAATCAGATCGTATGTGAATATAAAAGCCTTGACCAGTCGAAATGGTCAGGGGCTTTTATATTTTTTAACCCCTGTTAATGTGATTCAAGCAGGTGCTAGATTTTTCTCTCACCGTATTTTCATTTTAGTTATCTATACTGGTAAAGTAACTTTCTAAGGGGTATGCTATGTTTTAAGAGATAAAGCGCAACGAGAGTGGTGGTGGCATATGAAAAATTTTATGACTAAGCTGAAGACCAAGATTGTGAGTAAATGGCACGAATTGCTCAATGACCCTGCAGGACCTCATTTAGTAGCAATGAGCTTTGCAATAGGGGTAATCTCAGAAATGTTGACCATACCAACAATAGGCATTGCTTTTGTTCTGATGATTGTTGTAGTCAAGTGGTTGAAATTTAGTATGACATCAGCAGTAGTCGGCTATTTCTTTACTAAGCTTGTATATATTCCGTTAGCACCATTAGAATTAAAGATCGGAAAGAGCTTGCTCCATCAAAACTTCGATCCGCATGGGCATAAATGGGCTTGGGCTAGAGGTGTTTTGCACAAAGACGCTGAATTATTGCTGGGAGCTGTTATTATTGGAGGGATTTTAGCTGTCATTTGTTACTTTGTGATCAGACAAATCCTCGTCCTCAGGTTAAAGCGTAAATCGAAAACCGCTCTTTCTTGAAGTGTTTTGAAAGCAAAAAAACGGCCCTTTCGCAAATGTTACGAACAGAGCCGTTTTGGAGTTATTCTTTGAAACATTTCTATGTTAAACTTATTGCGCCGTTGCGCTGTCTGGAGTGTCTCCAGCCTCTGGTGTATCCTTTTTCTCAACAAATTGCTTAAGTTTAGCAGTCATGCCGTCTTTGATCTTGTTAATCAATTGCTCCTCAGTGATACCTTTAGCCTGAGCAATTTCAACCAGAGATTTGCCTGACTGTAAATCTGCTTTCAGTTGTTGTCGAGTGACACCAAGAATCTGGGATAAAGCTGCTGGATCTCCGAAAGCTCCGACACGTCCTTTTTCATGGCCGTCATTTTTTTCTACATTCTCAACCTCTTTTTTTAATCGAGCCGAAAGCCCGGACTTCATCTTATCCGCTTGAGCTTGGGTGATCTTGCCCGAAGCTAATGCAGCGGCGATGGATTGATTTTCAGCATCTGTAAGCTTTTGCAGGAGAACATCCTCCGTGTTCCCTTTGGCTTGTGCAATTTGAACCAAGGTTTTTCCTTGTTTGAGCTGGTCAGTAATCGCGGTTGGATCCACATTTAAAATAGTGGCCGTTTCCTTAATGAGATTTTGTTCATAACCTCGTTTTCCATGGTCATTGGCAGAACTTTTGGTGTTTTGAACAACAGTAGTTCCCGTTGGAGTTGCAGCTGCGTTTGCCTGAGTATTATGCAGCAGCCCGGCTCCTCCGATCAAAAATGCCGCCGCTATCGCACCTGTTAGAATTTTTTTTTCGATTGGTTTCTTCATCGTTCTTTTCCACCTTTACCTTAGATTTTTGTTTCGTTTTACATAGGTAATTTAACCACGGTTTATGAAAGAAAGATGAAATCAACATGAGGCTAGTATAAAAATTTACTTAAGATAACCTTAAAAAAAGGTTCATATGTAAAATAGTTAAAGGGGTTAATGAGCCAATGGATAAAAATCCGGATCATAAAACAAATGAGTCCGAATTTGAGATGGTCAAGCAGTCTATTCAAAGAATTCCTCGTTGGTCTTATCTGCTTGCCATCTTATTAATTGGCATTCTGTTCAGCATATTATCGGAGAATGTCACTATAGGTCCGAGCTGGATGGTTCCGTTGATAGCGTTTATTTTACTCATCCCCTTGGGTCTGGCGGTCATTAGGCGCCATCATAAATGGACGCGAATTATTGCTTTTTCCATTACAGGCTTGGTTACACTTGGATTAGTGAGCAGCGTAATATTCCTGGTATTGAATCTGTTTTCACATATGGTTTCAGCATCAATTCTGTTTCGAAATGCGTTCATACTATGGGCGGCCAATGTATTGGTTTTCAGCATGTGGTATTGGGAAATTGACCAAGGAGGGCCAGCAGCTCGTCATGTAAATAAATTGGAACCCGTGGACTTTCTCTTCCCTCAGTTAATTTCAGATGCAAAGCTTTGGGGGGACTGGAAGCCAGGTTATTTGGATTATTTATTCTTGGCCTATAACACAAGCACAGCATTCAGCCCTACGGACACTATGGTGATGTCAAGGCGGGCAAAACTTCTTATGATGACCCAAGGCTCCATTTCACTCGTTATTGTAGCTGTATTGGCCGCGCGTGCCATTAATATTGCCTGAAAATAATTCCCTACATCAATGATTTTATAGCAATCAACAATAGAATAACTCCGCTAAGTACTGTACTAAATTGACCCATCGATAAGGAACCGATACGTACGGTTGAAACCTTTCGGCCTAAAGCAACCCCCCACCAAATGGCAAGGAAGCTAAATATGGCTGCGGACGTAGATATAGCAAATGGGGAAAGTCCAATTAATCCAGCTCCTAACCCATTTGTAAGAGCATTCATTGAAACAGCAATACCAAGTGCAATGGCTTCAAAAGATCCAATATGACCTGAATTATCGATATCGGCCTTTTCAGGGGTAGTCAAATATTCAGTTATATTAGAGTGTGATTGTGATTTAGGTTTGTTGAAATCGTCTGGAATTGGTACTCTTTTCTTTGGAAGAGTAAGTAAGATAATCCTAAAGCCTATAACAAGGAGAAAGATGGCTCCGATCAAAGTAGATAATACTCCAGGCATAATTTTTGTAAGATATTGCCCGAATAGGATTCCCGTTTCGCTGAAAATAAACGCAATCAAGGAAATAATGAGGTTAGAGAGAAGACCTACACGAATACCGCGAATGCCATAAGAAATTCCGACTCCGAAGTTATCGATACTTGAGGAAAGGGCGAGTGCCAAAATAGTTAACCAGTACATAAGCTGAAGCCTCCTTTTTTACACAGCTTATGCTGATTGAGGTACGTTTGACTAAAAACTATAAATACGGCCATGATTAAGTTGAATGGACATTTCGATACTCCCTCGCCTCTATATCAAAAACCCGCTCATTGAGCGGGTTTTTGCCTTTTATTTTACACACTATAGAGATGTTATATATTTCATTTCAGCTAAATTTACAAATTTATCTCAGAAAATTAATTGCATGAACGTAAATCTAAGTTTTATGTTATGGAACATTACATCAAAATTGTCATTCTGAATGATTGATGCATAGTTTCCATAAATATCATTGACGCGAACCAGTCTGTATGTTATTTTAATTAACATAATTAATTGTAGATTGTTAACAATATACATTTGTAATCTGAATGCTTAAAAAGCAGCTATTTTTCTGCTAAATGTCTTTGTATAAATTGTTGATATCCTGATTCTACTAGCAAAGGATGAGATTTTTTTTGGTCAAAGAGATGATAAGAAAATATTTTCAGGATTTGTCCGGGTTAGTTGGAGTTTCTGGCACAGAACAAGATGTGGTCAGATACTTGAAAGAATGTTTAACTCCCATTGCGGATGAGGTCAGAATTGATCATTTCGGCAATGTGATTGCTGTGAAACATGGTACGGCGCCAGGGCCAAAGCTGATGATTTCCACACACTCCGATGAAATCGGTTTTTGTGTCAAGAACATTTTTTCCAATGGATTTATCACTTTTGACAAGATTGGATATGTAGCGGATCTATTGCTTCCAGGCAGAAAGGTGTGGATAAATAGCAATAAAATTCCTGGGATCATTGGAATAAAGCCCGGACATTTGCAAACGCCGGACGAAAAGAGACAGGTGCAGTCGATACGTGAATATTATATCGACGTAGGCGCCTCATCCAGATTGGAAGTTGAAGATATGGGGATCAAGATTGGTGATCCTATCGTGTTTCAAAGCGATTTTATGGAAATGCATAATCCGGATCTGATATCTACGAAATCGGTCGATAATCGAATTCATTGTGCAGTGTTGATCGCATTATTTCATCAGCTTCAAGAAATGGATTTTGCAGGGACCTTGTATGGGGTGGTCACCGTTCGAGAGGAAGTGGAGCAGCATGGCGCACTCATAGTGGGTAATTCCATTGTACCGGATTATGCCATTGTACTGGATACAATTCCCGCTGGCGATACGCCGGAAATTGATACTGAGAAAGTGCTCCCGGTTTATTTAGGTAAAGGTCCCGCATGTCCGATTGCGGATGGTGTTCCCGGATTTGGCTTTACGTTCATCCATCCGCGGGTGAGGGAAATGATCGAAGAGCAGGCGAAAAAAGCCGATGTTCCTTTGCAGCTTTTGACATTTATCGGGGATTCTTATATGACTGATGCGTCGAAGTTGGTTGCCAGCGGCAAAGGGATTCCACTCGGAGTTTTAACTACTCCTCGAAGGTATTCACATTCACCGGTTGAGCTAGTTAATCTTAATGATGTTGTTGGCACGCTGAAGATTGTTAAAGGAATTGTTTTGGATAACGGCAAGAAGGAATTGAATTTTATTTAAAACATGGTTCCGACAAAATAAAGAGGGGAAATGAAACCAACATGAAAAACAAATTTTGGACAACTCTACTAATAACTTCACTAGTTTTAGCTTTAATCGGATGTACTTCGAAAAGTGCCGATACTACCGCGACTACGACTACGACACCTAAATCAGGCGGTACGTTAAAATTCGCTTATAATGTACAGCCGACAACACTCGATCCGCAAATAACAACAGCTATAGCCACGAGAGACATTTCAAGAAACATGTTCGAAACGCTTGTGACATTAGACTCCAAATATAAAGTTGTTCCTATGTTGGCAGAGTCCTTTGAAGCAAGTTCAGACGGTAAAACAATCACGTTCAAATTAAGAAAAGGGGTTAAATTCCATAATGGCAAGGAAATGAAAGCGGAAGATGTTGTTGCGTCCATGCTTAGATGGCAGCAAGGCCCTGTTGCAAAGGCGAACTTCGGCAGCTCCACTTGGGAAGCAACAGACGAGTATACAGTTGTCCTGCATCCCGAAAAACCTTCATTTTTGAACTTGATCGATTTGGCCTCAACGGATCAGTTCGCGGCAATTATGCCCAAAGAAACAATCGCTGCCGCCGATGCTACCGGAGTTAAGGAATATATCGGAACCGGTCCATTTCAATTTGTAGAATGGAAGCAAAATCAGTATGTTCATTTCAAGAAATTTGCGGGTTATTCGGCTGTATCTTCCCCGGCAGACGGCCTTGCAGGGAAAAAAGTAGCATTGGTGGACGATCTGTACTTCAATATCGTCACAGACAGCTCGACTCGCGTGAACGGAATCATAGGCGGAGAGTACGATTTGGCCAATGCTGTGCCGTATGATGCGGCAGCTCAAGTGAAAAATGCGCCCGGCGTTAGTACTATCGTTTATCCGATGGGGATCCACATCATTGTTTTTAATAAACAACAAGGATTGTTCAAGGATGTAAAGGCTCGTCAAGCGGTAAACCTGGCATTGAATGAAAAAGAGCTGCTGACCGCCGCTTTTTCCAGCAGCGAATTCTATGACTATGGAAACTCCTTTTTCCCTCCTACCCAAGCGAATTGGTATACGGATATGGGCAAAGAAAATTATGATCATCAAGATCTGGAAAAAGCTAAGCAATTGCTGAAGGAAGCGGGATACAACGGCGAACCCATTACGATTATAACCAATCGTGATTATATAGAGCATTATAATACCGCTGTTAACTTGCAGCAGCAGCTGAGTAAAATCGGCATGAATATCAAGCTGGAAGTGATGGATTTTACTACCCAGCTGGATCGTCGAAACAAACCGGATCAATATAATATGTTTGTCTCCGGCCAGGGAACTTTTATTTCACCGTTCCAATTCCCTTTCCTGGATTCCAAATCAAAATGGGCCGGCTGGACTAACAATCCGGAAATTGACAAGCTTTTGGCTGAAATTAAGTCACAACCTACTCAAGCGAAAGCGACAGAATCGTTTGTGAAATTGCAAAAGTTGGTTTGGGAGGATTTACCGGTTATCAATACCGGGACCTATAAGCAAATCAAAGCGGTCTCCAAGAAAGTGAAAGGCTTCCAAGAGTTTATCGGACCGGTTCTTTGGAATACAAGCATCGAGAATTAAACGAAGTCCATCCGTATTATTTCAGCCTGCATGCTGCTTAAGCAGCATGCAGGCTGGCCATTTATAGAGAGGGGATTAATTCATGAAGGCTTACATTTTACAGCGAATTTTATCTTTAATCCCTGTATTATTAACTGTTGCCTTTGTCGTGTTTTTTATTATACATTTAACGCCCGGCGATCCGGCGGCTGTCATTCTTGGCTCTGATGCAAATCCTGGAGATATAGAAAAGCTGCGCGAGAAGCTCGGATTGAATCTTCCCTTATATGAACAGTTTTTTGTCTGGTTCATAGGTCTCTTCAGAGGGGATCTTGGGACGTCTGTATTTATCAAACAACCCGTGCTGAAGATCTTTATGGATCACTTGGGTCCAACCCTGTCTTTATCTATACTGGCACAAGGAATTTCCATCTTGATCGCAATCCCCATGGGGATTATAGCGGCCAAGAAGAGAGGGACCATCGTTGACCAATCGATCATGGTTTTTTCCTTGCTCGGAATCGCCATCCCCAGTTTCCTGTTAGCCTTGTTATTCGCTATGCTCTTTGCCGTAAAATTGCATTGGTTTCCTGTTGCAGGATATAAACCGTTAAACGCTGGATTAGTGAATCACTTGAAATATTTAATTTTACCAGCCGTATCATTGGGCTTAATCCAGTCAGCGATTATTGCAAGGATGACCAGAGCGTCGATGCTGGATATTTTAAACTTGAATTATATCAAAACGGCCCGTGCAAAAGGTGTCAAAGAGATCCTCATTACTTATAAACACGCCCTGAGAAATGCATTTATTCCGATTCTAACCGTACTTGGCCAAACTTTTGGGATGCTTGTCGCCGGATCGATCATTACTGAGACTATATTCAACATCCCCGGATTGGGTCAGCTTATCATTACCTCGATAACTCAACGCGACTATCAAGTTTTGCAAGGCACTGTGCTATTAATTGCTCTAGCTTATGTGCTGATTAACTTGATCGTGGATTTACTATACGGCGTTGTAGATCCCAGGGTGCGGGTCTCGTCAAAAAGGGGCTAAGATGATGAAAAACAGTTCAATTGAAGGAAGATTGCATTCTTTGCAAGCGAAAAATCAATTTCAAAAAGAGCGGAGATCCTTGCTCTTCCGCCGGTATCTGTCAAATAGATCAGTCGTTATCGGCAGTGTTATTATTTTGCTGCTTGTCCTGATATCCGTATTTGCGGTCTTTATTGCCAAATATGCGCCGGATCAAATGGAAGTGGTCAATCGTCTGAAGCCTCCAAGTCCGGCACATTATTTTGGAACCGATAATTTTGGAAGAGATTTATTCAGCCGAATTATTTATGGAACGAGAGTATCCATGATAGTCGGTTTATCGGTTGCGCTGATCACGATGATCACAGGAACCGTAATAGGTCTATATTCCGCTTACTACAGGATTTTGGATCATATTCTCATGAGAATCTGTGACGGATTGATGGCGTTCCCTGCCATCCTGTTAGCCATAGCTCTGATGGCAGCTCTTAGGCCAAGCCTGTGGAATGTAATTTTGTCGTTATCTATCGTCAATACGCCAACAGTTGCTCGTACCGTTCGTTCTGCGGCGATGGTTGTTAAAGAACAAACGTATATCGAAGCATTAAAATCACAAGGCGCAGGATCATTGCGGATTATATGGAAGCATGTTGCTCCCAATACGATGTCACCTCTAATTGTGCAAGTTACCTATGTTTTCGGTGTCTCCATATTCATTGAAGCGGCCCTCAGTTTTCTCGGGGCGGGAATTCCTGCGCCGGCGCCAAGCTTAGGAAACATATTATTAGATGGGAAAATTGTCATCTACTCGGCCTGGTGGATGACCGTTTTTCCGAGTATATTTATTATTTTCGCCGTATTAGGATTAAACCTCTTCGGCGACGGTCTTCGGGACTTGCTGGATCCGCATACCAACAAAGCCAAAAAATAACCGGGACACGCCATCGGAAGGGGAATAATATGCCAAAAGAATGCTTATTAGAGGTCAAAGACCTGAAAACGACGTTCTCGACGGAAATGGGACCCGTCACCGCGGTCAATGGCGTTTCATTCAAAGTTTATGCCGGGGAGACTTTGGGAGTCGTAGGAGAGTCGGGTTGCGGAAAAAGCGTAACCTCCGAATCCATTCTACAGTTGTTGAACGACAAGACAACGAAATACGAAGGGGAAATCCTGTACAAGGGACACAATTTGTTTTCCTTATCGAACGAGGAAATGAGAAATATCCGGGGTAATGAGATTTCGATGATTTTTCAAGATCCGATGTCTTCGCTTAATCCGGTATACACAATCGGAGAGCAGATTGCTGAATCCATCATCACTCATCAGAATCTCGGCAAGAAGGAAGCTCATCTCCAAGCGGTAGAAATGCTGCGGCTGACAGGGATCCCTTCGCCTGAAAAAAGAGTGAACGAATATCCCCATGAGCTGTCCGGCGGCATGAGACAGAGGGTTATGATAGCCATGGCGCTCGCCTGCAGGCCGAAGCTCTTAATCGCCGATGAACCGACAACCGCATTGGATGTAACGATACAAGCCCAGATCCTTGATCTGATTCAAGACCTGAAAAAAGAATTGAATATGGGTGTTATTTTAATTACGCATGATCTGGGAGTCGTTGCTGAAGTCTGCACTCGTGTGGTGGTCATGTATTTGGGTCAAGTGATTGAAGAGGCTGAAGTAAACGATTTATTTACCACACCTCTGCATCCTTATACCAAAGGATTGCTGCAATCGATTCCTCAGTTGGATGGAGACCGCTCCAAAAAGCTGTCCGTAATCCAGGGAATGGTGCCTTCTTTGAACAATATTCCGCAAGGATGCCGTTTTGCGCCGAGGTGTTCCTACGCCACCGAGATTTGTGAGCAAACTCCTCCAGAAATTCAAGACGACGGAAAAGGTCACAGCGTAAGATGCTGGCACTATAAATCGATCTTACAAGAGGAGGTTTAACTATGCTGCAACCGTCAACAGAGGGCAACACTCCTCTTCTTACAGTCAAAAATTTAAAAAAGTACTTTCCCATTTCGACGCCGCTCGGACAAGTAAAAGGATATGTGAAAGCGGTCAATAACGTGGAATTTACTTTGCGGGAAAGAGAAACCATGGGATTGGTCGGCGAGTCCGGTTGCGGCAAAAGTACGACGGGAAGAACAATTATCCGATTGACGGAACCCACCGAAGGACAAGCGATTTACAGGGATAAGGATTTGTTTAAGTTAAAGGGACAAGAGCTTCAGCAGATGAGAAAAGAATTGCAGATGGTTTTTCAGGATCCGCATTCCTCTTTGGATCCCAAACAATGCATCGGTCATGCCATTGAAGAACCCATGCAGATTCACAATATGGGGACGAAAAGAGAACGTATGGAGAGAACGTTGGATTTGCTCCATAAAGTGGGACTCAGGGAGGAGCAGTATTATAGATATCCGCATGAATTTTCCGGCGGGCAACGGCAGCGGATCGGAATCGCAAGAGCGCTCGCGGTGAATCCGAAAATTGTCATCTGCGATGAGCCCGTTTCCGCCTTGGACGTATCCATCCAATCACAAGTCATTAATTTATTGCAAGAGTTGCAGGATAAATTTGATCTTTCTTATCTGTTCATCGCTCACGATTTGAGTGTCGTCAGACATATCGCCGATCATATCGGAGTCATGTATTTGGGGAATATGGTAGAAAGGGCAGCGACTGACGAATTGTTCAAGCAGCCTTTGCATCCTTATACCCAGGCGCTGCTTTCGGCTGTTCCTATCCCGAATCCGAAGTATAAAAAAGAACGAATTATTTTGAAAGGCGATATCCCGTCGCCGCTAAATCCCCCTACAGGGTGCATATTTCATACTAGATGCCCTCATGCTATGGAACGCTGTAAAACGGAAGCTCCCATGATAAAGAATATGGGGGGTAGCCATTTCGTTGCATGTCATTTATATTAACAATAAATGGATGAAATGAATGGAGGTTGATTTATATTATTATCAGGAAATTAGCTGACAACCATAGTCTTCCTTATTTAATTAAAGAAGAAATTGTAAATAAGATCATGCAAGGCACGTTGAAAGCCGGAGATAAATTGACAGAAACAGAATACGCGGAGGAGTACGGTACGAGTAGAGGACCGATTCGGGACGCTTTCTCTTTGTTATTATCAGACGGTTTTGTGCAAAAGTTCCCCCGAAGAGGCACCGTAGTAAAAGGATACACGTTCGATGAAATTCGAGACCTTCTTGATATCAGGAATCTGCTTGAAATATTGGCTTTGGAAAAAATCATATCCAAGGATCTGCGAGCTTATCTGGATAAAATGAAGCTGCTAATTGCGGAAATGGAACGAAAACAAGATCAAACCAGTGAATATGCCAAACTAAACTATGAATTTCATTATCAGATTATTATTGCTTCGGAAAGCAGTGTCATCATCAATGCCTACGACAGATTAGGGGCTCCATTGCTTTCGATACAATCGTTTTCACTTTTGGATACCCAAAATATTAATAAATCGCTTGAGGAACATAAACAAATCGTTCATTACTTGGAAGAGGGAAATTTGGAAAAAGCCGAACATATACTAAGTTCTCATAATAAATATGTTTTCACGCGTATTGAGATGGCATTATCTAAATGAAGCAGTGCTGGTACGATACATCAAGATAATGAAAGGCGTAAGCAATGAGTAATTACTGGAATGTTATGTTTGAAGTCGTATTACCGATCTTGATGACTTGTGTATGCGGCATCTTGATTCAAAAATGGAAACCGATCGATATTCAGAGTCTTGCAACGTTGAGTCTATTTATCTTAGCTCCTAGTCTTGTTCTTATTTCACTCACAGAATCCAAACATAATGCAGCAGACTTAAAGGCAGTAGTCTTGTTTACATTATTGCATTCCGCGGCTTGCGGGATAGCAGCCTTGCTAACTTCTCGCATCTTTCGTTTTCGTGAAGAATCGAGAGCGTCAATCTCCTTGACCACAATTTTCGGCAATGCCAATAACTACGGACTGCCTATACTTCTGCTTGCTTATGGGAATGTCGGTTTTTCACAAGGTCTCAATTACGTAATCATGCAAGTCATCCTGGTGAACACGTTAGGGCTCTATATCGCTTCAAGAGCGAAAGTAAGCGCAAAACATGCGATTAGACAAATTGTAAAAACCCCGCTGCTTTACGCAGTAATCATAGGAATCATGCTATTTGTTGGCCATATTGCTATTCCCAAGGGAATAGCAAATGGGTTACATCTAATGGGAAACGCATATGCGGCTGTTGTTATTTTGATTCTTGGTCTCCAGCTTCGCAATGTCAGCTTTAAGGGGATCAGAAGACCGGAGGTATGGGCTGCGGTAGGTTTAAGATTGGTGGCGGTACCTATTCTCGCTAAGCTTTGTATTGGATTATTAGGTATTAAGGGTCTTTTGGCCTCCATTTTATTCGTGCAATCGAGTATGCCGGCTGCAATTAATGCCTCCGTCTTGGTCATGAAATTCGGCGGGGATGAGGAGCTGGTTACTCTAACTGTGGCTATAACAACTATCGTCAGTTTTGTGACACTTCCTTATTATATTCATATTGGTTAGTTATGCGAGACGAGATTTAGTTAATTACCTATAAGAAAAACGGGAGTGAGACAGCTTTGAAAAAAAGAAGTATTGGAACCGTATTGGCTACTGTGCCCTATACAGGCTGGCATTTGGAGAAATTGCGGACAGCGCTTGAGCCGTCTACATTCATCCATCTCGATCAAAATGATGAAGCAGGTATAGCCGAGGCGTTGAAAGAAGCCGATGTAGCGATACTAGCTGCCGATCTGGACGAGCGCTTCATCCATGCGCCGCATTTGCGATGGGTCCACTGCGACCACTCGGGCTTAAACGCATCTGCGCGTTCTGAGATATTCGAGTTAGGCCTTATGGTGACCGGTTCTGCCGGACGCTCAGCGCCGGTTCTTGCCGAGCATGTTTTTTACTTCACTTTATCGTTGATTTATGACTCGACAGGATTGCAAAATATGCAAAAAGCACATCAATGGGGAGGGCTTCCGGGTTATCAAAACCGCCGCGGGTTATACGGCAAGACGATGGGAATTATCGGTTTAGGATATACCGGCAAAGAGGTTGCCCTTAGAGCTAAAGCTTTCGGGATGCGTGTACTGGGATATCGCCACAGTGTAACCGAATTGCCTCCAGGTGTAGACTCGTTGTATTGTGCGGAGCGCGGAGATACGATCGACGATCTGCTGCGGGAAAGCGATGTGGTCGTGTTGTCAGTCCGATTGACCGACGATACGCATCATTTGATCGGGGATAGAGAATTTGGTTTGATGAAGCCCAGCGCTTTCTTGATCAATATGGCGCGCGGTCCTGTTGTCGACGAAAATGCCTTGATTGCTGCTTTATATGAGAAAAGGATCGGCGGCGCCGGACTCGACACCTTTGACCAAGAACCATTGCCCTCCGACTCCAGGCTTTGGGATACGCCCAATTTGCTGATTACACCTCATGGTACGCCAGGGATGCCGGATATGGTTGCCCGATCGTTGGACATCATTTGCGAAAACGTGCGGCTGTACCGCGAAGGCGAACCTCTTCTTAACATGTTGACGCCAAAGGATGTGTACACCAAATAACGTAGATAAGGAGGAGATCTCGTGTCGACAATCATTGTTCATGGAAGCGTGGAAACAAGCGAGGAAGCCCCGTTTATCGAAGGCTTAAAGAAAGGTGCTCTTAAAGGTTATGCTAAACTGACCGAAGGCCGTTTGAAGGCAATTGAAGCGGCTGTTAATGAGCTTGAAGACAATCCGCTTTTTAATGCCGGACTGGGTTCCGTATTGAATAGAGACGGATTTGTGGAAGTAGACGGATCCATTATGGACGGAGAAACCGGGAAGTTTTCAGCAGTTGCTGCGATGCCACAAACAAGGTATGCCATTAGCGTCGCTTATCGTTTGCTGGAAGAATCCGATCCTGTTCTATTAGCCGGTTCGGGGGCAGCCTTATTTGCTCGGGAGAAAGGGATTCCATTAGATAATTGCATCAGCAGCGAGCAGCTTGAATCCTGGAAACTGGCACGCAGCATGTTGGATGAAGGGAAGAAGCTGGATTTCAGTTTATATACCGGAATAAAGAAAGAGACCGATACAGTTGGCTGTATTATCTGCGACGATGATGGAAAGCTGGCTGCGGGCTCTTCTACCGGGGGTTCATTCATGAAACGGCCTGGAAGGGTGGGAGATACTCCTATCATCGGAGGCGGGATTTATTCATCCGATCAATCTGCAGTTGTTTGTACAGGTAAAGGTGAAGCCTTTATTCAGACCTTAACGGCAAAATTTGTTGACGATCAGATCCGATTGGGCAAACATCCCCAGGATGTTGCCGAAGAGGCGATTAAACGAATGACGCGTTTAACCGGTGAAACGGGCGGCTTGATTGTAGTTGATGCCTTGGAACGTATTGGAATCTCTCACAATTGCAATTCGTTTCCTGTAGTAGTTATAGTAAATGGAGAGGTTAAAAATATTATCAATAGCCGCATGATCAGTCAACCCGCTGTAAACTAAATCAATCTGAGGAGATGGAATGAAATGGCGAACATTGGAACAAAAATGACAGGTAATCAGTATAATCAGGCTAAAATTGATAAGGTTATTTTCGGTGTGGGTGCATTCGAAAACCACGGATACCATATGCCGTTTGGCACAGATGCTTTAATTTCCAACGGATTGGCGGAAAGGATTGCGGATCGGGTCGACGGATTAATGGTTATTCCTCCTATTAATTACGGATTCAGCGCTCATTATAATAAATTACCTTTTGTCGTAAGCCTGCAGCCTGAAACGATTACCAATGTCATTAAAGAAGTTCTTCAAGAGGTGATCCGCAATGGCATCAAAAAAATCATCATCATCAACGGGCACGATGGAAATATCGCTCCGATCGAATTGGCTGCGCGTGCGGTAAAAGTTCAGCATCCGGACGTAGTCATCGCCAGTTTAAACGACTGGTGGGTAGCCGCCGGAAAAATGATTCCACCTGGAACCTTTGAAGTGTGGGACGGTTTGGGTCATGCAGGCGAAGGGGAAACTTCGATGGGGCTTGCCCTGTTTCCTGAGCTGATGCAGATGGAACATGCCAAAGGAGTTGTCCCCAAACTTCCGGAACATGTCGATATCAAATGGCGCTTTGAAGAATTGACGGATACCGGTGCCAGTGGGGATCCCAGTGTAGGAACAGTGAAAAAAGGAAAGCTGCTCGAAAAGGCTGTCATCGATGTCATGGTCAATTTCATTGCTGAGATGGATAAAAATGATTGGAAATACGGTTTGGCCCTCAAGTAAACTTAATTAACGAGAGGATGACAACCTTGTTTAATTTAGAAGGAAAAGCGGTCATTGTAACGGGATCCGGGCGTGGAATCGGGAAGGGAATCGCTGAAATGTTAGCGTCATTGGGCGCAAAAGTAGCGATAAACGATATCGACGAACATCTTGCGCAAAAAACGGCTGATCACATACGTTCACAAGGGCTCATAGCGATTGCTGCAGCCGGTGATGTTGCGCAGCAGGCCGACGTCAAGAAAGTGGTTGAGCAGACGGCAGAAGAATTTGGTCGTATCGATGTTCTGGTCAACAATGCAGGGATTATAGGGCTGAAACCGTTCCCCGAAATTACGTTGGCTGAATGGAATAGAATGTTTCATGTACACTTGACTGGAAGCTTTCTTTTCTCACAAGAAGTTATCCCCTATATGAAAAGCAACGGCGGGGGAAGAATCATCAACATCGCATCTAACTGGGGACAGCGCGGGGAAGCCGGTTCCGTTCATTATTCAGCGGTTAAAGCAGGGATTATTGGATTTACAAAGGCGTTGGCGCGAGAATTGGCTCCAGATCGTATTCTGGTCAATGCTGTTGCTCCCGGCCCGATAGAGACCGATATGATCGAGGAAGAAGCCCGTCTTCTGGGCACGACTGCAGATCAAATCCGCGATAGTCTGGCAGCCAAAATTCCTTTGCAGCGGTTAGGAACGATACGGGATGTGGCCGTCAGCATCGCCTTTCTGGCAGGAGATACAGGCAATTTTTATTGCGGGCAAGTGATATCCCCTAATGGGGGAGAAGTTATGATGTAATTTGTTTGGGGAGGTGACCGCCAGCATGGTCTTAAAAGAAAAGATTTCGATTATTACTGGCGCAGGCTCAGGGATAGGCCGGGCCTCCGCACTACTTTTTTCCAAACAAGGGGCAACAGTTGTCGTTGCCGATCTTAATGAACAAATGGGAATGGAAACCGTTGAGCTGATATCCGGGCAAAATGGGCAGGCGGTATTTCAACAAATAAACGTGGCGGATGCGTCCGACGTGAAACGATTAATGGATTTCACTCACAAGCAATACGGGAAAATCGATATCCTGTTTAACAATGCAGGAATTGAGTATTTTACAACGATAGAAGACACGACCGAGGAAGAGTGGAGCCGCACCATCGATACGAATTTAAAAGGTGTTTTCTTAGGCTTGAAGTATGTGCTGCCGATTATGAGAAATCAGCGATACGGCAGTATTATCAATATGGCATCCGTGGCAGGTCTTGCCGCATGGCCGGGATTAGGCGTTTATTCGGCGGCCAAAGGGGGAGTTGTCCTTCTCAGCAAGGCGGCTGCGGCCGAGTACGGCAAATACGGGATTCGGGTAAACAGCTTATGCCCCGGTTCCATCCGGACGCCTCTTTTGGAGGAACAATTTTTTGGTAAAATGAAAGATCCGGCAGCAGCGGAATTACAGCTGCTTAGACACTATCCGCTCAATCGATTGGGATCTCCCGAGGAAGTGGCTAATGCCGCCGTTTTCTTGGCCAGTGATTCCGCCTCTTTTGTAACGGGGCAAGCATTCGGTGTTGATGGAGGGTTGTCCTCCTTTGTCGGAGATCTGATTCAATAGGAGGCGTCTCATGAGATATATTTGTACGCAATGCCAAAAATTGTTTGTCCCCAATACTTCGCTATGGCGATGCGAATGCGGCGGGCTGTTAGATCTTGAGCAGACTGAGATTAGTCTGGACCTGGAATTGATCAGGCAGAGGCCAAATTATATATGGCGGTATAGAGAGGCACTGCCCTTTTCGAAGCAATATGAAGGGTGGAGCGGCGTTACAATGGGCGAAGGCGGTACGCCGATTGTGCCTTTATCCTCTCAGCAATCCAATATTTTACTGAAAATGGATTACATGATGCCTACCCTATCTTTTAAAGACCGGGGGGCTGCGGTGCTCGTCGCCAAAGCGGTTGAGCTCGGCGTGAGACGGATGATTGCGGACAGCAGCGGAAATGCGGGAACGTCTATCGCGGCTTATGCGAACAGGGCGGGCATCGATTGCGATATTTATGTACCGGAAAATACGTCAAGCAAAAAAATCAAGCAGATTCGCATGCACGGAGCGAACGTCCATGTGATACCGGGAAGCCGGGAAAATACGGCACAAGCGGCCATAGATGCTGTGCAGCAAAACGAAGCTTTTTATGCCAGCCATGTATATAACCCGTTTTTTTATCAGGGAACAAAAACGTATGCTTACGAAATATGGGAGCAGTTGGGGGAGCCGGACGTACTGATTGTGCCGGTCGGAAACGGAACTTTGCTGCTAGGGGCTTATTATGGGTTTAAGGATTTGCTCAGATTGGGTTTGATCCGTAAACTGCCTAAGCTTGTAGCCATACAAGCTGAAAGATGCGCGCCGATTGCTGCGGCCTTCCAAGCCCAGCTCGAAACGGCTGTTCCGGTTGTGAACTCTGGAACGGCTGCTGAGGGGATAGCCATTGCCGATCCGCCGAGAAGCAGGCAGATTCTCGCCGCAATCCGCGAAACCGGCGGTGTTGTTGTAACGGTGCCTGAGACTATGATCGGCGAGGCTAGAGAGGCTTTGGCCCGGTATGGTTTTTACGTTGAGCCGACGACGGCTGCCAATTATGCCGGCTATTTGGAATATGCCAAGCATTTTGGGCCAGTGGGTGAGGAAAAAATTGTGATTCCTCTTTGCGGAGCGGGATTAAAAGCAGACTAATCTCAGAAAGAGGAACAATTATGTCCGAGATGATGATTATTGGTGAAAATGATGTCAAAAGCTTACTGACAATGAAAGAAGCCATTCAATTGGTAGAGAAAGCTTATTCGGAGCTTAACGATTCCAAAAGTATAATTTTTCCTGCTATTCGAGAAGAAATTCCAGCCCATAAAGGGATATTCGGTATTAAGTCATCTTATTTGAAGCAACAAAAATACATTGGATTAAAGGCCGGCGGTTTCTGGCCCGGCAATGCAGCTAAAGGTAAATTGAATCACCAATCCACCATGTTGTTGTTTAATGCGGAAAGCGGTGAGCCGGTATGTGCGGTAGGCGCCAATTATTTAACGGGAATACGAACGGGAGCCGCTGGGGCAGTTGCTGCCAAATATTTGGCGAAACCAGACAGTAAAGTTGTTGGTATCATTGGAACCGGCACACAATCAAGAACACAGCTTGAAGGTTTGTTCACCCAATTCCCCATCGAAAAAATTGCTATTTACAGCAGGACAGAAGATGGAGCTGAAAGATTATCAAAGGAAATTATTGAAAGAGGTTTGGCGATAGATGTTTGCATATACACTCACCCTCAAGAAGTAACTGAACAAGCAGACATTATTGTGACCTCCACACCGTCGTTTTCACCGATAATTAAAACATCTTGGGTAAAAAGTGGAACGCATATTAATGCAATAGGAAGCGATACAAAAGGAAAAAGAGAAATTGAAATAGATAAGAAGCCGGATAAAATGGTATGTGATTTATGGGAGCAGTGTTCGATCATGGGTGAATTTCAACATGGGATTTCCCGTAATGAACTTTATGCAGAAATTGGAGAAATCGTAAACGGTAAAAAAATGGGTCGTGAAAATAATCATGAAATTACTTTGTTTGATTCGACAGGGTTATCTGTTCAAGATCTTGAAGCAGCTGTGTACGTATACGAAAAAGCCAGAAATTCCGGACTCGGTTCTCTGATACATTTTTAACGGCAGATGCCCCGCATCATCAACTGCGGGGCATCTGAATATACAGATGAAAGCCTATTTTACAGTCTTGTAACGATTATATGCATCAGTGTGGATCTTAACCAACTTTTCAAGTCCCATATCGTTGAGCTTTTTAACATAACCGTCCCACTCTGCGTCGATACCGCCTTGTGATACCCATTTGGCGCGAGTTTGGCTTATATAACTGTTGATATCCGTTAAAAGGGTGGGCAACTCTTGGAACTCTTCCTTGTTATGCATAACATGCGGGAATGGCGCAGTTACATAATCCTTGCCAAGCTTGTCAATGACCAACTTCAGACCATCTCCGGAGTTAGGACTCAGCAGGATGTTCTTCTCAAATGCCGGACTCACATATTTGGGACCGAAATCCCGGACGGATTGCTCCCAATACCATGCGTCCGCGCTGGTGCCCTTCGGAGGGTCCATCAGCGTGTAAGTGTTGTTGTCTTTCTTTTCAATGACCGTACCGATCGCACCCCAGAAATTCTGGATGCTTGCTTCATTGGTATAGAACTGGTCCGCCCAACGCGCAGCGATCTCCGGATATTTACTTGAGGCAGAGATCAACAATTCGTTGCGTCTAAAACTTAAACCATTCGGGTCACCAATTTGGTAACGCTTTCCATCCGGACCGGCAATTGGCGGAATGGCCACATATTCGTCTTTCCATTTTTTGAAAGGGGCATCCGGTGTCCACCCATAGTCGAACCCTATAATCGCAATGTCCGGATTATCGCGCTTCGCCGTTCTCATCGTACTATCCTGTACGAAAATTTCTTTGTCGATCAAACCTTCCGAAAACAATTTATTCGCCCACTTAAGTCCTTCTTTATATTCTTTTGTCGCTGGAAAGAATACCGGTTTACCGTCTTTGAGGATCATATTGCTGATATTTGTGTTATTAAAATTATTGCCATATAAGTCAGTAAAGCCAAATGGACTCAGAAGATCTACCCAGTTTGTATTTTTCGATCCGGTGACAGGAATTTCATCCTGTTTTCCGTTCCCATTCGGATCCTTTTCTTTAAAGGCTTTCAGTACCGTATAGAGTTCATCAATGTTAGTGGGAGGTTTCAGCCCCAGGCGGTCGAGCCAGACTTTGTTGATGATAGGCAGATTAGCGGATATCGGTCGTGAAGGAAGTCTTGCGGGCAAGGAATAGATCTTCCCGTCCGGAAAAGTACTAATTTTCTTCATCTCCGGCGATTCTTTCATGGCCGCTTTAAGATTGGGCATATATTTGTCGATATAATCATCCAGCGGACGGAAAGAGCTTAAATTGTTGACGATATCGGAATCTGTAAACACAATGTCACCGAATATGATATCCGGAAGCTTACCATCGGCCATGATTATGGTTTTTTTAGTAGCCCAATCATTGGTAGATTGTACTTCCCAATTGATTTTAACATTGGTCTGTTTTTCTAAATCCTGCAGCCATTTGTTTTTGGTAAAGGTATCTCCCATGTTGTTATAGCGAACGGTCAGCACATTCAGCGTAATCGGTTCTTTTGCAATCGGCATGCCCTCTTGGTTAAAATTGCTGTTCTTGTTAGCAGCAGGTGAACCTGTAGTATTGTTGTTGCTAGTGCTGGTACTGCAACCTGTGTACAACAGCGAAGATGCCAGGACCAGAACGATAGGCAGTTTTCTTGACATTATTTTCGATTTTATCACCTTTCGAGAACCCTCCCAATACGATTTTATACTGCTTGTAACTGCGAATTGCCTATGACTTCACCGCGCCAATCATCACCCCCTGATTAAAATACTTTTGCACAAACGGATAGACACACATGATGGGCAAGGTAGAAATAATGATAACGGAATAGCGCAAAAGGTTAGAGAGACGCGCAGCGATGGCTGCCGCTTCACTATTGGCTTCGATATTAAACTGCGCTGAATTGGTAATCAGGATATTCCGCAGAATTAACTGCAGGGGGTACAGATCCTCATTTTTTAAATAAATCAAGGCATTGAAATAGGAATTCCAATAGCCGACGGCGGTCCACAAGCCCAGCACCGAAATCAACGCTTTTGAAAGCGGAAGAACGATTTGTACATAATATCGCAGGTTGCCGCATCCATCGAGCTGCGCTGCATCCCACAATTCATCGGGGATACTGTTCTGGAAGAAGGTCCGTGCTACGAGGATGTTGAACACAGCAACGGAGAAAGGCAGCACCATCACGAGAAATGTGTTGTATAGATGAAAGTCCTTGATCGTCAGAAACGTAGGAATCAGACCACCGTTAAAAAACATCGTAAAGATAAAAAATAACGAGATAAATTTACGGCCGACCAGGTCTTTTCGCGACAACGCGTATGCCGCTGATAGATTGACGGCTAAACCGATTGCTGTACCAACAACCGTATATCCAATCGTATTTCTGTAACCGATCCATATATTTTTGTGCTTCAGCAATTCTTTATAGCCATCCAGGGTAAACCCTTTTGGGAAAAGCCATATCTGCCCGTTTGCGACCGCAGCCGGATCGCTGAAGGACGCGATTACCATAAAGTAAAGCGGATAGATTAGGATGACCAGTAAAATAACCGCACCAATATATAGCAGCAATTCCATCAAAGCGTCGGAAGATGGTTTCTTAACCTTCCGCGTAGTCGATTTTGTCATTGCCTCCACTATCTCCATAGTATCCTTCCTCTCTATTACCACAGGCTGCTATCGCTAAATTTTTTTACGGCTCTATTCACAACGATCAGCAAAATGAAATTAATGATGGTGTTAAATAAGTTGATTGCCGAGGAATAGCTGTATTGGCTGCTCAAAAGCCCTATCTTATACACATAGGTAGAAATGACCTCGCTTGCGGAGATATTCAGGTCGTTCTGCATGAGGTAGATTTTTTCAAAGCCAACACCCAAGAGTGTGCCCAAATGCAAGATAAGCAGAGTTATTACCGTAGGCATTAGCATTGGAATATCGATATACCGGACCTTCTGCCATCGGCTTGCTCCGTCCACAGTAGCCGCTTCGTACAAGCTCGGATCAACCGCCGAGAGCGCCGCGATATAAATGATACTGTCCCATCCAGCTTGCTGCCACACATTGGACCATACAAACAAACCGCTGAATAATCCAGCTGAACCGAGCAGATCAGGAGCCTCAGCTCCAAACAGGTGATAAATATTCCCGATCAAACCCTTGCTGGGAGAAAGCAGAATCAGTATCAAACCTACCATAACAACGGTGGAAATAAAATGAGGCATATACGTCACTGTTTGGAAGAACCGTTTGAACCGGTTTATTCGCAATTGATTGATCATCAGCGCAAGCATGATCGGAATCGGAAACGTAGCGAGGCTGTAAATGCTGATGACCAGCGTATTAATAATTGTTCTTGAAAATTGAAAGGAATGGAAGTACTTTTCAAAGTACTTGAATCCTGCCCAGGGACTTCCTGTGACTCCTAAAGCTGGGGTGTAATCTTTAAAGGCAATCAAGACGCCATACATTGGCTTGTAGGAAAAACAAAGAAGCAACACCACTGCGGGCAGCAGGAGCACATACAGGCCCCAATTCCTTCTTATCCAGCCGCTTGTACGCTGAATATCGATGCTTAGTTGGCTTGTTTTCAAAGAGATTCCCCTTTCTCGTTTCAACTACTTTATTATAATTCCTATTTGTAATGTTATTTGGACATTTAAAAATCGTGATTCGGACATTTTTGATTCCTATTTTGGTTTAAGCGGAACAACGGCAATAATACCATACATCAATCATGACAATATTCGGACTTTATTATGTGCTTTCCGGACTTGGGGGAAAAAACAAAAGTATCAGTGTGTCTTTTTTTTCGCCAATAGCTTTATAATAGCTTTATAGGGACTAGAAAGCGCATTCATTAATTGAAGCGGAAAGAAAGGAACTCTGCATGAAGCATTTGATAAAAAGAACAAAGAACAAACCGTATCCCATTCGCTACTACATAAATATGATGCTCTTTATTATGGTCACTGCACTGGTTCTGGATTGTGTCATCAGTTTTGCCGCAATTTCGATTGTCAAGCAGCAATCAACATGGTATTTGCAGGAGACGGCAGATCTTTATATCAACCGGATTGACCATGATTTCGCCTATATGAACGAATATATGGGATGGACGCTCGTCAACGATGAAAGCTTGAGTAGTATGGAGACGTCATACGAAACCGATATAGTCGGGTTTTTAAAGTCAAATGATGCGCTGTATAAACATTTTTCCGAACTTCAAAGAAATTATGGCCAAGCGTATAATTTTTTCATCTATCTGAAAAAACCGAATTTTATGACGAACATCGCGCCAATGACTCTATCGTATCCCGATTATCAGGAGTTAAAAAAACAGATGGATACCAATGTAGAGAATAAAAAGGTATACGAACAATTCTCCAACTGGACGCTTGCCCTCGTAAATGATAAATATTACATCATTAATATCGTTCCTTACAATGATCGGTATTTGATCGGTCTGATCTCCGCAGATGACCTGGTACGACCGTTGCATCAGCTCAATCTGGGGGAAAACGGGTACGCCTCCCTGGTAGATCATAACGGAAATATTTTCACCAGTCCTATATCGAACAACGGAGAAGCTCTGCAAAAAGATGCGGCAAAGACGTCCGTGCTGAACCACTTACAGTCCAGAACCACCGTCAGCAGACCATTTTCAAAAGCATCGTTCTCGGTAAACATGGTAATCAAGTTCGGATCGTTTGAAAAAATCATGATTGCCCAATTGCTGATTATGCTTCTGTTCCTCTTCATCACCTTTATGCTGGGTGTCATTATCCTATATATTAAGAAAAGGGTGCTAAAACCGATCCTGAACTTTTCGAAAAACCTGACGCTTATTATTGAGGAAAATGAGCCTATGGAATTAAAAAGCAGCAAAATTTCCGAACTCGAACAAGCGAACATAAAGTTTATAGATCTTGTCGAGCAAATAAAAAAATACAAGATTGATATTTATGAACGGGAGTTGGCAAAGCAAAGAATCCAGCTTGACTTTATGAAATTGCAAATCAAACCCCACTTTTTCCTGAACTGCCTGACTACAATTTACAGTATGGCACAGATGCAGATGAACGAAGAAATTGAAAAGATGACCATATCCACTTCAAAGTATTTTCGGTATATTTTCCAGAACGGCCAGGATTTTGTCAGATTGCAAGACGAAATAGAGCATGTCAGAATTTATCTGGAAATTCAAAAGAACCGTTATCGAAATGCATTTTCTTATCGCATCGAACAGGCAGAGGACACGTACGATGTGAGAATTCCGCCGCTTATACTTCAAACTTTTATTGAAAATTCGGTCAAATACGCCGTTCCGAGAGTAAATAAGGTACAGCTCATGCTTACTGTAAGCAGCTGTTTAGAAGAGGAACAAGAAACAGTCGTTATCCAGATATCTGATAGCGGCCCCGGTTTTTCATCGGATGTATTGGAAAAATTAACAAACGGGCAATCCTTGGATCAAACCAAGGAAACTCATATTGGAATAATGAATACCCTTCAAAGACTTGAATTTCTTTATGATAAAAAAGCAAGGATTCGTTTTTCCAATATTGAAAACGGCGGTGCTTGTGTCACCTTGCACCTTCCATACCTTGCGGAGGAAAAAATATGAGAGGAGAATCATGATGAATGCATTGCTTGTTGATGACGACTATTTTGTCGTAACCGCGTTGCAAAAGAAAATTGATTGGAAATCGCTTTCTATTGACATTGTCTATACGGCTAATAGTGTTGCTCATGCACAGGACATTCTCCAACAGCATTCTGTTCAAATTTTGATTTCCGATATTGAAATGCCACAGGGGAGCGGGCTGGAACTCCTGGCCTGGATTCGTGAGGAGCATTACAGTGTTCAGGCTATATTCCTGACCAATTACGCCGATTTCAACTATGCACAAAAAGCAATTGAATTGCAGAGTTTTGAATATTTTCTAAAACCGATCGAGTTTGATAAATTGTCGCTTATCATCCAAAAAGCTGTCGCTAGAGCAAATGAACATCAAACTAAAGAGAAAGCGATACGGGAAGGCTACTTTTGGAAGAAAAATGAGAAGAAAATAACGGAGCATTTCTGGCGCAAGCTGATCATGGAAAAAACTTCACTGTCCAAACCAGCCGCTATCGTGCATGCAGTTAATGAGCAAAACCTTTCCTATCAAACAAATGATATATTTCTACCCGTTCTAATCAATATTTTTCCATATGACCGAAGCTTGGGCAAGGAGGATAAAGACCTTTTTGATTTCGCGCTGCTAAATGTGCTGTTTGAATTATTTCAGGATCCTTCTTTTTCTATTGAAGCTATCCTGGAATATAAGGAATTCAACTGGGTTGCTATATTGAAATGGAAGCATTCCCCCGATTCCCATATCATCGAAGGAATCTGTTCGTCTTTTATTCCAAAGGCGAACAAATTTCTCAAATGCGACGCGTGCTGTAATATTGCCATCTCCTCCAGGCTGGAAGAAACACACCCGGTAATCAAACATTTGATCCATATGAACGAAGAGATTATCAAGTCTCGCAATCAAACTATTTTCCTGGAACATTATCGTCAAAATGAAGCGGCTTATACGCCGCCCGATTTGGCACTTTTGGATGAGCTGTTAAACAAAGACAATCCCATCACTTTTCTTGAAAAAACGACCCAATATTTGCAAAACCTTGTAAAAAACCAAGTTTTAAACGTGTCCGTTTTGAGCTTATTCCGTTTGGATATGGTGCAGATTGTTTACTCCTTTCTCAAAGGTAAAGAGATACAAGCTCACAAACTGTATTTTGGAAGAACGAATGACCAATTATTTGTACAGTCTCTGAATTCCATTGAGGATATGGAGAAATATCTCAAATATTTAGTGATTACCGCAATGGAGTACCGAGATTTCGTAACACAACCAAAGTCCGTTGTCGAAGAAATAAAGCAATACATCCACACTCATTTGGGAAATGATCTGACAAGAATCAGTCTGGCGGAAATCGTCTATCTCAATCCTGATTATTTAGCCCGGTTGTTTAAAAAAGAAACAGGAATTTCATTAGGGACCTATATCCTTCAAGTCCGAATCAAGGTTGCAAAACAATTGCTAGAGACCACTAATTTGTCAGTAAATACAATTTCCTTCAAAATAGGGCATGCAAACTACTCCCATTTTTCCAAAATTTTTAAGCAAGAAATCGGCTGCACGCCCAATGAATATAGGAAGAATCAGCAAGATTCTAAACCTGTTCCGCGGTTTTAAACAACAGGGCGGATACTGTGTCATTTAGTACGCATTCTTTACCGGTGAGCCCCGGGTTGAAGATTACGGATGTCGGTTTAATACGTGTGGATGAGAGAGAGATTGTGCCGATTTTTGTGGAGTAAAGAATTACGCAAGAACAGCTTTCCTGAGCCGCAGGCGGAGGTAGATTTGCTTGTGATAAAGCTAGAAAAATAAACAGTCCGCCCTCATGCAAGAGGAGACGGACTGTTTGAATTGCCATACAGACAAATTGTTATACTAGAGAAAATCGGGCCTGGATAGATTCAGCCGGGAGCGGCTTGCTGAAGAAGTAACCCTGCATTTCATTACAGCCTTTATCTTTTAAGAACTCGAACTGCAGCTCATTCTCTACACCCTCCGCAATGACTTCAAGGCTCAGACTCTTGGCCATTGCGATGATCGAGGAAGCTATCACAGCATCACCTGAGCCATGGGTTATATCCATGACGAAGGAACGGTCGATTTTCAACCGATTTATCGGAAAATCCCGTAGATAACTAAGCGAAGAATAGCCGGTACCGAAATCATCAATGGAGATTTGGATGCCGAGCTTCTTCAACTCTTCCAACGTAATAATGATTCGCTCCGGGTTTTGCATGGCGATGCTCTCTGTAATCTCCAGCTCTAAATAAATAGGATTTAAACCAGTCTCGTTTAAAATTTCGGCAACTTTGTTTATGATATTATCCTGTTTGAATTGATACACTGACAAATTAACAGCAACCCGGATTGGAGAAAAGCCTGCGCCCTGCCATTCTTTGTTCTGTCGGCAAGCCGTACGCAGCACCCATTCACCAATCGGGATGATCAATCCTGTTTCTTCAGCCAAAGGAATGAATTCGGCCGGGGATATCATTCCCCGTTTTGGATGCTGCCAGCGAACGAGTGCCTCTACCCCAGTAATGGCTCCTGATTCAAAATCCAGCTGGGGCTGGTAAAACAAGACAAATTCATTTCGTTCCACTGCTTTACGAAGCTCTTGCTCCAATTCGAGCCGTTCGGATGCTTGGGTGCTCATGGTCGGCATGAAAAGCTGATACTTATTGTGGTTGCTTTCTTTCGCGCGATACATCGCGGCATCGGCGTTCATCATCAATGTTTGGGCATCCGTTCCATCGTTTGGATAAATACTAATACCAATGCTTGTTGTGATTGTACACTCATGGCACTCAATGATAATCTGCTTATTAATGACTTTAATAATACTTTCGGCTGTATGCACAATTAATTGTTCATCCGTAACTAAAGGAAGAAGAATGGTGAACTCATCGCCGCCCATTCGTGCAATTGTTCCTTTCCCTTCCACACATGTCTTTAAACGTTCCGCAATGGTTTGCAGAAGACTGTCTCCAAATGTATGTCCCAATGAGTCATTGATATACTTGAATCGGTCCAAATCCAGAAACAAAACAGCAAGCTTGTGATGCCCCCGCGCCGCTTGATCAAGCGCCAAAGTCAGATGATCAATAAAGTGTCTTCTGTTGGGTAAATCCGTCAGCGCATCGTGGTACGCCATATGATTGATCGTATCTTCAGCTTGTTTATTTTCGGTAATGTCCTTACTTATTGCATAGACACCAACAACCCTTTTGTCTATGATAATGGGTACGAGTCGTACCTGCAGTTGGACATAGTATCCTTTCTTATGCTGCACAGAGATTTCAAAACTGGAAGAGATTCCTCTTTTGGCCCTAAGAAAATATTTGAAGATAGGGAAGACTCTCTCTTTTTGAAAAAGATGGCCACAAGTTCGGCCGGTTAATTGATGGGCAGTAAAACCAATAATTTTTTCCGTTGCGGGGTTTATGGTCACGAATTTTCCGTCCAATTCAAAGGAACATACCGAATCGGGATTATAGTCAAATAAAGACTTATAACGATGTCTGCTTTCTTCCAGCATTCTTTGAGCATCTTTACGCTCCGTGATGTCCCGTACAATACCGCGAAAACCTGTAGGCATCCCATCTGCAGATTCTCGAATGAGCACAATGGACCCTTCCACAGGCTTGCTGGTGCCATCTTCGCGGATAATCTCCCATTCCACGCAGTTGACGGCTTTTCCTGTATGGTACACCCATTGATACGTTTGCTTCATTTTTTGTGCGTCTTCTTTGCTCATAAAATTTGTGTAGTGACGGTCCTGCATGTTTCCAACGCCAATCCCCAAAATGTTGACCATAGATGGATTAATCAAGATATAATTACCAGCTGCATCCATCTCGTAATAACCATCCTGAATACTTTCCAGTGTGGAGCGAAATTTAATTTCTTCCCGTTCCCAATGTAGGGCTTCTATTTGACGAACAGCCTTTAAATGGTGACGAATCATGAAATAAAGCAAGCAAGCTGCTATGATCGTCCCAGCAACACTGAATAGGAAATGAGGAAATTTCATCTGTAAACCAAAAGGAATCAGAGCAGCAAACAGCAGATTGACGGCTATGATACGAAGAAAAATTTTATTGTCCTCTTCTTTTTTTCTTATATGTATGAGCTTATCCAATTGTATGTTCTCCAGTTCTACAAGCTGTTAAATGATATTTAGGAGCAGATCAATGATCTTGATCCCGATGAAGGGGAAAATGACGCCACCCACCCCGTAAATCATCAGATTGCGAAATAAAAGCTGATTGGCCCCTATTGGTTTGTATTTGACACCTCTAAGTGCGAGTGGAGTTAATAGCGGAATAATGACTGCGTTAAAAATTAAAGCCGACAGCACTGCGCTTGTTGGTGATTGCAGCCCCATGATATTGAGAACTTGAAATTCAGGTAGAGATGTTGCGAACATGGCGGGAATAATGGCAAAGTATTTTGAAAAGTCGTTGGCAATACTGAAAGTCATCACGGCTCCTCGTGTAATAAGCAGTTGTTTGCCAATGGAAATAACCTCAATAATTTTGGTCGGATCAGAGTCCAGATCCACCATATTGGCTGCTTCTTTCGCTGCAGCCGTTCCGCTGTTCATGGAGATCCCGACATCAGCTTGGGCTAATGCAGGTGCGTCGTTTGTGCCGTCTCCTGTCATAGCAACAAGCTTTCCGCGAGCTTGCTCGTCCCTGACAATCCGGATTTTATCCTCCGGTTTGCTCTCGGCGAAGAATTCATCTACACCTGCTTCCTTGGCAATAGTTGCAGCGGTGAGTGGGTTGTCTCCTGTGCACATAATCGTTTTAATACCCATCGCCCTCAAAGCTTGCAGGCGTTCACGCATTCCCGGTTTTATCGTATCTTTCAAATGAATCAATCCGAGAATCTGGTTATTTTTACTTACTGCGAGCGGAGTACCGCCTGTTGAAGCTATGGAATCGCTTTTTTCTTGCAGATCAGATGGAATATGTCCGCCTCGCTGTGTGACGTAGCTGCAAATCGTTGTTACAGCCCCTTTACGATAAAAGATCCCGTTATGATTCAATCCACTCATACGTTCTTCCGCAGTAAAGGCAATGACCTCCCCTTGGTAGGCTCGCAAGACGGAATCAACGGAATGCTGTTTACCAAGCTCAAGCACCGATGTACCTTCCGGGGTATTATCGAATATGGAGGTAATTAGAGCTACCTCAACCAATTCCTGAAACGATGCCCCTGACACGGCGACAAATTCGGAAGCCATTCGATTGCCAAATGTAATCGTACCTGTTTTATCTAAAATAATAGTGCTGATGTCTCCTGCCGTTTCCACAGCTTTTCCTGATTTGGCTAGTATATTAAAGCGCATCACCCGGGTAATTCCAGATATACCGATCGCCGAGAGCAGTCCTCCTATTGTGGTCGGAATTAAACATACAAACAACACAATTAACGTGGTAACATCCACTTGAACGCCTGAATAAGCGGCTAAAGGATATAAGGTACCAACTACGATAAGGAATATTAAAGTCAAGATGACCAAAAGTGTGTTTAGGGCAATTTCGTTAGGGGCTTTTTGACGCTTCGCACTCTCGACCATGGAAATCATCCGATCCAGAAAGGAGTTCCCGGATTCAGCTGTTATTTTCACTTTAATCCAGTCGCTCACAACGGTAGTACCGCCGGTAACGAAATTGGAATCAGTGTCGGCTTGTTTGATGACAAAGGCAGATTCTCCTGTAATGGCTGATTCGTCCACAGCTGCGACACCCTCAATGATAATACCGTCACCTGGTATCACATCCCCTAGCTCAACAAGCACTATATCATCTTTACTCAGTTTAGCAGCGGACATGCTTTGGATGGATCCATCAGCGAGAATTTGCTTAGCCATGAGCTCTTTTTTTGCACGGAGAAGACTATTGGCATTCGCCTTTCCTCGTCCTTCGGCCAACGCTTCCGCGAAATTGGCAAACAAAATCGTGAACAGCAAAATCAAACACACGATGGTGTTATAACTGATTTTATGTTCAGTGCCAAAATACGACGGAAACACAATCATCAGTAATATCAGCAAGGTTGCTATCTCTAAGACAAATAGAACCGGATTTTTCATCATATAAAAAGGATTTAATTTCCAGATACTCCCTTTTAAAGCTTGCAAGATTAAGATTGAACTAAAAGTCCGATTGGAATTCTGATTCATGGAGACCACCTTAGCGATGATTGTTTGTGCCCTATGGCCTTCCTCTATTAGGTACAAGTGCCATCACAAAGCCTATCTGGAAGTATTCAATGAAATGAAACAAAATAACCCCATACCAAGTAACAGCAACGAGAATACGAAACCAGAAACTACGGTTGTCTTGAATATTTGAATTCTGTTATTTATATAAACTCTAAAAAATACGATACCAATCATCCCAATAAATAAGATCGTTATGAATGTAATTCCCGTAAATTCGGGAATTTGAGTCCTCGAAGCCATTTGGGCTGCAAAGTAGCTCATGATGATTGAGCCAATAAAAAGAAGGAATACCGAAGTTCGGTATAACATCTTCCTGTCCTGATGAATGTTACGAATTTCAGGATAGCGCGTAATCAACCAATGTATCCACTGAATCCACAAAATGAATATCACAATAAAATATATAATGCTCATCATAGAATCCTTCCCTTTCACTAAATCTATCTCCCTACAGTATCTCTAAATCTTAAAAGGAAAAGTAGGATTGCGATTGATCGAACAAAAAAGAACGCTCCAATGAAATATTTATATGTTGCGGTGCATTAGTATTCGGATTTTGCAAATGATGTATAAGGTCCTGTAAAGCGGAAGAAGCGAGCTCAGTTCTTATAGTTCCCAATGATTCATTATGATTTTGCACGAAATGGATGGCATCGGATATGGTGAGGCCCTTGATATGCATAAAAACTGAAGCCCATCGAACGAAGTCGAAATGTTCGTCTTTGACCCTATATTCCCCCCAGCCAGAGATGCCATTACTTGAGATTTTAAATAAACCACAATGGCAATTGCTGAGATCACGGATTCGTTTTTCTGTAAATTGGCAATCAAATTGGTAAATTTCCATGGAGCATATTTTGCGATTTAATACACTCTGGTTTTCCAATTTGGGTAAGGGGTCCGTTAGTTCTATCATAATGTAATCACTCCTATGAATTTATAAGATTTTTATACAAAAAAAGCCCGCGAGTAGAGAAACTCTAATCGTGGACTTTTGCATACACAGTTAAAAACACCTGTTAGGTGGCACGATAGCCGTTCTCTCAATTCGCTTACGTGGTTAGCTGTCGGATTCGGGATTGAGAGTTCCCTACCATCGGCTATATGAGCGAGTAACAGCCGTGGATTCACCCCATAAAACCATACATTTCTTTCATGGTTTTTATTGGTTCCCCCGTTTCCCTTTCGGGAATTAAGCGATTGCGAAATAATGAAGTTGTTGAATTGAATATTACGCCGAGCTGATTTGAAAGTAAACCATAATTCAGGCTCTAAATGGGGATAATTTAGCTTTTTTTCCTCATGTAAGCGAATTCAATGCCGAATGACATTTATTATAAATATGAATACTTATTAAATCTCTGTTTTTACGGTTTTATGCCCGTAGGATGAACATGGACGGATTTCAAATGTGAACTGACAAGAAAAAAGCAGCCGTCATATGGGCTGCAAAGGATTTATTTTGTCAATATACTCCTCATAAAGAGGGGGCACCTATTTCAACTTCGTTTGGGCCCTTTTAACACAAAGAATTCTCGAGCAATATTGTTTCGATCCATCCCATCTACCCCAGACACATCCCGTGCATTTCTGGGGCTGTCTTGGTTGGAAACCGGAACTGATTATTTTTGTCATATGCCCTCCTCAGTTAGATGTACTTACAATAGGAGATAGTTTATGTTAAGGGCTAACCAATATTTTGGTAACCACAATTAATCAATGATTAAAAAGAAAAGTAGGATTGCGATTGATCGAACAAAAAAGAACGCTCCATTGGAATATTTATATTTTGCGGTACATTAATATTCGGATTTTGTAAATGAGTTATAAGGTCCTGTAAAGCGGAAGAAGCGAGCTCGGTTCTTATAGTTCCCCATGGTTCTTTATGATTTTGCACGAAATGGACGGCATCGGATATGGACAGGCCCTTGATATGCATAAAAACTGATGCCCATCGAATGAAATCGAAATGTTCGTCTTTCACCCTGTATTCTCCCCAGCCAGAGATGCCGTTACTTGAGATTCTGAATAAACCGCAATGACAATTACTGAAATCACGGATTCGTTTTTCTGCAAACCGGCAATCAAATTGGTAAATTTCCATAGAACATATTTTGCTGTTTAATACTTTCTGGTTGTCCAAAACGGGTAAGGGGTCCGATAGCTCTATCATAAATATGGCACGCTCCTGATCTATTTTAGTTCATTTTTTGTAGTTCGATGTGGTGCTCTTGATTCACTTTTTGCAAAAACTCCATAAGATCCTTCTCATTTTCACAAACGGCCGCATGCTCTAACCAGATGAAATGTCTCTTTTTTTGTACGGCAGAAACATGGAAGGGGTATTGATTTCGGGAACGAATGAGATACCATCCAGGTAATACATGTTTCCACGGCAATTTGAAGTTTGTATATACAGGTAATCGGGCACGATGTGTCCAATCCATTTCTTTTTGCTTTTTACGGATCGAATTATAAATATCATGAATGTTTTCGATATCGAGTACTTCATTCCAGTTTGTAACTCCGAGCTCGGTCACTTTTTGGATAATGTCATTTTTTCGGTGACCAAACCAATACCCAACTACAATTTGTTGTGATTTCTCTATTGTCCACAAAGTCCCAAACCATTTGTATTCTAATGTTTCCGGTTCAAGCAATCTCGACATACATCCTAAATAATAACGAGATGGGCTTAACATGTAATCACTCCTATGAACCAATAATTTTATACAAAAAAAGCCCGCGATTAGAGAAACTCTAGTCGTGGACTTTGCATTCACAGTTAAAAACACCTGGCAGGCGGCACGAAAGTTTTCTCTCAATTCGCTTACGAGGTTAGCTGTCGGATTCGGAATTGAGATTCCCTACCCGTACGCAAGACTTACGCTTGTCGTACATGGATTCACCCCTAAAACCATAGTTCCTGAATGGTTTTTTCAAATAAACGCGCGCGTCGCTTAGACATCGCAGCCGTTTATCCCTGGTTCCCCCGCTTCCCTTTCGGGAATTAAGCGATTGTGAATAATGCTATGAAGTTTATGAAATGAATCATACGCCGAGCTATTTTGAATGTAAAACATAAAGGAGGTGTTTATTCGCGATATTTTCGCTTTTTTATCTTATGTAAGCGAGTTCAATGGCATTTACCATTTATTATTAACATGATTGCTTATTATTTCTCTGTTTTGTGGTGAAAATTATGAAAAGAAGCCTAATCCTTAGATTATTGAAGGAAATGGAAGATAATAAGGACATTTCAGATGTAATATTTCACATTTAGACTTACATCATCGAATAAGCATTTCTGTTGTTCTTTACAGTTTTAGGAGAGAGGCGTATGATACGATTCATGATTGAAAATAAAGCTTCCAAATTTTATCGCTGAGTTTCCTGCAAGCAGGGGAACGGGGGAACCAAAAAGGTACATGTGCGCGGTGTGAGAGCCGTTCACATGGATCTGGGGTGAATCTCGGTATATGAACAACATGGAGTTCATATACCGGGTAGGGCGACTCTCACCGCCCGAATCCGTCAGCTAACCTCGTAAGCGTGGCAGTTCGAACAACAACTTATTGCAACATTAAGTATTTGTTCATGAGAGGATGATGAGGCTTGTGATCGCGTAAACAACGACTGCAGGGTGGGTACTCTGTGGTTTTCTAATGCCCTAAAATGAAAAATTAATGAAAACATATCTTTATTCGCTGAATTCCTGAATTGAAAGGAATCGGGGGAACCAGGCGGCTATTACCCGAAATATACGGGTGCAGCCATGGGGTGAATCCAATGATGACAAGCGTAAGGCTTGCATCTTAGGTAGGGCGACTCTCACGCCCGAATCCGACAGCTAACCTCGCAAGCGTGTCCGAGAGAGGCAATAATCTATCGTTATCTGAATCACGGATTTTTTTTGCCGTGCCTAATGAAGCTACGTGAAGATTCCTCTTCTCTGTAGCTTCTTTTTAATGTAAGGAAGGTGGCTTCACTTGGAACCACAAAGCTATGTTCTTGTTTATGCCCCGAATGGAATGGGTGAAAAGTTTATTCATCTCTTGGAAAATCGGGGAATTCCGTTTGCTGCTTTGGTCAATTGCAGTTCGCTGCGCGAACGTATGGAAAATTTGCGTATAAATCAAATTATACAGGTAGATACTAAAAATCACAGCAAATGGGTGGTCCCGGAAATAGCTGTAGGCTCTATTTATCTGTTTGAAAACAGTGTATCCGCGTGTTGCCGCTACATTCAAATTTGCCGGCAATGGACCACTGAACCGATCTACGTCATTACACAAAGCACTCATCCAAGAATGATATATAAAGGATTAGGCGCGAATCACGTGTTGTATACAAATAACGACCATGTTTCTTTTTTACTAAGCTAATCAAGAAGGTTTTCGTGCAGGAGGAGGTGATACCATGTACAACGATTTTGTCATGGTTTTGATTTTTATCATTTCATTTTTAGCGTTATGGGGTTTTACGGTATTTAGTGAACGGACATAATCTTCTTAGTTATGCTTACGAAGTCAGTTTTACTGAAGCAAAACTCAAGTTTATGCTTACGAAGTCAGTTTTGCAAAAGCAAAACTCTTAGGAGGAAAACCATGATCTGGATTGGGATTATCGCTTTAGCCATTGTTGTATATCTCATCTTTGTACTTATCAAGCCGGAGAAGTTTTAGAAAGATCGATTATTTTACAATTTGCATCTACAAGCAGGAGGAGATTTTTAAATGGGAATGGGAATAGTGCAGGTAGCCATTACGCTTGTCATTATTATGCTGCTTGTCAAGCCTGTTGGCAGCTACTTAGTGAAAGTATTCGGTTCTGAGAAGACAAAGCTGGATCGCGTATTCGGTCCCTTTGAACGATTGATTTATCGAACCATTGGTGTACGTGAAGACGAATCGATGGGCTGGAAGAAATATTTAGGTGCGATGCTGGTTACCAACTTTGTGATGCTCCTTATGATTTATGCCACTTTTAGACTTCAGAAATATTTACCCTTAAACCCGGATAATATTGACAACGTGCCTCCGACTTTAGCTTTTAATACAGCCATTTCATTTATTACCAATACGAACTGGCAGGCTTACAGCGGAGAAAACACATTATCTTATTTATCCCAGATGATCGCTATCACGTTTCCGATGTTTACATCAGCTGCAACTGGTTTTGCGTTAGCTATTGCTTTTATCAGAGGATTAATTGGAAGACAGGATAATCTGGGTAACTATTTTGTGGATATCACCCGTTCCATCACTCGGGTCTTTTTGCCTCTTTCCTTTATTGTTGCGTTGTTCCTTGTCTTTCAAGGAATCCCACAAACCATAGCGGGTGCTGTTGACGCTACAACTATAGAAGGGGCGACACAGACGATCACCAGAGGATTGGTTGCTTCCTTGGAATCCATCAAACATCTTGGCACAAATGGTGGAGGGTGGTTTGGTACGAATGCCGCACATCCATTTGAGAATCCAACACCCTTAACCAATTTAGTTCATATTCTTAGCATGATGCTGCTTCCAACCGCACTGGTTTATGCTTTCGGTGTGATGATCCGCAATAAGAAACAAGGTTGGACTGTTTTCACGGCTATGGGCATCATTTTCCTAGTCATGCTGATTACTGTTTTCGTAGCTGAATTTAAGGGCACACCGGCTCTTCAAGCCCTAGGGATTCATGGTAATATGGAAGGTAAAGAGGTTCGCTTCGGTCTATCGGAATCAGCACTTTTTACAACTGCTACGACAGCGGCAACAACAGGAACGGTAAACAATATGCACGAATCGCTTACGCCGATGGGCGGATTCGTACCACTGGCTGAGATGATGCTGAATAACGTTTATGGCGGTAAAGGTGTGGGACTTCTCAATGGGCTTATGTATGTCATATTGTCCGTATTCATTTGTGGATTGATGGTCGGACGTACGCCAGAGTTTCTTGGGAAAAAAATTGAAGGTAAGGAAATCAAACTCGCATCCATCGCGCTTCTGATACATCCTGTGCTCATATTGGTGCCTACTGCCATTGCTTTAATGCGCCCGGAATCCGTCACATCCATTTCTAGCTCGGGATTCCATGGCCTTACCGAGGTCTTGTATAATTTCACTTCGGGAGCGGCTAATAACGGATCTGCTTTTGCCGGTATGTCAGCCAATACGAATTTCTATAACATGTCGATAGGACTTGTTATGCTTTTTGGACGCTACATTTCGATTATTTGTATGCTGGCTATTGCCGGTTCACTTGCAACCAAACGTGTTGTTCCGGTATCTACAGGAACCTTACGCACAGATACAACACTATTCACAGGAATTTTGATCATGATCATCGTGCTGGTAGGGGCGCTCACTTTCTTCCCGGCCGTTGCGTTAGGGCCGATTGCAGAGCAATTAGGCATGCTTCATTAGCATCACTGAAATTAGAGGAGGATTCATATGGCTGCGGTGCGAAGTAAAACACTTTCCCAACAAATTGTAAATCAAGCATTACTGGATTCGTTTAAAAAATTAAACCCTGCAGTTCTGATTAAAAATCCGGTTATGTTTGTGGTGGAAATCGGAACTCTGATTACCCTTATCTTATCCTTTGCGCCCGATGCTTTCGGAACAACAGGCGTGGGCAGTGGATATAACCTTGCAGTATTCTTCATTCTTTTATTTACTTTATTATTTGCCAACTTTGCCGAAGCGATTGCTGAAGGTCGAGGAAAAGCACAAGCCGATAATTTACGGAAAACCAAATCCGATACGATTGCCCGCCTTGTACAAAAAGACGGCAGCTTCAAGCAGGTTTCTTCAACGCAGCTGCGTAAGGGCGATATCGTCCGTGTCGATATTGGAGAAATCATACCTTCGGATGGGGAGATTATTGAAGGGCTGGCATCTATAGACGAGTCGGCCATTACCGGAGAGTCCGCTCCCGTTATTAAAGAAGCAGGCGGTGACTTCTCTTCCGTTACCGGAGGTACAAGGGTCGTATCCGACTACATTATAGTGAAAGTGCTGACGGATCCCGGCGAGTCCTTCCTGGATCGGATGATTGCCTTGGTTGAAGGCGCCAAGCGCCAGAAGACGCCTAATGAGATTGCCCTGACTACCTTATTAGCCGTTCTTACGTTAATTTTCTTGATTGTGATCATGACCATCGTACCCTTTGCGAATTACCTTGGCGTTAATCTGGATGTAGCCACCTTGATTGCCTTGCTCGTTTGTTTGATTCCGACGACCATTGGCGGCTTGCTTTCTGCTATCGGGATTGCAGGGATGGACCGTGTTACCCAATTCAATGTACTTGCCATGTCAGGTAAAGCGGTAGAAGCCGCGGGCGATATTGATACCATGATTCTGGATAAAACAGGTACCATCACTTTCGGAAATCGGATGGCAGCAGAATTTCTTCCTGTTGGAGGAGAGTCGGCAAAAACGATCACCTTAATTGCCTTACAAGCTTCCATTAAAGACGAAACTCCCGAGGGACGTTCTGTGGTAGAGCTGGCTCATAAGAATGGCGCAACCTGGGCAATGAATGAATACGAAAACGCCGATCCTGTGGAGTTTAGTGCTGAAACCCGAATGTCTGGGCTCAATTTGAAGGATGGTACAGAGATTCGTAAAGGTGCTGTCGATGCGATTAAAAAATATGTATCCGCTAAAGGCGGGAGTATTCCGAGTGACTTGGAAGAGAAGTCAAACGGAATAGCCCGTGAAGGTGGAACGCCGCTGGCTGTTGCAGTAAACGGCAAAATTTATGGTGTCATCTATTTGAAGGATACCGTGAAACCGGGACTTAAAGAGCGTTTCGCAGAGCTCCGGGCCATGGGAATTAAAACGGTGATGTGTACCGGAGATAACCCGTTAACCGCAGCTACCATTGCAAAAGAAGCTGGCGTAGATGAGTTTATTGCCGAAGCGAAGCCTGAAGATAAAATTGCCGCCATTAAACGCGAGCAGCAGGAAGGCAAATTAGTCGCCATGACCGGTGATGGTACGAACGATGCTCCGGCGCTTGCTCAAGCGGATGTGGGACTCGCGATGAATTCAGGTACCATGGCAGCCAAGGAAGCGGCCAATATGATCGATCTCGATTCGGACCCAACGAAGCTGTTATCCGTAATTTCTATTGGAAAACAGCTGCTGATTACTCGCGGTGCCTTGACTACCTTTTCTATCGCAAACGATGTCGCCAAATATTTTGCGATCATTCCAGCGATGTTTATGATAGCCTTCCCGCAGCTGCAAGCTCTCAATATCATGAGCTTGGCTTCACCGCAGTCAGCTATTCTTTCGGCTTTAATTTTTAACGCGATCATTATTCCGCTGCTTATTCCCGTTGCCATGAGAGGTGTGAAGTATATACCGCAATCAGCCGATAAACTGTTAGGCAGAAATATCCTTGTCTATGGTGTCGGCGGAGTAATCGTACCTTTCGTAGGCATTAAAATCATCGATTTGATCTTACATGGATTGCAAATAGTCTAATTTGAATGAGTCAGGAGAATAACTATGAAAATGACCTGGATAGCTATAAGAGCCTCTATTGTCCTAATGGTGATCTGCGGATTGATCTATCCCCTCGTCACGACGGGTGTTGCACAAGCCATTTTTCCTAGACAAGCGAACGGCAGTTTAATTGAATCTAATGGAGTCGTTCAAGGCTCCGAGCTGCTGGCCCAAAATTTCGAATCACCCAAGTTCTTTCACCCTCGAGCCTCCGCTGCTAAGTATGACCCGAAAAGCTCGGCTGGCTCTAATGTGGCGATATCAGACAGTGATTATGTCAAAGGGATATCCGATCAAATTGATGCATTGAAAAAAGAAAACCCAACGCTGAATGATGTTCCTGCGGACTTGGTTACTGTTTCGGGGTCTGGTTTTGACCCGGACCTCTCGCCTGAGGGCGCAAGGGCTCAGGTTCCCAGGATCAGCACTGAAACCGGGGTATCTGCTGATCTTATTCAACAATTAATAGATAAGCAAACGATGAATCGACAGCTCGGCATTTTCGGAGAACCGCGAGTGAACGTGCTTGATTTGAATCTAGGTCTTCTCCAGCTGCAAAAGTAAATGAAGCAAGCTGCCGCTCCTTTTCAAAAGGAGCGGCTTTTGAAGTTTATACGACCGGAAGGTGATGATATTGGACAGCTTTAAGAGAAAAACGCCTGAAGAAATCCTGGCATCGATCTCTAATCTCCACCGGGGCAGGTTGAAAATCTACCTTGGAGCCGTTACGGGTTCTGGAAAGACCTATCACATGCTCAGAGAGGGCCAGTTATTAAAACAGCAGGGCATCGATGTTGTGATTTGTGCGGTGACTACTCTTCAAAGACCTGAGACCATAGAACAGCTGGGAAACTTGGAAAAAATTCCCAGTATTCATTGGTTTAAAGATGGGATCGAACAAAAGGATTTGAATCTGGATATGCTCATCGAACGCAATCCGGAAGTGGTTTTGGTGGATGGGCTGGCTCATCGAAATAGAGCGGGGGCTCAATTTGCCACAAGATTGGAAGACATTAAATATTTACTCAGCAAAGATATAAGCGTGATAACAACGGTTAACGTCTATGAATTGGCAGGCGCTAAAGAGATGGCCAAGAAGCTGACGGGAATTGAAGTTACGGAAACGGTCCCTTCCGATACCTTGGAGCTTGCGGATGAGGTCAGACTCATTGATGTAACACCGGAAACCATCCTGAGCCGCATGGCCGAAGGGAATCTGAAGGTGAATCAGGATAAATCCGTATTCAAGCGCGGCAACCTCGGTGTATTAAGAGAGCTTGCTCTTCGGCTTGTTGCCGAAGGTGTCAATGACTCCTTGGATAAACATAGGGAAGAGATGGGAATGGTTGGCCCTTCCGGCGCAACCGAAAGGATTCTGGTATCCGTTCAATATCATTGGAATGGTTCCTTATATGTACGGAGAGGCGACCAAGTCGCAAAAAGACTGAATGGAGATTTGCTGGTCGTTTGCTTTCATGATGCCAAAAGGGCCATGTCCAAAGAAAAAACGACGTTTAAAAGATCGATAGTCAAGCTTGTGGATAAAGTAGGAGGGGAGTTTGAAGAACTGCCAATTGTCAGTCGCAGGTCCATTCCTAAAATACTGGTTGCCTACGCAACAGAGAAAAATGTGACCCGCATCGTTTTAGGTCATTCCAAACATACACGATGGGAAGAATTTTGGAAGGGTTCCATTGTCAATGATATTTTAAGAAGGACAAAAAATATTGATGTATTTTTGATGGCGGATCGAGCCGAGCATGAGGGAGAGCGTATTCTTCCTGCAAAAATGACCTCACCTATAAATGAGACGGAAATGTTTCGTCGATTGAGCAATCAAGAGGTAAAAGAACGAATCGGTGAAATTAAACGCGGCAAATTTAAAGTATATATCGGAGCTGCGCCCGGTGTTGGAAAGACCTATACCATGCTTCGTGAAGGCAATGATTTGAAAAAAAAATGCATTCAAGTCTGTATAGGTCTATTGGAGGCGCATGGGCGTAAAGAGACCTTGGCTCAAGTCAATGATTTAGAAATCATACCTCGGCAGTCTATTCATTATCAGGGCTTGGTTTTGGAAGAATTGGATACGGAAGCTATTATTCGCCGTGCACCGGATGTCGTTTTGATTGATGAACTGGCCCATACGAATGTTCCGGGGAGCAAGAATAAAAAGAGATACGAAGATGTGCTAGAGATCCTTGAAGCTGGAATTAATGTCATTACAACGGTTAACGTGCAGCACCTGGAAAGCTTGAATGACGCCGTTCATCAAATTACCGGAATAAAAGTAAGAGAAACCGTTCCAGATGACATCCTTCGCTTAGCGGACGAAGTTCAATTAATCGATGTTTCCCCTCAGGCCCTGCAGCAAAGAATGAAGGAAGGCAAAGTATATGACATGCAAAAAGTGGACCAGGCGCTAAGTAATTTTTTTAAAACAGGAAATTTGATTGCATTACGTGAGCTTGCTTTGCGTGAGATTGCCGATGACGTGGATGAACGACTGGAATCCCTGGAGCGTAAAAGCTCGCTGAGAGGTCCCTGGCGAAAAAAAGAAGTTATTTTTGTTTGTGTGAATGATACGCCTCACGCGGAAAGGCTGATACGCAGGGGATTTCGTATCGCCTATCGTTTAAAGGCTGCCTGGTATGTCAATTTTGTTCAAACGGATCCTCGTGAAAATCATGATTTGAATAAGCGTTTGGAGGTACTGAAAAAGCTGACGGTTCGTTTAGGCGGCAAATTTGAAATTCATTTTTCTGAAGGTACAAATCAAATCCCCCAGGTTCTTGCAGCTAAAGCTGAAGAAGCGGGTGCCTCTCAAATCATCGTTGGCCAGTCCAAACAATTTTTCTGGGAGGAGCTCTGGAAAGGATCTGTGGTCATTCGCTTGCTTCGACTAGTCCGGCATATGGATGTTCTGGTCGTTGCGGATTATGATCCGAATATGAACATCTAGGCAAAAAGCCTTCAAAACCACTATCGAAGTGGAATTGAAGGCTTATTTTACATATAAATCAGGGACAATGCTTTATTGCTTCATACGCGGGTCCAGCACATCGCGCAGACCATCTCCCATCAGGTTGAACCCGAGCACGGTAAGCACAATCGAAACGCCTGGGAAAATAACCGTCCATGGAGCTGTATCGATGAACTGGCGAGAATCAGACAATATCTTGCCCCATTCCGGCTCCGGCGGCTGGGCGCCAAGGCCGAGGAAACCGAGAGCGGCCGCTTCAATGATCGCCGTCGCGATACTCAGCGTACCCTGCACAATAATAGGCGCCAAGCTATTCGGCAGAATATAGCTTAACAGAATGCGGCGATCCTTCATCCCGAGCGCACGTGCCGCAGTGATGAATTCTTCCTCCTTGAGGCTAAGCACCCGCGAGCGCACAAGCCGTCCGAAGGTCGGCACATTGACTATGGCGATCGCATAAAGGGCGTTTTGCAGAGACGGTCCGAGCGCTGCTACGACTGCAATGGCCAGCAAAATGCCGGGAAACGACAACAAAATGTCAAACAGGCGCGAAATCAGCATATCCACCCACCGACCGTAATATCCAGCGAGAATACCGAGCATTGTTCCGATGACGACGGATCCGCTTACGGAGAAAAGCCCGACCCATAAGGAAATACGAGAGCCGTATACAATACGGGTAAACAAATCCCGTCCGAGGTCGTCCGTACCGAACCAATGCTGGCCTGACGGCGGCTGAAGCCGGTCCATTAGCGATTGTGCCTTATAATCGTACGTAGTTAGAAGGGGGGCGCAGATAGCGACTACGATGAAAAATACAATGATGAATAGCCCTAACAAGGCCATTTTGTTCCGTTTGAAGCCTTTCCACGCATCCCGCCAAGGGCTCGCGGCTTGCTCCTTTATGACGTTGACAGAACCCGGTTGAATCGTCGTTTCAGACATGGAATCACCTCTATTTGTAGCTGATGCGCGGGTCAATGGCCGCGTACAGGATATCCACCAGCAGGTTGATGATGACGAAGATGAAGGCAATCACCAGAATGCCCGATTGAATGACCGGATAGTCCCGTGAGCTGATCGCTTCGAAAATGTAGCGTCCAACGCCAGGCCATGCAAAGATGGTTTCAGTCAGCACTGCGCCGCCGAGCATACGGCCGGTCTGCAGACCGATGACTGTAACGATGGGGATCAATGCGTTTTTCAGCGCATGTTTATATACGACCAATACTTGCATGAGCCCTTTCGCCCTTGCTGTCCGGATATAATCCAAACGCAGTACTTCAAGCATGCTTGAACGGGTCATGCGGGCGATGATCGCCATGGGGATCGTGGCCAGCGCGAATCCGGGCAAAATCAAGCGCTTCATGACTTCCCACCATTGATCCCAACGGCCGGCTAACACCGTATCGATCAAATATAAATGCGTTACGCCGACCACCGGATCGCGGGGGTTCATTCTCCCGATGGTGGGCAGCCACTTAAGCTCTATGGCGAATATGAGCTGCTCCATCAGGCCAAGCCAGAAAATCGGCATCGATACCCCGATCAGAGCAATGAACATACCCGTATAATCAAACCATGAGTTTTGTTTCCAGGCGCTTATGATGCCGGAATTAATCCCGATTACGACAGCAATCAATATGGCAAACGCGGTCAATTCCGCAGTAGCGGCCAGATATGGGCCGATTTCCTTTGAAATCGATTCTTTTGACTTGATGGATTGGCCAAGATCGCCATGAAGGAGTTTTGATACATAAGTCCCGTACTGTACGTACCAAGGTTTGTCCAACCCAAGCTCAGTACGCAACGCGGCTTTCGACTCCAGACTTGCCTTTTCCCCAAGGATAGTTTCTGCCGGATCCCCTGGTATCGCATGAATGATGGAAAACACGATAATCGTCATGCCGAGCAGTACGGGTATGAGGATCAGTAGTCGTCTGATGATGTAAGATAACACAATGGTTCACCTGCTTTTATGGGGTGATGTAAAGAACGGAGCTTCCGGAAGCGAGGAAGCCTCACGAAAGCTTTAAGAATCAAAACCAGTGAAAAAGGGTGGCAGCCTTTACTTGCCTGCCACCCTTGAGCAATGTTTCCCATTACTTGAAATAAACATTCGAGTAAGCCTCTGAGCTTGTCGGAGAAGGAACATATCCCGTAAGATTCGCTTTGGCGGCTAACAACGGTGTAGAGTGCACGAGGGGAATCCAAGGCACATCCTTCTTGATGATTTCCTGTGCTTTCTTATACGCATCAGCGCGCTTGTTCTTGTCGATTTCGGTTTGCGCGCCGACGAGCAGGGTATGCAGCTCTTCGTTCACATAAAATGTGCGGTTGTTGAGGCCGATGTTGCTCTTGTCGAGCAGAGCGTACAGGAAGTTATCCGGGTCACCATTGTCTCCAGTCCAACCGAGCATGAACAGATCGTCTTTCTGGCCTTTTTTCGTGTCATCAATGTAGGTCGCCCAGTCAGGAGACTCGATTTTCGTCTTCACGCCGATTTTGGCGAACTCGGCCTGCAGCGCTTCTGCGATTTTCTTGCCGTCCGGCATGTAAGGACGAGCGACAGGCATGGCATAGAATGTCAATTCATTCGGAATGCCGTTTGCGTATCCGGCTTCCGCAAGCAATTGCTTCGCTTTTTCCAGGTCGTACGGGTAGTCCTTCACGTCTTTGTTGTAGCCAAGGATGCTCGGAGGCATAGGGTTGGTCGCCGGTTCAGCAAGACCGCCATAGAAGGCTGAGATGAGCGCTTTCTTGTTGACTGCATAGTTCAAGGCTAGACGTACCTTTGGATTGTCGAACGGTTTCTTGTTTATGTTGAATCCAACATAGCCGACGTTAAACGACGGACGGATGATTTTTTGCAAATCTTTGTTGCCTTCAAGCTTCTTCAGATCGTCCGGGTTCACGCCTTCGATCAGGTCAAGCTCTCCGTTAGCCAGCGCGTTGTAACGTGCGGAGTTGTCAGGAATGACGCGGACGATGACTTTATTCAGCTTTGGAAATCCTTGCTGCCAGTAATTCGGGTTTTTCTCCAATGTGATGGAGTCGTTGCGTTTCCACTCTTTGAAGACGAACGGTCCTGTGCCGACGGGCTCGGACTTAAATTTCTCTTTCTTCTCCTGTATCGCCTTCGGGCTTGCGATACTGAAGGTCGGCATGGCGATGTTTTGCAGGAACGGCGCCTGCGGTATGTTCAAGGTAAACTCGACTGTATTCGGGTCGACGGCTTTTACATCCTTGATTACCCGCTTGTCTTCCGGACCGAACATGGTCTTATAGTAATCGAACGAATCACCTTGGAATTTATAAGGGCTTTGTGGATCGTTCCAACGTTTAAAGTTGAAGACGACTGCGTCTGCGTTAAAATCGGTGCCGTCGTGGAATTTGACGCCTTTACGCAGTTTGAATGTGTACTTCAAGCCGTCCGGGGATGCTTCCCAGCTCTCGGCGAGACCTGCTGTTACCTCTGTCGTACCTTCTTTGAAGTCGAGCAGTGTGTCGAACACGTTGTGAGCAATCTTGAGCGATTCTCCGTCGGTCACAATGGATGGGTCGAGGTTGGCCGAGTCACCGCCCCGTCCCACGATCAGGGTGTCTTGTACCTTCTTGGATTCTGCTTTTGGCGTTTCTTTCGCGCTGCTGGAACTCTTAGGTGCGGCTGCTGGTTCACTTTTGCTGCAACCTGTCAAAGCAAGCACAGAAATCAGTGTCGCTGCAAGCAGGTGGTGTGTCCATTTCTTCATCGGAAACCTACTCCCTTCTTTTTTTGAAAATGTTATTTATGTTTCCACCACCGGTTCCATTGCCGGTCCCGGAGTACAGATGGCATAGTAAGGTTACGGCTGGGCTGAGTACAGATGGCAGGCGGTCAGATGCCCTGCTCCCATATCCATCAGCTGCGGACGGGACGATCGGCAGACATCCATCGCCTTCGGGCAGCGGGTATGAAACGCGCAGCCGATCGGCGCGTTGGAAGGGCTCGGCACATCGCCTTGCAGGATGATGCGATCCCGCTTCACATCCGGATCCGGTATAGGTACCGCAGATAGCAGCGCTTGCGTGTACGGGTGCTTCGGGTCGCGGTACAACTGCTCCTTATTGCCCAGCTCAACGATCCGTCCGAGATACATGACGGCTACTCGATCACATATATGCTTGACCACACTCAAGTCGTGGGCGATGAAAATATAGGTCAATTGAAATTCCTTTTGCAAATCTTGCATGAGATTGATCACTTGGGACTGGATGGATACGTCAAGCGCCGATACCGGCTCGTCAGCCACGATCAGCTTCGGATTCAGCGCGAGTGCTCTGGCGATCCCGATCCGCTGTCGTTGTCCGCCTGAAAATTGGTGCGGATACCGGTGCAGATACGACTGTGTCAGACCGACGACGTCCATCAGTTGGCGAATCCGGGCATTTCGTTCTCTTGCATTGCCCATGCCGTGCACAAGCAGCGGCTCTTCGAGAATCCGCTTGACGTTGTGGCGCGGATTGAGTGAAGCAAACGGATCCTGAAACACAATCTGCATATCCCGGCGCCACTTGCGCATTTCCTGCTGCGATAGCTTCGTGATGTCCTGGCCGTCAAACACGACCCTTCCCTCCGTTGGTTCCTGCAGCCGAAGCAGCGTCCGTCCCGTCGTCGATTTGCCGCAGCCGCTCTCGCCGACGAGCCCGAACGTCTCCCCGCGGCCGACGGAAAAGGTTATGTCATCGACAGCTTTGACATGGCCCTGAATCCGGCCGAAAACACCATTGCGAATCGGGAAATATTTCTTTAAGCCTTCCACTTGCAAAAGTGTGTCGCTCACAACGGTTTTCCCTCCTCTTGCTGCAGCCAACAACGGCACTTGTGTCCGGGTTCGATTTCCTCAAGCTCAGGCAGTTCCACACGGCAACGATCCATCACATATTCACAGCGTGGGGCAAACCGGCAGCCGACCATGTCCTTGCTAAGCGTCGGTACGTTACCAGGAATCGAATACAGCCGCTCCCGTGTGTCATCCATCCGGGGAATCGAAAGGATCAAGCCCTTGGTGTATGGATGCTGCGGGTTATGGAAAATTGCTCGCGTATCGCCTTCCTCAATCACCTTGCCGGCGTACATGACCACCACCCGGTCGCACATTTCTGCCACGACGCCAAGGTCGTGGGTGATCAACATGACAGCGGTACCGAGTTCCTTATTCAGCCTGCGGATCAGATCGAGTATTTGTGCCTGGATCGTCACGTCAAGGGCTGTCGTCGGTTCATCGGCAATGAGCAGCTCAGGGTCGCACGAGATCGCCATTGCGATCATGACCCGTTGACGCATGCCTCCGGATAATTGATGCGGATATTCGTTCACGATCGCTTCCGCACGAGGAATGCCAACGAGCTTCAACATATCGACAGCGCGAAGCTTCGCTCCCTTCTTGCTGATTCTGAGGTGCAGGCGGATCGTTTCGATCATCTGCTGACCAATCGTAAAGACGGGATTTAAGGATGTCATAGGTTCCTGGAAAATCATGGCGATCGCATCACCGCGGATGGCTCTCATCCTGCTTTCACTGTAGGGGACAAGATCGTCGCCCTTGAAAAGGATTGAGCCGTCGATGATTTTGCCCGGCGGTTGTGGAACCAACTTTAACACAGAGAGTGAGGTGACGCTCTTGCCGCAGCCGGATTCTCCGACAACAGCAAGCACTTCACCCTTGCCGACATAGAGGTCAATACCGTCAACGGCCGGTATTTCTCCGCGATCGGTAAAGAAATGGGTGCGGAGGCCCTGAATATCCAGTATACGCTCGGTGTTCATAGACAGCTCCTTTTTTCTGAGGTGATATGAGGTTTATATTTCATGTCATTAACATAACGGTAACAATTAATGTTCGATATCATTACTCGAATTGTAAAGAAAAATATTCCATCGGTCAATGACTTTGTTTATTAAAGCCGTTTATCCTTGTTTCACCGAGTTGCACTGCTCACGAAATGATCGAACAACAGTTGCTGAGTCCGGTCTCGTTCCGCCATCATCTCCGGGTGCCATTGGACCGCGAAAACGGCAGTATGCGACGTCGCTTCGACGGCTTCCACAACTCCATCATCCGCACGTGCCGTGATCATCAAACCATCTGCCAAACGATGAATGGCCTGGTGGTGAAGCGAATTGACCGCCAATCTGTCTCTTCCTGCCAGCAGATGCAGCCTGCTCCCCATTTCGAGAGCGACCTCGTGCGTGGCCTGCCATTTGCGGAATTGAATATGGGCATGAAACACATCCTGTCCGAGCGACTGCTGCAAGTCCTGATAGAGGCTGCCGCCCATAGCCACATTGAGCAGCTGCAATCCTCTGCATATGCCGAATATCGGCATATCCCTGGCAAGCGCACGATTGGCAATCTCCAGCTCAAACGCGTCCCGTTCCTCCTCTATTTTGCCGAGAGAAGATGTCGGCGCTTCGCCGTAATACAAAGGATTGATGTCCGTACCGCCTGTTAGCAGCAGACCGTCCAAACGATCTAGCAGCGAATCGAGCAAGCTTGTTTCCGTAACAGGCAGCACGACCGGAATCCCGCCTGCCCGCTCCACAGAGCGCGTATAGTCATAGGAAGCCACTCCAAAATCGCGGTCGAATGACCCGTAAACCCCAAGCTTTGCCGCATCATGTTTATTCATGTAATAGCCGGTCACACCGATAAGCGCTTTCATACCCATCTCCTCCCTCTGGAAAAAATGTCTTATTTATCAGTGATTTGAGGAAAATTATACCATAGTTCAAATAAACGAGAAGAGCTAATTTTCAGAACGATTGTCAATCAATACACCGGATTTTGTTTTTATAAATTAATTTTTACCAATTTGTGTGAAGTCCTCTTGTTTATAATGGATTTATGAGAGGAGAGATCAGATGAATTTTTCCAAGAAAGATGTACTGTTAGATCAGCTTGCCGCTTGCCATAATGACCTGAGCTGGTTTCCTACGTTTCTTGACTCGGTACAGGGACTGACAGCGGAGCAGGCCGTCTGGCGTAAGGATGATTCAAGTCATTCTATTTGGCAGCTTGTAAACCACCTGACTTATTGGAATCAAAAATGGATGAGCTACTTTATCAACAATGAAGTTTTTGCAGGAATTGGTACTGATAACAAGAGTACGTTTGTCATAAAGGAAGAAATAAATGAAGAAAGCTGGAGAGCTGCGGTAAATAAACTGGATGCAGCCTACATCGAATTCCGTAATGTGCTTGCTGACTCCCCTGATTCGAAGCTTGATACTCTCATACCCAATTATCCAGGTGATTGCCCATGGTGGGGCGCCATCTCTAATCTCTGTACTCATAATGCGTATCATATCGGTCAGATCGTATTTATTCGCAAACAACAAGGTTGGCACATCGAGTAGCGCGATCATAAGAGTTTGAAACTTAAAAAGACCTCTTTTAAGAGGTCAGATTGTTGGCAAAGCCTCGTTTTTCGGGGCTTTTTGCTTTTTAGACATTATTTCATGATTTTAAAATGGCTGCATAGGTACAATCATTTCTAAGGTATATTTTGTAATATTACTGTAGACTATAAATCTAAAGCTGGCTCGAATCCAGTATGTAAGAGAAGGAGAAATATTTTATGCATATGTTATCGTCATGGACTTATCCTATATTTTATGTCTTGGCGATCATAGCGATTTTATTTTCACTTATAAATTTTGAGTATTTAAAGCGGATTCTAATTGGTCGACCCATGCGAACGAAAGAGCTGAATGCCAAACACAATAAGCTTCTCTGGTTCATTGCATTGCCGATTTTATCAGCTGATCTTTATTCATCCGTGGCCTACGGGCCTGAAGCAGGAGTTACAGAACTTATTGGTTTGGGGGCCGAAGTAAAATGGCTCATTTTGCCGATTACTGCAGCCACTGTTATTTTGCTTGGAATTTTAATTACATCGTATATTATGGGGATTTTAGCTTATCCAAATGGCGGTGGTGGATACACCATTGCAAAGGAAAATTTTAAAAAGCCTTGGATGTCTTTGATTGCTGCCAGTGCATTGCTTATTGATTACGTGTTGACCGTTGCCGTATCCGTTTCCGCAGGTATTCAGGCAATAGTATCCGCTTTTCCTGAAGTGGCAGCTTATCAAATTTCATTGTCCGTCTTATGTGTGGTATTTATTCTTATGGTAAACTTACGCGGCGTGTCTGAATCGGCTGATATTTTCGCTTGGCCTAACTTTCTCTTTATCGTTTGTATGCTTGCCCTGATCATAACCGGCTTTTTTGATGAATTCCAACACGGATTTGTTCAAAGCACGACACCGCCATTCGGTACTCTTCCTGCTAACTTAACATTGCTGGTAGTTTTAAAAGCATTTAGTTCAGCATGCTCCGCCTTAACTGGAATAGAAACGATTTCAAACGCGGTTCCCATTTTTCGAAATCCGCCGTTAAAAGGTGCAATTAAAGCTTATATCACGATGGGGTTACTGACGGGTGTGACCTTGTTAGGATTTGCCTATCACCTGTATGTAAAGGGAATACCGGTTGACCCCAATCATACGATGTTGTCACAATTGGCAAGCATTTATTTTGGACAGGGCATCTTCTATCAAATGATCACTTGGTCCACATTCATCATCTTGATTATTGCCGCGAATTCTATTTTTACAGGATTTCCGCAGCTGATGGCGTTGGTTGCTGCAGATCGTTTTTTACCTCGTTCATTGATTATTCGGGGGGACCGGCTTGGTTATTCGAATGGAATGATTGTTTTAGCGGCATTATCCATACTACTAATCGTAGCGTTCCATGCCCGAACAAATGCCTTAATCCCTTTATTTGCAATCGGTGTCTTTGCGGCGTTTACTGTGGCTCAGGCTGGGTTAACCCGTCGTTGGCTTAAAGTAAGAGGATCCTATTGGCAAGTCAAAGCATTGATTAATGCCGTAGGAGCCATTATATCTGCTTTGGTTTGCGTCGTATTTGCTGTGACCAAGTTTAAAGATGGGGCTTGGGTTGTCCTCGTGGCACTTCCTCTAATCGTGTTTGCTGCAATTGCCGTTCGAAAACATTATGATCAGGTTGCAGAAGAATTACGAATCGACGTGAAGACCATGCATCCCCAAAAACATCGTGTACTCTCCATTGTTCTTGTAGCAGGAATTCATCAAGTGGTTTTAAACAGCATTTCATTTGCAAAAAGCATTAATGATGAAGTAATGGCACTGCATATCGGTTATGATGACGAATCCATAGAGAAAATGAAAATGAAGTGGGAAGAGTGGGGTTCCCCATGCCCGCTGATCACTCTGAAAAGTGAGTATCGTTCTTTATTGCAGCCGTTATCCCGTTTTATGAAAATGGTTGAGGTAGCAGAAGGCGGAAAACCGGATCATATCCACCTTATTATTGCCCAATTCATTCCAAAGAGATGGTGGCAATATGCGCTCCACAATCAAACTTCTTTGTTAATCAGGACTTTGTTTTTAAAGAACAAAGACGTTGTAATTACCACCGTTCCTTATCACCTGCATAGGTAAGGTATCCACATTCAAGGTGCTTTTAAAGGAGGATTCTCCTCTAGTATCGATACACTTTCCATCAGTTTGAGTTTTCTAGCCACTAACGGAGTTGTGCTGGCTTGTAAAAGCAAGGTGGCTAAAATAGCAAGAAAGACAACAGATGACACTAATTTCCCCTCAACCAGATCGGAGCTTGCAACAATTCCTGCAAGTGCAGCTGCGATTATACCTGTTTCCCGTGTCCAGAACAAGAAAAGGACTTCCTGTCGTGTCCATTTGGCTTTGGAATCCGGTAAGAGACTAGCAAGTACCGTAATCGGTCTAGCAACAAAGATAAAGATGGCAATGACGGCCAACCCTGCTAATCCATATTGTTTCAACACAGAAAAATCAACTTGACTGCCCAATAAAATGAATACGAGCATACGAAGCTTTAAACTTACTGCATCAATGAATTGATGGACCGCATGTTCTTCTTTAGGCAAAATAGTCAATCGCAAGGACTTCGCATTTCCTAGCACTAATCCTGCAACAAACACACTCATAAATCCACTCGCATGAATCTGCTCTGCCAGTAAATATGCACCTAAAACAGCTAATACCACAACCATAGGTGTAAATTCACGGAGTAGCCCGCGATCGTTTTCAGAAATGAGAAATGTAGCTATAAAGCCTACAATTACTCCTACAACAATCCCACCTAAGGCAAGCTGAATAAATTGGAATCCGATGGAGAACATTCCAGTTGTTTGACTCGTAAACAACAACCCAAACACCACCGTTGTCATAATTGCCCCGGTAGCATCTGTAAATGCGGCTTCAGTAATAACCGTTTGAGCAACCTTTCGGCGAATCGGAAATTTTTGAAAGATCGGAACAAGTGCAGCCGGATCTGTAGAAGCCAGGATAGAACCAAGAAGAAGTGCAACCAAGAAAGGAATATGAAATATCCATGTCGCTGCAAACGCCACGATAAACGCTGTGAGGACAACACCAAGCGTAGATAGCAATGTGATGGTACGCCATACCTTTTGCAATATCTCAAAGCTAGTAATAACCCCGCCGTGGAAAATAATAAAGCAAGCTCCAAACACTAATATCATTTGATTCATTGTTGATTCTATATGGATATTAATGACAGATAACATGGAAGGTCCAAGAACGATGCCTAATAAAATAAATATGGCTACATCCGGAATTCCTAGTTTATCAGCTAGTTTACCGCCAAGGGTACCAATGAAAAAAATGATAAATAAAGCCATTAAATAATGCTGTGCTAATAATAATGTTGCCGAATGCATGACAAACCCCCGTATTCATTTGATAAACATAATATTCTGAATTAACCTCAAAAAGGCAAAAAGAAGCCTAGATGACAGGCTCCTCCCATTTGATTATTATTCACTTTCTTGTACCTAAGATTATACAGATATTTTATGGATACCGCCAATTTTTTCCGTATTCGGTAATAGAATATTCAACTTTTGGGGGGATTTGAGCGTAAACTTTACGCTCGACAATATCTTCCTCCTCTAATTCTCGGAGTTGATTGGTTAACATTTTTTGTGTGATACCGGGCAAACTACGTTTTGAGAAATTAGCAAAAAATATTGAACTTATTGGAACAAAAATTTTACCGGAAGTACGGAAGCATACAGCAACAGCAAAATAAGGGGGGAATTACGATGAAAATCGTAGGATTATCGGGTTCGAAAGTAGGGTCAAAAACACGAACTGCAATGGATTACACTTTAAAATCATTTGCTGAAAAATATCCGAATGCCGAAATAAAGCTTATTGATTTGGCTGAATATGATGTTCAATTTAGCGATGGGCGCAGTTACTTGGAATATGAAGGTGATACTTTATTTGTTACAAAAGAAATCATGGAAGCAGATGCTTTAATTATTGGGACACCTGTATTTCAAGCTTCAATTCCAGCGACGTTAAAGAACATATTTGACTTGCTCCCGGTTGGCGCTTTTCGCGATAAAATCGTGAGTATGCTTGTAACAGCCGGTACGCCCAAGCATTACCTCATGGTTGAACAACAGCTAAAACCGATATTAGCATATATGAAAGCACAAATTGTGCAAACCTACGTATTCATCGAGGAAAAAGACTTCCATCGCAAGGAAATCGTCAACGATGACGTGCTCTTCCGTATTGAACGTCTGGTTGAGGATACATATGTATTAACCGAAACGTATACAAAAATCCGTGAAGAACAAGAAGCTAAATATGAATTTTAATTATAGCAATCCATAAGAAACGACTTCATTTGTTATATGCTAAAATAGGAAGGTCAAATCAGGTTTCTGTTTGATGATTACCGATCCAACTGGTAAACTTTTGAAGTTGAAGTTCAATACAAAAAAGAAATGAGGTAAATAATGTCAATCAATTCTACTACTGTTTCTGCTGCTGAAGATCAAGAATTTAAGATCAAATCCATTATGGGCCCGGTCATGGCTGTCGTAGTAGGAATGATTATGGTCATTCTCGACAGCACGGTTGTCAACGTTGCGATGCCCAATCTGATCGATTACTTCCATTCCACGGTATCCACGATACAGTGGACGATTACGTCGTACACTCTCGCGCTTTCTGCGGTTATCCCGTTGGCCGGATGGCTGATCGACAGGTATGGAGCCAAACAAATCTTTTTGATCACCATCGTTTTGTTTACGTTAGGTTCTGTGCTTTGTTCTCTGGCACAAACGCCGGAACAGCTCATTCTTTACCGCATCATTCAAGGTATAGGCGGGGGTATGGTATCGCCGATCGGGATGGCTATCATTTTCAGACTCGCTCCTCCGGGCAAACAAGGCTCGGTCATGGGGGTGCTCGGCATTCCGATGATGCTGGGGCCTGCTATCGGTCCGACGCTCTCCGGATTTCTGATCGAGTACGCAAGCTGGCACTGGATTTTCCTGATCAATCTGCCAATCGGAATCATTGCTGTTTTGGTGGGTATCAAATATTTGCCTCAAATTGAGCGAAAAGCAGTTCCTGCGCTGGATATTGCAGGCATGCTGCTCGCACCGATCGCATTTGCCGCACTTGCTTATGCGGTCAGCGAGGGAGGTAAAAATTGGGGCTCCACCCAAACGATTACGGGCTTGTTGGTAGGCGGTATCGCTTTGATCCTTTTAATCATCGTTGAGCTTCGTCACAAGCAACCGCTGCTTGAGCTTCGCGTATTCGGCTCTTCTGACTTCACCCGCGGCATCATCATTTCCTGGCTGTCGATGATGGCGCTATTCAGCTCGTTTTTGCTCGTTCCGATGTACTTGCAAATGGTTAAAGGGTACACTCCGATGCATTCCGGTCTGATGAGTATCCCGCAGGTCCTCATGTCCGGCATCATGATGCCGATCGCCGGAAAACTGTTTGACAAAATCGGCGCACGCCTGCTCGCCATTATTGGCTTATGCTTTGTCTCTGGCGGCTTGTTCCAACTGTCTCAAATATCGGCCGACACCGGATCGGGTTATGTGATCATCGCCTTGATGTTAATGGGCGCAGGCATGGGCATTTCCATGATGCCTGTCAATACGCACATCTTGAAAGCGGCGCCGCGCAGGCTGGTCAACCGGGTAACGTCGCTTACTACAGCTGCTCAGCAGGTTGTGGTGTCGTTCGCGATCGCCGGTCTCACCGGTTATTTGACTTCGCGGATCACACAGCATATGGCCGCAGCATCCGGCAACAAAGTAGCAGCCATGGTTTCCGCATTCGGAGATACGTTTTACTTTGCGGCATGGATTGCCGTTGCCGGGGCTTTGGTTGCAATTATCTTACGAAAGCCTAAGGTCTCGGAAGGCGAAGGGCAGCAAGATAATCAGTCAAACCCCATGACGATGGGTCACTAGACAATATGAGTCAGGCATCATAGCAAAGGGGCTGTCCCAAAAATCATCAAAGATGATGAAGGGATAGCTCCTTTTTATTTGTTCAAGGCTGCCCCAACCTATGGACCAGCTCCGGTCCTTAAAATTCTCTCTTTTGTTTCTTGCTGAACATAATGACCAGTCCAACTACGATAAGAACAATAGCTATTGAAGATTGACCCATAAAATTGAAGTTGATGATGGATCCAAGTGTAAAGATGGTGAAAAAGGTCAACGATACACTGCCAAGAATAAATACGGGAACCAGAATCCATTTGTTCCTTCCGCCAAACCAATAGAATTCAAGGAGGCCAAATGCCACTGCAAGAGGAAAGCCCGGCCACATATACGACCAGATGTCGAACAGCATGGAAATCTGACAGATAACTCCCCCCAAAAGCAAGATCCCTCCGGGAATTAACAAGCCGCTGCCGCGCCGATGAGTTGCAAAAAAGTACATCCAATGAAACAAGATACCCAGTGGAATTACGAATAAACTTGGCCAGAAAATGCCAAAAACTGTGCCTGGATCCATCACACTTCCTCTATTGGTAAAGAGAAATATACCGACCAATATTAAGATAACTCCTAAAAACGCCCTTTTTTCCACCTTGTTACCTCCGTTAATTATCAAAATCTTACAGTTTTATTTTAGAAAAAATTTCCTTATCAAACAAGCACCCCAGGTATGGGTTTTTTATCAGTCTCGAGACTGAGTTAGATCAATGCTCCCTGCATTTCAGCCGTAAAGGAGGTTTTTTTTGTGGAGAAAAGCGGCTTTACAACGTAACAATGTTATGTTACATTAAGCGAGAAAGGAGGCCGCTATATATGGATGTTGAACTTATTTCCAAAAAAGAGCTATTAGAGCTAACAGGCATATCATACGGGCAATTATACCGCTGGAAGCGTAAAAATCTGGTTCCGGAAGAGTGGTTTATTCGAAAATCGGCGTTTACGGGACAGGAAACTTTTTTTCCTAGGAAACAGATGCTTGCCAGAATCGATAAGATCGTCAATATGAAGGATGATTTATCGTTAGATGAACTAGCTGATGTATTTTCGCCTGTTCTGACTGAGCTTTCTATCCACAAAAATGAATTAGTGAAACGAAACATTGTTTCGACAAATGCTGCAGAATATGCTGATAAACATATAAGCGGTTCCGATATTTATACGTTTGAACAAACCATGTACCTCTTTATGCTGGATCATTGCTTGCAAACCGGTGAAATGAGCCTGGATGAAGGTAAGTTTCTGCTGCAAACTCTTGCCGATCAATACAGAAAATTTGAAGGGAAAAACTGCGATTTGATTTTTATCCGCAAGATGGGTGTTTCTGCATTTTTGCTGGTTTCGGCGGGCAGCGAGCTTTACTTTGAGCAAGGTGTGAAAATCATTCTTCGGGTGAATGTTGGCAAGCTCATTGAAGAATTGAAGCTGAAAATAACGACAATGTAAAGGAGGTCAATCTCTATGAAACAAGAAAATCGACTTAATCTGCTTATATCGGGCATAGGTTCTTCAAATGGGGGCACTGTCCGTTTAGCCAAAATTGACGGGATCGGAAAAGTTGACGGTAATATCAACTGCTCCAAATTCATAGTGAATGGCAGAGCAGAAGTGAATGGAAGTATCAATGCCTCGGCTGCCGAGATTCACGGAACCGCTATTGTTGAAGACAGCTTGCATGCAGATCGGATTCGAATTCATGGCAAAATTAGCGTGTTTGGAGATTTAATCGGCGATATCATTCAATTAAACGGCACGATCTCCGTAAATGGAAATTGTGAAACAGAGCACTTCGAAGCTAGCGGCAGATTCCAGATGGGCATGCTGAATGCGGGAAATATCCAGATTACCCTGCACGGAAATAGTCGCATTGCCGAGATTGGAGGAGAGTATATCAAGATCCGAAAACAGCCGGGTATCGATTTTGCAAAATGGTTGAAGGTGCTGCCAATTCCTCTGGCCAATAGCAATAGGCTTAAGGCGCAATCCATCGAAGGTAATGATATATATGTGGAATATACAACCGCTGAGGTTGTTCGGGGAACGAACATCACGATCGGACCGGGATGCGAGATTGGCCTCGTTGAATACAATAAGAAGTTTGAGCAAGATAAAGGATCTTTGGTTAAGAGATTGGAACAAATTTAAAAGAAAGGAGAATGCCATTGTGGATAATATGACAAAAGGCAAGCTGACCAAAGGGAATCTGACGATCACAGGCAGCTCTACCGCCACAGGTGGAAAATATGATAGAGTCCGTATCATCGGAGAAGGAACGATTGACGGAGATGTGGAATGCAGTCAATTGAAATGTATAGGTACGCTGGATATGGATGGCCGCTTGAAATCCAATCAGGCAGTGGTTGTGGGCACTTGTTCTTTCTCAAAGGATGTTCAGGCAGCTAACATGAGGATTTCCGGGACTGTGACCATTGGCGGCGATGCCCGATTGAAGGAACTCCGATGCTCGGGAACCATTGATATTGAGGGCAATCTGTATGGGGAGCAATTGGAATTAAGAGGCCAGCTGAACACAAAGGGCGACTGCGAGGTTGATGTGTTTAAAGCCAGGGGGGTATTTAAAGTCGGAGGTCTGCTGAACGCAGGGAAAATGGATATTAAGCTGTACATGGATTGTCAAGCCCGGGATATCGGGTGTGAACAAATAAATGTGAGAAGAGCAAGCTTGATTAGTCCTTTCAGCTTCTTTTTTAAACCGTCTCCGCATGCGATATTGACTGCAGCTGTTATTGAAGGTGATGAAATTTACCTGGAGCATACGAATGCGGAAGTCGTTCGCGGAAAGCGTGTGATCATTGGGCCTGGATGCGACATTGAGCTTGTGGAATATAAAGAATATTTTAAGCAGTCAAAGAGTACTATCGTAAAGTTAAACCGCAAAGTATAATGATGCATAGCGAAGTCTAATCTGCTAAAAATTGGAAAAGTGAGGAACTATTGAAATGAATTCAAAACAAAGCCATCTGGGACTGGTATTAGCCGGACTTTTGCTGAGCATTTTAATGGCTTCGATGGATAATACCATTGTCGTTACGGCCATGGGCACGATCGTCGGAGATTTGGGCGGTTTTGACAAATTTGTGTGGGTGACTTCTGCTTATATGGTTGCCGAAATGGCAGGAATGCCGATATTCGGCAAGCTGTCGGATATGTTTGGGCGCAAAAGATTTTTTATTTTTGGCTTGATTGTGTTTTTAGCGGGATCGATTTTGAGCGGTACTGCAGAAAGCATTGTTCAACTAAGCATTTACCGGGCTATTCAAGGTATCGGCGGCGGGGCGCTCATTCCTATTGCATTTACGATTATGTTTGACACCGTTTCGGTAGAGCAGCGTGGTAAATTAGGCGGCTTATTCGGCGCCGTGTTCGGCTTATCGAGTATTTTTGGGCCTTTGCTTGGCGCCTATATCACTGACTATATCAGCTGGCATTGGGTATTTTATGTTAATATTCCGCTCGGCTTGTTAGCCCTTATCTTTATTGGAGGCTTCTATAAAGAATCCCCTGTTCACTCGAAGCAAAAAATTGATTGGTGGGGTGCTATTACCTTGGTGGGGGCGGTCGTCAGCATCATGTTCGCGCTTGAGCTGGGAGGCGGCCAGTATGCATGGAATTCAGGAGTCATTCTGGGCTTGTTCGCAGCCTTTATCGTTTTGTTTATCGCCTTTATTATGATTGAAAGAAGAGTTGAGGAACCGATCATTTCGTTTCCGATGTTCAAGATCCGCTTGTTTACCATGAGCAACGCAGTAGGCTTATTCAGCGGGATGGCGTTTATCACGGCTTCCGTCTATATTCCGATTTACATTCAAGGTGTGATCGGCGGTACGGCGACAAATTCCGGACTTGTGCTGCTTCCGATGATGCTCGGATCTGTAGTATCAGCTACAGGAGGCGGATTCCTGATGAACAAATGGAACTACCGTCAAATCATGATTCTCTTCATTACTTTGCTCGTGGCAGGCATGATCTTGCTGACGACTTTAACTCCGGATACAAGCCGGCTGCTCGTTACGATTTATATGATCGTGGTCGGGTTGGGAATCGGGGCTTCGTTCTCTGTGCTAGGCAACTCGGCTATTCACCATTTTCAGCCTTCGCAGCGCGGCTCTGTGAACTCTACGGTCGCTTTTATCCGTTCACTTGGCATGACGATTGGAATTACCGTGTTCGGGATCATTCAGCGCAATGAGTTTACTTCCAAGCTGAAAGAGATCTTTGCCGGATTGGGAGGAGGGCAGGTCCAACCTGCCAACAACCCGCTCCTGAGTGATCCGCGAGCTCTGCTTGCGCCTGAAGCGCGGGCTCAAATTCCGGCCCCTGTTTTGGAGAAGATTACGGCGCTGCTTTCCTCCTCCATCACACATACTTTTATGTGGGCGCTCATTCCTACTGCAGTGGCATTTGCGGCCACAATGATGATGTCCCGCGAAAAATTGAGCTCATCCGTAGAACATCAAGCAGCCATTAGTGAACAGGCATAAAGGTAAAAGATTGGAAAGATGCGGCTTGGCGGAAATATTCTGCCAAGCTTTTTTCATGCGTCGATAGAATGGAAGGAACTTAAAACAAAGGAAATAGGAATGAATTGTCGAATATAATTTCGGGAAAAGGAGGCGGTTTGATGATTAAATATCGGCGGCTGTCAACTATAGCTGTATTGGCGCTTTTTATCGCTTTCATAGGTATGATCGGTTTAGGTTTCAGTGATGATCATAAAATCACGGCGGAAGCCTTGTCTGCAGTCCAAACCGCACCTCCTGCCGATGCCGGCAAGACCGTTTATCAGCAATATTGTTTATCCTGCCATGCTGTAGACGGCCATGGAAACAATGGCGCATTTCCTGATCTGGTCAGTGATCATTTCAGAAAAAAATTGGGAACCTTCGAGAAGGCTTACAACTTTATAAGTCAAAAGATGCCTGAGAATGCACCGGGTTCTCTAAACGACGATCAATACAAGGCTGTTGTTAAATATATACTTTCCCTGAATGGAATTCCCACTGACTTTGCTGATATTGATGCGTACTGGGCCCAAAAAGAAATCAACTATTTACTCGGGGAACGTTTTATCGACGGCTATGTCTCGAACGGCCAGTTGTATTACAAACCGAATCAAAGTATTACCCGAGCGGAGTTTATCCGCTATTTGGTCAAGTCCAAACAGTTGTTTCTATCCAATTCCTCAACAACGGATCTAACAGACATCGATAAATCGAAAGACAAGGTCTATATCCTAACTGCCGTTGAATACGGCATGATTGACGGTTATCCTGATCATACTTTTCATCCGCAAAGCAGCATTACCCGTGCAGAAATTGCGGCAATTCTAGCTCGCAGCGAAGGATTAACTCCACAGCCAGTAAGCAGCTTTAGCGATGTGTCACAGAGCCACTGGGCTAATTCGTTGATTGGCTCCGTTGTGCAAGCCAAGTTGTTTAACGGCTACGATGACGGCACCTTCAAACCTGGTTCGGCCATCACTCGAGGGGAAGCGGCAGCTGTCCTGTATCGATTAATCCATCCGACAACATGAATGGTGTAAAAGTCTTTTGAATAGTTAAGAGAAGCATGTTATTATTCTTGAATCGCTAAACACTTGGGAGTGCTTGATGTTGGTTAAATCAGAGAAAGTCATCTATGTCATTCTAGCTATGGTTGTCATATCATGGGGATTAAATATTGTCATGGTTAAGCATCTAACAGAGTCTATGTCACCCTTGTTAGTGGCGTCTGTCAGAATGCCGCTCGCTGGAATTGTGCTGCTGCCTTTTGTATGGAAAATGCATGGCTTCTATAAACCAACAGCCAGACAGTGGGGACTTCTCGTCCTCATTGGAGTAACGTCGATCTTCTTTCATCAAATGTTATTAGCTTATGGAGTAGTTACAACAACGGCCACAAATGCATCACTCATCCTGGGCTTGAATCCGCTCACTACAGCTCTTCTGGCAGCCATATTCATTGGTGAAAAATTCACTTTTCGATTAGCTGTTGGTATTGTGCTTGGCTTATCAGGGGTCATTTTGGTCATATTCTCAAAATCAGCAGACAGTACTGTCGATTTATCCGGCTGGGGAGATATATTTATGTTTTTGGCAATGCTGGCATATGTAGTGGGAGGCTTGCTCGTCAAGAAAATCACGGCAACGCCGATTCCTACATTAGTAGTCACGGCATATTCCACAGTAATTGGCGGAGTATTCTTAAATCTGGGCACAGTTGTATACTTGGGTCCTTCTTCTTATCAACAGATTCACATGACAGGGACGGCTTGGATCATTATGCTGCTTTCAGCTTGGGGAGCATCTTCCCTAGGCACATTGGGTTGGAACTACGGTATTAAACAATTGGGCGCCAATCGAACAGCCATGTTCATCAACGGCATGCCGTTTGCCAGTATTGTAGGCGGAATTATTTTCTTAAATGAGAAAATTGGCTGGATTCACGTCGCTGCCTTTATCCTCACTACCTTGGGTATTGTTATAGCAACATTAAAGACAAGGGGAGTTTTCACAGCTAAAGGAAATTCCGCAGGAATGACGTCAAAGCTGTGATACACCCTAATGTACAAAATGCAATGTTCGCCGCATCTGTCCAACTAATAAGGCTGCATCCGGCACCAAATCGTGATCTGTCGCAGTTTGATGTATCCGGAGCAGCCTTTTTGCATAAATCAATTTCTCTGCTATTGCCTTAGTACAATCCTATTAGCGCGCTTAGTCACATTAAAATTATCGTCGATGAGCAGCCAGTTTTGCGGGAAACTTAACCCCAGCTTCCAATAGCTTACCCCCCGCAAGCTTAATTCCTTGACTAAATTGAACTTGGCCTGGATGGACCGCGCATCTTCAAACCAGACGATGTGGTGTTTTCCTTGATTATCCCAATAACTAAAATGCGGTGCCTGAGCTGTATAATCATATTGGATCGCAGCGTGTACTTGTCTGGCCAAGTCAATCGCCGCTTGAGGACTTAAAGCCTTGGCAAATCTTCCTCCGGGCACATAGGGCAGTGTCCAATCATAACCGTATAGATTTTGCCCCATCATGATTTTGGAAGCAGGCATCTCACTGATGGCGTATTGGAGCACATTACGAACAGATCCAATCGGCGAAACGGCCATAGGCGGGCCGCCGCTATATCCCCATTCATAGGTCATAATCACAACGAAATCGACAATTTGTCCATGTGTCTTATAATCGTGAGCCGAATACCATGCACCTGTTTGAGCTGCGCTTGTTTTTGGAGCTAAAGCCGTCGAGATCAAAAAGCCTGCTTGATGGATCTGGTTGGCAGCCTTCCGCAGGAAGCTGTTATAGGCATCCTTATCTTGTGGACGCAAATGTTCAATATCGAAATGAATGTCCCGAAAATTCAATCGCCTTGCCGTTTGCAGAATGTTGTTCAATAATGTATTTTGAAGCTCTGCATTATTCAAGAATAATGCACCGAGATCCGCACTGAACTGATCGTTTTCCATGTTGGTAACTACCATCATCAGGGTGACATGGTTTTGTCTTGCAATCTCTTGCAGATTATCTAAGGGTGGCGCTTTTAAAGACCCATCACGTTTAATTTGGAAGCTGAATGGGGCCAGGTAAGTCAGGTGCGGTGCGGCCTGAGTAGCGGATTGTACTAAATTTGGCGCCACTTCGCTTCCCCTGATATCCAGATAAGCATTGATTTCGGCTGAACGGCGTGGCTTTGAATCCCCGGCTACAGGAATGACTAATGCCTGTCCTACGACTAACGTCTTATCTATAGATATCTCATTGGCATCTGCGATTTTCTTGGCAGGTACCCCATACATATGAGAAATCTGATAGAGAGTTTGGCCAGGCTGTACTACGTGAATTCGCATTGGTTTCCCTCCTTATTGGTTTAGCTTTGAATAAGGTATTCCTTACCTATAAAATGGGTGTCTGTCTAACCGCAGGGTTATTGCTGGAGTTTTGTGATATAATAGGGATATTCAGAACGACTAGGAATGAGAAAGGTTGCAGGATATGGAAGCATTTCAAGATTGGAGCCAAAAGGTGAAAAGAACCTTTAATGCAACAAGCAATGAAGTTGTATTGACCGTAACGGAAGCGGGTAATTCCCTGGGCCTCTCTAAAGACAACATGAAAATATATGTGGATAAGCATCATTTAACCAAGATTCCCATCATGAGAAGCGTGCATAGGTACCTTTTGTTAAAGAGCGAGATTGATGAAATATTGAAGAATGATTAAGTTTTTTTTCGCGTCATAACTGCATCATTGCAAGTCAAGAATCCTAATTCTGATTAGGATTCTTTTTTTTCGCTGCCCATCGTAGAAACCCCCATAATTTGCAAGATTCTGTCGAATGTTATAAATTGTAAGTATACATATCCAAGGAGGAGTTAAACGAATGAAAAGAAACTGGTTGATCATTCTTACCTGCATACTGGCATTTAGCCTGACGGCAGGATCCGCATTTGCAAAATCGAAGGACAAGCAAGAAGATTCCTCGAATATGTCCGAGCATGAAACAAAAGACGGAAATAACAACGACAAGAATGATGCAAAAGGCAAAGATGAGTCGGTTACATCCAATACATACGGTCATGATAAAGATCATGAAAAAGATCATGAGCATGGTCAAAATGGTTACAAGGGACTTTTCAAAGCAATTGAAAATGTAAGCGACAAGCCAGCCGGAGTCGTAATTGCTGATCTGCTTTTAACCAAATATGGCACACAGCTAACGCCTGAATTGAAAGCTAAACTCGAAGCAGTTATCGAAAAAGATGCGGCTTTATCGGAGCTGGCTGATATCCTGGATCAAAAGGGCAGCGTAACCGAAGCGGTTTATGTGGGAAAAGAAGCCATACAAGCGAATATCAAAAATATGGACTCTTACAAAAAGGTGAGCAAGTTATATGAGAAATTAGGCAATACAGGTGTGAAGTTGTATGTGAACGGGACAGAGCCTGCCTCTGAGGTTGCACCCATCATCAGCAACGGAAGCACTTTGGTACCTTTTAGAGCGATTTCCGAGTCATTGCAAGCCAAAGTTACCTGGAATGGAGAAGAGCGTTCAGTCACCGTTATCCGCAATACCGTTACAGTGAAATTATTGATCGATAGTAAGATTGCTTATGTCAATGGAGTAGAAAAGACGCTTGAGGTTCCGGCCACAATCGTTGGAGGCAGCACTGTTGTGCCTGCCCGCTTTTTAAGTGAAGCCCTAAATGCAGTAGTAAAATGGGATGCAGAAACCAAATCCGTAGTGATCTACGAGTAATAATGCTTATCGCTAATACTACAAAGCAGCCTGCCCTCTGATGAGGACAGGCTGCTTTTATTTTTAGGCGTCCTATTTTATTCGATAGAGCCGCTGCGGCCTTCCTATTGTGCCGTATTGCAGAAATTCCTCGACGGTATGGTCTTCTACCAGATAGGTCAGGTAATTGCGTACGGTGGAACGGCTGACTCCGGCTCTTTGGGAAATATCCTCGACATTTTGAAAATCATTACTGTCCTTTAAGATTTGCTTAATTCTATCCAATGTCCTTACATCGATTCCTTTTTGAAAAGGGAGGTCAGAAGAGCTTGGGGCAGAATTTGGTGCGCGCAGTTTTTTTAAATGATCCAGAGATTTTTGACTGAGCGGCTCTGAAGAAGAAAGCTGCATCCTGAATTGTGCATATTTGATAAGGACATGCTGAAGATGCTCCAAATCAAAAGGTTTAAAAAGATAGTCAAACACGCCAAGACGAAATCCTTCCTCGACAATTTCACGTTCCTTGGCTGCTGTTATAAGGATAATATCGCATGGTATATTTTGGCTGCGTATGGTTCGCACGAGGTCGATTCCCGATTGATCAGGCAGATAAACATCAAGCAAAAGCAGCTCCGGCTTACATTCGGTAACGAGGGAGAGGGCTTGTTCATAATTGTAAGCCAGACCCGCCAATTCATAACCCGACTGAGAGGAAATAAATTTTCCGTGCATTTTTGCGATCATGAAATCATCATCAATGACTATCACCCGAATGGAAGAAGTATTACCCATAATAAATGTCTCCTTTTTTAGGTAAGATGGCCTTTAAAATCGCACCGGAAGATGAGCTTGCAATGGATAAGTCACCATCGATATTTGAGATTAAACGGGCAAGCAGCGCCAGACCGAAGCCTCTTCCTCTGCCCTTTGTAGAGACCCCGTCGTGAAAAACCGTTTCTCCAAGAGCCGGCTCAATGCCGGGACCTGAATCTTGAACGGAAATGGACAGCCGTTCCGTTTCATCATGAAAATAAACGATAACGGTGCCCGGTGTTGGGTTTTGATGGGTGCCGGAAATGGATTCGAAAGCGTTTTCGATAGCATTCCCAAGAAGGGTGATCACGATTTCTCTATGCGGGCATGGATCGGGAAGTTCAGATTCAGAGTCAACGACCAGCTGAATACCCAGTTCTTTTGCACGATGCATCTTTCCTATGAGTACGCCTACAATAGCAGGATCATGAATTCTTGTCAGAAAAAAGCTTAGCAGGTTTTGCTGTTCCTCATTGATTTGTTCCAATAACTCATTGACCATCTCGTATTCTTTCATTTTGATGAGTCCTGAGATCAAGTGCAGTTTATTCATAAACTCGTGACGTTGGCTGCGCAAGGAATCCACGTATTGACCTATATCCGCAAGGCGGCTGTCGATCTGGTCAAGCTCAAGTTTATCGCGAAAGGTGGCAACAGCACCTATTCGTTTTCCTCTGGAATATACAGGCACTCGATTGGTAATGACCAGAGTTTTTCCTATGATCATAGGCTCATCCTTATGGACCTCACCCTCTTCAAGAACCTCCATTAAACGCGATGAAGGGAGAACCGTACCGATATCCTGACCGTTCACATCCGCGTGTTCCAACCCCAATATTTTCTTCGCTTCTGAGTTGCAGGTGGTGATTTTTCCGTCCCCATTAATCGCAATGATGCCTTCTCGAATGGAATCCATAATAGCTGCTTGCTCCTGTGTGATAAAAGCGATTTCAATAGGCTCCTTATTAAAAATTTGCTTTTTGATATGTCCGGATAATAGGTGCGCGCCGACAAGCCCAAACAGAAGAGCGGCCGTTCCAATGGCTATAATTTCAAAAAGCAATATGTAAATGCCATTCCAAACATTTTGAACAAGAAAACCGACGGATACCAGTCCAATCACCTGATGGCTTGAATCATAGATAGGCGTTTTCGCCCGCACCGAAAGTCCAAGACTGCCTCCGGCCGTAGAACGAATCTCCTCCCCATGAAGCACTTTCTGATCATTTGCGCCATCTTCTCCATCCAGGGGGTTTCCGATTTTTGCAGGGTTGGGGTGACTGAACCTGATCAGCTCCGAATTGGCGATAACAATAAACTCGGCTTTCGTTTTAATCCGGAAATCTTCAGCAAGCGGTTGAATGACGGATGAAGGATTGGCTTCATTAAACGCCCCGATCACTTGCGGCATTCCTGCGATAGTTCTTGCTAGAAACAGTGCTTGGTCGCTTGACTCTCTAAATTTTTGGTCGATAAGGATATAGGAAAGAGCGGATAAAACCAGCAGCAGAACAAACAAAATATTCAATAAAACAAGGATATTGATTTTGGATCTTAGCGTAATGGGCTTCTTCCGAACCACACCAAATCACCTCTTTTTTGGCCCGTTGGATTTATTGGGAAAATTGATAAAAATGTCAATATTGAACTTTTCGGCACATTGTATCGGCAATTTATAAAACCGACTATACTCAGTTTTGTAAACGTTGTCAATTGACTTAGAAGACGGGAGGCAAAGAGAGATGAATACGGATACGAAGCCGGTTTATTACGAAGCAAAAGCAGCGCAGAAGCCCATGATTGAATTGCAAGGGGTATGGAAGGAATTCTTAAAACCATCTGGAGAAGTTCATACCGTTCTTCGAGATATTAATTTAACTGTAGCCAAAGGGGAGTTTGTTACGATTGTCGGACCAACGGGCAGTGGGAAATCGACAACCTTGAATTTAATAGCCGGATTCGAGCCAACGACTAAAGGGAATGTAATAATCCACAATGAAACGCTTAAAGGAATCAATAAATTTGCTGCTTGTGTTTTCCAAACTGAAAACGTATTCCCTTGGAAAACTGTCATCGATAATGTTTCCTTAGGACTGCGACTCCGAGGAACAGAGAAGGCAGAGGCTTATGATCAAGCTCGCGTTTGGATTGAGACTGTGGGACTAAAAGGATTCGAGGGCCATTATCCGCATCAGTTATCAGGAGGCATGAAGAAGCGTGTTGCTCTCGCTCAAACACTGATCGTGCAACCTCAAATACTGCTGATGGATGAATCCTTCTCAGCGCTCGATGTGCATACCCGGCATTTGATGGAAAATGAGCTCTTGAAAATATGGGAGGAAACATCAGCCTCTGTATTCTTTATCACTCATGACTTAGAGGAAGCGATTGCCCTCAGTGATAGGGTTGTAGTACTTAGCGCAGGACCGGCTGCCACGATAAAAGGCGATTATCGAATAGATCTGCCCCGCCCTCGAAATGTTGCTGAAATTCGCTTTGACCCCGCCTTTATGAGGCTGCATGAACAAATCTGGAATGACTTGAGAGATGAGGTGTTAATCAGCTATGAACACGCTATCCGCAACCACTAATAATTCACAAGCCGAGATTATTTCCCGAAAAAAAGCACTGAGAAACAAGGCGATTAAAAAAAGAACCTTATATCTTAGTTTGCAAATTCTCATTGCAATCGTTGTTTTCGGCTCGTGGGAACTATTGTCTGATTTCAAAATTATAGATAAGTTTTTTTTCTCCAGCCCATCCGCAATTATCAGGCATATCGTGGAATGGTTTACGGAAGGAACTAGCCAAGGCCCCTTATATATTCATTTCGTGGTTACTTTTGAGGAAACAATTCTCGCCTTTATTATAGGCGTAGTATTGGGAGTTGTCGCCGGATATCTCTTGGGGAGGAATGAGATTTTATCCGTAGTTCTGGGTCCTTATATCCAAATGTTGAATGCGCTTCCACGTGTCGTTCTTGCTCCAATCTTCATTTTGTGGCTTGGTCTCGGCATGACTTCAAAAGTCGCTTTAGGGGTAACATTGACTTTCTTCATTGTTTTTTTCAATGCCTTTCAGGGTGTACGTGAGGTGGATAAGAATCTTGTTAATAACGCCAGGCTGCTCGGGGCTAACAACAGGCAGCTTGCCCGACATGTGATCATTCCATCGGCATTGACATGGATTTTATCAAGCTTGCATTCCAGCTTTGGTTTTGCGCTTGTAGGAGCTGTTGTCGGGGAGTTTATCGGTGCTACCAAAGGGCTTGGCTTTTTGATCTCGCAAGCTCAAGGAGCTTTTGATACAGCGGGAGTGTTTGCCGGCATGGTTTTACTGTCGATTACAGCATTGATTGCGAACTGGCTGGTCGGAAAGCTGGAAAAAAAGTTTATTGCTTGGCGCAATGTTCGCCAATAAATAATAAAATTAATTTGAGAAGGGGTATACGTCAATGAAAACAAGCAAAAGATTCATGTTGGGCCTCTCTAGTGCGGCTGTTCTGGCTATGGTTGTTACAGGATGCGGCGCGTCAACACCTCAAGCAAACAGCTCAAGCACCAAGCCGGCGGACACAGTTAAACCTGCAGAAACGGCTAAACCCGCAGAGACCGTCAAAGCTTCGGCAGCACCGATGCCAAAGGTTACCATCATGGTCGGGGGTTTGGAAAAAGTGATTTACTTGCCGTTTAGATTAACGGAAAGTCTTGGTTTTTTTAAAGATGAAGGGCTTAACATAGAATTGATCAACGAAGCTGCGGGGCAATCGGCTGAAGAGGCATTGATTGCGGGAGAAATTCAAGGTGTAGGCGGTTTTTATGACCACACCATTGATATACAGTCCAAAGGTAAAGCTTTGGAATCCGTCGTACAAATGGCAGGGATCCCGGGAGAACGTCTTATGGTTTCCAATAAACTAAAAGACAAAATTAAAACCTTGGCTGATTTGAAAGGCCATACGATAGGCGTTACCGGACTTGGTTCATCGACGAATTTCTTGGCTAATTATTTGGTGACCAAGGGTGGCAATACAGGCAAAGATTATACGCCGGTTCCTGTAGGTGCAGGTCAAACGTTGATTGCAGCGATGCAGCAAGGGAAAATTGATCTGGCGGTCACCACAGAGCCAACAGTTTCACTGCTGATATCCAAAGATATAGCATCGGTCCTTGTCGATATGAATACTGTGGAGGGAACGAAACAAGCCTTGGGCGGTAATTACCCGGCAACTTCTCTTTATATGGCAAACGCCTATGTAAAAGATCATCCGGATGTTGTGCAGCATTTAGCGAATGCATTTGTGCACTGTTTGAATTGGATGAGCAGTCATACTCCGGAAGAAATTGCCGATAAGCTCCCGAAAGAATATTATGCAGGCGATAAAGACATGTATTTAACTGCACTTAAAAGCACCTTGCCCATGTTCACGAAAGATGGGAAGATGCCCGCTGATGCTCCACCCAAGGTATTGGAAGTATTGACTGCCATTAATCCAAAGTTGAAAGATGCTAATATTAAATTAGATCAAACATTTACAACAGAGTTTGTTGATAAAGTTAAGTAAGAACCGCATGGATGAGTAATGGGTACCAAAAAGAGGAGCTTGCTTTGCGGCAGCTCCTCTTTTGGTACCCATTGTGTTTAAATCTGCTTCGCAGATCCAGTCACAACCTTCGTCATTGGTGCTTCAGCTCATCGCCCAGCTTGTCCAACATAGCCTTCGTCCCATGCTCGCGCTGTTCTGGCGTATCATGACCGTCGAGGAAGGCGCCCTGCTCGGTATAGATCAACTGTGTGCCAGCGCCCGTGGACTTGAATTCCACTGTTGTCACGGAGACCGATATCCGCGTCTCATCCTGGTCCAGGATGTAAGAGTAGACGATCCGCCGGTCTGGCACAATCTCTTGATAGCATGCGTCGAAGGTATATACTTGGCCGCCCGGAGGACCGCCGCGATTGATTTCTCGACCGCCGACCCGGAAGTCGAACTTGTCGGCTTTCGGGAACCACCGGGCCTTGGCCACCGGGTCTGCCCAGGCGGCGAATACCTTCGCGGGCTTTGCCTCATAATTACGCTCGATAACGAAGGTAGAGTGTTTTACGGAATGTTCATTCATGGTTATTCCTCCTTCAGGTTGGATCTTCAGGGTATTCATCGAGATAATCGCCTAACCGGTCGAGATGTAGATCCCAGTTAGCCTTCCGCTCGGCGAAATATTTTTCATGACTCATTTGCATAGTTCCCAATAATTTGGTGAAATCTTCAATGGTCAAAGGTTCTTTCCTGAGCATAAGATTTGAGACATGCTCTAATTCCAGTAATAGCTTCTGTTGAACGCTTATATTTTCTTTAAGACGAGCGATCTGAAGGGATACAATGTCGAACATGCTATATTGATTACCGACTAGAACAGATTTAATCTCATCCAGTGATAAGCCCAACTCCTTCAATGACAGAAGCTGTTGCAAGCGTGAAATGTCTGATTCGGTATAGAGCCTATGTCCGGAATCGGAATAACCCGATGGTGAATACAAGCCGATTTGATCGTAATATCGCAATGTTCGAACCGTTAACCCAGCTAATTTCGCCAGTTCTCCGACTTTCCACTCACGTTTCATTATCATCCCCTTTTTCATGCGCTGAATTTACCGGTATAAATAATATAAACCATTACGTAACGTAAGCTGCAAGTCTTATTTTGTGATGCAGATAATGAAATTATTAAAGATGTATAATGAAATGAAGAAGATTCAAAAGAATCCTGCTGCCGGAGAATCTATCGTAATTTTAGAAAGGGAGAAATTCATTGACACTACAACAATTAAAGTACGTAATTGAGGTTGTGAACAGGGGTTCCATTAATGAGGCTGCCAAGAGGCTATTTATTTCTCAGCCCAGCCTTTCAAATGCGATTAGGGATTTGGAAGAGGACCTTCAGATAGTGATTTTTGAAAGATCCAATAAAGGGATTTCGCTTTCCAAGGAGGGTGTTGAATTCTTAAGATACGCGCGGCAGGTAGTCGAGCAAGCGGAATTATTGGAAAGCCGGTATCTCAATGCCAAGCCTTCCCCGCAGCATTTTTCGGTTTCCACTCAGCATTACGCTTTCGCCGTGAATGCATTTGTGAGCTTGGTCCGGGAGTATGGCCAAGACGAATATGAGTTAGCTTTGCGCGAGACAAAAACCTATGAAATTATCGAGGATGTCAAAAGTTTACGCAGCGAGATCGGAATTTTATATCTAAATGAGTTTAATGGGAAAGTCATCAACAAGCTGCTCAAAGCCGCTAATTTGCAATTCAATAGTTTATTTATTGCTAAACCGCATATTTTTATCAGTATTAAGAACCCGCTGGCCAAGCAATCCATCGTGACCATTGACCAACTTCAGCAATATCCGTATCTGTCCTTTGATCAGGGGGAGTATAACTCCTTTCATTTTTCAGAAGAGATTCTCAGCACGATGTCGCATAAGAAAAGCATTCGTGTTCATGATCGGGCGACACTCTTCAATTTACTGATCGGACTGAACGGTTATACCATATCGACAGGTGTGTTAAGCGCAGATTTAAATGGAAATGAAATTATTCCCGTGCCATTAGATTGTGAAGAAACGATCAATGTAGGTTGGATTTCCTATCGAGATGCTTCACTATCCAAGCTCGGGGCGGCATATATACAATCGCTTAAGCAGGCTGTATCCCAATAAAAGCTTTGATATAGCCATAGGCTATGACTAGATATAGTTTATATCAGTTACACTATATCAAGCCGAGCGTGCTATCTTAATTGTAAACACAAGTAGAGGAGTTTACAAAAGATGGTGAAAAGCGGTGTGTTGGGATATCCGCGTATTGGTGCGGATCGAGAATGGAAGAAGCTGCTTGAGGCGTTCTGGTCAGGCAAGCTCGAGGAGGCGGAGTTTCACCGTCAGCTGGAGGAGATCCGTTTGAATCATTTGCGTAAGCAGCAGGAGAAGGGTATCGACATCATCGCGGTCAACGATTTCAGCTATTACGACCATGTGCTTGATACAGCCACAATGTTCGGCATTATTCCGAAACGCTTTTCTTTTGAAGGCGGTGTCGTTCCGTTATCTGTCTATTATGGTATGGCCCGCGGGACGAAGGATGCTACGGCAAGCGAAATGACCAAGTGGTTTAACACCAACTACCACTATATTGTTCCTGAACTGGATGGGGCATCGCCAGTGCTTACCGAGAATAAACCCCTTATGGCTTATCGGGAAGCTAGTGAGAAGCTTGGTATAGAAGGAAGGCCAGTTATCGTCGGGCCATTGACCTTCCTGAAGCTTTCGAAAGGGTATAATCTATCGGACACCGACGCCTGGCTCGGCCGATTACTTCCTCTCTATGTGCAGATCCTTCAGGAACTCGAGAGAGAAGGGGTTCAATGGGTACAGATGGACGAACCGATTCTGGTAACGAAGTTAAGCGCTGCTGATTTGCAGCGATTGAAGACAATCTATGAGACGTTTGCCGAGTCAGTGCCAAACCTGAATATCATGCTGCAAAGCTACTTTGAATCGGTAGAGCACTACAGCGACATCGTCGCTTTGCCCGTCAAAGGAATAGGGCTTGATTTCGTGCATGGTTCCTCCGGTAATATATCGTCGATTAAAGCACTAGGTTTTCCGGCGGACAAGGTATTAGGTGCAGGAGTCATCGACGGCCGAGGCGTCTGGAAGTCGTCACTTCTTGTAAAACTGGCGCTGCTGCAAGACCTAACCGAACACGTATCAGTTGAGCGACTAATCGTACAGTCATCGTGCAGCTTGCTTCATGTTCCGGTAACGATAAAGCAGGAGACGAAGCTCATAACCGAACTGAAGGACGCTCTCGCATTTGCGGATGAGAAGCTGGACGAGCTTGTACTCCTGGCAAAAGCAGTCTCTCAAAGCTCAGCCGGAATCAAGGAAGAATTGGAAGAATACGACCGTGCTTGTCAGAAAATTAAGTTATCTTATGAGCGCAACCGTAAAGATATTCAACATACCGTTACCGCCATAAGCAGCCAGCATCAAGAGCGCAGTCTTCCATTTTCTGAACGATATCTAGTTCAACAGAAGAAATGGCAATTGCCGATCTTTCCGACAACGACCATCGGCAGCTTTCCGCAATCCGCAGAGGTGCGTAGGGCCCGTCAGCTGTGGCGCAAGGGCGAATGGAACGATGAGCAATATACGAGCTTCATCCGGGAACAGATCGATATCTGGATCAAGCTCCAGGAGGAGATCGGACTGGATGTTCTCGTACACGGCGAATTCGAGCGAACCGACATGGTCGAGTTCTTTGGCGAGAAGCTCGCGGGCTTCGCATTCACGCAGAATGGATGGGTGCAGTCATACGGTTCTCGCTGCGTCAAACCGCCGATTATTTTTGGGGACGTAGCGTTCAAAGGCGCGATGACCGTCGAAGAAACCAAGTATGCCCAGTCTCGGACCGAACGCCCCGTTAAAGGGATGCTGACCGGCCCGATTACGATCATGAATTGGTCGTTCGTTCGTGAGGACATCACGCGCGAACAAATCGCCTATCAACTGGCTTTTGCGCTGAGACAAGAGGTAGAGGCGCTTGAGCAGGCTGGTATTAGCATGATACAGGTTGATGAGCCTGCGATTCGCGAAGGACTGCCTCTCAAGGAGGATGAGCAAGCGAAGTACCTGGAATGGGCGGTCAAAGCGTTCCGCATGGTCACCAGCACGGTGCTGGATATTACGCAAATTCACACGCATATGTGCTATTGCGAGTTCCACGACATGATCGATTCGATCGAGGAGATGGATGCGGATGTGATCTCGATCGAAACATCTCGCAGTCATGGAGAACTGATTCATAGCTTCGAGTTAAACACATACAAACTGGGCATCGGTTTAGGCGTATACGATATCCACAGTCCGCGTATTCCGCAAATAGAGGAAATGACCAGTATGATCGAACGAGCCTTGCGTGTGCTGGACCCGAAGCTATTCTGGATCAATCCCGACTGCGGACTTAAAACACGTGGATTCGAAGAAACTGTGGCTTCTTTGCGTAATATGGTTGAAGCGACAAAGATAGCCCGTGGGAAGTATGCCTATTTATGAGATGAGCAGATTAACTCAAAATGTTATTGCCTTCGCGGCCGACAATCCTGGACTTTGGATGCTTCATTGCCATAATCTCGATCATAGCGGCCAACGGAATGGATATGATGCTGAACTATGAAGGTGTGACGACTCTATATACAGTTGGAAAAAAGTCGGAAAATCACCCGGATTAGCATATACATCAGTATACTCATGCACTAATATTGATTATAGTCATAATCAAAAAACGGAGGTAAGGTCATGAGTGAAATTGCTAATACACCACAACCACCTTATTATGCAGTGATTTTTACATCTGAACGAACAGCTGGGGATAACCAATATGCGGAAATGGCAGATGAAATGGAGAAGCTTGCATCCGTCCAACCTGGATTTCTCGGCGTAGAAAGTGCTAGAGAAGGATTAGGTATTACTGTTTCCTATTGGGAGTCTCTCGAAGCTATACAACAATGGAAACAAAACGAACGACATTTAGTCGCCCAAAGACAAGGTATTTCTGAGTGGTATCTCGCTTACAAAACAAGAGTTTGTAAAGTAGAACGGGATTATGGATTTGAAAAAGTCTAACCGCATAATTTCCCGATCCCAATTTTCGGAAAGCTACATCTGTCCATGTGAAGCATACTTCTGTCCATTCACGAAAGTTTGGCTAATCGGTTACAATAAATGGGTAAAATTTCAGATTCGTTAGGAGGCTGACTTCAAGTGCCCATTCATTACAACTCAAGCTCGAGGACGTTTCATCTGCAGTCGACCGGGACGAGCTACGCGATGCAAATCATCAAAACCGGCGTACTCACACATCTGTATTGGGGCAGCAAAGTCCGAGGAACCGCTCTGGACAAGCTGTTCCAAACGATGGAGCGGGCTTCATTCTCGCCCAATCCGTTTCCGGAGGATCGTTCGATTTCGTTCGATACGCTGCCTCAAGAATACCCAGCCTACGGAACGAGCGATTTCCGTCATCCAGCGTATCAGGTGCAGTTGGCGAACGGTTCTACTGTAACTGAGCTGCTGTATCGCACGCACCGGATCTACGCAGGAAAACCTCGGCTCGAAGGACTCCCTGGGACATATACGGAATCGGAAGATGAAGCCGATACGCTGGAAATCGAGCTTGCCGACGAGACGGCCGGACTGAAGGTCATCCTGATCTATACGGCATTCCGGGATTATGACGCCATCACCCGATCGGTCCGCTTCGAGAACGAGGGCGGACAGCCGCTGCGACTGCTGCGCGCTCTTAGCGCAAGCGTCGATTTCCCGCATCGCAGTTTTGAGGTCCTGAATCTGTACGGCTCATGGTCGCGCGAGCGCTGGATCGAGCGCCGTCCGCTCACGTCCGGGATGTATTCGATCGGCAGTTCGCGAGGCAGTTCCTCGCATCATCAGAACCCGTTCCTTGCGCTGCTCTCGCCCGGTGCGGACGAGGACTGCGGTGAAGTATACGGGATCAATCTCGTGTATAGCGGCAACTTTGCGGCTCATGCGGAAAGCGATCAATTCCACACAAGCAGGCTCTCGATCGGGCTTAATCCGTTCGACTTCAGCTGGCTGCTGGAGCCGGGCGAATCGTTCCAGACGCCGGAAGCGGTAATGGTGCATTCGGCGGAGGGCATAGGCGGCATGTCCCGCAAGTTCCATTCGCTGTACCGAAAGCGGCTGTGCCGCGGGCTGTATCGCGACGAGCCGCGCCCTATTCTTGTCAACAACTGGGAAGCGACCTACTTCGACTTCAACGCTGACAAGATCGAGAGCATTGCCCGCGCCGGCAAGGAGCTCGGGATCGAGCTGTTCGTGCTCGACGACGGCTGGTTCGGTAAGCGCGATAATGACGATCGCTCGCTCGGTGATTGGTTCGTCGACCGCAACAAGCTGCCGAACGGGCTCGAGGATTTGGTCCAGCGGATACGAAGCTTCGACATGCAGTTCGGTCTCTGGTTCGAGCCTGAGATGGTTTCCCCAAACAGCGATCTTTACCGGGCGAATCCGGACTGGTGCTTGCACGTGCCCAATCGCCGGCGAACGGAGGGGCGAAAGCAGCTCATTCTCGATTATTCGCGTTCTGACGTGCGCGAGGCTGTTTATAAGATGATTACGGACATTCTGCGAAGTGCTCCGATTACCTATGTGAAATGGGATATGAACCGCAATATGACAGAGGTCGGCTCGGCTGCGCTGCCCGCTGAACGACAGAGGGAGACGGCGCACCGTTACATGCTTGGCCTGTATGAGCTGCTGGAACGAATTACCGGCGAGTTCCCGCATGTGCTGTTCGAGAGCTGCTCCGGCGGCGGCGGCCGATTCGACCCGGGGATGCTCTATTATATGCCGCAGATTTGGACGAGCGACGATACAGACGCGGTGGAACGCTTGAAGATTCAGTACGGAACGAGTATCGTGTACCCGATCACGACGATGGGAGCGCATGTATCAGCTGTTCCGAACCATCAGGTGCATCGCACGACGTCGCTGGAAATGCGCGGCCATGTGGCGATGTCCGGCAACTTTGGCTACGAGCTTGATCTTACGAAGTTTACGGAGGAAGAGAAAGCGATCGTTAAAGGGCAGGTCGCCGAGTATAAGAGCTTGCGGAAACTCATCCAATTCGGCGATCAATACCGTCTATTGAGCCCATTCGAAGGTAACGAGACGGCGTGGATGGTCGTTGCCGGCGACAAAGGCGAGGCGGTCGTTGCCTGGTTCCGCGTGCTGGCGATAGCGCATCAGCCGCTTTGCCACCTGCGGCTTAAGGGGCTCGATCCGAATCGGGACTACGTTCTCGAAGCGACTGGCGACGTGTATGGCGGTGACGAGCTGATGAATGCGGGGATCAATTTGTGGCCGCCTCATAGAGATTTTCAAAGCTTGCTGTGGCGGTTCTCAGCTCGGGACTAAACGTTTATATTCATACGTCCGGAAGTAACATATTGAAGGAGCTTGCTATTTCGGCAAGCTCCTTTTTTTCATTGAAGTAACCGGCAGGTTAACTTTGGGACATGGGAACTTGAACTTTAAAGGAACGAATATGTTAAGTTAATGAGTTCTAATTACCAAATACGAGACAACCGGACTCCTTAGTAATATGAAGAGTAGATTTGTTTAAAAAAATCTCTATCTGCTAGACCACAGCAGTTAGTTATACTAGTTGCAGGATTAAATGGAACAAAGGCCTCTTCACTTTATGTATTGTTTTATCAATACTGTAGACTGCATTATATATAATAGGAGGTGGACAATCATAAAACAGGCTCTGATGAAATTACCCATGGTTTATAAACTTAGAGTTCTACAGCTTCAAATATTCAGAACGATTCAAAATTTTTTTGAGAATTTTGCAAATAAAAGAGCATCTGAAACATTTTCTTATGCAATAAAAAGGCATCAATCTCTTTTAAGAAGAAAATTAGGATCATCTGATCCTTTGTTACAAGAAAATAAAATTACAAATTTAAGATTTGCTCTTAAATCCATTGACGGAATTATACTAAACCCAGGTGAAACATTTTCCTTTTGGCACTTAATTGGGAAGCCTAAAGCAAGCAAAGGTTATATTGACGGATTGTTGTTGTCTCAAGGTGAAGTGAAAACAGGAATAGGGGGAGGGTTATGTCAATTAGCTAATTTACTTTTTTGGCTTGCCTTACATACACCCTTAGAAATTACGGAAAGACATCATCACAGTTTTGACCCTTTTCCAGATGAACAAAGAGTCTTACCTTTTGGCAGTGGCGCAAGTGTATTTTTTAATTATATTGATTTACGTTTCTTTAACCCCACTAATCATAAGTTTCAATTTCATGTTTGGTTAACAGACCAACATCTAAAAGGAATCGTACATTGTAATAACGAGTTAGCCTATACATACCATTTGGAAGAAAGAAACCATCAATTTCATCATATAGAAGGAAAGCACTTTAGAGAAAACGAGATATGGAGAAGAGTCATTGATAAACGAACTGGGGATGTTATACAGGAACAATTAATGATTCATAATTATTCAGAGGTAAAATATGAGGTAAATGGTTAGCAATGATTACAATATATTGGACATAAGCAGTTGGGTCATGACACAAGAGCTGCCAAGGATATGGCAGCTCTTGTCTCAACTACTATTAACTTGTTAGACAGCTCTCGAACGTTTAAGGGAGCACATTGCCTGCCGCACGATAGATGCCATACCATTCTTCGCGCGTCAGATAAATGTCGCTAGCCTTACAGCAATCCTGTATCCGTTTGATATTCATCGTACCGGTGACGGGCTGCATTTGTGCAGGATGGCGCAACAGCCATGCAATAGCGATAGTCGTGTTGCTCACTTCATATTTCTCCGCGATTTCATCAATCTTCTTGTTCAATTCCGGGAACTTGTCATTTCCGAGGAATACGCCCTCAAAGAATCCGTATTGGAAAGGCGACCAAGGCTGAATGGTGATATCGTTCAGTCTGCAAAAATCAAGTACGCTTTCGTCCCGGCTCACAGCGGCCTCATTTTCCATATTCACATTAAATCCATGAGAGATCATGGTGGCGTTGGTGATGCTTAATTGTAGTTGGTTTGCAACTATCGTCTGCTTCACCGACTTCTTCAGCAGCTGGATCTGCATTGGAGTTTGATTGGAAACGCCGAAATGCCGCACTTTTCCCGAGCTTTCAAGAATATCGAAAGCTTCCGCCACCTCTTCAGGTTCAATCAAGGTGTCCGGACGGTGCAGAAGCAGAATGTCCAGATACTCGGTTTTCAGCCGCTTCAAGATGCCATCTACCGACTCTAAAATATGCTCCTTGGAAAAGTCGAACATACCCTTCCGAATGCCGCATTTGGATTGCAGGATGAGCTTTTCACGATTATTCGAATTCATTTGGATGGCATCCGCGAATATTTCCTCACAGGCTCCGCCGCCGTATATATCCGCATGGTCGAAGAAATTCGCACCTTCTTCCAGCGCAGCTTGGATAAATTGCTCAGCCCCGGTTTTGTCCAGCGAGTTAATACGCATACAGCCGACTGCGACGACCGGCACCTCTAGTGTGCTGGTTCCAAGTTTTATTGTTCTCATGATTCATTTCCTCCTAAGTGATGGGGTAACCTGTTTAATGGTTCTGGACAAAGTATAGCTGATTACATAGTCTTTCGTAAGAGCTGAAATATTATTTAGTAAGTAAATGAAAAGTAAGCATGGTCCACATGGACCGATCCGTCAAACGGAAATATAGTGGAAAAGCCAGTTATAAGATAAAATAAGATTAATCTTTACTACGCTGTCAACTCAGGAAGGATGACGATTATGGCTCCAAGTGAGCAACAAAGCAAAACGGTAACCGAACTCAATAAAGACGGCTCCTTTAACCGCCAAAGAAATAGATTTACAACACCTTTTGGAAATCAACCAGGTGAACTTCCAGTGGAAGCAGGACGATATCGTCTTGTATGGTCTGCAGCCTGTCCATGGGCCCATCGATCTGTTATTGTTCGAAAGGTTCTTGGACTCGAGGATGCGATTAGTTTGGGAACGGTTAGTCCGATGCGTCCGAGGCTGCAGCATGTCGATTGGGAATTTTCTTTAGACAAGGAAGGCATGGATCCCATTTTGGGGATTCGATATCTCAGTGAAATCTATTTGAAAACAGATCCCAATTATTCCGGCAGACCAACGGTTCCTGTTATGGTGGATATCACGAAAGATCAAGCCGTTAATAACGACTATTTTAAACTGACAAATTATTTTGAAACCGTCTGGGCTCCTTTCCATAAGAGAAATGCCCCGGATTTATACCCTGAGCATTTGCGCGATGAAATAGATGCATTAAACGAGATCATCTTCCATGAGGTTAATAATGGTGTCTATAAGTGTGGTTTTGCTCATTCCCAAGATGCTTATGAGCAAGCTTATGACATGTTATTTGCAAGATTGGATCAATTGGAGGAGTGTTTGTCCAAGCAGCGTTTCTTGTTTGGAGATTTTATTACGGACTCGGATGTCAGACTCTATACGACATTAGCTCGATTTGACGCTGCCTATTATACTGCATTCAGGACAAACCGAAACCTGATTCGTGAATTCGACCATTTATGGGGCTATGCTCGTGACTTATATCAAACAACGGGTTTTGGTGAAACGACTGATTTTGACGCGATAAAAAGGCACTATCACCTTTCCATCACAATCTCGCCCGATAAACAAGAAGTAAACATCTTGCCTAAAGGCCCTGATTTATCGGTATGGGACTCACAGCAAAATCGGTATAAATTAAGCAATCACGAAGAAAAGTTTCTTATTCATGCGGGAAAATAACGAAAAAAAAGGAGTCGAGAAGAAATGATAATACGTGAAGCAGCCAAGAATGAGCTGGATTTTATTCGGGAACAAAGAGTAAACGCCTATCGCGAGCACGCCAAAATGATTTCTAGCGATCATTGGAAAGCGTTAGAACAGGCCATATCTTCAGAGGTAGATACAGGGCCAGACGTTGAACTCTTTGTTGCTGAAATAAATGGAAATATTGTGGGCAGTGTTGTTTTATTTCCTCCTCATACAGATGCATATGAAGGATATGTTGAAGAAATGGATTATCCTGAGATACGGATGCTCGCAGTTTCTCCGGAATCTCGGGGAAAGGGTGTGGCATCAGCCCTTATTTCAGAGTGCATTCATCGTGCAAAAAATAATGGCTTTCTCTGGATCGGTTTACATACCGGTGAGTTTATGAAAGACGCCATCCATCTGTATGAAAAGATCGGTTTTGAACGTTTGCCTGAATACGACTTTCAACCTGCTGACGATGGCATAACCGTAAAAGCATTTCGACTATCTCTTCGGGATGGGCAGTTCACCTAAGCGGGTTCAATCGGTTATGTTTCTCATATAATATTCAATAATGTCTTTTCGACGAATAATTCCTATGAAAATATGCTCGTCATCTACAACCGGAACAAAATTTTGATCGGCTGCCAGAGCAAGCATATCTTCCATTTGGGCATTAATCGAAACGGACTCATTGTGAATATGCTTCTCGATTTCGCTTACCGGCACTTGGTCCAAGTTATCAAAATCAATTCCTGGGGTATTTTTTAATTTCCATAACAGGTCGCCTTCCGACAATGTACCTACATATTTCCCTTCGCTGTCAATAATCGGAAGAGCGGTGTAATAGTGATCTTCTAACTGTTCTAACGCTTCTCGCATGGAAGCAGACGATGTGATAAAGGCAACCTCGCTTTTAGGGTATAGAAAAGAGGCTATATTCATAATGATGAGCTCCTTTTTCTTTAAAGTTTCAATTAACAATATGTGTTCATTAAATCATACTTTATCTTATAAAGTAATTGGGATATAATTCCATGGTAAATAAAAAGCCAATCCGGCAGTGACAGGATGGCTTTTATTTGCATTTAAAAAAACTTCACTAACTGTTCCTTTATCTCTTCGCTGATCCCGCTGACAACGGTTTGAATTTGAAGCTTATCGAACAATTCTTCGATTTGGCGGGGGTAGGATTGACTGATCTTGAGCAGTCGAATGGCTTCGTCGAACTTCGCCGGGTGGGCGGTGGCCAGCACAACCGTGACTTCATCCGACTCCGCGAGCTTGTCGGAGGCTGCCGCGCCGCAGGCGGTGTGCGGATCCAGCAGATAATCGTATTTCTCATAATATTCGCTTATTGTGTTTAGGCAATCTTCGTTCTTCACACTATATGCCGAGAAATCGGCTTGCACTTGCTTCAATGCGTCTTCGGTGATGACGATGCGCCCTTCAGCTTTGAATTGAGTCATGAGAGAGGTGATGGTGTCGGCGTCCTCTCCATACAGGTAAAACAAATAACGCTCAAAGTTGCTTGCTACTTGAATGTCCATAGATGGACTGTAGGTGCCTCGGAAATTGCCTGGTTGATACACGCCTTCATTCACAAAGCGCGCCAAGATGTTGTTCTCGTTCGTTGCCAAAATCAGTTTATGGATGGGAAGTCCCATTCTTTGAGCCAGGTAGCCGGCAAATATATCTCCGAAGTTCCCCGTAGGTATGCTGAAGTTAATCTTGTGCCCTGCATTCGCAATCTGGAAGTAGGCATAAAAGTAGTAAACAGTCTGTGCAAGAATCCTGGCAATGTTGATTGAATTGATGGCACGCAGGTGGTACTGATGCTTGAAACTGACGTCAGCGAATAATTCCTTGATGATTCGCTGGCAGTCATCGAAGGTGCCTTCTACAGCAAGGTTAAGCACGTTGACATCATCGACCGTGGTCATCTGAAGCTCCTGCACCTTGCTCACCTTCTGGTGAGGATGCAAGATACATATCCGGATTCCCTCTTTGCCGCGAACACCCTCAATCGCCGAGGCTCCTGTGTCGCCTGATGTTGCTCCAAGGATGTGGATAATGGAATTGGTTTTGCGGGATACGTAGGAATAGAGATTGCCTAGGAATTGCAGAGCGATGTCCTTGAAGGCAAAGGTCGGGCCGTGAAACAGCTCTAACACATATCGACCATCGTCGAGCCGGCGCAAAGGTGTCACATCTTCATGGCGAAATGTCGAGTAACTGTCGTCGACCAGCTTCTTCAGATCCTCTCGCGGAATTTCATCGTTCATATATAAGGAGAAAACCTCTAGAGCGAGTTCCGGATAAGTAAGTCGCTGCCATTGCTTCAAAGTCGCGTCCGATACTTGTGGAATGTGCTCCGGGACAAGCAAGCCGCCGTCGTCGGCCAGTCCCATTAGAATGGCGTCAGTAAACCCTATGGGGGATACTTGTCCCCGTGTGCTGATATACCTCATAAATGTTCCCCTTAAGCATTTTAGTTAATCTCATTGTAACTTATTCGGCTCTTGCGGTCGAGATGAGTTCAATTCGACAATTAGTTTGTATACGATTACAATCCATTATGAGTCTATTTCCCTATTTTATTATTTAATGTTTAGGCATATAATAGGTTTACAGTAAATAGAAGTCTACCCAAGATAATGGCAAAACCGCTAAAAGGCGGCGACGCAAAGCTACAGGGGCTAAGGGAAACTATGCCAGCCAGCTACCAAATTAGGGTAGGCTTTTTCTGTCCAAAAATCGTTTGATTCTACATGTTAGATACTTGGCAAACCGGACCTCCCATTCGAAAGAAAGGAGTAGGTACAGGTGAAACCAGATGATGTGATAAAGTTGATTCTGCAATTTGGGAGTTTCCTGTTGGCATTGTTGACATTCATCGCGTTAGTCATCATAAAAACACAATGACATAAAGAAACCTACCTTTCGCCGCTAAACGATCAGGTAGGCATTTATGAACTAATAGCTCAGGAGGTCCCAAAAAGCCAATGTATCTAAAAAACAGGAGTGTTGGTAGCACTCTTGTTTTTTTTCGCAAAGTACAACTATGCGTTAAAAAATGTTCTCCCCGAATAATAGCATAGAAATAACAGTGCAATCAACTACCAAATTATAACATTCGCAGTTTGGCTTCAATTTATTTATTTAATCATAAATAGGAGGGAATAAAAAATGGAACGAAATGTACATGTAATTCCGTTTCTCGTGCATGAACTGGCTGAAAAGGTCAACGAAGTTCCCAAAGGAGTGGAAATGATTCAGGCCCCAAAAATCTGGAATCAAACCAAAGGAAAGGGCATCACAGTGGCCATATTGGATACTGGCTGCGATCTTACGCACCCTGACTTAAAAGATCGAATTGTCGGCGGAAGAAATTTCACGAACGATGATGAAGGAAAGACGGATGTATATCAGGATTACAATGGCCATGGCACTCATGTGGCTGGGACGATCGCTGCAACACAAAATAATAATGGTGTTGTAGGTGTAGCCCCGGAGGCAAATCTGCTCATTATCAAGGTTCTTGATAGAAATGGTTCCGGTCAATACGATTGGATTATTAATGGGATTAAGTATGCAATCGAACAAAAAGCTGATATTATCTCCATGTCACTTGGCGGTCCTGCAGATCATCCTGAGCTACATAAAGCCATTCAAAAAGCTGTTTCTCAAAACATTCTTGTGATCTGTGCGGCAGGCAATGAAGGGGATGGCGTTGATACTACAGATGAGTTTGATTATCCGGGTTGTTATAATGAAGTGATAAGCGTAGGCGCAGTTGATTTGGAGAGACACTCTTCAAATTTTTCAAATTCAAATAACGAAGTAGACCTAGTGGCTCCTGGCGAGAAGATTTTATCAACCTACTTAAATGGAAAATATGCCACATTGAGTGGAACCTCCATGGCTACTCCACATGTTGCAGGAGCCATGGCTCTGATAAAAGTGCTCGTCAATACAAGCTTCGAGCGAAAGCTCACGGAGCGTGAGCTCTATGCTCAATTAATAAAAAGAACAGTGCCACTAGGGAATTCCCCAAAATTTGAAGGCAATGGACTTGTCTATCTAACTGTAATGGATGAATTGTCGAAAATATTCAATCAACAATTTGTCGCTAAATTGCTGAGCATATGATGAAAAAAAGACAGGCATGCTGCAGTGGCAGCATGCCTGTTTTCTTGGATGAATTATTTTACTTTATCTTCTTTATTTTCTTTATTTGATTTCATTACCACGTTGTACTCATAAGTGACACTGCCGTTCTTACCTTCCGGCGCGGCATAAGTGGTCATCATTACGATACGCTCATACTCCGAACTGTGGAGCATATCGCGCAGGTCGATTTGATCTTGGTCCGACATGTTGAGCAGATCAGGGAAGCGAATCACGTTCAGTTGATTGTCTTTGCTCTTCTCTTGGCCTTTCTTGTATCCGATAAACTGGACCTGGTAATTGACGTATTCACGAGTGGCTTGCTCAAGGCTCATGAAACCAGTAGTGGAGTTCATTGGATCGATGATACTGCCGTTTATTTTCAAGTTTGACAAATACCAGCCCGCTTCGTTGTAGCCCCAGTCCGTCATATAACGGAAGCCGAGCAGCACTTTTTGTCCGGCATATTTGGTTAGATCAAACGACTCTGTCTTCCATCCGTTGGAATTGCCTGTGAAGCCCGGGAGATTCTGCTTAATCTTCGGATAACCCGAAGCAACGATATCGCTGCGGGTGTCTCCGTTTGCAAGCGAGGTCCAAGTTTTACCGCTGTCTGTGGACACTTGAACGATACCAAAGTCCCACTGTTCCTCGATGTTATATTTCGTATCGAAGGAGAGAGACGCGGCGGTCAGCTTCGTTAGATCAAGCTCTTTAATCAAGAAATTATCGGCTTCATTGCCCAGATTCCCCCATAGAACGGTTCCGCGGACAGGGTCCTGAGCGGTTGTCCATTTCGTACCCAGGAAGTCGATTCCCTTGAAATAAAGGTGGTCTACTTTTTTGTCAGGTAGTATGACCTTAAAGTCGGTACCCCATGCCGGAGCAACGTTGTCGGCCAAGACGGAGCCGTCCACGTTCGCAGCAAGATCGATTAAATTAAAATTATAAGTATTTTTTCCCTTATATTTCCATAAATCACTACAGCAGTCATGTAGTCGGCATACACTTGATCGAACGTTTTGTCGGCGCCTATCTTGGCTAATGAGGCGTTAATGCTGTCGACTCCATGCTTTAGACTTCTGAACTCATCTTGGATAAAAGCTTCGCCGTATTTTTCGTAAAGGTACAATTGGAACAAATAGGCGTTGCCGTAATCGCCGAGGATTTGCAAGTCAGATTGATCTCCCCAAAGGGTAAGTGAATTGCGGAGATGATTCATGAAGAAATTGACATGCGTTTGAGAGTGGCCGTATCCGACCAGATATTGGGCAAAGTCGGAGAGACCTTCGTTGATGAAGTTCTCTTCGCCGGAATCTGTGTCTCGGTGCAGCAAATGTTGAAACTCGTGGGCAAAGACACCTTCGTAAAGATAAGGCTTAATCGCATTGGGTCCCGTGCGGTTAAGCCAATCAAAACAATCGATGGTCATGACGTTGCGGTCGGAAAAATCGCTGACCGTGGGAGAGAAATAACCGGCAATGTAGCTGGGGTAGTTGGAATTATAATAGCTCTGGTCTTTAATGTTATTAATTAGAATAACTGTACGGCCGCTGTCATCTTTATACCATCCGTTATACCCGTCCACACCTTTGCGTTCCTTGGGAGGGCCAAAGAAACCAACTTCTTTTTGATACATCCGATTATCGAATTCGTTTAACAAATATTGGACCTGTCCGTCCGTAATGGTAACCATCGAATTGCGCGGATCTCCAGCCGGATAATTAAGGTCATTAGCTACCCAGACTTCGCCGTAAGTCCCTACGGCTTTCAAGGTGAAAGTGGTCAGTGCATATCTGCCGGTGTAATCATTGTTCGTCAACCATTTTTTCACAACACCTACATCGGATGAAGTCAAAGCTTTCGGGCCTACTGTTCCCGGAGCTGTTCCGGCTTCACTGGCGGACAACTCTAACCGATTAGCAGCTTTCACATCGGCGAGCGACTCAGACCGAAGCTTCGGACCGATATCCTGAACGGATGGATTCGGATCAAAGCTTGGTGATTGAGCCCAAATGGATGCGGGGATGAGGATGGTACCGGCCAATAAAATCGTGGATACAAGGCTGAGTGCTTTGCGTCTGTACATGAAACAAATTCCTCCTCTAAATGAATTGACCATTGGTAGAAATACTGCCTAGATTGGAAAAAAAAGGATAGTCCACCTATATTCCTATTAAATAATAAAATAGACAGATTCGGTAAGTGTCTCAGCTCCTATTGGGAAAGACCCACTAAATTCTATATTTCTAGATAAAGTTCGTTCCTCCGACAAGAAACTAATACACCGCGCCGTTTTCAGACACAATTGGGTGATCTTTCCTGTGGCTATCGACCTATGTGAAAATAAGAGTAATGATTAGTCCGTAATTTTGATATATTTAAAGAGAACATCAAATTAGGAGGGAAAAACTTGAATAACCAAAATCAAAGCTATGCCAACCATCAGAGGATGCATCCGCTTTTTCACTATGTGCTGTCTCTACTCGCAATCATTCTGCTTGTTTCTTCCTTAACCCAGCTCGTGAGCTCCATTCGGTCGGGGAATCAAATCTTTCTTTCCTTTATTTTTGTCCTCATTTCAATCATGCTCATTATCATTTTTCTATTAATTCGTTCCTATCCAATGAAAGCTCAGGATCGCGCAATACGGGCTGAGGAAAATCTCCGGCATTACGTGCTGACCCAGAAGCTGCTGGATTCAAAGCTTAGCCTCAAACAAATAATAGCATTGCGCTTTGCATCAGACGCTGAATTGCCGGCTCTTGCCCAGAGGGCCGCAGCCGAACAAATGTCACCAGATGCAATTAAGAAGTCTATTCAGCAGTGGAGAAGCGACTATTTCAGAATTTAAAAAATAAATTGACGGTGGTTCTTAATCATAATACAATTAATATTAATTAATAATAATTATAATTTACTAGTATTATATTAATAACCACGAGGTGAAATGAATGTCGAACAATCACTTAACAACCAACCAAGGCACACCTGTCGGGGACAATCAGAACTCCCGCACAGCCGGGCAGAACGGCCCTACGCTTTTGGAAGATTATCATCTGCTGGAGAAAATAGCCCATTTTGATCGCGAGCGTATCCCGGAGCGTGTCGTTCATGCTCGCGGAGCAGGAGCCTTTGGTACCTTCGTAACCGAAAACTCAATGAAGCGTTATACGAAAGCCGCCTTCTTAAGAGAAGCAGAATTAGAAACTCCTGTATTCGTCCGTTTTTCTACGGTTATCCATGGTCAAGGTTCACCAGAAACGGCCCGCGACCCTCGTGGATTTGCTGTAAAATTTTATACGCAAGAAGGCAATTATGATCTTGTAGGCAATCATCTTCCCGTATTTTTTATTCGAGATGCTATGAAATTCCCGGATATGGTTCATTCCTTGAAGCCGGCTCCAGACAGCAATGTCCAAACACCTGACCGCTACTGGGATTTCATGACGCTGACTCCGGAATCCACGCATATGCTCACCTGGTTATTCTCCGATTACGGAAGACCGGCCAACTACCGCCATATGAACGGTTTTGGTGTGCATGCGTACAAGTGGATTCATGAATCCGGTAATTATGTGTATGTAAAATATCACTGGAAGCCGCACCAAGGAGTGCGCAATTTCAACAATCAAGAGCAAATGGCCACACAGGCCAAAGATTTCAGCCATGCGACCCGTGATTTGTACGACCACATCCAGTCAGGAGATTTCCCGAAATGGGATTTGCATGTGCAGATTCTTGCACCTCAGGATTTTGACAATTACGACTTTGACCCGCTGGATCCAACAAAAATTTGGCCGGAAGACTTAATTCCATTGGAGAAAGTAGGCACCATGACGCTTAACCGCAATCCGGATAATTTCTTCGCGGACGTAGAGCAATCTGCTTTTGCACCAAGTGTGCTTGTCCCGGGAATTGAAGCATCCGAGGATAAATTGCTGCAAGGTCGACTCTTTTCCTATCCGGATACACAGCGTTATAGATTGGGCGCCAATTACTTGCAAATTCCAGTCAATTGCCCGTACGCTACAGTGCGAACGAATCAACGTGACGGCGCCATGCAGACAAAGCAGCAAACCTCTTCGATTAACTATGAGCCAACTCGTCATGAAGACTCGCCGAAGGAGGCACCGGAGTATCGCGACAGCACCATCCCGCTGAAGGGTTCTGCAGGCCGCCAAAAAATCGCCAAAACGAATGACTTTGCTCAAGCTGGAGATACGTACCGTACCTTTTCACATGAAGAGCAGGAGCATTTGATCGAGACGCTGATCGATGAGCTTTCTCAAGTACATGAAAGAACAAGACTGATGGCCATCTGTAATTTCTACAGAGCGGACCGCGGGCTTGGCGAACGTTTGGCCTCCGGGTTGAATACCGATATTTCCGCCTATGTTGAGCACATGAAAGTATAGATTATCCGCCGGTTGTTGGCCGGTTCAAGAGCTCCTTCTTGACTAAATTAGTTGAGGAGGAGTTTTTTTGTTATTTTTGTTGCCGCATTTTGCAAAACTGTCAGTTGACGAAAATCACACCGCCACCGGTTATAATGCTGTAGAGAAAGGCTTCGACAAGGTCGGATTGAAATATATGGAGGCCTCACGTATGCTAGGAATAGGGATAACCCAAACCTTTTAGCCTTGCTGCTCAGGCCGTTTAACTTTGAAACACTGGCAAACTGAACCTGCCAATTCGCGAATGATGAAAAAATATTTCAGGCCATTGAATGACAGGGAGGTTTGTTTATGAATTCGTTTAAGGCAATGATTGTGGATAAAGCAGAAGATCAGTTTACCATCGAGACACGCCTTTTGAATTTGGAGGATTTGCCTGCGGGTGAGCTGCTGATTCAAGTCGTCTATTCCAGTATAAATTACAAGGACGCGCTGGCATCCATACCGAATGGTAATATCGTTAAGCAATATCCTCACATCCCCGGAATTGATTTAGCGGGTATAGTGGTGACGAGCCGGGATGATCGGTTTCAGGAAGGCGATGAGGTGCTGGTTACAGGTTTTGAGCTGGGCGTTGGCCATTTCGGTGGCTTCAGCCAGTATGCCAGGATACCCTCAGCGTGGGCGGTCAAGCTGCCTCGAGGACTTTCACTCAAGGAAGCCATGATCTTGGGAACTGCCGGGTTTACGGCAGCTTTATCCGTTCATGATTTACAAGAAAACGGAGTTCTCCCGGACAAAGGTCCCATTCTGGTGACGGGCGCAACGGGAGGAGTAGGCAGTGTTTCGATATCGATCCTAGCGAAGCTGGGATATGAGGTGGTTGCCAGCTCAGGGAAAAGCGACATGAAGGATTATTTACTCGGACTTGGAGCAAAGCGCGTTATTTCGCGCGAGGAGCTTGTCCCGGAGAAACAGAGGTCCCTGGATAAGCAGCTGTGGGCGGGTGCAGTCGATTGTGTAGGCGGAAAGTCGCTGTCCTATATTCTGAGCAGCACTGGGTACGGGGGAGCAGTCGCTGTGAGCGGGTTAACAGGCGGGATTGAGCTGGCGACGACGGTGCTCCCATTTATTCTTCGCGGTATTCGGCTGATAGGCATAGACTCGGTGTTTGCTCCAATGGAAGTTCGGCAAGCTATTTGGGAGCGGCTGGCTTCAGAGCTTAAGCCTCCGGCATTAGAAAGCATGTACACTGAGATTTCCTTGGATGAAATCCCCGAAGCGGTAACCAACCTCTTACATGGTCAATCCAGGGGCAGATTTCTTGTGAAGCTCTAGGTGGCGGATTGTCCAGCTTGAAGCATACCAGATTCCAGATTTGGGAAAAGTATTCGGAATAAACGTAATCTCAAGGAAATGGAGTGAACTCATTTGGAGCAGAAATTCACGAAAGAAACCCGATGTTTTAAAATACAACGAGTCTTTCCAACAGATGTCAATAACCATGAAACGCTCTTCGGCGGTAAGCTGATGTCTTACATTGACGATATTGCTTCCATCTCTGCTTCCAAGCTATGCCGTGTGACAGCCGTTACGGCTTCAACGGATTCAGTTGATTTTCTGCTGCCCATCCGGCCTACGGACTCAGTATCCCTGGAATCCTTTGTCACTTGGACGGGCAAGAGCTCGATGGAGGTTTTTGTCAAAGTGATCCGGGAAGATTTAAGGAGCGGCGAAAGGAAAATTGCAGCAACCTCGTTTCTTACCTTTGTAGCGCTCAACGAACAAAGTCAAACGATTATGATACCTCGGATCGTGCCTGAAACGGAAGAAGAGAAGAAATTATTCGAAACGGCCGAGCACAGAACCGAAATGAGAAAGCATCGAAGAGAAGAAAGCCGGAAGTTCGCTGATTATCTGCTAACGAAATATCCGTGGGAATGAATTCGCTATCATTTCAATATAAATCATCGTATAGTGAATAGTAGATGCACATTGGATCTATATGTGTAATGAACATATGAGAGGAGATCACCAAGATGTATCCTACATTTGATTTGAAGGGCAAAGTTGCAGTTGTCACAGGCGCAAGTATGGGGATTGGTTATGGACTTGCTAAAGCTTTAGCGAATGCGGGTGCCACCGTAGTGGCTACGGCACGGCATATGAAGGAACTGCAGAGTCTGGTTGATGAAATTAGCCGAGAGGGTGGCGAGGCGCTGGCCATCTCCCTGGATGTTACGGATGTCAAGGACATCGAAGAGGTCATGAAAGAGGTACAGCACAAGTTTGGTTCCATTGACATTCTGGTCAATAATGCCGGGCTCGGAGCCAATCATCTTGCAGTCGAGGTAACGGAAGAAGATTGGGACCTGATGATGGATGTAAATTTGAAAGGCTTGTTTTTTTGCTGTCAGGCTGCAGGCAAGATCATGCTTCAGCAAGGCTGTGGAAAGATCGTGAATATAAGCTCCCAAGCAAGTGTTGTCGGTATTAAGGAACATGCAGTCTACTGCGCCTCCAAGGGGGGAGTTAACCAACTCACACGTGTCCTTGCTCTGGAATGGTCCTCGAAAGGCGTAAATGTGAATGCAGTCGCACCTACCTTTACATATACACCTGGTACTGCGGAGCGTCTTGACGATCCTTCTTATTTAAAAGGCGTTGTGGACCGTATTCCGATTGGTCGTGTGGCGGAGATTAAGGACGTGGCCGGCGCCGTGATTTATCTGGCCTCCCCTGCCGGTGATATGGTGACGGGAACTGTTCTGCTGATTGACGGCGGTTGGACAGCACAGTAATTATTTTCAGAAAACTGAACAGGACTGGATTACGGATTATTTGATCGTGCCGGTCCAATCCGAGATTGCAAGAAGAGCGAAGTCATAAATAATAGGTCAGAAAGAACCGTATCGAGGTTTTTTCTGACCTTGTTTTTTTTGTTCCTCCGATGTTGCTAAAGTTATTTAACAGCTTGTCGGCATAACCTATTGAATGGATACATAGGATTACACTAATAGCGAGACTGTTATGAAATATGATGATGGACCTTGAAAAATTAGTGAAAGAGGTGTAAATCTTATGGTGAATTCAAACGAGTCTGTCGTTCAACCCGATCCGGGCGATGTACAGAGCAACAAAGGTATGGCAGTGCTGGCCTATATCATCTTCTTTATTCCGCTGCTGGCTGCGAAGGATTCCAGGTTTGCGATGTATCATGCGAATCAGGGATTGGTGCTCTTTCTCGGGGCAGTCGCTTCCAACATAGTGCTCGGCATGATACCAATCATTGGCTGGATTTTGCTGCCTTTTGCCAATTTAGCCATACTGGTCTTTGCCATTATAGGCATTATTAACGCAGCCAATGGCCGTAATAAACCGCTTCCGCTTATCGGCGGGATCAATATCTTGAGATAAGATCAACCGCTAAAGGCACCAGCGGTCCATAAAACGATGACATCCAAATTTCGGTTGCTCTGTTCGCCGAGGGGGTGTATACTTATAGGTAATTAAACCTATTCACAAAAATGAAAAGGCAAACTTATTGAAAAATAAGGACGCAAAGCCTCAGGTCTAAAGCAGGAATCCTGCCAAGACAGCTGGGCTGCCAAAAGTGTGCGAGCATAATCAGCTTACGCCCCCTTTTGGGGCTATTTTTGTTGGACAAAAGGAGGAAAATGATGAACAGTCAAATCCGTTCCAAGAAGTATCAACAAATATCAGAAGAGCTCAATGCAATACTGGGATACGATATTGTGAATAATCTTCAAGAGCTGGAGATCAGCGAACTGGCAAAGCTCAGGGAGAGCCTGAGTCGTATTGAATCCTATTTACACAATGCTATGTTAAATTAATATGATTGCGGAATGTGGAATCCTGTTAACTTGAGTGCTTGAAAATCCGTTGTGCGAGCAATGGGTTTCAGGCATTTTTTTCTTTGATTTTTCTGACAATTATTTTCCAGATACAAGCTTGAACAAAAGAGGGAATGAGAGTATCATGAAAAGGACTTCTTTTCCATTCGACATAAATCCGCAATAAATCTTAGACAACATACATACAGCAGCACGGGGGCTTGAAGTGAGAACGAGAACAATCTTATATACTGTTATTTTCTTAGTGGTTCTGCATGCAGCTTTTCCCTATTTCATTCCAATTGATATCGTATATCACAACCGAAGCGATTACCAATTAGGTTTGAATAATATTAAAGATTTGGATGTAACCCTCGAGAAAATCAAATTGGAAATCCGCCAAAAGCAAATCAAAAACTACGGAATCATCCTTGGAGATTCGGTGTTCTACGGAAGTCCCGGCAATTCCGATCAAGTGGTCAACGTTTTTATGGAAGGTGAACTGAGGAAAGCGACGGGGGACCCTAACTATCGCCTGTTTAATCTGGCTTTTCCTGCCATGCAAAATGGAGATCTATATGTCATGCTGCTTAAGCTGGACCGACTGGGAATTTCAACGGATCATCTGATCCTTAATACCCGGTATTCCAGCTTTGTTCCGCGAACCCCCGGTCCTCGAGCTGTGTTTTGGTTCTATGATGATTTGCGCAAACTGGATCGCAGCAGCTATGACCATGTACTGCCGCAGCTGATGGCCAATGGAATTAAACCGCCATCCACCTTTTATGAGGTCACAAAGAATTGGCTAAACCAAGATGTACTGCCGAGCTTCAATCCTTACGCTTATAGGGATTATTTCCGGAAAATGCTGAAAAACTTCGCGTTAACGACTTTGAACTTGCCGATACCGGATGACGCTCTTGGGGATATTCGGCCTTATTATGAAAAGGATTACCTGGAGGAATATATCCATATGGATGAGGTCAAAGATAGTTATAACGACCAACCTTTTGATATGACGTCCTCTAATTATGATATTTATTTTATGGATAAAATCATGGAGCATCAAAAGAATAAAAAGACGCTGCTCGTCTTGACCGGCGCCAATCAAACCCTGCTGAATTCTTATATCGATAAGCCGGGCTACAAAGCCAATTTGGCGTCAATTGACCGCTACTTGGGGTCCAAGCCTGTGGAGTATCTGAATTTGGAGGGAGTCATTCCGGATACATATTTTACCGATCATACGCATTTGATCCCGGATGGATACAGCAAGCTGTCAGAAATTGTCCTGCAACATTATCCGAAATAACGGAGGAATCCGCATGCTTTTCCATACGCCAGAATTTTTTCTGCTGCTGATTGTGACCTTGATTTTGTATTATTCGATTCCCAAATGGCGCATGTATATCATCGCGCTCGCCAACGTTATCTTTTACAGTGTCAGCGGTTGGGGCATGCTCGTCTTGTTTCTGCTCGTTACGAGTATAACCTACTTCGGTTCACTTCTTCTCCAGGGACGGTATGCCAAGCCGGTTTTGTGGATACTCATCCTCTTGAACCTGGCCAATTTATTTTTCTTCAAATATTCGCTTTTCTTCATGCAAAATTTGGGGAAAGTGCTGCATGTGAATCTGGTAACAGAGCATTCATTTTGGCTTACCATTGTGCTGCCAGTGGGGATTTCCTTTTACACCTTTGAATTTATATCCTACTCCGTAGATGTGTATAAGAAGAAAATCAAACCGGCTGAGTCGCTGATTGATTTTTGGATATTTGTCGCTTTTTTCGCGCACCTGATCGCGGGTCCAATTATGCGCGGGCATGAATTCCTGCCGCAGGTGGAGAAGATCAAATCGATCAAGGGCACATGGTACAATTTTAAAATGGGTTCCTTCTATTTAATGCTGGGGCTGTTCAAGAAAATCATGCTCGCCGATTACCTCTCAGGCACGGTTAACCGCTATTTCGCTCATCCGGAGCTATTGACGGGCAGTCAAGCCTGGGTCATTAGCGCGATGTTCGCTTTTCAGATTTATTTTGATTTTTCGGCTTACAGTGATATGGCCATCGGGATCGGATATTTCTTTGGGCTTGAGCTGCCGAGGAACTTCCTGACACCTTACTTAAGTGCTAATGCGACCGAGTTCTGGCGCCGATGGCACATCACCTTATCGAGCTGGATTCGCGACTACATTTACATCTCACTGGGCGGTTCGCGTCGAGGTGTTTTTCGAAAATATTTGAATCTGTTCCTGGCGATGACCATCTCCGGCTTTTGGCATGGCGCCATGTGGACTTTCATCATATGGGGCATGTTCCACGGAGCGCTGCTGATTCTGCATAATCTATATATGACGGTCAAAAAGAAGCTTAAATTAACATGGCTGGACAATCTGTTCATATACCGCGTAGTAGCTGTGGTTATTTTCTTCTTGATGACTTGTATCGGCTGGGTGTTTTTCCGAATTCATAACCTGCATGATTCGCTTATGCTCATCCGACGCATGCTGTCGCTCGAAGCCTTGTCGATGCCAATGGGGATGAAGATCTACTCGCTTTGCGTGATAGCCCTCTTCGGGTTCCACATTCTCGAGCATTATCTCATTACCCGATCGGATCGAGTTTCGGCCGTATGGCATAAGGTTTTCCCTTCTCCAGTAAGAGCAGCGGCCTATGGTCTTGTCATTGTGATTGTCATCTTGTTCCTGAAAGAAAAGGAAAGCGGCTTTATCTATTTTCAGTTTTAAAAAGATGAGGGCTGTCCCGCAAGCCAGGTTTCCGAAATTTAACCGTACGTTCAGTTGAAATAAGGATATCCCTTAACCAATTTACTTGGCTAAGGGATATCCTTTTCTCATTTCAATTCATTCAAGGGATATAAAATCAAGTCGATCGGGAAGTTAGAGCCCGCGGGCGGAGTGAATTCGATATCCATGGCATCCTCCGTGCCCGTTGTTCTGGCGAGAACCTGCATTTCATCGAAGGCCGTCAAGACGCCGGAATTGGGAATACGGATGATCTCATTATTGATTTTGATCGGCCCTTTGAAATAACCGCCTTTGGCTACAATCATGAGCGCCATTTTGCGAGGGTGGGCAATGTGGATCTTGTAGTCCATCCCCCAGTTGCCAAAGTTAGTCGTTGCCTGCTTCTTAACGGCATCGTACCCTTTGACAAAAGGATCGGTTGAATCATTGCCGATTATGATTCTGGAGGGCTCAGTGAAGCTGGAGCCATCCACGTCCCATTTTACATCCGATATGGGAAAGGTTCCTCGGACATGCTTGCCGTCCGAAAGCAGAGGCAATGTGCTTAACGTATCTTTGCTCAGCTTATCTGTAGCAAGAAAGGAGATCTGCAGCTCCCCGCTGGATTCTACATCATATATCAAATTCGTCCCCTGTGTCGGATAATAATCCGGCAGCTGCGCGTATACATAGCTCATCTTTGGGGGTATCACCATCTGTGTGTTGATCGGGTTATGCTGCAAAAATTCCACAGAAGCTTCACTGCCAATGATGTTGGCATATTTCGAAGGATAGACCTCTCCTTTGTTGGTCGTTGATAGAGTAATAGGCTTATCTGTCTTATTGGTGGCCATTATGGCGTAGATCAGCTTTTGCTGGGTACCATTGATATGATCCGCATAGAGACGGGCTTTGCCGTTGATCGTTTCCTGATAAACAATGCCTTTTTCAACAATTTCTTCAGGACTGTCGCTAACCAGCAGCTTTCGATCATAACTTTCTGTCACTTTCTTGGGGAGCTCGGGTGTCTTGTCAAAATGACTCCATATATAATACCAATCGGTTTTAATCACACCGCCGACAGGCATTGTATAAAAAGGATACTCAAACTCCGATAAGTAAGTCTCTTTACTTACTGTTACCGTGGTTGTATAGATTGCACTAACCAAACCGGCACTATTGGTCACCTGAAGTGTCACCGGATAGGTACCGGGAGCAAAGAAAGCCTCTTGGTTGCCGGTCCATTTGGAATATACTATTTTTTTGCCGCCGGGATCATAGCTTAGATCTGCATAAGAAACAGGCTCTCCCAGCCGATAAACCGCTTTGTTGGTCGAAAACTTGGCTACGGGCTGTGATACGAACGGTGAGGACACAGCTGAAGGCCGTGCATATTGAATCTCTACTCTTCTTAATGCGTCATTGTAGGTGTAAGCCGCACCCAAATAATCCATAACCCATGTGAGCTTGACCAATAGGCTGCCGTTCACAATGGCTGCAACGGTATTAAAGGGCAGCTCTGCCCCATTTACATATACTTTCTTGTTGATGCTGTCGAGCGTAATGTTAGCTCCGGTTGGTGTCATAGTCACGATATACGTAGCAGGATCCCAAGTCACGCCAAAGCCCAAGGAATCTCCCAGGAATCTGGCGGGAACATACATTTTACCGTCTATAATCGTAGTCGGGGTGGAGAGCTTCACTTGATCCTTTCCAACAAAGGCGGTGTCCTGATTAAGGTATAAAAGTATGTATTTCGAGGTCGTTGCCGCGGCTTGCGCTGATGCGAAAACCAGCAGGTTCGAAAGCAGAATGATCACCAGCAGGGGAGACATTCTTCTCATTGCATTATTCATTTGTCTAGCTCCTTCGTCGTAATACGTAAAATATAAAATTGCGGCATTGCTGTCTATCAATCTATTGTAAAGACGTTGAGAACTGAGAAAGGTTGCGAAATGAACGCAACAAGAAAAACACTATTTTTTTAATAAAAGGTTTTGGTATATGATTGTAAGTAAAATTGTTGGATGGGGGTATGCATGGATGAAAACCACGTTTGCCAGGACCTCGCTCGCGGACTCCGTTCCCCGGCTTGTCGCAACGGCAAGAGGGGACATTTCGGCTTCGCTTGTCATTCGTAATGGAACTCTGGTCAATGTTTGCTCCGGGGAAATTCTGCCTGGCCAATCTATTGCCATTCAAGGCTCACATATCGCCTATGTAGGCAAGGATGTCTCCCACCTGATCGGCGAGGAAACGCAAGTTATCGAGGCTGAGGGAAAGTACATGGCTCCCGGCCTGTTGGACGGCCATTGCCATATTGAAAGCACACAACTTACAGTTACCGAGTTTGCCAGAGCAGTACTGCCGATGGGTACGACCGGAGGTTTTTTTGATGCGCATGAGATTACGAATGTGCTTGGCTTGAAAGGCTTGCGCTTGATGCTGGAGGAAGCGCGAACGACGCCTCTGGCTGCGTACATGCAGGTGGCCTCGTGTGTGCCCTCGACCCATGCCGGGCTTGAGACCACCGGGGCCTGGATTGGCCCCAAAGAGGTGGAGGAAGCGCTCAGCTGGGGTCCGGACATGATCGGCCTTGGCGAGGTGATGAATTTTCCCGGAGTCGTCTATGGCGACGACAAGATGATCGGGGAAATTCAAGCCACTCTGCGTGCAGGCAAAATCGTGGACGGCCACTTCACTTGGCCGTCCAGTGATTGGAGGCTCCCTGTCTACGCGGCAAGTGGTGTAACAGGGGATCATGAATGCGTGACGAAGGAAGACGTCATCGAGCGGGTGCGCCTTGGCCTCTACGCCAAGATGCGCAGAGGCTCGGCCTGGCACGATGTGGCCGAGACGATCAAGGCGCACACCGAGCACGGCATCGATACGCGCCGCATGCTGCTGGTCACCGATGACCGCAGCTCGGAGTCGCTGCTCGAGGAGGGGCACATGAACTTCGTGCTCCGCCATGCGATCGCGCAGGGCGTAAAACCCGTCACCGCCTTCCAGATGGCGACGATCAACACCGCCGAGCGCTTCGGCGTCGCGCGCGATGTAGGCTCGCTCTCGCCGGGATCCTGCGCGGATGTGATTCTGCTTGACGGCCGGCTGGCCGACGTCCATGTGGTGATGACCATCGCCGCCGGGCAAGTGGTCGCCGAGCACGGCAAGATGACCGCTGCCTGGGGCAGCTTTGCCTACCCCGAGGAAGCGGCGCAAACCGTTCACCTGAACAAGCGGCTTTCGGCCGGGGATTTTGCAATCCCCGCGCCTGTCGATTCCGGCACCGTTCAGGTGCGAGCGATCGAGGTCATGGAGAACCATGTGACCACGAAGGAAAAGATCGTGCAGGCGGTAGCCCAAGGTGGGCAGCTCCGCCTCGAGAATGGCCTGTGCAAGATCGCCGTTTTTGAGCGGCACACAGGCACGGGAGATCACTCCGTCGCATTTGTTACGGGCATCGGCTTTCAAGAGCCTGCGGCCATCGCGATGACTGTTGCCCATGACAGCCATAACCTCATGATCATCGGCAACGATGATGAGCTTATGGCGCGAGCCGGCAATCTCACAGCCGATGTTCACGGCGGCGTCACGGTAATCACGCGTACCGAGACGGTGACCTTCCCTTTGCCGATTGCCGGCTTAATGTCGCAAGAGCCGTTCGAGGTCGTGGCACGCCAGTCCGCCGCGATCAGCCAAGCCCTGCAGCAGGCTGGCTGCACGCTAAATTATGCCTTTATGACCTTGTCCTTGCTGGCGCTTGTAGTCATACCGGAATTGCGCCTCTCTGACAAAGGGCTTGTCCGTATATCCGAGCAGGGAATAGGCCTGGTCTCATTGTTTGCGGATTAACCTCGCTTAATATTTACTGATCATATGAGTAATGAGGAAGAATTAGTACGAAAAGGTGCAGAAACGCACCTTATAATCGAAATTTATACACTCTGGCCTCGTAAGGCCAGAGCATTCTTTCCACCATTTTTTGTTCAAGGCGACCCGATTTGATCCTCGATCCATCAGATTAATGGGAAAAAATGAAACATATTTCATTTTGTTCTCGTCAAAGGTAATATACAAATCATACATAGGTTTAAAAAATCGGGAGGAGAGCCCGTCTCATGTTTAAAAATCATAAAACCCTTGTTAAAGCTATAGTCATCACAGCAGTTATAGTTCTAATGGCTGGCTGCAGCAGCAAATCTGCTGTTATCCCAAGCAGCACACCATCCGCGTCCTCTGCAGCGACTCCTACAGTAACTCCTGCAATGACACCTGCAGCATCAACTTCAACAACGACGCCTTATGCATCGGCTTCCACAAGCCCATCAGCTTCCGGAACTCCTGCTAACACAGGTAAGCCATCAAGTCAGCCGAATGCCGTGTCGGTCGTCGCGAATCCGAAGGAAATCACCGTATTGGTGAACAAGAGCTTCCGTTTGCCGGATGGCTACAAGCCTGATCCCCTGGTGGACCCCAACGTGCCTTTTATCTTCGAAGGAAAATCGGAGAAGCGTATGCTCCGCAAGGAAGCAGCAGATGCGCTTGAGAAGCTGTTCACAGGGGCCAAAGCTGACGGCATATCCCTGGCTGGAGTATCCGCTTACCGATCTGAAGCTACACAGAACACACTATACAACAACTATGTCAAAAAAGACGGCGTAGAAGCCGCTAATAAATACAGCGCCAAGCCAGGCACAAGCGAGCATCAGACAGGGCTTGCCATCGATGTTTCGGGATCCACGGGGAAATGTGCGGCCGAGGACTGCTTTACCGGAACGAAGGAGGCCAACTGGCTGGTGGATCATGCCGCTGAGTATGGTTATATTGTCCGTTACCTGAAGGGTAAGGAATCCATCACTGGTTATCAGTACGAGCCGTGGCATATTCGGTTTGTAGGCAAAGATATCGCCAAGGAAATAATGGCCAAAGGCATCACTTTGGAGGAGTATCTGAAACAAGCCATCCCCGTATCGAAATAGAACCATCTGTTTCAAGCTTCTCCGTTTAGGGTAAGAAGACGAGTACCCCCTAAGCAAAGGAGAGGATCTGCCATGGACAAGAACAAGTATTGGGTTAGCGTCGGCGATCAGGAAATTGTGCCCGAGGGAGAAACCTTTAATCACGAATTCGAAATTGAAGCAACGGATCAAGAAATCACCGAGCTTAGAGGTCAGCTGGATGATCTGGTTAAAGCGGACACGGAGCTGCTTTCACGAGCCGCAACCCCTTATGAACCTTTGCCAGAGCCCAACCAGGAGGTCAAAAACGTCTCCTATGACGACCAGCTCAAAAACGTATACCGTCTCATCCATCAGTTGGGAGTACCTGAAACCAAAAATCATATAGAAGAAATGCATGTTATTGAATAAAAATAGACGAATTTGTTCCGCAGCACCTTATTTTCCTATTGGAGAAGAGGCGCTGTGTTTTTTTATGCAAATAGTTATTGTCCATTGATCAATTTATTGTTAAGATCTTTACATGCTATTTACAAAAAAAAGGATGAGGGAGACGTACTATGAAAAAATGGTCGGTCATGATAGCAGCAATTGTATTAATTATATCCTTAATGGGCTGCGCCTCTAACGGAACAGGCGGCTCCGGCAAGAAAGTACTCGTTGCATCCGATGCAACCTATTCGCCTATGGAATACATGGACAAGGATAAAATGACAGGCTTTGACATTGAATTTCTGGCTGAGGTAATGAAAGAAGCAGGGATCAGCTACGAAGTGAAAAACGTAGGCTGGGACGCAATGTTGGAGAGTGTAAAACAAGGAACTGAGTATAAAGCAGGTATCTCGAGTATTACGATCACGGATGAGCGTAAGCAATCCTACGATTTCTCGATTCCTTATTTTGAGTCTATCAATATGATCCTGGTTAAAGCAGACAGCCCGGTGAAAAGTGCGGACGATCTTAAAGGCAAGAAGGTAGCTGTGCAGGGCGGAACAACTGCTGATGAGCTGATGACCAAGGTTATGGGCACAGGAAACACCAGCTTGAAAAAATTTGACAGCAATGCTGTGGCTTTGCTCGAGATGGAAAAAGGCGGCGTTGAAGCTGTTGTGGCAGATATCGCAGTCGTGCGAGAGTATGTGAAGAATCACCCTGACAAGAAGCTGAAAAGCGTTCCGGATACTAAAAATTTCGTACCTGAATATTATGGCATTGCTTTTCCAAAAGGCAGTGATTTGAAAGCAAAGATTGATCCTGCTATTAAAAAGTTAATGGATAATGGCAGCTATGCCAAGCTTTTCAAAAAATGGTTCAACGAAGATCCGAATATTGCAAATATACAAAAAGCTAGCTAAACTAAAAAATAAGCACGCGTAATGTACTGCGTTACGTGTGCTTTTCTCTTTTTAACCTTTTTAGGCAAGATTGGAAAGGAAGAATATGATGGATTTCAGATTTGACATTATTCTCGATTACGCCCCTTTATTGCTTAAGGGAACATTATATACGATCGGTATATCCCTTCTGTCTATTTTATTTGGAGCTATTCTTGGACTGGCTGTCGGGTTTGGGAAAATGTCGAAGCGATGGTATTTCCATTCTCCGATGAATGCATACATTAACTTTTTTCGCGGCACCCCGTTGCTGGTGCAAATATATCTGGTACATTTTGGTCTGGTTCCACTCTTGATGGGTCAATCGAATGCGATTGTTGCCTCTATCTTGGCGTTGACATTGAATTCTGCCGCTTATTGTGCGGAGATTTACAGGGCTGGCATTCAATCGATTGACAAAGGCCAGATGGAAGCGGCGCGCTCGCTGGGTATGTCTCATTTTGAAGCGATGAGGTTTATAATTGTCCCCCAAGCTGTCAAACGAATGATACCGGCCTTCGGCAATGAATTTATCGTACTCGTGAAAGACTCTTCCCTTGTAGCACTCGTTGCGGCCCCAGAGATTATGTACTGGAGCAATGCCATGAAAGGTCAGTATATGCGGATCTGGGAGCCATATTTGGCGGCAGCCTTCATTTATTTCATCCTCACTTATTCTCTGAGCAAACTGCTGTCTTACTTGGAAAGGAGAGTGAAGAACTAACATGGACCCCATCATTCAAGTGAGAAATTTGAAAAAGTCGTTTGGCCCGAATGAAGTGTTAAAAGACATAAACGTAAATATAGCGGCTCGAGAGGTTGTCGTTGTCATTGGTCCATCCGGTTCCGGTAAGTCGACCTTGTTAAGATGCCTTAATTTCCTTGAGGAGCCGCAGGGCGGAGATATTCGGATTGAGGGGGTTTCCCTCATGGATCCAAGGACCGATATCAGTGATATCCGAGCTGAGGTCGGTATGGTTTTTCAACAATTCAACCTGTTTCCCCACATGAAAGTTATAGATAACATAACCATTGCTCCTGTGCGAGTTCGAAAATGGCCGATTGAAAAGGCCCGCGCTAAAGCTATAGAGCTTCTGAATAAGGTAGGTTTGGTGGAAAAAGCGAATGCTTATCCCGCATCCTTGTCAGGTGGACAAGCACAGCGGGTGGCGATTGCAAGAGCATTAGCCATGGAACCCAAGATTATGCTGTTCGACGAGCCTACCTCTGCACTCGATCCAGAGATGGTCGGTGAAGTGCTCGCTGTTATGAAGAATCTGGCTAAGGAAGGCATGACCATGGTCGTTGTTACCCATGAAATGGGCTTCGCGCGCGAGGTTGGGGACCGAGTTTTGTTTATGGAGCAGGGACTCGTTGTAGAAGAAGGCTCTCCGGTCGAAGTATTTGAACGTCCGAAACATGAAAGAACCCGAGCATTTTTATCCAAAGTGTTGTAAAAAATAGATGAGCCCTGACACTTTTCTTGGGCTTGCGTTTTAATATTAGCTGTGGTAAGATGTCTTTACCGTTGATTTTGTACCCTATTCACATATTGTAAAGGGTTATCATTGTGGTTGACGATGAATCCTTTTACAATGTGTGAATTTTTATTTAATAATAAAAGTAACATGTTAAATTTATTTTGGAGGTAATCTCATGCAAACAGGAACAGTTAAATGGTTTAACGCAGAAAAAGGATTTGGATTTATCGAAGTTGAAGGTGGAAGCGACGTATTCGTTCACTTCTCCGCAATCACTGGCGATGGTTTCAAAACTTTAGACGAAGGCCAACAAGTTCAATTCAACGTGGTACAAGGCAATCGCGGACCACAAGCTGAGAACGTTGTAAAGCTTTAAGTTAAAGCGAAAAGCAAGCTGCCCTTGACCTTGAGTTGAGGGCAGCTTTTTCTTGTTCTTCGAGATCGATTAGGAGGTCAACCATGTATTTTCGTAAAAGATCATTAGAAGACATACCTGAAGAAAGTACTGCAGTGTGGTCTTGTTCCACAGAAGGCTGCAGGGGTTGGATGCGTGATAATTTTGCGTTCGAGCATGTACCGACTTGCCTTCAATGCTCTGCTCCGATGGTTAGCAGTATGAAGATGCTGCCTCTGCTCGTGAACACGAACGTAGAGATGAAATCAATAAAGAAAGGCGTAGCGATTGGTTGTCGCTAAACGCTTAGGCCGCTGACTGGGTCATTCCGGGCAGCGGTTTTTTTTGTCGTGGATAAGTGGGGATTATCTCGCTTTTTATAGCTTAGTGAGACAAAGCTCACTATTAATAAGCCCAAGTTCACAAATCCATTGAAAAAATTGACGAAATATGAAATAGTAAGCCAAAGCTCACTTTCAGCAAACTTAAGTTCACGAATAAGGAGATTTACCTTATTAAATTGAAGGCTGGGTCCTTTTGAGGACAATATTAGGAGTGTGTACTCATTATTAGTGAGATTTGACTCATTAACCCCACGGCCCCCAAGTTAAACTGGAGTACTACCCCCTTTAAAGTACACTAATTACTTGGCATAGCGCCCCGTTGAATCCAGCCTGCTTCTGTTCGCCGCATCTTGTTCCATTTGTAATGAAAATGAAATACAAATGGCATCTGATTTTAACAGATATTGTGTAATCTATAAGCGACCCCCTTTTTTCATATATTTTGCTTGGACCTGCCACCCTATGGGTGAGCAGGTCCTTTTTTTTCCATAACTATCTATGTTGTTAATTTATTAGTCTCCCGCTACAATACAGGTAGGAGGGCAGATTATGTATAAATTGATGCTGGTGGATGACGAAGAAGACGTTCGGGAAGGGGTTTTCCAGGAAATTGATTGGGAAGCCTGCGGCTTCGAGGTCATCGAAAAAGCGGAGAACGGGCAGGAAGCATTGGAGCTGATGGAGAAGCAAATCCCCGATATAGTCGTTACCGATATCCAGATGCCCTTCATGAACGGATTGGAAATGTCCGAGCTGATTCGCGAAAAATATCCCATGACGAAGATCATTATCTTAACGGGACATGATGAATTTGAATATGCGCAGAAGGCTGTTAAGCTGCATATTGATGAATACGTACTTAAGCCCTTCTCCTCGCAGGAACTCATGCACGCGATCCTCAAGGTGAAAGACCGCATGGACGCGGAAACGGCAGAGAAAGAAAATATGCACATTTTGAGAGAGCATTACCGGGATAGCCTGCCTGTGATGAGAGAAGCTTTTTTGGCATCGCTGTTAACACGGAAGCTTTCACTGAAGGAGATCACAGAGAAATCCGAGCATTTCAGCATCAAGTTAGATGGAAACGGTTACGCTGTATCCGTAATCAGTATGGATCACATGTCGGAAAATAATAACGAAACTTCATTCAAAACCTCGGTGGATCAGGAGCTTAAGCTCTTCGCTGTGTTTAATATAGCAGAGGAAATTGCCCAAAGACATGGTGCCGGCATTGTCTTCATGCATTTTGATCAGGTTATCCTGCTCTCGGTCAGTGAAGAGAGGGAAGGCTACCTGCCTATGGCCCGAACGCTCGCTGTGCTGGAAGAAATTCGCCAGAGCATCGAGAAGTTTCTGAAGTTTTCCGTCACTATTGGTGTTAGCAGCGTGACTTCTGCGATTACAGACTGCCTTTACGCCTACAAAGACGCCATTTCTGCTCTGGATTATCGGTTCATACACGGCAATAACCGGATCATTTGCATAGACGATGTAGAGAAGCGAGTCGCAGAAAAGCTGCGCTTCGATGAGGACAAGGAGCATGCGCTGATTCGCTGCCTGAAGGTGGGCTCCGTCACCGAGGTCAAAGAGCTGGTGGAGGACTTGTTTCAGGGCATCGCGGATACGCCGGTTTCTTATCAGGATTACCAGGTTTACCTGCTGGAGATCCTGATCAGCTTATTGAAAGCAGCCAAACAATCGGATATTGATATGGACCATTTGTTTGGAGCCGATTTTACCGTGTTCACGGAAATCAATAAATTCAATAATATCCAGGAAGCCAAGAGCTGGATCGTCGGCATTTGCGCGAAAATTATGGATGTGATCACCAGGGATCGCCAATATACCTACAAAAATCTGGTCGATATGGCCAAGGAATATACCCAGCAGCATTATCATGAGAGTGATATCTCGATCAATAAGCTGTGCAATCACTTGCATATCAGTGCAGGTTATTTCAGCTCGATTTTCAAAAAGGAAACGAAAATGACCTTCGTCAATTACTTGATGCAAATCCGCATGGATGCCGCGAAGGAGCTGCTCAGATCCACCGATCTCAAAGCTTTTGAGGTAGCGGAAAAAGTGGGCTATTCGGATCCGAATTATTTTAGCTTCAGCTTCCGAAAGCAAGTAGGTATCTCTCCCAAAGAGTACAGAAACACCCCAAGGGGAGGCTAACGAGGTTTATGGCAAATCGTTTTCATCAATTCGCCTCCTCCTTTGTAAAAATATTCAAGGTCAAGAGCATTCAGTTCACAATCACGGTCTCGCTCACCTTAATTATAGCTATAGTTCTGCTTTTCGTAGGGGTGATGTATCAAAGGTTCTCGCAAACCGCAGAGCAAAATGCGGAGCTGAACACGCAGCAGATCGTTGATCAAGTCCGATTTAACCTCGAGGATTATTTGAGGAACATGTCGGATCTCTTTGCAGTCGCCCATCAGAAGATTGAGGGTAACCAGAATACGTCGATGACGCGGCTTACCGATCAGCTCTCCACGATTTTGGACACGCGCAATGATATTGTCTCGCTCACTTTATTTACCGATAAAGGCGGGCTTGTCACCTCACTTCCATCGGTCGAGCTCAGGAAGAATACAGATTGGACGCAGCAAAGCTGGTTTAAATCCGCTATGGAGAATAAGAATCACCTTTCGTTCTCACAGCCGCACGTGCAGAATTTGTACAAGGGTCAATATAAATGGGTCGTCTCGATGAGCAAGAGCATCACCTTTTATCAGAACAACCAAAAAATAGACGGCGTGCTGCTGATCGATGTGAATTTTAAAACAATCGACAACCTCTGCCAAAGAGTAAGCCTCGGTAAAAAAGGCTATGTTTACATCATTGATGAATCGGCTGGGAATATCGTTTACCATCCTCAGCAGCAGCTTATTTACATTGGCCTCAAGTTTGAAAATGTGGAGCAAGCGCTTAAATACACGTATGGCAGTTTCGCGGATAATTCGCATGGAGATAAGCGGCTTATCACCGTCAGGACTGTAAATAATATAGGCTGGAAAATTATCGGTGTCTCTTATAAGGACGAAATTGTGACGACGCAGCAAGAAATCAGAACCTTTATTGTCTGGCTGCTGATTGTGGTGCTGGTCTTCGTGCTGTTGATCTCGGCGTTTATGTCGACGAAGATTTCCCGGCCGATTCGCAAGCTGAAAACCTCGATGGAGCAGGTGGAGCAGGGCGATTTTAACATCAGCATTCATATCAAAGGTACGGATGAGGTGGAGCAGCTGTCCAGGCGGTTCAATATCATGGTGGCCAGGATCAGGCAGCTGATGGATCAAATCATCGGGGAGCAGGAAGCGAAGAGGAAATATGAATTCGAAGTGCTTCAAGCCCAGATCAATCCGCACTTCTTGTATAATACGTTAAATTCGATAGTTCGCATGGTGGGCACCGGCAAAAACGAGGATGTGATCACATCGATCACCTCTCTATCCAAGCTGTTTCGCATCAGCCTGAGCCGCGGCAAAGCGATTATTACGGTAGAAGAAGAGCTTGAGCATATCCGCAATTATTTGATTTTGCAAAAAATCAGATACAAAAACAAATTCGATTATGTCATTGATGTTGAAGATGAAGTCCTTCCCTACCTGACAATTAAGCTGATCCTGCAGCCGATTGTGGAAAATGCGATTTACCACGGTATTGAATTCATGCCTTCCGGAGGGCTGATCCAAATCTCTGCAAGAATTGAAGCTGGGAAGATTTTGTTCCAGGTTCGAGATAACGGTGTGGGCATTCCACCGCAAATGCTGCAAACGATCCTGTCCGGACAGGTGAAAAGCGATAAGGGCTCAGGGGTTGGCTTTAAAAATGTGCACGAACGGATCAAGCTGTTCCATGGACCCGACTATGGGCTTGAAATCGAGAGCGAACCGGATGAAGGCACCTGTGTGAGTATCTGGATGCCTTTGATGAAGGAGGAGAGAATAGGATGATGACGCAAAAGCTGGCTTGGCTGCGAATCTCGGGGTGTCTCATGGCTTTATTCATCTTGTCTTTCTCTTTGGCTTCATGTACGAAAAATATCGATTTGTCAAACGATCCCAAACAGAAAAAGGTCGCTTTGATCATGAAGGAAGGACAGGGCGACTACTGGAACACGGTTAAAATGGGTGCAGAGGCGGCGGCGAAGGAATTCAATGTGCTGCTCACTGTCAGCGCTCCTCGGAACGGTGGGGATAATCAGGAGCAGATCAATTTGATTCAGCAAGCCTTTAATCAAGTCAAACCTGAAGCTTTAGTGCTGGCAGTTAGTGAAAGTGAAGCGATGTCGGCTGCTATTGATCGATCCGGTTTTCTGCATACCCCGGTAATCAGTATCGATTCACAAATTAAATCACCAAAGGTGAAGAGCTTTATAGGCGCCAATAATGTGGATGCCGGCAAAAAAGCCGGTGAAAAACTGATCGAATTAACGGGAGAGACCAGTCAAATCGGCATCATTGGTGTTGTCCAAGGCGCCAGCAATTCCGATCAAAGGGAAAAGGGTCTGCTCGATGTCATCAAGCAGCATCCGGATGTGGAGATCGCAGCCCGGGAAAACGGGAATTCGGATCCCAAGCTTGCCGCAGAGCTGACAAATAAAATGATCGCCGCTCATCCTCAGATAAATGGGATCGTAGCTCTAAATGAAGCTTCCTCCGTTGGGGTTGCCATGGAGATTCAACGGCTCGGCTTGGCTGGAAAGGTGAAGGTGATCGGCTTTGACAGCAGCCCCGAAGGGCTTGAGTTCCTGCAGGACGGTGTCATTCAGGCAATGATTATTCAGAATCCGTTCAGCATGGGATACCTCGGTGTTAAATATGCGGCTGAAGCGATTGATGGCAAGGCCATTCCTTCTCAATTTGATACGGGAACGAAAATAATCGATTTGGAAAATATGTTTTGGTCGGAAAACCAAAAATTGTTGTTTCCCTTTGTCAAATAATTACATGAGGATTTTACTATAATTGATTAGATTAATCGATTCTATTTTTTGAAGTCATGAGATATAATGACTTCTGCCGCCAACATATGGAAGCGATTACAAGTTAAGGGGTTGGACCATTTGAAATGGACCTTAAGCCGGAAAATCATTAGTGCATTTCTCATCATTGCATTGCTTGTCGGGGTTACCTGCGGGCTGTCCTATTATTTTTTGAAGCGGATCGATCTTTCTTACTCCGCCCTTTTGAAAAATGATTCGGCCATTCTTCTGCTAGCCTCCGAGATTGAAAGCAGCACTCAGCAGCAGAGCAGTTTATTGTTCAGTTTTCTCGTGGATCCTTCCAAAGAAAAGGAGCAGCAGCTTATATCAGTGAATGAACAGCTGCAAAAAAAGATTCAAGATATGGCTGTTTTGCGGACGGGTGCGGAGGACCAAACCGATATTCAAGCTATGGGAGACTCCAATGCGACTATCGCTCGATTGGTTAAAAAGGTAACTGAATATGTAAACAAAAATGAGGCGGGACTGGCAAAAACAGAAGCGCTTCTTTGGTCTGTGCCTTCTACAGAGACCTTGACGAAGGCCGCCGTCAAAATTCAAACGAATCAAAAGGCAAGTATGGAACTCAGGCTGCTTGAGAACCATAAACTTGTCACCACCACCATCACATCCTTGATTTGGATAAGTATTGCTGCACTTCTCTTTGCGATAGCCACGGGATGGCTTCTCTCGAGACTCATCGTGAGACCTATGAAAGATTTGGTGCGTGCAGCGGAACAAATTGCTGCTTGCGATTTAACGGTTGCTGATGTCAAGGTGAACAATCGTGACGAGCTCCGTGATCTGGCTAATGCTTTTAACCAAATGAAAGCAAACTTACATATGATTATCAGCCAAGTAGGCAAGAGCGCCGAACAAGTTTCCGAGGCTTCCGGGCAGCTCAGCTTCAATGCAGAAAGGGTTAGCGAATCTATAGAGCAAATTACCAGTATTGTGCAGGAAATATCTATTGGAACTGATAGCCAGGTGAATAGTGTGAATCAAGGTGTTGCCCTCATTGAAGAAATGACTTCAACCGTGGATCAAATTATGATGGTCACGTTGACAGCAAACCAAAAGTCTTCGCATGCATTGGAAGCGGCGGCAGCAGGGCATGAGGCGATCGATATTTCCATCAAGCAAATGAGCTCGATCCATCTTACGATGAAGGAACTGGCGGCAGCCGTGCAGCGATTAGGCAGCCGATCCGGAGAAATCGGAAAAACCGTAGACGTCATTGCACATATCGCCAGACAAACCAACATGTTGGCTTTAAACGCTTCAATTGAAGCTGCTAGAGCTGGTGCAGCCGGCAAAGGTTTTGCCGTGGTGGCGGAAGAGGTGCGCAAGCTTTCCCTGCAAACATCGGCTGCCGCGGAAGAGGTAGCTCATCTCGTCGGGAGCATCCAGGAAGAGACGGAAGAATTGGCAGTATCTAGTGTTGCAGGCACCAAGGAAGTGGGAACGGGCATTACAGTAGTCAATCAAGCAGGAGGAGCGTTCGCACGAATTCAAAGCGCTATTGATGAAGTGGCCGGACAAATGGAGCAGATCACGGACCAATCCAATGAGATTGCCATGAAATCAAAAATGGCCGCGGCCTTGATACTCACTATTGATGATGTGGCTGGTAAAACCGCAGCCGGAACACGAGAGGTATCGGGCACCGTACAGGAGCAATTCTCCAGTATGGAAGAGATCGTATCCTCAGCGAGTGTATTGAATGTGATGGCAGAGGATTTGAAAAAATTAATCGGCCGGTTTGTTATCTGAGAAATACATGAGAATTTTTATAGAACACATGAGGATATTACATTTGTTTTTTAAAGCAATTGAACGATAATAAGGATGTTCCAGCAAAGATGTTATTTAAAACAGGGAGGTTCATTTTATGAAAAAACAGCTTTTGGCTATTCCTTTAGCCGCTTTGATGATGGCAGCCGTGGTTGGATGCGGCACCAGCAAATCACCAACTACTGGAGGCAGTACCGCCCCGTCAGCAAGCGCGGGAGCTACAACCGCACCTGCCAAAGGGAAACCGACCATCGGTGTTGCGATTTACAAATTTGATGACACGTTCATGACTGGAGTTCGTAACGCGATCACAGCGGCAGCGGAAGGTAAAGCTACTGTGGATATGGTTGACAGCCAAAACTCCCAGCCTACGCAAAACGATAAAGTGGATCTTTTCATCACCAAAAAAGTAAACGCATTAGCCATTAATGCCGTTGACCGTACAGCAGCCGGGGTAATTGTGGATAAAGCCAAAGCAGCTAACATTCCGGTCGTATTCTTCAACCGCGAGCCGCTGGCCGATGATATGAAGAAATGGGATAAAGTTTATTATGTAGGCGCCAAAGCGGAAGAGTCCGGCACGATTTCGGGACAATTGCTGGTTGACTACTGGAAAGCACATCCGGAAATGGATAAGAATAAAGATGGCATACTGCAGTATGTTATGCTTAAAGGCGAGCCAGGACATCAAGATGCCGAGCTTCGCACGAAGTTCTCGATCAAAGCTATCGAAGATGCAGGCATCAAAGTGCAAAAGCTTGCTGAAGATACAGCTATGTGGGATCGTGTAAAAGGTCAGGAGAAAATGCAGGCTTTCCTAGCAGCTAATGGCGACAAAATCGAAGCTGTTCTTGCTAACAACGATGACATGGCACTGGGTGCTATCGAAGCATTGAAAGCTGCAGGCTATAACAAAGGAGACCCCAAGAAATACATTCCGGTTGTAGGCGTTGATGCAACGGCTCCAGCTCTGAAAGCGCTGGAAGATGGAAGTTTACTTGGAACTGTTCTGAACGATGCGAAGAACCAAGGAGCAGCAACACTTAACCTGGCTAATGTATTGGCTCAAGGACAAACTCCAAACAAACAAAACTCCGGATATGATATCGTAGACGGCAAATATGTTTGGGTTCCTTACAAGAAAATCACCAAAGATAATATGAATGACGCTAAATAATAAATAATCTAAAAGAAGTGAGGGGCAATGTAAACCTACGTTGCCCTTCACTTTATGAGTATGCAAGGGGGTGTTCCGGATGGCAGACCATCCATTTTTTCTTGAAATGAATCATATTTCCAAGGAGTTTCCGGGCGTTAAAGCACTCGATAATGTCACGCTCAAGGTGCGTCCAGGAACGGTTCATGCTCTTATGGGTGAAAACGGAGCAGGCAAATCCACACTGATGAAATGTCTGTTCGGGATTTATAAACCGGATGAAGGCGAGATTATCATAGATGGACAAAAGGTGGAAATCACCAATTCCAAGGATGCCATTAATCATCGGATTTCCATGATCCATCAAGAGCTTCACCCGGTGCCTTTTCGCAATGTGATGGAAAATATTTGGCTTGGTCGCTTTCCTCTCAAAGGCTTTGGGCCTTTCAAGCTGGTGGATGAGAAGAAGATGTACAAGGATACGGAGAACCTTTTTAAAGAGCTGGATATCGATCTGAAGCCGAATACGATCGTGAGAACTTTATCTGTTTCCAAGATTCAATCCATTGAAATCGCCAAAGCGGTGTCTTTTCAATCCAAGGTCATCGTGATGGATGAGCCTACGTCTTCCCTGACAGGAACTGAAGTCGAGCAATTGTTTACCATTATTCGTGAACTTAAGAGCCGTGGTGTAGCGGTTATTTATATATCGCACAAAATGGAGGAAATCCTCCGCATCTCCGATGAAGTGACCATTATGCGGGACGGTAAGCACATCGGAACCTGGCCAGCCGCCGAATTAACAACGGATACCATCATTTCCAAGATGGTCGGCAGGGATTTAACGCAAAGATTCCCGGAACGCTTCAACACGCCGGGAGATGTGATCATGAAGGTTGACGGCATGAGCTCCATCGAGGCAAAATCGTTTCAGGATATATCCTTTCAGCTTCGCAAGGGAGAAATTTTGGGGGTAGGCGGACTTGTCGGTTCCCAGCGGACCGAGCTGATCGAAGCCTTGTTCGGCTTAAGACGTGTGCGATCGGGACAAATCTCGATCAACGGGAAGCCGGTGCGGATTAAGTCGCCGATTGACGCCAAAAAGCACAAAATCGCGCTGTTAACCGAAGAGCGCCGCGCCACGGGCATTTTCCCGGTTTTGTCGATCTTGGAGAATACGGTCGTTGCGAATCAAGAGCGCTACCAGTCTTCTTTTCTTCTGCTCGATGAATCCAAACGAAGGAAGGCTGCTGAGCGAAGCGTAGAGCAGCTTCGTGTCAAAACACCGTCGATTCGCACGCTTATCAAGAATCTTTCGGGCGGGAATCAACAGAAGGTTCTGCTCGCCAGATGGCTGCTTACAGAGCCTGATATCTTGATGCTGGATGAGCCGACTCGCGGAATCGATGTCGGGGCCAAGTTCGAAATCTATACCATCATCGCAGAGCTCGCCAAGCAGGGCAAAAGCATCATCATGATTTCCTCCGAAATGCCGGAGCTGCTGGGCATGTCTGATCGCATATTGGTCATGAGGGAAGGACACCTGTCCGGCATCATTGAGGGTAAGACTGCAACAGAAGAAGAAATTATGCGCCTAGCTGCTCAGCAAATGGCATAATAAGGGGGTACAGGATATGGACACTTTAAATTCAGCAAGAGTTAGAAGTTTTATTTCACAAAATGCCATCTATATTGTTCTTATTGTCCTGATTGCAGCGATTGCCGTTTCCGATCCTCGGTTCTTGTCGATCACTACATTTCGTGATATCTTGCTTCAATCCTCTACAAGAGCAATTATCGCGCTCGGAGCAGCCTTCGTCTTAATTACCGGCGGTGTTGACTTATCGGCAGGCCGCGTAGTCGGATTGACGGCGGTCTTATCCGCTTCGATGCTGCAGACAGAGGATTATGCCAGAAGGTTTTTTCCGGATTTGCCACATTTGCCTTTAATATTGCCTATTCTTATCGCAATCCTGGCAGGTCTTATAGTTGGATTGCTCAATGGGTTTATCGTAGCAAAATTCAGTGTGCCGCCCTTTATTTCCACTTTAGGTACGATGGTTATTGTTTATGGGGCTAACTCGATTTATTTTGATTTGCCTCCGAATCAATCACAGCCAATTGCCGGCTTAAGAAATGATTTTAAGAATTTGGGCTCAGGTTATATAGGTCCCAGCGGGCCTTACTCTGTCCCCTATATTGTCATTATAGCCATCGTGATCGCGATTATTGTTTGGGTCATCTTTAATAAAACCCGTTTCGGCAAAAACATGTATGCCATCGGCGGCAACGTACAGGCGGCAGTTGTCTCCGGGATCAACGTGACCCGCAACTTAATCTTTATTTATGCAGCAGCTGGCGCCTTATACGGTCTTGCCGGGGTGCTTGAATCCGCAAGGACAGGCGGAGCTACGAATAACTATGGCAATATGTATGAGCTTGATGCGATCGCTGCTTGTGTAGTCGGCGGTGTATCCACAGCAGGCGGTGTAGGCACGGTGCCGGGGGTGCTAGCCGGTGTACTGATCTTTGGAGTCATCAACTACGGCTTGACCTTTATCGGGGTGAATCCGTATTGGCAGCTGATTATCAAGGGCTTGATTATTGTAGCTGCAGTAGCTTTCGATATCCGTAAATATCTTTCTAAAAAATAAGCGTAAGGATTATAATATAGCTAGACCCAAAACGGTTCGGAGACTGACAGACTCCAGCCGTTTTTTGTTTGCAGATGGTGGGAATCAGGTAAGAGGTGGACCAGCGGTGAGAGAGCATATACAGAGCTATGTTTATACCTATATATGTCATGAAGATGAAAGACCCTTGTGTGAACTGGAGCTTCGCCGCTTGTTCGGCAAAGCTCCGAGTGCATCTTTTGTAGAGAGCTCGAAAGCTATAGAACCAAGTCGAAGTCCTTTTATTAAGATGCGCTTAGCGGTTATGGTTGAAGGAGGCAATCGGCGGGATATAGCCGAATGGGTAAAACAGCTGAATTTGGAGGGGAACACCTTCAAGATTGTATTTGTCGAGTGCGATAGCTCTGTGGATTACTCCGAGCAGCGTGCTATTGAACGCGAAATAGGGCTGCATATTCGCGGTCGGGCCGAGATGCGCACACCGCAGCGCCAGTTCGGTATCGCGAAGCTTGGAAGCCGCTGGGTATTTGGCGCGCTGACGAAGAGCGAAGCGATCTGGCTTCACCATAATGAGAAGCCGCAGCATTATTCCACCGCGCTCAGCACGCGGGTGGCCCGGGCGGTTGCGAATATCGCGGTCCCGGATCCGCAGGGGATCCAGGCGATTGACCCTTGCTGCGGCATCGGCACGGTATTGATTGAAGCGTTATCCATGGACATGGATATCGTGGGCTATGATCTTAATCCGCTGGCTGTGCGCGGAGCCAGAGTGAACTTGGCCCACTTTGGCTTGCCGAATGTGGTTAACTTGGGAGATATCCGTAAGATCGAAGGAGCCTATGATGTGCTGATACTGGATCTTCCCTATAATCTTTGCTCTGTATTGCCCTCGGAGGACCAATTGGACATGCTGATTGCGGCTCGCAGGCTGTCCCGCCTAGCTGTAGTGGTCTCGACCGAAGAAATTGATTCCGCCTTGGAGCTGTCCGGTTTTATGATCATGGATCGATGTACAGTGAAGAAAGGTTCCTTTGCCAGACAAGTGTGCGTTTGTTTATAGGACTGCAGAAAGTGGGACACACCTTCCACAGTCTTTTTAAGTATAAAAATTCGAATCTCCGAAATTGACTATCTTATTGGGCAAATAAACAATCTGGTCAGATCTTGTGGTTTATTCGGAAGCTGTGTCCTCTGCATTGGTAGTTGAGTTGGTGGCGCTGCTGCCAAGCTGGGAAGACAGCTCATCTACCTTTTCCTTCTCTTCACTTGATTCAGCACTGGCTTGAGCCGCATTTAATGCATGCTGTACCACATCAGTTTGCTTGTCATTTTGGTTCTGGTTACCTGCCATTGTAACATCACCTCCTTCATTCTCTGTGTACAGTATGCCACTACCTTTGGATATTAATTCCTCAACCAGGCGTCCTCTGCCCCTTCCGGCAAAAGCTCCTACGCTAACTGTGACAATCGCACCCCTTATTCCAAATGTTCTGTTAATATTTAGTGTTGATTTATGCGATAAAAAAAGACCGCAATAGAAGTTCGGTCTTCATAACTAACGTTTTTCCGTTAATTTAAATGTATATTTTCAAACCCGTTCAAGCGGATGATATGGTTCAACAGGAAGAACGACTCTAATCGAGTCACCTGCCCTCACTTCGCCACCAACTAATACGATGCCCATGATTCCAGCTTTACGAATCAGATTACCATATTCGTCGTGTTCTAACACCGCAGACATCAATCCTGGTTGAAAATCGTTCAGTTGATTGCAGGGATTTCTTAACCCTGTTACTTCAACGACCGCAGACCCACCAAGAAACAACTTCGTTCCTCTTGGAAGCTTCAGTAAATCTATACCTCGTGTAGTCATATTCTCGCCCATCTGCCCAGCGGACACAGTGAACCCTTCTAACTTTAGTTCGTCAAGTAATTCTGAGTGAATAAGATGGACCTGTCTCAAATTAGATTGAGTTGGGTCAACTGCCACCCGTGAACGATGTTTCACCGACTTGCCCGAATGTGCATCTCCCTCTACGCCTAATCCTGTTAGGAGTGTGATGCTCTCCTGATTTATTTTGCTAAACGAATGAGTTGAGCTCAAACTGACTGCTGATACAATTCCGTTAACAAAAGTCATTGACTACAACATCCCCTTTCCCTACAACCATAGATGTTCACATTCTTACTTTCAGATCAAATTGTAAATGATATATATAATCATAAGTATAATATATAATTTATGTATTTCTATATTTTATATATATGAACAAGGAGAACAATTAAACTTGAAAAAGTAATGCGAAAATCGCTAGAAATAAGCCAGCCCTGCGGCGATTAATGCCGCAGGGCTGTATTTAAAAGGGGGTCTACTAATAGAATAACTATGTACACTTAAGTTAACCTTAAAACCCTATGAAGAACAAATTAAAAATCCAGCCAAGCTTATGAACTTGGTTATTTTGAAGCTGGTGACGCTGCAGGGTTAGAGTTGTCCACATCTTATCCGCCAAACAAGCTTCCAAGCTCCTCCGGCATTTCCCGGCTCTTACGAGCCAAGCTATCCATGGTTACGCACGTCACTAAGGCATCTGCACACAATTCATCCCGTTGATTATAGATCTCCTGCTTCAGCACGTAGCTGGATCGGCCCTTTTTTTCGGGGACGCACGTTATCCTTAACATATCGCCTTGCTTGCATTCCTTTTTATAATTGATGTTGATGTTCACGGTTACGGTTTGAATGCCCATGGCCCCAAAAGCCTCATAGGTCAGCTTGGCCTGCTCATACCATTCTTCGCGTCCCCATTCCAGATATTCCAAATATTTGGCATTATTCACATGCCCATTGACATCAATTTCGGTCGATCGGACGATAATAGTGAGAGCTGTTTCCATTGTCTGCCTCCGGGGTATGTAGTTCCTATTGATGGCTTAAGCTAAAACCAGGAAAGGAGTCTTACTACTATGCATTATAGAACAGAACATGATACTTTTGGGGAAGTTTTAGTTCACGCGGATAAAATATGGGGGGCTCAGACCCAAAGAAGCCGCGATAATTTCAAAATCGGAACCGAGACAATGCCGCTGGAGCTCGTTAGGGCCATGGCTGTATTGAAAAAGGCTGCTGCTGGAGCGAATGTGGAGCTGGGTGAGCTGGACCCGAGAAAAGGCGAAGTCATTGCCAAAGCCGCGGAAGAAATTAGAAGCGGTCGATGGGATGAGCACTTCCCGTTGGTCGTTTGGCAAACTGGCAGCGGGACACAGACCAATATGAATGTGAATGAGGTGATTGCTTACAGGAGCAATCAGATGCTGGAAGTGGAAGGAGAGAATAAGCTTCGCATTCATCCGAATGATGATGTGAACCATTCCCAAAGCTCAAACGATACGTTTCCCACAGCCATGCATATTGCCGGTGTTCTTGCGGTTGAAGATCATCTGCTGCCAGCCATCGAAGAGCTGAATGGTACTTTACTTCAGAAGAGCGAAGCCTTTAACGATATTGTCAAAATAGGGCGTACCCATCTGCAGGATGCGACTCCTTTGACCTTGGGCCAAGAGATCAGTGGCTGGCGGGCGATGCTGGAGAAAAGCTCTCAGATGATCATCAGCAGCGTAACGTTCATGAAAGAGCTTGCCATTGGAGGCACGGCTGTAGGTACAGGGCTGAATGCGCATCCGCAATTTGGACAAGCTGCAGCGGCTGCAATAAGTCGTGAGACAGGCAGAGTTTTTGTCTCATCGGACAATAAATTTCATGCGCTTACCAGCCATGATCAGATGGTTTTTGTTCATGGCGCCATCAAGGCGCTTGCAGCGGATCTGATGAAGCTTGCGAATGATGTGCGTTGGCTGGCCAGCGGTCCGCGCAGCGGGATTGGGGAAATCCTTATTCCGGCCAATGAGCCCGGAAGCTCGATCATGCCCGGCAAGATAAATCCAACCCAATGCGAGGCGATGATCATGGTCGCCTGTCAGGTTCTGGGTAATGACGCGGTCATTGGATTCGCGGCGAGCCAAGGGAATTTTGAACTGAATGTGTGCAAGCCTGTGATTGCCTATAATTTTCTCCAGTCCGTTCGGCTGCTGAGCGATGCGATCCGCTCCTTCAACGACAATTGCGCCATTGGGATCGAACCCAACCGGGAGGTCATCCGCCGCAATCTGGAACAATCGCTCATGCTTGTTACTGCCCTTAATCCGTATATCGGGTATGAAAATTCGGCAACTATTGCAAAGCTTGCGTACAAAGAAGAAATCACTCTCAAAGAAGCGGCCGTTCGAAGCGGATTGCTCACAGCAGAGGAATTTGACGCTTATGTAAAACCGGAAGACATGGTGCATCCCAGGCTGGAAAGCCAAGAATAAAAGAAGCACAAAAAACAAGCACTGACTGCAGTAATGAGTCAGTGCTTGTTCCATATTTGCCCAACGTAAATAGAAATATTATTTGTGTTCTTTTTTATTCGTGTTGGTCAGATTGGGCAGCATCTTCATTTCACGCACCATCACGGATTTACATATAGGGCAAATCGGGCTTTCCTCAAAAGAAAAATTTTCCCTCATCCAGCACGTGCAATTTTCCGTACTGCACATCCAGACGGAGGTTTGTTCTTCAGGGACGGCTTCCATATTTTTTTTCGAGAAATACATTCGAACCCCTCCTTAGATTTTCCATAAGGAAAACCGACTTCGTTAGTATATGCCGACAGCGTTGAAAGAAGAACCAATATTTATATCCACCGAGAAGGATAAAGGTGGGCCTGAAAGGAAAAAGAACTGCCCGGCCGGACAGTTCTCTTTCCTGCTGAAAACTACAGTTTTACTACGTTCTCAGCTTGCGGTCCGCGGTTGCCTTGAACAATGTTAAATTGAACGCGTTGGCCTTCGTCCAAAGACTTAAAGCCTTCACCGGTGATTGCGCTAAAATGTACGAATACGTCTTTACCGCCTTCAACTTCGATAAAACCAAATCCTTTTTCTGCATTAAACCATTTCACTGTACCTGTTTCCATCTTCAAAAACCTCCAAAAATAATTTGTGTGTTGAACTTACACTTAAGCAAAAATTCACACATTACAAAGAGTAATCATTATGCGTCTGATAACCCTTTATAATATGTGAATTCAGGTCTTCATATATGCCAACAATTTTATTATAACACAATTTTAATCAGTAAAACAACATCCGCAGCAGACTCTACCCACATCATATCCGATTCGTTTGAATTTGATACTGCCAAGTTTTTAGTTCATAATAAAAGCGAAACCAAATTGAAGGGAGTGCTATGTTAATGTTTGATATAGCTGTAATCGGAGCAGGTCCAGCAGGGGCCAGCGCAGCGCTTTTTACTGCAAAAGCCGGTAAGAAAACATTGGTGCTGGATAGTGATCAAAGTGTAACCAAGAGGGCTTGGATCGAAAATCACTATGGAGCTTCTGAAATCAGCGGGCCTGATCTAGTAGATATCGGGAAGAAGCAAGCGGCAAAGTTCGGGGCGGAGCTAGTCCAAAACAAAGCCGTCAACATCGTGAAAAACGGTGATGGCTTTAAGATTGAAACCGAAGAAGGCAGAACGTTTGAAGCCAAATACGTGATAGTAGCGACTGGCATGTCCGTGGAATTGGCAGAGAAGATTGGTCTCAAAACCAAAGACGGTACAGAGCCTAGAATCAAAACCGTACTGGAAGTGGATGGCAGCGGCAAAACCAATATTGCCGGCATTTGGGCAGCTGGAACGGTAGCCGGTGTAAGCATGCACACCATTATAACTGCAGGTGACGGTGCCAAAGTGGCCATTAACCTCATTAGTGAAATCAATGGTGAGCGTTATGTGGATCATGATATTATGAAGAAAGCATAGCATAGAAGTAATTAACAAGGAGCTGTCTCGCTAAGGTGAGATGGCTCTTTGGGAGGGAGGGTAAGATTGCATGGAAGAATTCAGATATCCAATTGGAACATTTGCGCATGAGGGCAGCATATCCGATCAAGAGCTTCAGCTCTGGATGCAGGACATCGAGACGGCACCAAGCAGGCTGAGAGCAGCCGTCGCCGGATTAACGGAAACGCAGCTCGATACTCCTTATCGTCCTGGAGGCTGGACGGTTCGTCAGGTCGTGCATCATATAGCGGACAGCCATATCAATAGCTATACGCGCTTCAGGTTGGCGTTGACCGAGGATGAGCCGACGATTCGTCCTTATTACGAGGAGCGATGGAGCGAACTTGAAGATGCAAAAACAGCACCGGTAGAGCTTTCTCTGATGCTGCTTGAAGCACTTCACGGCCGCTGGATGCTGCTGCTGCGTTCGTTAAATCGCGAGATGTTATCTCGCAGCTTTATTCATCCCGAATCCGGCAGCAAAAGGCTGGATTGGAATGTCGGCAATTACGCTTGGCATGGCAATCATCATATCGCTCATATTACCAGTCTGCGCAAGCGAATGGGTTGGTAAAACCATTAAAAAAGCCTTTTTCACACCCCATTAGGGTGGGAAAATGGCTTTTTTTTATTTAAGGGGCTAAATATTTATTCACCTTATCGATCCATTCTTGAACATAATGATCCGTAGCCCACTGTGCCATTACCAATTTCTCGCCGGGGAGCAGGTCTATGGTCAATAAGGGCTTGCCTCCAGAAGCTTGGCCAACTGGGAAAAACTTCAGCTTTCCCTCTTCAAAAATAGCGATGATATCATTCATCGGCGAGGACAAAGCATCCGTTGCTTGAGGCCAATTGCTTTGAATATTGGGCCAACTACAGCAGAGTGTGTCATAAGATACAACTTTTTGCGGTAAAGCTTTGGGAAAATCATGCAGCGTATATCTGTCCTGAAAAGAAACTTTGGGGGCAATGGTTTCAGCGACCTTTGGCACCCACTGTCCGGCTACTCTGGAGATGGTCCAGCTTTCTCCGGTAATTTCCGTTATCCTGGTTTCTGATTTTCTGTAGCTGACTAAATTGTCAAGAATTCCGGTAAGTCCAGAGCCGAAAACATCGGATAAGGAAACATGGCGTTTATCCACTTTATTGGTTGCAAAATCAAGATTTCGTCCTGCGGTGAGCTGCGGCAGTGTTCTTACCCAAATCCGATCATTGCGGGAAGGAGCGTTCCCTGCCCAGGCTTCCTCGGATTCTGCAACAGACAAATACTGATTTCCCGCGAAAACCAAGGTTTCCACATGATGAATTTCCTCCTGCGGGTCGTCCGGAAAGCTTTGTGGCTTGACGGACTGTTCCGCAAGATGAGCTGATAAATAATGATATTCATCGTGGTTGGTTTTGTGAGTGAGGGAATCTATTTTCCAAAAATCACGCTTATACGGCATCAGAATCCCAGTTCCCTCGGCTGTTTTCTGCAATTCACCCCGCTCCGGAGCAATAAGCATTGTTCGATAGGAGCTGTATTGGATTGTACTAAGTACACGGCTAGAATCTTTTTCTTCATGATCCGTGCGGAATCCAATCAGCAAAGCGGAGCTGATGGGAGGAGGAGAAGAGATGGTTGCTTTAGTATCTTCTGCTATCAATGTTGTTTTAGCTGTCGATGCCTTACTTTGGTGCTGTAACAAACCCCATGGGAAAAATATCAATGCAGCCGCTGCCATTGCTGTTGCAGCAATAAGGAATGCTGGCCTCATTCGATGGCGAACATGAGTATCCTTATCAACGGCTTGCTCAATTTTACGCTGCAGTTCATCGTTAAAACCTTTTTTATGTAAAGGGTCGTTAGTAAGCTCGGGGTCCAATTCATCGGGATCAGGTTTGCTCACACGCTTCACACTCCTTCAATTGAAGCACCTTAAGCCGGGCATGATGCAATCTTGATTTCACGGTTCCCTCCGATATATTCAAAATGGCGGCCATTTCCTTGGTTTTCAATTGGTAGTGAGCGTGCAAAATCAGAATCTCCCGATACTTCGGCGGAAGAGACATCACTTTTTTCCATATGTCACTGGCATAGAGATTTTCCATCGCTTCACACTCAGCGGATTGATAGGTACCGGAGCTGCTGATAAAACCAACCAGAGTCACCCTGCGCCAAAAAGCCTTGCGCATATAGTCATAAGCCGCATTACGGGTAATGGTGAGCAGCCAGGTTTTGACCGAAGCTTCGCCGCGGAATGTCGTCAAATTACGGTAAACTTTCAGGAAGGCATCTTGTGTGATGTCATCCGCTAAATCCCTATTGCGGCAAATACTGAACGCATAATTCCATACATCATTGCCGTAAGCCTCCATCAAATCGCGAAGAATCGCTTTTTGGTCAGTTGTCTCGGAAACATACTTCAAATAATCAAATACATGAACTCCGGTATTCTCCATACTCTCACCTCTTTGATTTAGACGCAATCATTTTGAAAAAGGTTCGGTGCATGTAAAAAAAATTTCTGATTTTGTCTTTTTGAATATACATTTTAGTTTTGTACTTGACTTGGAAGACAAAAGAAAGGCTTGTATAATTAGCATAGCTAATATACAAGCCTTACTTGGTTTGGTAAAATAAAGAAATACCTTTTTGAATTAATTCCAACCACCAGATAAAGCTACGCTTATTTTTTTTTCTGTCTGAAGAAAAATTTTCTTAATGGCTTGAAATTCAATTTTTGATACAGAAGTAGAATTTAAATCAAATTCATTTGAACTTTTCAGTGAAGCAACGATATTATGTAACTGGTTGGATAATTGAATTGTATGAATGAGACTCACCTCCTTTATTATATATATCGACAGCATACCAAAAAAAAAGTATTTTTGGGGGATAAAATGAAAAAAAATTTTTTGTTTTTATTTATTGTCATTATTTTAGTTGGTTTACAGATTTGGAGCGCCACTTTATTTTTGCGGTTTCCATATATGGGTATTTTTTTGCAGCCTAATCAGCAGCAGGAATGGGTAATAAAAGAATTAGACCATAGGGGAGTAGGAAGTCAGCAAGATTTAAAAGTGGGCGATATAGTCAAGCAAGTAGATGGTAAAAATCCAGATGAATTTGAGACCATTAATAAATGGAGATCTATCGAAAAAGCACGACAATTGGTGATATCCCGTAATGGAATAGAGAGTGAGATAACAATAATAAAAGGTGATACGGGAATCAAATATGGGTTCATATCTCTTTTTTCTGGGCTATTCTCTCTGTCCGTGGCACTATTACTTTTCATAAAGATGCCAAGCTCACAATCAGCCAGAATGCTGTCATTTGTGTTTTTGACAGGTGATATCATTTGGACTAGTCTAAGTGCTGCTTCTAGGGGAGATATTCTCGGGAAAATTTTAATATCGAGTTTAATGATGGCTTTACCTATTATTTTTTATCATTTTTTAGTGAATTTTTTCAAGGAAAAAGGGGATATAGCCCTTCCTTTAAAAATTATAAAACCTCTTTATGTAGTATTAATTCTTGCTTTTGGAATAAGATTGTTCTATTTCATGCCTTCGTTAGCTTATTACATCTATCAATTCGATGGGAGTGTGACATTATCGTTCTTTGTTGTCGGATTTTTATTTAATATCATTACTCTAACGGTTCTTTTTTTCAAGTATCGCAAGGAGAAGTCTTATATATCCACTATAATTAAAAGTGTGTGGTTCTCACTATTTATATCGTTTATGCCAGCAATTGTTTTATCCTTTGTTCCCCGATTAATTTTTGGGAATTATATTATGGATGATCAATACACCAGCTTATTGATCCTATTTTTCCCTATTTCCTTTGCCTACTTGCTGGCTTCCAATCAGCTTTACGATATCGGTATGGTAGTAAGGCGTGTAATTTCCACCGCTGTGCTCACCATTGTACCTTGTGCTTTATTTATGGCTGCTTATGCAGCTATATTTCCAGAAGAGGCAGATGCAAAGCATATCCTATTTATCTTCTTCTTTTTGGTTATCATCATTTCATTAGTGCTTTATTCTATGGAGTACTTTACAACGAAATTTGAAAGGTTCCTCTTCCCAAGAAAACATGTACTTCACTCCGCACTCAAGAAAATTTCCAGGAATCTCGGCTCCATTTCCAGCTTTCGAGAGCTGCGGGATATCATTCTGGTGGATATCGTAAACACACTTGAAGTGAAGGGAGGAGCCGTGGTCATTCATTATGGCGGTGATATGGATTTTATAAACCAAGGAGAGATCAATGAGTCGGAGATTAAAAGCTTGCTTAATTCCTCGTCCCTCTTTCACCACCCTTTGTACACCTGCATAGAGATTAACAGTCATGAGGACTACACCAGCTATCTCATCATGACCCGGAAAAAAACGAATACACTGCTAGGCAAGGAAGAACTGCAATGGCTGAATATCATGATTTCCTACTTGGCGGTCAGCCTGGAAAATGTTCATTTGATTCGCAAACTGACCTCCAGATTGCAGCATTTGGCCTCTCATCTGCCTGATGAGCAAGCAGCTCAGGATATTCAATGGTTCCGGAAGCTGATGTTTGAGTTACAGGAGGAAGAGCGCAGACGCATCGCTGCTGATCTTCATGATACAACGATGCAGGATTTGTTTTTCTTAAAACGAAGATTTGTTTCTTTATTGGAGAAGTACGTCATGAGCCCGGAAGACAAGGAGACTCTACATAATATTATTAATTTTGTGGAATTGATCAATACGAGCCTGCGCCAAAGCTGTTTTGAGTTAAATCCCTATTTATTGCAAGAAATCGGTTTGATTCAGACGGTGCAAAAGCTGCTGGAAAAAGAACGATTCGACTCTGCTTTTACAATTGAATTCACGGCGGATCGAGTTACTGCCATTGAACATAAAGATTTGATTACCAAAAGGCATATTTTCAGAATGGTACAGGAGCTGCTGAATAACGCGAAAAAGCATTCAGAGGCGTCCAAGGTCATTTTTAAAATGTTCATGGAAGACGGATTCTTCCTTATATCTTATGAAGATGATGGAATTGGATTCGCCCAGAAAGAGGACAGCTTGAGAGAGATTGGCGCATCGAGAATTGGGTTGGAACAAATGAGAAGCCGTGTTTTGCATTTGAATGGGAACATGGAGCTGAATTCACAGGTAAACAAAGGGGTGCGAATCTTGATTTCAATACCTTTGAAAGAGGTGAAAGCCATATGAGTGAAACGATGAAGGCACTTGTTGTAGAAGATCATCCATTGATCGCTTTAGCTACAAAAGAGCTATTGGACAAGATCGATGGAATTAATGTCATTGGTATTGCATCAACGGGGAAACAGTGTATGGAATTGATGAGCAATCATCAGCCGCAATTGGTTTTCCTGGATTATACATTGCCGGATCAATTAGGAACCCAGATAGCTAAGGAAATCAAAGACGCTTATCCAGATGTGCATATCGTCATTTTTACCGGAGTGGATACAACCGAGTTGTATAATAAGTTCATAGATTTGAAAGTAAGCGGAATTCTTTCCAAAGAAGCGAGTGTTAGAACGATTCATAATATGGTGAATTGTATATTGGACAATCATACGATGCTGCCTATCGGATTTTTTCATCAAACGCATATTAACGAACCGGTTAAAGGAAAGGAAATCCCGCTTCAGCAGGAAGAAATTTTGATCATGTCCCTGATGGTAAAAGGATCCACTATTGAGCAAATCGCCGATCAAATTCACATGAGCAGACGAACGGTAGATAATTATTTGAAAAAAATCTATGAAAAATTAGGAGTGCCATCAAGGATAAGCGCTGTGGAAAAATTCATTCAAAGCAAGTATTACTTATCTTGATTGTGGAGGAGCAGGGGTTGGAGAACACCATTATTGAACACATGCATGCTATAGTGGATGAACACATAGATGCCAAGGATTTAAATAAGCTGATCAAGCTGTTTATACAAGAGAAATCCCAAGAGAAAAGTCCGTGGTCCACTATCACGAGATGCACTCATTTCATGCTGGGGGGCAATTCTCCCCAAATAGACCGCATTGCGGCGGCAACAGAATTGATCATGCTGGTACAGGATATTGTGGATGATTTACAGGACCAAGATCAAGAGAACAAGCCTTGGATGCAATGCGAACCCGCGTATACGCTGAATGCTGTTTTAGCGTTTTTGATCAGTTTCTTTGGAGAGCTGGAGCTGCTGCAGGGAAATCATACGAGGCGTCTGAACAAAGAGATCAGCAAGATCATTTCCAGGTCCATTAACGGACAGCAAAAGGATATTAGCAACAGCATTGAAACCGTGGACGACTATCTGATTATGGTGCAGGAAAAATCGGGTTCAATAATCAGGCTTGCTTGTTATATGGGCTATGCTTCTTTGGATGTATCGCCACAGACTATTGAGCACATTGATGCACTGGCTGATTATGCAGGTCTTATCCATCAAATCCAGAATGACATGAACGATCTGAACGAGATTGATAATAAGAGTGATTTGTTCCTCAAAAAGTGTACCCTCCCCATCCTATATTTACTCGAATCCGAAGACACTTCATTTCCGCTGCTCAAACCATTTTATCAAGGCCGGATCCGGCTCGACGAATTAATTGAAAATAAAGAAGCTTGGCTCACCTATATCGACAAGTCAGGATGTATCGAATATTCAAAAATTGTGCAATCCATCTGCATAACAAAAGCGGAAGAAATCTATGAGGAGCTGCTGGCCATTGCCCCATGGAAAGAGAAGTTCCGCGATTCGACCTATGGATCCTTCGTCTGAGGGGAGCTCAACCGTTGACGATTTCCCCGCCATTCAGATGAAGTACTTGGCCGGACATGTAAGACGAGTCGTCGGATGCCAGGAACACATAAGATGGACCCAGTTCCTCCGGTTGGCCGGGGCGCTTCATGGGCGAGTTGGCTCCATGCTCGGAAGTACGCTTCTCATCGAAGGTGGATGGAATCAGTGGAGTCCAGATGGGGCCTGGCATACCGCATTGACGCGAATTCCTTTGTCGATCAGGTTCTGCGACAAGGATCTTGTAAAGGAGACAATCGCTCCTTTTGTGGACGAGTAATCGAGCAGCTGCGGGCTGCCTTTGTATGCGGTTATCGACGTAGTATTGATGATGGTCGAGCCTTCCTTCAAGTGAGGAATGGCTGCCTTGGTGAGGTAGAACATGGAGAAAATGTTCGTACGGAACGTTTTTCCAGCTGCTCCTGCGTGATATCCATAATGGATTCCTGCGGATGCTGTTCAGCTGCATTATTCACCAGGATGTCCAGGCTTCCAAACTTTTCGACTGTTTGTTTAACCGCCTCGATGCAGAATAACTCTTCGCCTATATCGCCGGCAATGAGCAAGCACTCTCCCCCTTGCTCTTCCACCAAGCGCTTCGTTTCCTTTGCGTCTTCATGCTCATTCAAATACACAATGGCCACACGAGCGCCTTCGATTGCATAACAGATGGTTGCAGCTCGTCCAATTCCGCTGTCGCCTCCGGTAATCATCGCTGTTTTACCCATTAATTTGTCACTGCCCTTATATGTTCGATCTATAGCTATAGGCTTGGGCTTCATTTCGCTTTCCAAACCGGGCTGGCGATTCTGATGCTGAGGAGGCACTAATTGCTTGTTTTCTGTTTCGATGCTAGCCATTATGAATCTCTCCTTTTATTGGGATTTGTATGCTTCATACAGGATTTACCTTATCATTTTACCCTTATGGGAGAGGGGCGAAACATGAATAATAATTATTAACAGAAACAGGAGATGTCGATGAAAAAGGGAATGGCCTTAGGTTTGCTGATTGTACTGATCTCGCTGAGCTATTTGAAAAATAATTCCGCGGATCAAGATCCGTTTTTGGTGACTGATTATAGCCGTTTGCATCCTGTGAAGGTGGAGCGGGTGGCGGTAGGCAGGGAAGAAGAGCAGTTGGTTCAGCTGCTAAAAGAAGCCAAAGAGAAGAAGCTGACGGTTTCCATCGCGGGGCAAAGACACAGCCAGGGCGGTCATACCTACTATAAAGACGGCATCGTTCTCGACATGACGCACTATAATCGGATCTTGTCTTTTCAACCGGAGGAGAAAAAGATTCGCGTCCAGGCCGGAGCAACGTGGAAAGACATACAGGACAAGATTAATCCCTATGGGTTATCGATTAAAACGATGCAATCGCAAAATATATTTACAGTCGGCGGCTCGATCAGCATTAACGCCCATGGCAGAGATATACGCAATGGTTCGTTGATCAAGAGCGTTGATTCATTTAGGCTGCTGACCGCCGACGGCCAAATTATCAACGTGAGCCGAACAGAAAACGCGGATTTGTTTCCGTTTGTTCTTGGAGGGTATGGGTTGTTTGGGGTTATTTTGGATGTAACTCTACAGTTGACGGATGATGAAATGTATAAGGTGACGATAGATGCGATGCCCTACGACGAATATAGCCGTTATTTCAAGAGTAAGGTGAAATCCAACCCGGATATCCACATGCATATCGCCCGTATTTCCGTTGCACCAGGCAGCTTTCTCACCGAAATGTATGCGATCAATTATACTCTGGACCCATCGATTTCGCTGAGTGAACATAATCGATTAAGCACTCATGAAAGCTGGGTGATCCCGAGCAAGCTGCTATTCCAGCTCAACCGTGCATCGGATTGGGGGAAAAATGTGTTCTGGAAGCTTCAAAAGACGTACTTCGACAACCAGCAAAATACTCAAATTAGCCGCAACAATGTGATGCGCTCAGAATCGGATTTTATGGATTACCGGGATGCCGGAAAAAATGACCTGCTGCAGGAATATTTTATACCCGTTGATGAGTTTGCCGCTTTTATTCAAGATATCAGGAAGGTGCTTAGTGAAGAAGATTTAAATCTGTTAAACATTTCTGTTCGCTATGTGAACCAGGATCAGGAAGCCGCACTTTCCTATGCGAGGGAGGATATGTTTGCACTGGTCTGTTTGTTCAATGTTCCGCTGAATGATCAAAGTCAAATCGCGGTGAAACGCGGGATTCAGCGAATCCTGGATGAAGTCATTCGTTCTCATGGAACCTACTATCTGCCTTATGCAGCTTATCCGAGTCTTGAGCAGTTTCAAGCTGTTTATCCACGGAATAAGGAGTTTTTTGAAAAGAAGGATCAGGTGGATCCGGAGCATTTATTTATGAATTATTTTTATGAACAATACAGGGGGAATAAGCTTTGAATATAAAATGGCTGATCCGCTCGCAGAGTATCGTAACTTTGGCGGCCGGGATGATTTATCCGTATTACTTATTGTTCTTGAAAAACCTCGGCAACAGCTATTCCAAATATGGCTTGGCGTTTGCTGTTTTTACCTTAAGCTCGGCTGTTGTTTCCCAGTGGCTTGCTTCCCGGATTGATCGGAATGCAGCTACCATTCTCGTTGCGAGTTCTCTGGGAATGATGGCTGCAATGATTGCTTTCCCCTGGGTGTTTTCGTATGGATGGGTATTGTTCCTTCAAATTGTGATGGGAGCTTGCAGCGCCATGCAAAAAATGAGTGAACGCATTCTGCTTGCTGACTACACTGAACAGGGCGCACGTGGGATTTCCATGGGGGCCTATCATTTCTGGACGTCTGTTGCTTCCGGATTCGCGGTGGTTATTGGAGGCTATTTGATAGATTGGCTGACCATTGATGCCTTGTTTTATATGAGCGCACTGCTCTATGGGATCAGCACATGGGTGGTTTGGCGGTCATGGAGCTCGAGAAAAGCTGAAATCTAGTTTTCTATGTTTGGTCAGAAAATTAGACTTTTAGAAATAGCATGTACCCAAGCATTTCCGAAGTAAAAAAATATAATATAAGGATCTTGATTGAAAGGAGTGAATACGAATGAGCGCAGTTGGCGGATTTGGACGTGCTTTCGCTTTTGTCTTGGTTCTCTTTATTCTGTTAGTCATTATTCTTTCCACCTTCATCATTTAATAGAGTCAGGAATACAGAAGGAGGAGGGGAAGTACAAAAATGGATGAATTATACTACCAGTGCCAAAGCTGTCTAAATCAACGTGTTCGTGTTTATATGTCATCCGGACAAGAATATGAAGGTGTCCTGGTTAATGTGGATTATGAACATTTATATTTAGAAACCGATGCCTTTATCTCATCTAAACAAGTAACTACGAAAGCATTTGGTTTTGGTGGTCGATTTATTACGACGCTCGTATTGTTCGATCTATTAGCTATCGCTTTATTAGCTTAGGCATGCGATCTTACCCCTGCAAAAGGAGCCCTCGTGGAAGGAGGGCTCCTTTTGCATCTTCACAAAATCCAAGAGATCGGTGAAGCTGCAATATAAGCTCTAAAAAGCGTGGGCTGAAAAGCCGACGCTTATAGCTTGAAAAGCCCGGAATCGATAATGTCCCGGTACAATTTGCGGAATTGAGGGATATCGATCTGCTGATCGGCGTCGGATAGAGCAGTCGGCGGATTCGGATGCACCTCGACCATCACTCCGTCTGCCCCGGCTGCGAGAGCCGCTTTGGCACATGGCAGCAGGATATCCTTGCGGCCGGTTGCGTGGCTGACATCGACCAATACGGGCAGGTGGCTTTCTTGTTTAATGATTGGCACCGCCGAGATGTCGAGTGTGTTCCGCGTCCACTTCTCATAGCTGCGGATGCCGCGTTCGACGAGAATTACCTGCGTATTTCCACGCGATACGACGTATTCCGCTGCAAGCAGCAGCTCCTCCATCGTCGCGGCCATACCGCGCTTGAGCAGCACGGGAACCTTTGAGTCGCCCGCGGCTTTGAGCAGCTCGAAGTTCTGCATGTTGCGGGCGCCGATTTGGATCACGTCCAGGTATTCCTCCGCAATTTCGATGGTCGCCGGATCGACGATCTCGCTGACGGCGAGCAATCCGAATTCGTCGGCGACCTCGCGCATGAGCCTCAGACCTTCCACCCCAAGCCCCTGGAAATCGTAGGGAGATGTTCTCGGCTTGAAGGCCCCGCCTCTGAGCATGGGCACGCCTTCCTCCTTCAAAGCGCGGGCCACCTCCCGCAGCTGCTCGCGGCTCTCGACCGAACAGGGGCCAGCCACCATAAGTGAGCGGTTCCCGCCGATTTGCACACCTTTGATCTCGATAACCGTATCTTCCGCTTGTTTCTTCCGGCTGACCAGCAGCTGTTTCCGGTGGGATTGTCCCTGAAGCTCCAGAGACACCTTGAAAATCTCCTTGAATATATGACGGATCGCAGCCGCATCGAAAGGTCCTGGATTTGCTGCCACCAGCTCGTCGAGCATTTCCTTTTCCCTTGCCGGATCAAACTTTGGCACTCCTTGTCTTTCCTTTACCTCGCCCATTTCCTTCACTAATGCGGCACGATCGCTAATCTGCTTTAGCAATTCTACGTTGACTTCATCCACCAAAGTGCGCAACTGCTCCAAAGTCCGAAGTCCCATTTCCCTCTTCCTCTCTTCCATCTAAAATGCAAAAAGCCCCCGCCGCAAGGACGGGGAACCGAGTGCACGGTGCAAACTGCGGTCATTCGTATTGCACCATTCATGAAGTAGCTATTAAATTATGAAGGTGGAAAGAATGATGACCAACAAAATAAAGAGTACCAAGACAAAAGCGAAAGGACGACCAAATCCGCCAACTGCGCTCATTCGTATTCACTCCTTTCACGTCAAGATGCTTATATTATATTTTTTTATTTCGGAAATGCTTGGGTAAATACAACCTCAAAGAGTCTAATTTTAATGACCAAGCAAATTAAACTGGATATCAGCCTTGGTTATACACCCTGTCAATTTTATGAATTGAAGCATTAAATAAATATAGATAAATTATTGCGCATAGGAGGATTTTCAGTTGAGTTATTTAAAAATGTTGTCTCAATTTGGAGTCGGCAACGCCCATCCCGGTGGATTTTCTGCTACGCTGGAGCAGCTTCAACATTTTCACATATCCAAAGAGTGCAAAATTTTGGAGGTAGGCTGCGGAACTGGGCGAACATCCTGTTTTTTGTCCTCAAAAGGGTATGATATTACGGCAATGGACATTCAAGCGCCAATGCTGGTCAAAGCCAAAAAAAGAGCGGAAACGCAAAAATTAAACATCAATTTTGTTGAGGGAGATGTTTGTTCCCTGCCTTTTGAATCGGATCGATTTGATGTCATATTGGCTGAATCCGTTACTAATTTTGCTGATGCCGATAAGGCTCTTTCCGAATATTATCGTGTATTAAAACCGGGAGGAACGTTGTATGACCGGGAAATCATCGCGGCAAAGCCTATTCCATCGCAAATGAAAACACCGTTATTTGATTTCTTTGGATTTAAACAACTGGCTTCCCTTGATGAGTGGACTGAAATCTTTAATAACGCAAAATTTAATACTGTATCATCCTGGGGATATTCTGAAATCGTTAAACAACATACGGATGAGGCCGATAATTTCCAGTATCTAGATGAAAATATATACACAAACTATCAAGCTCTTCGGACAGCCTTCGAGTACAATGAAATTTTAAATACTTATACGGATTACTTGGCATCCGCAGTTTTAATCGGCTCAAAACTTTAGATATTGAGCAGCTTGCAATGCAGCGCCTATTCATCCATACAAAAAATTGACCATCTTCTGAGCTCAGAAAATGGTCAATTTTTGACTTTTAGGTGATATTCGCGTATCACTCCTCCTCATTAAATATAGAGCTGCCCTCTCCCCAGCCTTCCAGCAATCTTCCTCCATGAGGTTCGAGTGCGCGGTCGACGAATGGAATTAGAAGTTCGACGGTTTCTTTTTTATAAAAACAATCAAGAGCGTTTAAAAATTCGTCGCACAACGCCTTGTCGTATTCCGCAAGAGAACGTACCGCCCATTTGCCTATCCCGATCCATTGGCCGTTTGCTCGCAAAATAAAATTGGTGACCAGCTCGGTTAGTTGATTTACGATAAACAAGTTTTCATGATAGGAGTTTGCATCGGACAAATCTTCCAGGCCTTCCGTTATTTGATACCGAACCTGGTTCCTTTCATCCCATGTCCATTCGAAGGGTCCTTGGGACATGAGATCTCGCGCTTCCGACCGGATTTCTTCCGCAAATCCTGTATCTACAATCGTTTCTCCTTCTGCACACATACGGATCATCGAAGGAAGACCGCTTCTTCGGGCTTCATCAAAAAAAGAACGATAAACACTGCGGGTTAACACAAAGGCCTCAATGGGCCAGCCATACCCGGTGAAGTTTTGTTTGAAAGGGAACTGGGAATCGTCAAACACGACGATGTCCAGATCGGAATTCGGGGTCAAATTCCGATTCGCGGCACTTCCTCCCAAAAACGCCACAAATGCATTGGGAAAATGCTTTTTTATAAATTTTCTGGCGGCTACTTTTGGGCTATATCTCATCTAACCATCACCTCTGAATACAGAGTATGTAGGTGACCGAACAGTGGTTAGTCATCATTTTGGTAATCCAACAAAAAAAGGCCAGCCAGAATTGACTGGCTGACCTGATAATGCTCCTTTACAATGACCCTATTAAATTATGAATCCACTGGAAACGATGATGACTAACAGAATAAAGAGAACCAAGACAAAAGCGAAATGATGTCCAAATCCGCCAACTGCGCCCATTCGTATTCACTCCTTTCATGTCAATGGCCCTATTACATTGAGTGTTGCACCTTCCGTCCTTATTAAATGATGAAGGTGGAAAGAATAATGACTAACAGAATAAAGAGAACCAAGACAAAAGCGAAAGGACGTCCAAATCCGCCAACTACGCTCATTCGTATTCACTCCTTTCAACCAAGAATCCTTATATTATATTTTTTTATTTCGGAAATGCTTGGGTAGATGCGGCTTCTAAAAAGTCTAATTTTCAGACAACCATAGCAAAATAGACTTCAGCCTTGGTTATTGGCACATTTAGCTGCGAATGGTTGGATATACAAACAGATGGCTTGTGCACCTCATATCATAACAATACGCATATCAAAAAAAGAAAGATTGCCGAAATACGGCTCTTTTATAGGGAGAGGGGCTTATGAAAACATATGAGAATTTCAAAATACGTTTAACAACACATGCTCACAAGCGGTACTGCGAGAGGGTACAACATATTTCCTACGAAGAACTGACCGATCAGTGTAATCAGCAGCTCTATAAAAGGGAATACGATCATAACAAAAATTGGTTCATCCATCTTAGCGGCGTTTGGTGGAGTTATGAAGTTGAAGGCGATGTTATGAAGTTTTTAACTTGTTATGGAAAAACGACAGCGAATCTCCCAGCTGGTCTAAAATGGGCGCAGCGGCATAATGACAGCTTAGACCTTCAAACCATTGTTTCATAAAGTTTCATACAAAGGGTATATGTGTGACTTGTATGCTGAGGAGATTGAGGATCTGGCAAGCGGAGCTTGAATGGTGAACTATCGATTAAAAAAGCAAAAATTATACGACGAAGAGCTGTCTGTGGAAACAGTCAGCTCTTCTTTTCTAGACTGCATCTCAATCCTTCTCAACAGAAGGAGGATAATCAGCTTTTAACTGTTCAATTGATTCGTATTTGGGAGTTTCAAAGACAAATAAAGCCGGTGCCTTATCCGTTCTGTCTTTGATAATATGTCCATAGAACTTCCCCAGCTTTTCAAAAATGAACATGTTTTTACCAGGCTCATCGAGTAACGGGTATTTTTCGATCATAAAGCACCTCCAGTAATACTGATTCTACACATAGAATGAAACTCCTTCCTTGAAGATATTTCTTCAAGGTTGCTAAACATGGAAATCGATAAGAAATGGTCAAAAAAAAGGCCACCCATAACTGAATGGCTGACCAGATAACACTCAATCCGTTAAAATGAGCTTATTAAATTATGAAGGTAGAAAGAATGATGACCAACAGAATAAAGAGAACCAAGATAAAACCGATATGACGTCCAAATCCACCAACTGCGCTCATTCGTATTCACTCCTTTCAACCATTATATTTATATTATATTTTTTTATTTCGGATTTGCTTGGGTAAATGCTATAACTAAAAGTCTAATTTTATTCCAATGCTAGAAAGCTAGACTTAAATCCTTGGTTATACAGCGATATCAACTCATCTTGGGCGAATCAATGGATAAATAGTGGAGAACAACCCCGCAGCAATAACTTCATGTCCCTGATCATTGGGATGTACATCTGCGAAACCGCGTAAAGCATCCTCGGCCTTTCCACCTCGGTATCCGTATATTAACCTGTGCTCGTGACCGGAAAACCACTGATCCACCCGGGCAACCTGACAAGAATTCGTTGTCGCGGATGCAATAATAAGTTCATTCAATATGCCAATGGCATCGACCGCAATCACGGTGTTTGGGAATGGATTGTATTGGGTGCAGCAGATGATATGCTTTACTTTCATCAGTCGGACTAAACCCAGTATCAGATCGAGTCTTTTTTTGAAGTTCTTCATCATCTCCTGAATGGGTTTAGCGGGTTCCTGGAGCGAGGACAACCCATAATGAATCAGATCATTGCCGCCGATCCATACCGTAACCACTTTAGCACAACCAAGGAACGAAGGATCTATATAGATCTCTTCTGCAAGATCAGCACTAGTCCAGTTGGGCTCAGCAATCACGATTCGTTTTGCCTGAATTCCCTTTAATTTTAGCATTGTGGTAACTCTCGTAGGATACGCTTTAATGCTAGAGCTTGCTTTCTGACCAAATGTAATCGAATCGCCTAAAGCTATATAATTAATCATACTCTCCCACCTTATTACTCTATTGACTTTAACTTATGTAGGGAAAGGATGATTTTCTTATGCGATAGCCTCTTCGAGGTGTGATTATCAGTAAGATGGGCGAAGAATTATGTATGTTTTGATTTCTGGGTAAACTTAAAGGACGCTCCAGTCTTAAGTGACAGGGACGTCCCTTTTTGCTATAGTTGACCAAAACCCAATTGACAACGAAACGTTGCAGCATTATGATACGGTTAAAAAGAATTGACCGTTGTAATAAGCAAGGAATGAAGAGCACCTTTCTAGTCGGTCAAATGGGAGAGGAGGGTCAGATCGTGAAGCTGCAGCCTGTGTATGTTATCCGTGATCTGGAACAGTTAAAAACCGTAAGTGATCCCCTGCGCAGCAAGGTATTGGTGTATCTGATTGAGAAGGCTTACACCGGCCAACAGCTGGCGAAGCTGCTTGGCATGGCTCGCGCCAAGGTACATTATCATTTGAACGAGCTGGAGAAGCACGGTTTTATCATCGTCATCCGTACAGAGCTTAAGAATGGCATTGTACAAAAGTTTTACCGCTCGGTCGCTCGGGGGTTCGTTCCCAGCGATGAACTGCTTCCCTATGTGTCGGAAGTGGAAAATTATTTTCGTGAAACCACACTGAATACATTGGCGCGTGCTCGGCTTAGAGCTTTATCTGCACCGGAGGAGGCGTTTCAAATCCCATCCTCCGACCGGACTCAGTGGTCCCGAATGGCCACGCAGGTCGAAGTGAAGATGAGCAAAGAAAAATTTGCTGCTTGGCTGACCCGATTCCGAACCATGATGTTTGAGCTCGATCAACATCAGGAGGATAAGGGTGAATGGTTTTACCTGACAACAGTAGGATTTCAAATTGATGAGCCGTCTTTTGCGGCCGATGATGAAGAGGAGAGATAGTGTATGCTCGACCCAAATCTTACGAAGCTTGCCGATGTGCTTGTGAATTATTCCGTTAAGGCGAAGCCCGGCGAGAATATTTTAATTGAAGCTTACGGAATTGATGCCGTTTTGGTACGTGAATTGGTGAAAAAAGTACATAAAGCCGGCGCACATCCTTTTGTCAACCTTAGAGATCATACGATTCTTCGCCAACTGATCATGGAAGGCACTGAAGCCCAAATGAAAACTTGGGCCGATTACGACTCTCATCAGATGAGGCAGATGCAGGGCTATATCGGTATTCGCGGCGGAGCCAACATCAACGAACTGTCGGACGTTCCTGCAGACCGGCTCAAGCTGTATAATTCGCTTTATTATTCCCCCGTACATTTTGATATTAGAGTCAAAAAGACCCGTTGGGTAGTGCTTCGCTATCCATCGCCTTCCATGGCGCAGCTGGCCAGCATGAGTACGGAGGCTTTTGAGAAATTCTACTTTGATGTGTGTACGATGGATTACAGCAAAATGTCCAAGGCTATGGACGCATTGAAAGCGTTAATGGATCGCACAGATAAAGTTCAGCTCAAAGGGCCTGGAACTGACCTAACCTTCTCAATCAAAGGCATCGGCAGCATCAAATGTGACGGCGAGCTTAACATCCCGGACGGCGAGGTATATTCGGCACCTGTTCGCGACTCAGTTAATGGCGTGCTGACCTATAATACACCGACACCGCACGACGGCTTTACCTTCGAGAACATTCGATTTGAATTCGAGAACGGAAAAATTGTGAAAGCGACCTCGAATGACACAGCGAGAATCAATGAGATCTTGGATGCGGATGAAGGCGCGCGTTATATCGGCGAGTTCGCCATTGGCGTAAATCCATACATCCAATATCCGATGAAAGATACACTATTCGATGAGAAGATTGACGGTAGCTTTCACTTCACGCCAGGGAACAGCTACGATGACGCCTACAATGGCAACCGATCGTCGCTTCATTGGGATATCGTCTGCATCCAACGTCCGGATTACGGCGGCGGCGAAATCTGGTTCGATGGCAAGCTGATCCGCAAGGATGGTCGCTTTGTGCTCCCCGAGCTGGAGCAATTAAACCCCGAGAATTTAAAATAAGGATAGTACCTCACATGGGCCGCGTAAAAAACCGTCTGATTCCTTAAAAGAGTCGGACGGTTTTTTTACTTGTGTTTGATGCGAGCTCACCGGGCTCAGGGCATCAGGTCGGGCCGGCTATTTTTCCATACGTGTCAGCGCCTGATACTGCTTGGGAGGGAGGCCGACGGTCTTTTTGAAGCTGCGGATAAAATTGGAGTAATCGTTGAAGCCGGCGAGCTGGCAAGCATCGGTGACGTTGCTCCCGGCTTTCAGCAGCATTTTGGCTTTGGCGATGCGCTTGAACAGGATATGCTCATGGATGGTGCTTCCTGTGTGCTTTTTGAACAAACGGCACAGGTAGGAGCGGTTCATGAAAAAGGTATGCTCGAGCTTGTCCAGCGACAGATCCTGATCCAGGTAGTTATCGATATAGTGCAGTAGATCCCTCAGTTTCCCCGGAATAGCGGATGGTTCATCGCTCTGTCCATGCTGCTCGCTGTTAAAAGCACGGCCCAGAAAGACCAGCAGCTCCAAAAAGGCAGTTAAATAAAGAATGTCCGATCCTGCAGCTGTTCGCGGCATGCTGAGCTTTTCCAGACGGTCAAACAAGTGAAGAAGCTCCTGAAGCCTCTGATCCGAGAAGCGCATATGATTTTGTTCACCCAGCGGACGATTAGTGAAGCATCCCAGCAGGTCAAAGTCCGGAGAGCTCAGCTCCGCGACCACTGCAGGGTTAAAATGGATGACGATAACTTCATACCTTTGATTGGATTGGAAGTTGGGCTTATGCAGCTCATTGCTGTTCATCACGAGCAGATCGCCGTATTGCAGCGGGTAAACTTGTTTTTCAATAAAATAATGAACATGTCCTGTGAGAAAAAAGTAGATTTCAAAGAGCTCTTGATGCTGGTGAAAATCTACTTTAGGCAGCTCATTTCGAACGGTATGGCTATAATAAATAGACTTTTGCAAATCCTCATAAACCTCCAGCATATAAGTCCTCCTTTGCTGTACAAGGTCAATAAAAGCATTTTTTAGCCCATTATTTGCAATGAATACGTTTTTATTATACTGCAAAATGAAGATAATCAACACCATCTATTTCTTATGCGGGAGGATATTATGAAACTGTCTGTGTTTACCGTGATGACGCCGGATTTAACGAAGGAAGAGCTAATCACTGCTGCTGCAGCGGCAGGAATTTCAGGCGTGGAATGGAGATATGCCCCGATTTCTCAAGAAGCAGCGAGTCAAGAGCCATCCTATTGGGGGAATAATCTGTCCACCATTGTACCGGGGACCTCCGATGAGGAATTGGAGAACTTGCGTGAGCAAGTTCAAAGCCACGGCATACAAACCATCAGCGTGACGCCTTATTTAACTTGCGGTGATGTGGCTGGCACGGAAAAAGTGATGCAGATCGCCAAAAAGCTGGATGCAGGCTTTATTCGAGTGGGCGTACCTCGTTACAACGGCAGCAAGAACTACAATGACCTTTATGCGGAAGCGGTGGATTATTTGCACCATGTTCAGGAGCTTTCCCGGCAATATGGGATAAAAGGCTTGTTAGAAATCCATCATGTGACGATTGCGCCTAGTACAGGTTTGGCGCATCGACTTGTTTCCCATTTTGATCCTGAACATATCGGAGTACTGCATGATGCCGGCAATATGGTGCATGAAGGATTTGAGAATTTTCGCATGGGGCTCGAACTCTTAGGTCCGTATTTGGCCCATGTTCATGTAAAAAATGCCGGATGGGAACGCACCGGTCGCATCGTGGACGGAATGGAGGAGTGGACCTGCAAATGGATGCCGCTGCAACAAGGAATTGCTAATTGGAAGCTCCTGCTGGGCGATTTAAAATCGGTAGGCTATGAGGGTTATCTGGGTTTCGAGGATTTTAGCGGACATATGGATTCTGTTTCACTGCTGTCCTATTTTGGGCAAAAGGTTAAGGAATGGTTGAATTAATATAAGCTTGAATGGATTTTTAAACTTTAAGCTTGCGCTCATTCCCATATATGGGGATGGGTTTTTTTGTTGGAGAGAAAGCTAAGCTCGGTGTTTGCCTTTGCGAATTTCTTCGGTTACTACGAAAGCGAGCTCTTCGTTGCCAAACAGAGAAAGCACCCCCAATAACGTATCATCGGGCACATCACCGGCCTCTTCCTTGGGTACAGTGAGATCAAGGGCTTGACGAAGCGAAGCATTATCCTTTTGCTCCGGATAGGCATTGCGGTAAAGTTCGGCCGGGTCGAGGTCATGGTTCACGCACCATTGGGCAAATATAAGAATCATCATATTTTCTTCACGTTGGTAATTACGGATCACTTCATCTTCGATTTCTTTGTTACTCATGGGATGAAACCCTCCTTTACCATAATCAGATGGTTTCATTATAACGAATGCAAAGGTGGATTCACAACCTCCGTATTCGGATAACGATCATCCAAATCGCACAACATAAACAAGAATAAGATGCGGCAGACTTTTGGGGAGGTTAAACAATGAAGCATCTAATGATCTTTAGCGTTATCTTTATTTCAAGCTGCCTTCTGCCAGGCTGCGGGTTTAAGAGCAGTCATCAGCAAGATCACAGCAGTGAAGGCGTCATACCGGACGTACTTGCACCCAATGGGGTAAGTATACCTTCAGAGCATCCAATCCTGCCTCCGGTTATGGCTAAGTCGAGGCAGCTTTTCCCATTGGATAAGCCTAAGTCCGAGCTTAATCTAGAAGCCAAAGCCCCGGCTAATTCATCTGTGCTTAACCCGAGCTCTCAAACCAGCAGGAATAAAAGCAAAGCCGAGTATCGTGAACCCAAAAAATCAGTTCCGGTCGGGCAACGACGCATAGCCCATAAATCATTGTCTCTGTCGGAGCTCCGAAAAAAATATGACCGCACATTTATATTATCCGGACCCGTAACAGAGAAGAAAGTGGCCTTGACCTTTGACGATGGCCCTGATGAGATATTTACGCGGCAGGTTCTGGATGTCTTGAAGCAAAACAATGTAAATGCGACCTTCTTCGTGATTGGCAAACGCGCTGAGGCTCACCCTGAGATCATAGCCAGAATGATACGAGAAGGCCATATTGTCGGGAATCATTCATACACCCATGCAGACTTATCCAAGCTGTCCATATCAAACTTCAAGAAGCAGATCGACGATACGCAATCTATCCTGAAACCGATCACCGGGTATATACCGAAACTGCTTCGTCCTCCTTATGGGGCCATCAATGAGCAGCAGGTTCGCTGGGCCATGGACCATGGTTATCTGATCATCAATTGGAATGTAGATTCTTTAGATTGGAAAGGAATTAGCGCCGACAAGGTTTCTCATAATGTCCTATCTGCCAATCGTCAAGGCGCAATCATCCTGCAGCATTGCGGAGGAGGCGAAGGGGAAGACTTGTCAGGTTCCGTTAAAGCCATACCCACCATTATACGGACGTTGAAAAGCCAAGGCTACGAAATGGTAACCATCCCTGAGCTGCTGCATGTGTCCAAGAATAAATAGACCTTCGGTTCGATGAACCGAAGGTCTCAAAGAATAAAATGACCTTCGGTTCGATTGAACCGAAGGTCATGTATATTACTTCAATACGTAGATTTTTACATTTTGGAAACCGAAATCTGCCACAGGACCCGTTGAGGTCGGTTTGAATATATCGACTCGGTTACCCTTAATCGCTCCGCCAATATCCGTTGCGGTAGCGTACATTCCACCTTTAGGAAGACCAGGCGAGGAATACCCTGTTATATATAACTTGGTCCCGAGTGGAATGACTTTGGGATCAACAGCAACAGTCCCGATTTTCAGCGGATTACCAAAGTAATCAACGCCTGCCCAACCTCCATTTTCTGCTGCAACCTCGGAGTAAGCTGTTGCAACTGCGTTAATCACTTTGCTATAGGACGATGGCGCTCCAGAAGCAGTTGTGACCGAATTGGCCGGAGTCTGTGGGGCAGCAGGAGTTGACTTGGTCTTGGATCCTGTTGTCGATTTCTTGCCGTTAGGGAGTGTTAAAGTCAATCCCTCGTATACATTAAGCGGGTTGATCGATGAATTGGCTGCCATCAATTCATTCACATTGATGTTAAGCTTTTTCGAAATCAACCAAAAGGTATCGTTTGCTCCGGTTACATATGTCCCGGAAGATTGCGCGGCGTGCGCGGGCATGGAAAAGCCAGCGATAGACAGGCTTAAGGCAAGCCCGGCCAATGTTGCCTTCATAGCTTGAACTTTCATATAGATTATTGCTCCTTTTAGTAGATTGCCTGCGAGGTTAGTTGTCGGGTTCGGATCAAAGGGTAGCCCTACTCGGATTTAAGCCGAGATTCACCCCAAATGAACAGGTATATCTCCCGTTCATAGTAAATTAATCCCCCGCACTCCCATTTTGGAAGTTTCGGCTTATGCTAGATTAACATATCCATTTTAAAAACTAAACCCACATATTTTACCAGCTACAAAAAAACATGTTTCCTAACTGCAGAACATACATATAGAGATATACTCGGTTAGGGGTGTGTTAATATGGCAATAGCTCCGCCTAGGTTGCGGCCTGGAGATACAGTTGGAATTGTTACATTGGGGAGTCCACTGGATCCCTCTATCATTCAATCCAGTATTACGACATTAGAAAATATGGGATTCCAAGTTGTTTTGGGCAAGTATGTTTATGCGAGTGATGGTTTCCTTGCCGGAACGGATCAACAGAGAGCTTCCGACTTGATGGACATGTTTAATAATCCGAAAGTAAAATTGATCCTGCCATCCAGAGGAGGAGTTGGAGTCGCAGGTATTCTTCCTCACTTGAATTACAATGTGATAGCCGCACACCCGAAAATTGTGTCCGGCTACAGCGATATTACAGTACTATTAAACACCTTGTATCAATTTTCCGATTTGATCACGTTCTCGAGCTTGCTACTGTTTGATTTCAGGAGCAGCACTCCAGCATATAATTTTAATCAATTTTTTCAAGTTACCTCTGTCGTTCAGACCACGCATAATATTGTCAATCCTCCCGGGGTTCCGCTGACAGCCAGAGTATCGGGTAATGTCACGGGACCCATTGTCGGGGGCAATATTACTTCCATTGTCGATACTTTAGGTACACCGTATGAAATAGATACTCTCGGAAAAATTTTATTCCTGGAAGAAACGCATGAGCCCGTCAATAGAGTATACAGGATGATCAATCATTTGATATTGGCAGGGAAATTTAGAGACTGCATCGGTATCGTCATGGGGCAATGTACGAATTGCCTGGACACTTATGGCAAAACCTATGATGATTTGATCAATGAAGTGATCGTACCTCTGGGCAAGCCGCTTCTTTCAAATTTGTCGGCCGCGCATGGGGTTTATAAGGCGGCCGTTCCAATAGGAGCAAGTGTTAATCTCAAAACCAATCCACCCACGTTAACGGTTCTTGAACCTACAGTTAGCTAGGTTACGAGTAAATGACAGGTCTGCATGTTAAAAAAATGTGCGCGTGTCTCTATACTCATGTCCAATCAAGATGTTTGAACTAACGTAGTATAGGAAAGTAACGAGAACTCAGTTTGAAAGGAGTGGGTAATATATGTCATATCCAGTAGCTGGAGCAGGTTACGGAACTAGCACTGCAGCAATTTTGGTTCTCTTTATTCTGTTGGTCATCATTTCGTGTACATTTGCTTGGTAAGATAATTCCGCGCATAGGCAGCAAATAAAAATGCAGTCTGAGGGGGAACCCTCAGCTGCATTTTTTTGAGTTGATCAGAAAGCATAAGTTTTTATAAACTTGACTAGCTTCGCATCAACCTTGACAAACGCGCTCGTCATTTAGGACGGCGCAGCCGGTTATCCTTGGTAGAAGAATGACTAATTGATGGCTTGCTCAACCGATTTGTAGGTATAGCCCAAATCTCTGGCCACAGCTTCATGCGTGATGCAGCCGCCTGCAGCATTAACCCCGAGTTTAAGACCACGGTTATCTTGAATGGACTGCTTGAGACCCTTGCTTGCAATCTGCAGTCCATAAGGGACGGTTACATTCGTTAAGGCAAGGGTAGATGTTCTTGGAACAGCTCCTGGCATATTGGCAACTGCGTAATGAATGACCCCGTGCTTGGTATACGTTGGATTATCATGGGTCGTGATGCGGTCCACGGTTGCAAATATACCGCCTTGATCAATCGCGACGTCCACAATAACGGAACCCGGGCTCATGGCTTTCACCATGTCCTCGGTTACAAGCTTCGGCGCCTTTGCTCCCGGAATTAATACCGCTCCGATGACAAGATCCGATTCCGCCACAGCTTCAGCGATATTGGACGGATTTGACACTAAAGTGTGAATACTTGTACCGAATATGTCATCCAATTGACGAAGACGATCCGGGTTCAGGTCAATCACGGTTACGTCCGCTCCGAGACCTGCGGCGATCTTGGCCGCATTCGTGCCAACAACGCCCCCGCCAATCACGGTCACCTTACCGCGTCTCACCCCGGGAACTCCACTGAGCAGAACGCCTTTTCCACCATGCGGTTTCTCCAGAAATTGGGCCCCTATCTGCGCAGACATGCGGCCTGCTACCTCACTCATAGGCAGTAAAAGCGGCAATGCGCCATTCACTTCGACCGTCTCATACGCGATGGCTGTTACGCCATAATCAACTAAAGCTTGGGCTAATGCGGGTTCTGCAGCCAGGTGCAGATATGTAAATAAAATTAAGTCCTTTCGAAAATAGGCATACTCGGAGGGAAGAGGCTCTTTCACCTTCATAATCATATCTGCTCTTGACCACACATCTACGGCTTGATCGACAACCAGAGCGCCTGCCGCCGCATAATCCTCGTTGAGAAAACTGCTCCCCATTCCCGCATGGGTTTCGATCAATACTTGATGACCAGCTTTAATGAAAGAATTAACGCCGGCCGGTGTGAGGGCGACGCGATTTTCATTATTCTTGATTTCCTTGGGTACTCCGATGATCATGTTGCTTTTTTCCTCCTTTAGTGAACCGTAACCTATTAAAGCGAGACCCAAAAACAGCTGGCAGAGTACTGTAATATCTATATTATCACATTTTTCCAGTTGAATAAAAAAAGAAAGCAACACGATGATCCATGATCATTCTAATGAAAGCATCCAGCTTTTCCGTCTGAAAAGTTATATAAAGGATGTTTCATAGGAAGTAAAATAAAAGAAAAAAAGGGAAAGACAGCCTTATGAAAAGATCGTATACGTTCCTCTTCATCTGTTTTGGATTTTATGCTCTGTGCATATGCATTTATTTACTGAAAGGCAATCTGTTCATCATCCCGCAGGAAATTCAGGGAACGTCGGCTGACCCCTATTCGTTTATGGTTCCGCAGCAGGTTGAAAAGGGCGAATCCTATGTCGGAGCGAACGAATACAATTAATGCGTATGTGACTGGGATCGGTGGAAATGCCCGGATTGTGCTGTGGGATACGACTCTAGGCAAGCTTCAGAAGGATGAGATTCTCTCCGTTATGGCTCACGAGATGGGGCATACGTGGAAAAGCACATCTATTGGGGGATTTTATTTGGAATCTGCTTAAGTTTCCTGGGATTTTGGCTGGCCTATCATGCTTATGCATACATCGTTCGCCGCTGGGGGTCATATTGGGGAATTCACGGAATCCGAGACCTGGCCGCGCTCCCCATCTTGCTGATCCTGGTCACTGGAATGAACTTCATATCGGCACCTGCTCAAAACGCGTTTTCGAGATTGATTGAGCATCGTGCTGATATGTATGAAATGAAAATGACGGGCAACGGCGACGCGGCCATCCGAGCCTTTCAGAAAATCGCCATTGCTAACAGCAGCCCCGTCACACAGCCGCCGCTGGTGCAATGGTTCCGCGGCTCGCATCCGACGATTATGGAACGGATTCAATATTTTGAACAGTTTAGGCAGAAGAAGTAAGATTAATCATTTCTTCGTGTCATTTGCTGCCAGACCGAGCCTTCGGCCGCATGGCCGCCTTCAATCCGCTCCAAAGCAATCTTTACCTGCATGCGAACCTCAAACTCGGGATCATCCCCAGCTTCCTGCAAAGCGGTGACAGCCGAATCATCACCGACCTCGTACAAAAAGCGGGCCGCACGCCAGCGAACCAGCTTGTTCGGGTCTTTAAGGGCCTTAACCATCGCCGGAATCGCGGCGGGATCACCAAGATCAGACAGCGTATCGCCAGCTGTCCGCCGTACCGATGGGGTATCGTCCTGCAAGGCACGATACAGGTAAGGCAGCACCTCGGGCTCCTTGATATCCCCGAGGTATACGGTGGCCAGTCGTCGGACCGACGACTTCTCGTCCTGCAGCGCATGGACGAGAAGAGGAAGCGTCGTGAGCGACGGCTTGACTCTTTGAAGCGCGGCATAGCGCTTCTTCCAATCGGGGTCGCGGAGCTGCTCCAGCACGGCGCCGTTGTCTTGTTCGGCCGCCGCCTCGTCGGCAGGCGAGGCGGCCGTGCCCGGGGTCTCCTGCATCGCATGGGAGACCAAGCTCTCGAGGCGGGCGTCGTCATAGGAAGCGTCCAGCTCTTGGACGACTTCGCCCGCGATGTCCTTCAGCTCGCCATAGCGCACGCCGAGCTCTTCGATCTTCCGCTCCTTGATCAGGTTCGGCGATGCCGTACCTGCGCGCACTGCGGCTTCGGCGAAGCGCTCCGGCATCGCCGCGCGGGCTTCTTCGGCGCCGCCGCGAACCCGCACCTGGAGCGGGATGCCGCGAAACATCTGCACCAGCACCAGTGCCTCGCCGAAAGCCGTATCTACGGCTGTGGCCTGGGGGGATGTGCTGTCTGCAGAAGATGAGGGCGATTCGCCGAATACTTTGCGGGCTTCCGCAAGAATCAGCTGCCAGTCGCCTTTGGGTGTCCGGTCTAAAGCTATGAAATCCGCTGCGTGATAAATGCTTTTGACACCTGGGATCGCGAGCAATTGACGCATAAATTCCGGAGCTTTACTCATATTTTCACGTGTATGAGTCACTCGTACGCCCTGCGGCAGCGATTCATTCATGTTCAGTTTCATGGAGTTAGGGCTGGGTGTCGGTTCAATAGAGATGATATTCAAGATAAAGCACCTCCTAGATTGGCATGAAAAGACCCGGACATCAACGCCCAGGCCTTTTACTTTTATCCTCGTTAATCCAAATCCACTAAATTTCGGCCTAGGGTTCGATCCAAAGTTTTCGTTAAGTCAAATACCGTATGCGCCAAGTCCACATTTTCAAAAGCATGCTCGCATTCATCACGATAAGCCATTTCTTCTTCATAATGGGATAAGTACTGCTGTATATCTGTATCGGAATCGCCGCTTTCGCGCAGCCTTTTCTCGAGTATATCCCTGTTGGCATAGATGAAAATGCGCACGACCTTGTCGCCGTACAGCTTTTTTAGGGTTGCAGCCCCAAAACGGTTTAAGATCAGGTAGATGGAGCCGCTGGTTAAAAACATCCGCTGAATGTCATTGCTTCTAATTCCATAAAAGTGATTGTTGATCGTACTGAGCTCCACAAATTCATCTCTCGTTTGTGCTTCGGCAAACTGATCGGGAGTAAGGAAGTAATAGTCCTGGCCTTCAACTTCAGCAGGCCGTTTTGGGCGGGTCGTGCATGAAATCACTTGCTTCATATCCAGAGTCGAGCCTGACATTTCCGCAACCGTTTTGCGTCCTGCGCCATGGGGTCCAGTGAAGACAAAAATAAGTTCCTTATCCTTTAAAGTGTACATGGATGAGCCTCCTTCAGTACAATTTATGTTCCCATTTGCGGTTTACTTCATTATATGTGTATATTTCTGTTTTAACAACAAACTGAGTGGATGGCAAAATGTTACTGACATGGAAAAAATTCAATCCTAATCATGTCCGTTTGCTGCAAAGATGAAAAACATCTTTACAAGGAGGGTTCATCCAGTGGTCCGATGCTGGAAGGATGTTTTTCATGCTTCCAGATAGTCCTCCAGCTCAGAGTACCTCGAATTTTTGCTTTGGAAGGATGATTTTCATCCTTCCAGCAATTTCCGAGGGAGCTTTTGTTTCTACAAAGATGTTTTTCATTCCTCCAGCATTTTTTATTGAATATATTATCGTTTACCGCGACTTCCACCGCGTGGGCTTCCACCACGCTTACCATTTGGATTAGCGCGGTCACCGCCAGAATCCGATCTTCCGTTACGAGTTCCACGTTCGGTGGAGGCGCTGGCATAGCCTCCGCGTCCAGTACGCTCACGATTCTCATTGGCATAGGGACTGTATCCACCGCGAACTCGACCTTCGTTAGGGGTGGAGGTCCGCTTCCCACGAGCCCCGCTTTCGCCATTGCCTTCGGCATTTGCATTTCGCGATTCGCGCATACCAGCGCCATTCCCGCGAGCCAAACGCTCACCTGCACTTGCGAAAGGAGCGCGATCACCGCCCGTGCTTGCCCCGCGTGTTCCACGCTCGCCCACACCAAACCCGCGCTCCCCGCGCTCACTGCCTGCACTAGCCCCGCGCTCACCACCCGCACTAGCCCCGCGTGTTCCACGCTCGCCCGTACCAAACCCGCGCGCCCCGCGCTCACTGCCTGCACTAGCCCCGCGCTCACCACCCGCACCAGCCCCGCGTGTTTCACGCTCGCCCGCACCAAACCTGCGCGTCCCGCGTTCACCGCCTGCACTCGCTGCCCGCGCCCCGCGCTCACGCACACTTTCTCCCCGCGCCCCGCGCTCACGCACACTTTCTCCCCGCGCTCCACGCTCACTCGCATTTGCCCCACGCACCGCACGCGCATCTCCCGTACTTGCACCACGCACCCCGCGCTCACGCACACTTTCTCCCCGCGCCCCACGCACATCGCCTGCACTAGCTTCACGTGTGCCACGTCCACCTCGCTGACTGCCCGCTCTTTCTCCACGCTCACTCGCATTTGCTCCTCGCGTCCCGCGCCCGGTCGCACTTGCCCCACGAACCCCGCGCTCATTGCCCGCACCAGCACCACTTGTGCCACGCCCAGCACGCTCACTGCTTGCACCTTTTCGAGCTCCGAGGTCGCCATTGCCTGGGACTTTGCTTCCTCGGCCGCTTTCGGTTCCTCTTCCAAAGCCGCCTTTACGTCTGGGACCCGCTGCATCATCCATATAAGCTTCATCGCTGCGATCACGTCTTGGCGAGCCGCCTTGGCGTCGAAGGTTCATTCGGATGCCATTTTCGATCAGCTCAAGGTTGTACATATCTCTCGGAGTAGCAAAAGTTACCGCGACCCCCGTTTCGCCTGCGCGTCCAGTACGGCCGATTCGGTGAATGTAACTCTCCGCATCCTGCGGAATATCGTAGTTGAACACATGGGTAACACCCTCAACATCTAATCCGCGTGCCGCTATGTCTGTAGCTACGAGGAACTCGATTTTTGCATCCCGAAACCGTTTCATCACTTGTTCACGTTTCGCTTGTGATAAATCGCCATGAAGCTCATCAGATGCATAGCCCAGCTCCTGTAAAGCTTCATTTAATGCGCTGGCTCTGCGCTTGGTCCGGCAAAAAATCATAGCCAAATAGGGCTTGTATTGTTCAATCGCTCGAATTAAGGCGTCCTGCTTTTCCCGATCAGACACCTGCACCAGCACTTGCTCGATCTCTTCTAATGTAACCTGTTTGGCCGCAATTTGAATCTCCTGAGGCTCCTTCATAAACCTCTTGGCCAAGCTTCTTACCTGATCCGGCATTGTTGCAGAGAACAGGAGTGTCTGCCTTTGCGAAGAAGTTTGCACGATAATTTCTTCGACCTCTTTTAAAAAACCCATATGCAGCATTTGATCCGCCTCGTCCAGAACGAGCATATTCAGCTTGTAGAATTCTACAGATCCTCGGCGCAGATGATCAAGCAGCCTTCCAGGTGTTCCTACTACTATATGTATGCTTTTTTGCAGCTTTTTCAGCTGCCGTTCCACATCTTGTCCGCCATATGCTGCCAATACCTTGGCACCGACGAGAGGAGCGAGTTTATTCAACTCACTGCTTATTTGGATGGCCAACTCTCTCGTCGGGGTAAGGATCAATGCTTGTACATGGTCTTTTTCCACATCGATTCGCTCAAGCATCGGGAGTACGAAGGCCAATGTTTTTCCGGTTCCGGTTTGTGCCTGCCCGATTACATCCGTACCTGAAAGTAATGCGGGAATGGCCTTTTTTTGTATTGGAGTGGGCTCTACCAGCCCAGATTCTTGTAAGCTTTGGACCAACCGTTCTCTAATTCCTAATGATGCAAATCCGTTTGACATAACAATAAGCCAGCTCCCTGTTCCTGCGTATTAAAGAATATCCCTCCATTCTACAGCACGCAGAGGAAAAATAAAACAATGGTCGGCTTCGCAGCAGGAGTTATCCGGGTCAGTCCTTCAACACCTGAGCAGTCCCAAATACTTTGGTTACAGATTGGTTGAAGGGGGTAAGGTAGGGTAACAGGGAGTTACCGCTCCAACTTTCCCTTGCATAGCCGTGCATTTCATTAATGAAGTCCCGGTTAGCAGAAATGTACACATCCATCAGGCGCGGCTCCAAATAACGGATTTTTTCGGCAATTTGCTGCTTGAATCGATGGGATAGTTGATCATGGTGCTTAGCTGTTTCATAATTGTTGACACCGATATTCAATTTCGAAGGATCCATTGCATCCGTATGAGGCGCATGAGGATTATACAAGCCGCGATTTGCTCCTGTAAGGTTTGTTTCCCGTTCACTGCCTTTGGTGCCTATTGCAGTATTGTCGATTTGAATGGCTACATAAGCATTTTGGTCCGTCAGCATCACAATCGCAGTATTCACTCCATTCAGCGCAGCTACCTGGTTCGATAAAAATTGGCTGAATTCCAGCTTATTATTATTATGAGTAACGGGTCCATAAAGCTGCCCAGTCTGGTAAGCCCGTTCCGTATCCACTGCATTTTCATGCGGAGAACCAAAGCTGTGGGTGTCCGGCATTGTCCCGTATTTCTTCCCCGCATCACTACAAGCGGATATAAGGAGCAGCAGGAATAGAGAGACCAACCATACGCGTTTTGAAAAGCTCATTCGACAAGCCTCCTGTTTCGACTTCTTTTTCCTAGGATGGTACTTCGCTTCATAATATATTCGATGGATAATAATCCAGCTTTTGTGAATAATGTTGATTGAATAAGACAATATAAAATCAACGCAAAAACATTGATGCAAAGCCTTTATAAGAACAATTTGTGAACTCGTCTACAGCGATTGACAAAAAGTTTTATCGAATTTATAGTTAATAAAGTGTGATTAGGTACATTGACAATGGCGAGTTTTGTGTGGTAAAAATATTGTTTTAAAAAGTGGGGTTGATACAATGATTCGATCGAAAAAGTTCTGGCGTCTAATACCCCTTTTTGCGGTAATGGCGTTCCTGCTGACTGCGTGCGGAAACCCAACTCTGTCTGCTCTAGAACCCAAAGGCCCAGTAGCCAAAGAACAGCTATATTTAATGAAATTAAGTCTCTCTATCATGATTTTGGTTGTGGTAGTGGTTTTCGCTATTTATTTATTCGTTTTAGTTCGTTTTAGGGCGCGTAAGGGCCAAACGGACCTGCCTAAGCAAGTGGAAGGCAATCATGTCTTGGAGATCATCTGGACTGTCATTCCGATCTTGCTTCTTTTGGTGCTTGCTGTACCGACTGTATCTTATACTTTCAAGCACTCGGCCGATCACACCAAAGACCAGAATGCCGTACATATCAAAGTCACAGCACATCAATTCTGGTGGCAGTTTGAATATCCGGACCTAGGCATTCAAACCGCTCAGGACCTGGTTATCCCTACGAATAAAACCATTGCGCTTGAACTTGTATCTGCAGACGTGAACCATGCTTTCTGGGTGCCTTCCCTTGCAGGTAAGGTAGATACAAACCCGGGTATTAGGAACACACTTTATTTGCAAGCAGATGAAGTAGCACTCTTTCAAGGAAAGTGTGCTGAGCTTTGCGGTGCCTCCCATGCTTTGATGGACTTTAAAGTCAACGCCAAATCACCAGCTGATTTTGACGCTTGGGCGCAGAAGATGAAAACTCCTTCAACTGTGCCGGCATCAGCTCAAGCCGGACAGCAGTTGTTTAAAGATAACTGCATGGCTTGCCATGCAGTTGATGTTGGCGGATTAGGCCTTGGGCCTAATTTGAACGGATTCGGTGATCGTTCCAAGGTAGCTGGTGTTTTGGACCACACACCTGAAAATATTGCTTTATGGATCAAGAATCCTCAGGATCAAAAGCCTGGTAATAAAATGCCCGCTTTCGGCAAAGCGGCCGGCGGCAGTCTGGATGATGCTCAAATTAATCAACTTGTCCAATATCTACAGAGCTTGAAATAAAGAACGGTAAAGGAGGTAAATACATTGGCTCATACTCACACAGCTAAAGGATACAGCGGTCTAATGGATTGGATTACAACTGTAGACCATAAGAAAATCGGCATTCTGTATCTGCTGGCAAGCGGCTTTTTCTTCCTTGTCGGAGGTTTCGAAGCCATTCTGATTCGAATCCAGCTTGCTTTTCCCAATCAGCACATTTTTGTCGGAGACACCTTTAATCAATTAACTACGATGCATGGAACAACGATGATTTTCTTCGCGGCGATGCCAGCCATCTTTGCTTTCATGAATGCGATCGTTCCTTTGCAAATTGGAGCAAGGGATGTTGCTTTCCCGTTCGTGAATGCGCTTGGCTTTTGGTTATTCTTCGTCGGCGGTATTCTGATGAATACCAGCTGGTTTTTGGGCGGAGCGCCTGATGCCGGTTGGACCGGATATGCTCCATTATCTTCAATTGCTGATAATGCCGGTAACTTTAAAGGTACTGACTTTTATGTGTTAGGCCTGCAGATCGCAGGTATCGGAACATTGATCGGCGGTATTAACTTCTTGGTTACGATTATTAACATGCGCGCACCGGGTATGACTTATATGCGGATGCCGATGTTTACCTGGACTGCACTTATCACTTCAGGGTTGATACTTCTTGCTTTCCCGGCCATCACGGTTGCTTTGGTTGAATTGATGTTCGACCGTATATTCAATGGAGCCTTCTTCGATGCGCCGCGAGGCGGTAATAACGTGTTATGGGAGCATTTATTCTGGATTTTCGGGCATCCCGAGGTTTACATCCTGATTCTCCCAGCTTTTGGTATTATTTCTGAAATCGTACCTACCTTCTCCAGAAAACGTTTGTTTGGATACAGCTCCATGGTGTTTGCAACTGTCTTAATCGGTTTCCTTGGATTCATGGTTTGGGTTCATCATATGTTTACAGCCGGCCTTGGTCCTGTAGCGAACTCGATCTTTGCCATAGCAACGATGGCGATTGCTGTACCGACAGGCGTTAAGGTCTTTAACTGGTTGTTCACCCTTTGGGGAGGGCAAATCCAATTTAGCACTGCGAACATGTGGGCAACGGCTTTTATTCCAACTTTCGTAATGGGAGGAACTACCGGGGTTATGCTGTCCATTCCCGCGGCAGACTTCCAATATCATGACACCTATTTCGTAGTCGCTCACTTTCACTATGTTATCGTAGGCGGCTTGGTGCTTGGATTATTCGCAGGAGCTTACTACTGGTGGCCAAAGATGTTTGGCCGCATGTTAAGCGAAACACTCGGAAAGATTCATTTCTGGACCTTCTTCATTGGCTTCCATTTGACGTTCTTCCCTCAGCATTTCCTTGGTCTTATGGGTATGCCGAGACGGGTATTTACTTACCAGCCGGGCTTTGGACTCGAAGAAGGCAACTTTGTCAGTACGATAGGCGCTTTCTTGATGGGAATCGGAACGATTGTATTCTTTATCAACATTATCGTAACAGCCAGAAAACCAGCCGATGCGCTTGCCGATCCTTGGGATGGACGGACGCTGGAGTGGGCCATATCCTCACCGGCTCCAGAGTATAACTTCAAGCAAACTCCACTGGTTCGCGGGTTGGATGCATTTTGGAAAGAGAAAATGGCAGGCAATAAGGAAATGACTCCGGCCGAACCGGTTGGATCGATCCATATGCCTTCGGGGTCCATCTTGCCTTTGGTTATGTCACTCGGCTTATTCATAGCCGGTTACGGGTTTATGTACCATACGTATTGGGTATCGGGCATTGGAATCGGCATCACCTTCATTGCCATGTTCCTTCGTTCCGTATATGATGATCACGGTTGGCACATTGAACCGGAAGAGCTTGAAGAGAAGGGGGTAAAGGTATGAGTACCCATACACACGCTGCTAATGGCGCTTTGCCTGCACAGCCGGAAACGGCTACCCTCGAAGGCAAAAACAAGGTTCTTGGCTTTTGGCTGTTTTTAGGCGCTGAGGTGGTACTATTCGGCTGCTTATTCGCAACCTATATTGCACTTCGCAACCAGGTGCCTGAGGGCCCGACCGCTCAAGAATTATTTGATCTCAAAACCGTGGGATGGTCGACCTTCATCTTGTTAACAAGCAGCTTAACCAGCGTGCTTGCGATCATAGGCATGCACAAGCAAAAACTCGGTATGTTGTTATTCTGGTTAGCCGTTACTGTACTTTTTGGATTATCGTTCCTTGGCTTGGAGATATATGAGTTCAATAAATATACTCAAGAAGGACACAAATTTGTCACCAGTGCATTCTCTACGTCTTTTTATACACTAGTAGGATTTCATGGTGGACACGTTGCTTTTGGAGTAACCTGGATTACATTGCTGATCTTGCAAGGATTGAAAAAAGGCCTTACTGTTGTGACAGCTCCCAAGTTTTACGTTGCCGCGTTATACTGGCACTTTGTTGACTTGGTCTGGGTATTTATCTTCACGGTAGTATATTTGATGGGGAAGGTAGGTCACTAAGATGAGTACTCATTCTGATGACACAGCCGCACCAAGCAAGCGTCAAAAACATGAATCACCGATGAACCATTATCTGTCTTACATTATGTCGATCCTGCTTACGATGTTGGCTTTTGCAGTTGTTATCTACGGCGGTCTGGATCGTTCCTTTATCCTGATTTTCATTGTTTCACTGGCGCTTGTCCAAGCCCTGATCCAGCTCTTGTTCTGGATGCATGCCAAGGAGCGGGGACATTTCATGCCACTATTGTTTTTGGGTGCAGGATTCTTTACAGCATTGACAGCTGTATTTGCAGCCGTATACTGGATGTGGTGGTAACAACTTAAAGAGGCGGCTTTGTTTGTACAAGGGGCCTCCTCTTTTTTTCTTGAAAACATGGTTGGAAGGAGCTGGTAATAATGGATCCAATGTATCAAGCTGCAGGATTTTTTGATCTCTGGAATCCTGTGCTTTTGCTCTTGGTTGTAGTAGTTGGGTTTGTCTACAGTAAGCTTGCTAATGCCAATAAGGAATCAATCAAAGGTGCCGAGCCGGTAAGTTTGCGCCAAAGGCTAGCCTTTCATACAGGTTTGACGCTATTTTATATCGGGCAAGGCAGTCCAATCAACTATATCGGACATCACTATTTGTTTAGTATCCACATGCTGCAGCAAACGATTTTATATTTGACGGTGCCCATCTTTATATGGACGGGATTGCCGGAATGGATGCTCAGGCCTTTGGTTAAAAATCGGTCGGTGCATGCCTTGTTATCTTTCTTCACCAAGCCTTTAGTTGCTATATTCATGTTTAATGTCTTACTATCGATCTATCATATGCCGTTTATTATGGATAGCTTAATGAAGCACTCTTTATGGCTGCTTGGCTATCACTTGATACTCCTGATTACGGCGTTCCTCATGTGGTTCCCGGTGTTCTGTCCGCTGCCTGAACTCAATCGACTTAGTGATTTGAGGAAGATTGCGTATATCTTCGCTAACGGGGTTATGCTTACACCGGCCTGTGCTTTGATCATTTTTTCAGACACACTACTTTATGAAATGTATACCAATGTTACGGTGCCTTTTTCCCATTTATCCCCCTTAGACGATCAGCAGTTGGGCGGAGTCCTTATGAAGATTATTCAAGAAATTGTTTATGGTTCGGTGCTTGCGTATGTTTTCTTCAGATGGTACCGCAGGGAACGACTGAAGGAACATGATGATTATCCGCAAGGCTACGAGCCTCAAGAAGATATGAACACTCCTCCAGGTAACTGGAATCGGGCATAAGGACGGGATCTTTGATGTATCTATTGCCAACAATCAGCACATTATTCATTGTGATAAGCGCCATATTCGTCGGCTTCGGCTGGTACCATATTCTTAAAGGCAACCGCAAAACGCATCAAAGGTTGATGGTAACAGGTGCTGTTTTTGCGCTAGCCTTCTTTATTATTTACGTGTCCAGAACACTGTTCGAGGGCAACACATCTTTTGGCGGACCGGAAAGCTTGAAGCTTCCGTACCATCTCTTCTTATTCTTCCATATCACTTTGGCTACGGTCGGCGGTGTACTAGGGTTGATAACCCTGTGGCTGGCTTACAAACAGAGATTCTTTAAGCATCGAAGATTCGGACGCGTCGCGGCTGTGATTTGGCTGCTGACTGCACCAACGGGTGTATTGGTGTATGTGCTCCTGTATATTCTTTATCCAGGCGGACAAACGAAACCGGTCATTGATGCGATATTCGGTCTTTAATCAAGCGTTCTTGTGATATTATCACAAGGACTTTTTTTGTCTTTTTCGCAAAATTCAAAGGATTGACAGAACCACGACTAAACCATTAGCTATTTGGCTAGTGGTATTTTTATTTCATTTCGTTAACTTTTTATTATCGTTTATGATGTAAGTTCACGTTAATTTGCGGCCAAAAAAAACCGAAAACATCTGAGGTGTTACAAATAACGTGAATTATAAGCAGGTGAAAGCAGTAGACGGGCTAAATATGACGATACAAAAGAATTATTGGGGAACGCGTGAGACCTGGATGCTTTAGCATTTATCGCAATGTCGGCTCGATTATACGTTAGTTGAGTGAGGTTTATAAATACAAGCTTGTAACAAGTACTTCAAAACTTATTTGTATTTTATATTTCACAAAAAAACCAGCCACCCTTTGAGTTTGCTGGTTTCTTGAACTTCAAAACTTTATTGTCGCCAAATATATCATTGTAGGATTTTGGTGATCGCCTATTTATTTGGGATGGAGGAAATTAGATGAATGAACCCTTCCTTGCTCCTGACTAAAGCATTACTTTGTAACCGTCATTAAAACTTTCCGTTGGCGTTTTTCCATTGATCTTTCGGCGGGATCGAGTCAATAATATCCCAATGCTCCGCGATTTTACCGTTTTCCAACCGGAACAGATCATATATGGCAGACGGCTTGCCGCCAAAATTCGCTTCGCTTACAGCTAAAACAAAGTTGCCCTCACCGATCACCATATGGATTTTATCATAACCGGAAATGACACCCTGCTTCGTCAAGCCATCCCCAATCATCGGATTATGCTGGATATAGTTGTCACCGTCAAAGTAGCTCGGCATTGCTCCGGGGTTCTTGCCTATCAAAACATCTTCTGCGAATTTTTTGACAAGCGCTTTGTTCGCCTCTGTCTTGTTCAGATCCGTAATCTTCGTCGCACCGTCAACCATGGTATGACCGCTTGGATTGAGTGCGGCTATATCCTGAAGGTTGTCCCAATGCTCAACGATCTTTCCGTTTTCAAATCTGAAAATGTCAAACAATGCTCTTTTGGAATTGAAGTGATGAACAAGCACATAATCTCCATCTTCGATTACCCTTATCATATCGCTCGTGCGGCCTGCTCCTTTTATTCGTTTGATTGCTCCGATCAGTGCTTCTCTTCCGTTGGCGAAACCAAGGTTATGTTGAATGTATTTGTCTGGGTTGACCCATTTCTCAATGGCCGCCGGGTCTCCGGTATCAAAGGTTTTCAAAACCGCGACCGCTTTTTCCTTATTGCTTGTTGTTATTTGTACAGATTGGGTCGAAATATCCCATGTTACCTGTTTGCCCAAGATTTGTTTGAAAAAATCCGCAGGAACGTATGTTTTTCCGTTTTCGGATAAAACCGACGCTGACGGCAAGCTTATCGTTTTATCTCCAACATTCGCTACTTGACTGCCCACACGGAAATAAATTTTGGTATTGTCTCTATTGAGCGTGACACTTTTTTCATCCGCATTCCAGACAATATGTTCATTGTCATCTTGAAATCCCAGTTTCGTCACAACGGCTCTTAATGGCAGCAAAACTTGATGATTTTGCATCATTGGAGCGTCCGCATAAGCCTCATCTTGCCCGTCGATCACGATTTTGATGCCCGCATTCAACTTCTCAGCTGCAAAAGCGGGTACCGAGAACGAAGCAACAAGCAAGCCGGCTAACATGGAAATAGATATCCATTTTTTTATAGAAAACCCTCCTTGATTTTTTAATTTTTACTGGAATTTCATCTAACTCTTATTTGCCAACTTCGTAAAATAATGTTTTATTTAAGTATTCGCGAACTTCGTATAATTTCCTTTTTATGGATTCATCAACATTACACATTCCTCTCTAACAATATCCCTATATAAGTTGAACTATTGGTTTTCCGGTAGCTCCCCTGATTCCATCCTAATGCATAGACGATCGATGATGTTTAAGGGATCTTTCATGATTTGTTCCATGAAGGAATGTACGTTTCCTCGTATTTCGACGACGGTGTGATAGAAGACATTATTAATCACATCCGACTTTAACCATTTCCATAATCCCTCGACGATATTAAGTTCTGGGCTGTACGGAGGAAGAAAAACAAGTTTAAGCCGACCTTGCTGCTCCTTAAAAAATGGTTCAAGCAATTTTGCGTGGTGAGCTCGAGCATTGTCCAATACCATTGTTATTTTGCCTTTGGGGTAAGCATCAACGACTCGATGCAGAAACACCAGAAACTTTTCAGCTGTATATTCCTCATCTTCCTGCCATACGATTTGGCCTGTGCCGTAATCAACTGTAGAAAACAGCTTTACGCCTCGATGTTTGCCTGTGGTTTTTATGATTCGCTGTTTGCCTTTAGCAAACCAGGTGCGTTGAAGAGCTTGATAATCACGGATCATGGCTTCATCTTCAAACAATAAATGATCAATTTCGCCATTCTCGTAATTTTTTTAACCTTGGGAAGGTTGTTTCGACAAACTCTTTTTGCTTCTCTTCGTCAGCTGCCGCTAAGGTATAGGTTGGTTTGGTATAGCTCATATCAAGACGGTGCATCAACTTGGACACACCCCGGATGGAGTAACTTTCGCCAAACTCACGTTTGATATACTCGCCGATCAGTTGAAGCGTCCAGTTGAATTTTGCCGTAAATCCAACCTCATGAGGAAGTGATTCTATGATTGTCTTCTTAAGCTTCACTTGCTGCTCTTTAGTAATTCGCTCACGGCGACCAGGGGAGAAATTCATCTGTAATCCATCTAAACCGGATTCGTGATATTGCTGTAAATACGTTCTTACCGTACGCTCCGACCTCCCGATGATTGTGGCAATTTGCTGCTTGTCATGCCCCAGTAAATGTAAGCGAACTGTCTGGTATCGCTCGAACATTCGACGGTTCTTTTCTTGTTTTAACCGTTTCTCAACTTCCTGTAACTTAACTGCTTCCATCGTCATCACCCGTCCATTAAGTGGTCTTCACTTATTCGACGGTTGATGGGTAGAAATCCTTTCAATTAGAAAAGGAAAGTGTCTAGTTCAACTTATATAGATCCTCGAAGTTAGACAATAAAGTTGTGAAGTAACAAACAAAGTTTTGAAGTAACTAGGTGTTCACTTTATTGGGTGAATGCTTAATTTTTAGTATGGAGAAAAATTAGATGAATGAACACTTGGAATGTACAAGGCAGCAAGACTGCCAGGGTGATTAAGCAAACGGGCAGATTTGTTCAATAATATCTCAGTTAATTTAATTAGTCTTATGGTATCATTTAGGTAAAACGCTCACGGAGAGAACCATTGAGTAGTGATACAATTGTTGAAGCTCTTGGATTCTCGATGGAGTTGGAGGGAAGTGTTCGGATAATCATGAATTCACAACGACCTTGGCCTGTCCCAAGTGGTTCTTGGATCATAAAGCAAAGTTGGCGAGATCTTTTATTTTTGCATTACCCCGTCAAGGTGGAATCTCTTAGACATCATGTTCCCACTGGCTTAGAAATTGATACTTATAATGAATTTGCTTGGATCAGTGTTGTGCCTTTTTGGATGTGTGGAATTCGGTTTAGGGGAACTCCATCCGTACCTTATTTATCGAATTTTCCAGAGCTAAACGTAAGAACTTATGTGAAAGTAGGAAATAAACCTGGAGTTTATTTCTTCAGTTTAGATGCCGAGAGTGCGTTTGGGGTTTTCTTTGGCAGAAGAATCTATAAATTACCTTATTTCTTTTCACATATACATATCGCTCGCGAGGCGGATAATAAACAAGTCTATGAAAGTATTAGAAAAGAGAAGAGAGTTACATTTAAGGGAAGCTATAAACCAATATCGGAAGTTTACCGCGCAGAACAAGGAACCTTAGATTATTGGTTAGTTGAAAGGTATTGTTTATACAGTGAGGATCGTAATCGGGTATTTATTTCTGAAATTAATCATCAACCGTGGATTTTGCAGGATGTGGAGTATGAGATTAGCGAAAATTCGATGCTTAAAACATATGGAATTGATTTACCAGATCCATTTTGTGCTCACTATTGTAAAAGGCTAGATGTACATGTATGGCCACTGAAAAGAGTAAAGTTATAAAATTAGAGCGTCATCTCTTGATGTTTCGGTTACGCTCTAACGGAGAATAATAGCAGAGGAGCTGGCTCGTGGCAGCTCCTCTTTTGGTTTATTGAAATAACAGGCAGGATAGTTCAAAAGTTGTAAATCACCTTTTCTATCTCGGCTTCAATTTAGATTAAACAAACTCTCCTGAATCGACTGCGGCGTTATTACCATCAGCAAAACGGTCGATTACGTCGAGCGGTAAGTGATCTATCACTAGTTGGCCATAGTGCGCATCCTGTACGATACCGTTCTCGTCGATCAAGAATTCGGCCGGGATGCGATAGAAGTTGGATCCTTCCTCCGGAGTCAAAGCAAAACCTTCAGCCGCCGCCTCAGCTACGAACTTCTGTGTATTCGTATCAGCCATAGTCGCTTGCACCTTCTCCTCGGACACTTCGACGCCGTATAGGTCATAGAGATCGGCTTTAGGATCAGCAATTAACGGGAATGGCGCTTCCTGCCGGCCGACATACTGGGACATGTTAGTTTCCGGAGATTCGAACACCGCTAATATCTCCAGTCCTTGCAGGCTCCACTGGTTGTAGCGCCGGATGAAATGCCGCACCCGCAAGTTGCACATCGCGCAGGCGGCGTTGCGAAAGAACGCGAGCAGCACCTTGCGGCCGCGAAGATCGGACAACTGGAGAGGAACTCCGTCGACACCTGCGAACGCGAAATCAGGGGCGATTTCCCCCTTAGATAATGGAATTCTCATTGTGATAAGCCTCCTAGTCATGTATTGGGTAGACCTCAGTCTGGCCCGTCTGATTTTACTTTATCATGAGATGCTCTTACCTTCTGTGACCTGGTCACCAACGAGCTCCATCAATGCTCCCCGCTGCCGAACTGATACCCAACCCCGTCCCATTTCGATCCAACTCTTCTTTTGCATTCGGCTCAAAACGCGGCTGATTACTTCACGAGCGGACCCTAGTTCGACAGCTAACTGCTGATGAGTAATCTGGACGGTCGGTTGCTGCTCCAACGTCAGCCTCAACAACGTTCCGGCGAGCCGAGAGTCCAGCGGCTGCGCCATTTTACTTGAAAGGATGCTGCCCATACGGATCAACCCATCCAAAATGTTTCCGAATACCGCATTCCGAATAGGCGTATACATCTGAATCCATCGTATAAACGAGCTCTTCGCCACGAACAGGGCCGTCACCTCGGTCTCCGCCGTAATGGTACATGGATATTCGCGTTCACTTAAACCGCTTAGCACCATAATGGCGCATATATCACCGGCCGACAGCCGGTTGGAAAGCGCTTCACGGCCCCCTTCGGTAACATTCGAGATCTGTACTGTTCCTGCAATGAGGAACAAGGCATACTCAGCGGCATCCTCTTTATGAAATAAGGTCGATTTAACAGAAAATGTTCTAAGCCGAGGCTGTGCAGCGGCCCAATCATCAGCTGGGATAGCTTGGAAATAAGGAAAAATGTCGGACAGGGTATGCAATTCAGGAAAGACATTTGACATGAGGGATTCTCCGATCGGATAGAATGATATCTTTATTTTACAGGATCGATGCATGCTGTGACTAGTCACTCAAAGGAAGCCAGAACCAGCTTCATGACAGCACTCAGTTAATGGAAAACGAGAGAGTTCAGCACCCAAAAGGGTCGCTTCGTGGTAGCCCTTCGCTCAGCTAACGAGCAGATTTGCTCAACAATAAGGGTAGTTTAATGCAATTTCACAACAAAAAAGGATATAAGGATAATTCGTGGAATTAATGCGTGAGCACAAGAATTTTGTATCTTGAAGGGAGCTAACCATGTTACCGCAGGTAGTTGAACTGACAATGAATAAGTTGTGTTGCTCTTTAAATAGGAACACTTCAAACATTGAATCTGTTTATATTTACGGTTCGGTCGCGTTAGGAGATTATATCGAGGGTTCCAGCGATATAGATTTTATCGCAATTCTTCGAGAGCAACCTAGTATATCGGATATTCAGGCAATCTCAGCAGCTCATGAAGAGGTTGAAAATGGGATTCCAAACACTGATATAATGGGAGCTTACTTACTCATTAATGATCTGGGGAAACCAGGAAGTGAAATTAGTTCTTTATTGACCTACTATAATAAACAATTACATGCAGATGGAAGAGGCGCCGATATTAATCCAATTACTTGGTGGATTTTAAAAAATCATGGTATTAGGATATATGGACGAGCATTGGATGTCAGATTTAACTTGTCCGATATTGAGGATTGAGGGAAACCATTCAGTTAAAGAAAGAGTGAATATTGTATTAGATTATCTCAAACTAAACAGTAGCCTCATCTAATAACAAAGATCAAGCAGGCTTCCAGTGATAAACTCGCTGGTCTGATGTGCTAACTGATGGGAAAATTATTTCATCGACCTTTCGACCAAACCTCGCGCTTTCAGCGATGATAGTACTACCCCGTGTATCCGTTCGTTCATAAATATTTCGTAAAGGGGCGTTATGGTCGGAGCATTGAAGGGTAAGATTAGCCCGCGAGGACCTGTTCATAGTTTCCAAATGTTGGTATACTGCAATTACAAGTCCGAAAGGAGATGACCAATATCATTACTCTCGACATCCCAAGAAGCAGCCCGGAGCTTCAAGCCATCGCATCCGATGCCGTCGTCCGATTCTTGAAAGCGGTTCAAAAACAGGGGCTGGAGCTCCACAGCTTCATACTTGTGCGGCACGACTGCGTCGTCGCGGAAGGCTGGTGGGCTCCTTATGCGCCCGAACGTCCGCACATGCTGTTCTCGCTCAGCAAAAGCTTCGCCTCTACGGCCATAGGGCTTCTGGCGGAGGAAGGCCGGATTTCCCTGGATGACAAGGTCATTTCGTTCTTTCCGGAGGATACGCCCTCGGACGTATCGAGCAATCTCGCCTCCATGGCAATCCGCCATCTGCTCATGATGGGCACCGGCCATGCCCAGGATACCGCAGGACCGATGCAGGAAACCGACCATTGGGTTCGGGGCTTCCTACAGCTTCCGGTTGAGCACGAGCCCGGTACTCAATTCGTTTATAACAGCGGGGCTACTTATTTGCTTTCGGCGATCCTGCAGCAAATCACTGGCCAGACGCTGCTCGACTATTTGCAGCCCCGGCTGCTGAAGCCGCTTGGCATTGACGGTGCGACATGGGAAAGCTGTCCTCGCGGAATTAACTTTGGCGGCTGGGGCATGAAGGTCAAAACCGAAGACATTGCGAAATTCGGACTTTTATATTTGCATAAGGGGCAGTGGGACGGAAAGCACCTCCTCCCCGAAGCGTGGGTGGAGGAAGCGACCTCCAAGCAAATTTCCAACGGTCCAAGCACGAGTACGGATTGGGTACAAGGGTACGGATACCAATTCTGGAGATGCCGACACAACGCTTACCGCGGAGACGGCGCCTTCGGTCAGTACTGCATCGTGATGCCCGAGCAGGACGCAGTCCTGGCCATTACGTCCGGTGTCAGCGACATGCAGGCTGTCCTTAACGCCGTCTGGGAACATCTGCTACCTGCTATGGGCACCGAGGCACTGCAGGAGAACCGGGATGCGGAAGCCTCGCTGCTGCTGGAACTGCGGAACTTGAAGTTGGAGCCGCCGAGACTGGAAGCAAGCTCTCCGTTGGAAGCGGAAATTTCGGGCGTCGAGTACGAGCTGGAGGACAACAAGGAGGGCCTTCGCGCATTATCCATCCGGTTTTCCGAGCAGGGGGGGACTCTTCTCATTAGCGACAACCGGGGAATGCATACCTTTCAACTCGGGAGAAATGAATGGCGCGAAGGTACGTACACTATGTATACGAAGGAAGAGAATCCCGGCTGCTCTTCCATGACCTGGCGCGACAAGAACACGCTCTTATTGACGACCCGTTTCGTGGAGACTCCCTTCTGTCTGACGACGACATGCACGTTCGGGGAACAAAATGTGCAGCTGCTTATTCAGCAGAACGTCTCTTTCGGCGGCCCTGAGCCTAAGCCGATTATGGGCAAGGCATCCGTGTAGTGTTGCGTTGTCAGTGTTTACAAATTCGACGGTTTCCCGGACAGCTGGAAACGGAGTCCTTAATGTGGGACTCCGTTTTTCCGTTTATTCGCTTGTTTGATCGTCAAACAAGGGTAGTACCAGCGAAGCTGACACCACCTGCAATTTCATCGATCCCGATTTTGAATTGAATAAGGAGGCTTGGTCAAAATGAAAATCGGTTTGAGCACGTACAGCTTGCTTCCCGCCATCAAATCCGGCGAAATGTCTGTACTTGACGTGATCCGCTGGATTGCCGGCAACGGCGGGGAGCATATGGAAATCGTACCCTATGGATTTACGCTCGTGGACAATCCAGAGTTGGCGGACGCGGTGCGCGAGGAATCGAAATCGGCTGGAATCGAGCTGTCCAACTATTCCATGCCAGCCAATTTCGTTCAAGAGACGGAAGAGACTTTTGAGGCGGAAGTGATGCGTATCAAGGAGCATGTCGATCTGGTCGCACGTTTGGGCATGATGCATATGCGGCATGATGTGACGGCCTTTATGATTCCGCCAGAACAGATGACGATCGGTTGGCTGGAGAAGAGCCTGCCGGTCATTGTACAGGGCAGCAGGCTGATCGCCGATTACGCCACCCAATACGGGATCACTACAACTGTTGAAAATCACGGATTCAGCGTTCAGGCGAGCGACCGCGTGCAACGAGTGCTGTTGGCCGTGGACCGGCCCAATTTTAGAACGACGCTGGATATCGGCAATTTCATGTGCGTGGATGAATCGTCCATCATTGGAGTTAAGAAGAATTTGCCTTATGCTTCTCTGATTCATTTCAAAGATTTTTATTTCCGGTCATATGATCAGCATCCTGGAGACGGCGAATGGTTCCGAACGGCCCATGGCAACTATCTGCGCGGCGCCATTATCGGGCATGGGGACATTGATATCCGCAGGATCGTCAAGCTGATCAAAGCGTCGGGCTATGACGGATATATTACCGTCGAGTTTGAAGGGATGGAAGAGTGCAGGCTGGGGTCCAAAATCGGTATGGACAATTTGCGCCGTCTTTGGGAAGAAGCGTAATGAATGGAGATAAATACTGTGTCGGGGACATGATTCATGACGAAGCACAATGTTCCTTAGAAAGGAGCAGTATATGCACCTGGATGTCCGCAAAAACTTTGAAGAAAAAGTTTCTTATGTTGCTCGAAGTATCAATGGTATGACGGTCGATGATCAAATCAGCTTCCTATCCGTTGATTGCGGCTTGCCGAGTGATACGTTTAACGTGATTGTAATCAGAGATATGTCCGTATCGGCCCAGATGCTGGCGAGCGTTGACCGATTTACCACCAAAGGCTTTCCGTTAGCTGTATGGTACTGGGAGAGCGACTTTGATAGAGCAGGCATAGCAACGCTCATCCAGCATAGACTGGCACATACCGAAACCCATACCGCCATGTATGGAGACCTCTCTCAGATACAGATGGCCTCTCTTCATGTTGAGGGTTTAGAGATCAAGCAAGCCACGACGGCCAGTGACCTGCTTCATTTCTGGGAGGTGATAGCTGCTCTTCTCGGAGACTCAAGTGAGGGACGCCAGGTGTTTGCGTACTTTCAAGAGCTGTGCACATACCCGCTCAGTATGTTTCCTGCCATGCGTTACTATCTTGGAACGTTTCATGGCAAAGTCGTTGCCATCGGGACGCTGTTTGTTGGCACCCAGACCGTTGGGATCTATGATATTGTTACCCACAACGATTACCGCAGGAGAGGCATTGGCAGTGCCATGTTCCAGCGCCTGCTGAAGGATGCCTGTGCCGAGAACCGCCGCTTCTGTGTGCTGCAAGCTTCAAAAGATGGCCTTGGAATCTATTTGAAGGCTGGTTTCAGCGTTACTGGTGATGTCCTTACGTTTGACGCAAAGATATAGAATGAAATTAAGTTTATTTGACTCTAACTTCTACCATCCAACCAAACGGATCTGGCATCGTTCCCTTTTGTATACCAGACAAAGCTTCGTAAAGCCTTTGCGAGAGTTCGCCAGTCCGACCATTTTTTATCACAAGCTTTTCATCACACCAGTTGAGTTCACCAATCGGGGAAATAACGGCCGCCGTACCTGTACCAAATGCTTCCTCTAAAAAACCGTCTTTACCAGCTTCATACAATTCCTCAATTGAAATGGTCCTCTCTTCAATCGAGATGTTCCAATGCTTTAACAGTTGAATAATGGAATTCCGTGTTATACCGTCTAAGATACTTCCATTTAAGGACGGAGTATGAACAGTCCCATTGATTTTGAAAAATACGTTCATGCTGCCGACCTCTTCGATATATTTTCTATGAACGCCATCCAGCCATAAGACTTGGGTATAACCTTTCTCTTTGGCACTTTCTTGTGACTTTAGAGCCGCCGCATAATTTCCAGCTGTCTTGGCTTCGCCAACTCCCCCAATGACTGCACGAACATACTCCGGTTCCACAAAGATCTTAACCGGGTTCACACCCTCAGGGTAATATGCTCCAACTGGCGACATAATGATTATGAACTGATAATTTGTGGAAGGTGATAAGCCTAATGCAGGTTGAGTAGCAAAAACAAAAGGACGTATATACAGAGAAGTCCCAGGTTCAGTCGGAATCCAATCCTGATCGACGGAAATCAATTGTTTCAACGCATCAAAGAAGACACTCTCATCTAACTGAGGAATATTCAAACGATCATTGGAACGGTTTAATCTTTCTATGTTTTTTTGCGGTCTGAATAGAAGGATTCGTCCATCCTCAGTTTTGTAAGCTTTTAATCCTTCAAAAATGGATTGTCCATAATGAAATATTTTGGCTGCAGGGTCTAAGACAATGGGTTGATAAGGCACAATACGAGGTTGATGCCATCCCTTTTCAAAAGCGTAATCAATTATATACATATGATCCGTAAAATAAACCCCGAATCCAAGCTGGTCTTGAGGTGGCTTTATTTTCTTAGTTAAACTTTCCTCAAATTTTATTCCCAAAGGTTGAACCATCCTGAACATCTCTCCTTAGTTTCAATTTATCGATAGTTGTATAATACCATCTCATAGAATATATTTAAAATATCTATTTTATTTATAGTTCATACTTTTTAGGTATGATGAAAGAGAGTGTTATGGACATACGTCAGTTAAAGTATTTTTTAGCAATAGCACATGAAGGGCAAGTCACACGTGCCGCTAAGTTGCTTAATATGGAACAACCGCCATTAAGCCGACAGCTCAAACTTATGGAAGAGGAGCTCGGGGTGAGGTTATTTGATCGAAACAGAATGCGTTTAAAGCTTACAGCTGCTGGGGAGCTGCTTATGCAGAAGGCAGAAAGGCTGCTTAATCAACTAGACGAAACGATAAAAGAGGTCAAAGAATTAGAAGAAGGTGTTCGAGGAGTTCTATCCATCGGTTCGGTTGTATCATGTATTTCACTCATACCGAAGCAAATTGAGCTATTCAGGGGAAATTATCCCCAAGTTACTTTTAAAATTTCAGAAGGTGATCATTTTTATTTAGGGGAAAAGCTAGTGAAGAGAGAAATTGAACTAGTCATAGCTAGACTGCCTTTTGAGGCTCAAACACATCTTCAGCAATACTCCATTCTGCCTTTAGCTTCGGACCCATTTGTAGCCGTAATTCCAAGCTCATGGACTCAGAATTCTGAAGACCAGACGATTAGCATGAGAGAATTAGCCAGTTTTCCTTTCTTAACATTAAAGACGGATAAGACAACACGGATGCACGAGCAGGTTGTGAACGAATTCAAAAGCCATGGGTTAGAGCCTAATGTTATTTGCGAATGTTCTAGCGTAGCCATCATTATGTCACTTATTGCTCAGGGGATTGCCGCTACCGTGTTTCCTAAATCGGTCATGTCTTCTTTTCCGACTACTATTTTTAAGATGCTCAGTATTCAAGATGCAGACTTTCAATCAGAAGTCGGTATCCTGTGGTTGAAGGATCGGTATTTGTCTAAAAGTGCCCAGCATTTCATAGAAAGTTTTCGAACTGTTCAGTAAACAAGAAAGTACTTTTTGTAAAAGTAAGATTTGAGATGACTGTGGTAAATGAGGGCTACTGAGACTCCAGATTTCATACGTTAAAAGATGCTTTTTGTGATATTATTATCTGGCAATCAAAAATTCTTTCAGAAAAGAGAACCAAACGCGATGATCAAAATAATCAGGTCGCAAGTGGAGGTCGAGCTACGGACCTTCGTCGGGGCGGACGCCTATATCCACAGCGAGGCGACTTCATTTGTCTTCGTCCGCAATTTCAAGGTCAAAGTGACTCACGCCTTTATAGCTGGGGAAGGTCCCTTTCGTGCCGCTCTCAGATTCGATGGGCATGGCTGGCTGCGGATGGAAGCGCTCACACATTATGAGGTAGATGAGAACGGTCGTCTGCTGCTCGCTGGATATGACGACAGGGGGCGAATGAACGTTGCCCTTCATTTGGGAAAGGAGCCATTTCCAGAATGAATACAATCGATAAAGCCCCATTGCGAAAGCTTCTGGCGGTGTTTGCACACCCTGACGACGAGTCGTTTATTTGTGGAGGCACCCTCGCAAAATACGCCAGCGAAGGGGTCGACATTACGCTGGTGAGCGCCACGCGAGGCGAAATGGGACGCCGAATGGGCAATCCATTCTACCTGAACCGGGAATCGTTGGCAGCCGCCCGCGAAATGGAGCTGCGGCAAGCCTGCGCAAGCCTGGGCGTCCGGCACCTCATTTTCTTGGATATTCGCGACAAGACGGTTGAGTTTACTGATGCGGATAGCTTGACAGCACGAATTGCGGATCTGATCCGCGAAATGGATCCCGACGTCGTTCTTACATTTCACGAAACACTGGGTGGACACCCGGATCATTGCGCAATCGGAAAAGCTACGATTGCCGCTTTTCAACGAATCAAACATAGGGGAGATTTATATTTCATTACTTTCGGCGACACGATGGTGCATCCGGAGCAGTACGGTTATACCCGAAAGGATGTTATCAAAATCGACGTGCATGCTCATCTGGAGGCGAAGCTGGCTGCATTTCGGGCTCACCGCTGCCAAACCGAAATCGATGAGTGGGTTTGGCTGCCCGACCAAGAGGCGTTGGCAAGATTCGGCGGACATGAATATTTTTTGAAAGGGGATAAGGATGCTCCGAAGCAGGTTCTTCATGATTTGTTTTAGCATCTCCCCGCAATATGCATCACTAGTCATTGGGACGAATGAAGAAGACAGTTTTGTTCGGTATTTGATGCGAGAAGATAATTAACCAATTAAACTTTTATACCACAAGGCTGTCTGTTATTGTCATTGAATCAGACTTAATTGATAATGTATTAGTACGTGATGGGAAAGTTACATGTATTATTGACTGGAGCGGTGGAGCGTTTGGCAACCCGAGATACGATGTATCTTTAGCAATTCGTCCCAAGCCTAACGCTATTGAAACTGAATCGGAGATTATCACTTTCTTTGAAGGATACGGAATGACAGTAGAGCGTGGTGGTTACATGCTTCCTATTTTATAGCAATAATATTGTTTGATACTAATGATTTGGAGTTGATGAAGATGGAATTAAAAGTTGAACGTTTAGATTTTGAAATGGCGGACATTTCTGGGTCGAGGTTTCTGAAGGTTAAAGCTGAGGAATTAAATTTTGACAATGTCAATTTGGCAAAGACGCAAATTAATAATGCAAATATGAGTGGAATGGAATTAAACGATGTGAATATGTCTGAGTTTAGAATTTCGGATGCAAATCTCTCAGGTGCTGAAATCAAAAATGCTAATTTTAGTCATGCTGTTATTGACCATGTTCATTTATTTGGCACTGAATTTCGTAATGTTGTTCTCCCTATGGAAGGTGATGGTAATTACAATCCAAATGGCGTTTACAAACCAGTTAGCTTTATAAATTGTGACCTATCTAAGGGTCAATTAACAAACTGTAATTTAGCAAATATGGATATTCGCGATTGTGATATATCTGGATTGAAGATTAACGGGGTGTTAGTAGAAGACTTAATAAATAATACATAATAAATCAGGAAATGAATCATTAATTATTCAACGGATTACAATAATGAAATTGAAGGAAGGGCTGCCCGGCGGTCCTTCGCTGTGCTAACGGACAGTTTAAAGCAATGAACCACAAGCCTCTCACTTTATTAAGATATCGGGCAGTTATATTAAATAAGAGTTAAACAGGCGATTCAATAATTAGAGTATTAAATTCCTAATTATGGTAGTGTAATTAAGAAATTCTGCGAGCTCTGAGCGGAACCAGGAGGATCTTATGATAGAATTAGTAAAATAGTAAAGGATGATGACCATGACCAAAATCGACCAGCGTGAAGATTTGCAGACGATCGTACAACAGTTCAAAGAACTTGACGAGACGATGACACATTACTCCGATATGCTCAGCCTGGCGGGTTGGGACCAGCAGGTCAAAGCACCGCCGAAAGGAAAAGCTTATTTCTCCAAGGTGCGCGGTACGCTGTCAACCGAGCTATTCCGTCTGGGAACATCTGATAAATTGGAGCGTTTGTTAAATGCGCTTTCAAAGCCGGATGCGCAGCAGCAGTTGGATGAACCGACCAAAGCTGCGGTTCGTGAGCATAAGCGGGGATTCGATAAAAACAAAAAGATTCCGGAGGCGCTACATAAAGAGTTTACGATTCATACCGCCAATGCACGGACGGTGTGGGAGGAAGCACGGAAAGAGAATAACTTCGAGAAATTCCGTCCGACTCTCGAGCGAACGGTAGAGCTGATTCGCGAATACGCGGAGCTTTACGGATATGAGAAACATCCATATGATGCACTGCTGGATAAATATGAGCCAGGTTTAACCGTTGAGCAACTGGATGGGATATTCGGCACCCTTCGCGAAAAGACGGTACAGCTGCTTGCGCGCATCCGGAGCTCTTCAGATCAGCCCAGGGATGTTTTTGAAGGCACGTTTGACGTTGGCCAGCAGGAGAAATTCAACTTATTTCTACTCCCGTTATTGGGGTACGATCTGGAAGCAGGACGATTGGATGTAACGGCTCATCCGTTCGCGTGCACGATTAATGTCGGAGATGTTCGCATTACAACCCGTTATTTCGATAACGATCCAAAAGGTTCTCTGTTCGCGACGATTCATGAAGCGGGTCATGCCATCTACGAACAAGGCGTGAATCCGGATTATGAAGGATCGGTCATAAGTGGAGGCATATCGCTGGGCATACACGAATCTCAATCCCGATTCTTAGAAAACATGGTCGGCCGCAGCGAGGCATTCTGGCAGCGTTATTTGGATGATTATAAGCACTTTTTCCCCGGCAAATTCGAAGATGTCTCGCTTCGCGACTTTTACCGTTCGGTTAATATCGTTTCGCCGTCATTTATCCGTGTGGAAGCCGATGAAGTTACGTATAACCTACATATCATGCTCCGCTATGAACTCGAGAAGGGTCTGGTGGCCGGCACGCTCGAGGTCAAAGATTTACCGAAGCTGTGGAACGAAAAAATGCGGGAGTATCTGGGTATCGAACCTCCGACGGAAGATGTCGGTGTGCTCCAGGATGTTCATTGGTCTTATGGCGTTTTCGGCTATTTCCCGACGTATTCGTTGGGCAATCTGTATTCGGCACAAATTCGCAAAACGATTCTCAAGCAATTCCCGGACTTCTATGACAGGGTTCGCCGAGATGAATTTGGAACGATCCGCGAATGGCTTCGGGAGCAGATTCACCAGCATGGCAGCGTCTATCTGCCATCGGATCTGATCAAACGGGTAACCGGCGAAGAGCTTAATCCAGATTATTTGGTGCAGTATTTAGAAGAAAAATATTCTGACGTCTACAGTTTGTAACGAGCCAAATACAATATGAACTGGTCAATTTTTGTAAACAGATAAATGAAAACTGAACGCTAAGAGCACTCATTCCTATAGGGAATGGGTGCTTTGTTGTTCAGTCGAGTACGTTCATGATTGTGCTATTGGATATGATTTGGAACCAAGAGAAGTTCTTAAGAGAATACAGTATGAGCTTGGATCAAGTAAATTGACTTTGCTATTATTTATTCTGCTCTATACCTTGATGCTGATTTTAGTCTTATTTCTATAAAGAGGTGTGAAGCTATATGAAACACGGTGTAGTTTAACCTTATATATTGACATGGGAACACTTGTTTTATAAAGTGGATATAAGTACCAAAATTTATATTGAATGGTGGATGAGTCTATGAGTCGCGTTATTGGTTTCGAAATCAGCAGTCAGGATGCTGCAACACATTCCAAATTCTATGCTGACGTATTCGGGTGGGAAATTGGTGAGCCTAATTGGGGATATTACCCTGCTAAAACTGGTCCTTCCGATAAGACTGGCATCGATGGAGGTATAGCACAGGGGCCAGAACATTTCCCAGTTGGTGTCCGCTTGCAAATCCAAGTTGATTCAATTGATGAATCGATCACAAAGGCAGTTGAAAATGGCGGTAAGCTGATTCAGGACGTAATGGATTTCGGAAACTTCAAACTAGCTTTTATCATTGACCCAATGGGTATTCATTATGGACTCATAGAAAACAAATAATTAGTATATTTTTTGTAATTTTGGATTGTGCTAACGGAATTGGAAAAATAAAAGATTAACAGGCACCTCCTCCGGTGTCTGTTAATCTATGTAGCGACCCTATGATAGTGCAATATTATATGGTTGGTAGAGGGTCGGTATTATATTTAGGCAACAATTCGTTAATAGCCTTTGGAGCAGGAACACCTGATTGAATTAATAACTCGGTTTCTTCAAAAAATTTAACCATTTGTGCATCTGTATGAAGAATAAGAATTCTTGCCTTTTTATCGCATGCATTGCGATATGTGTGGGCAACCCCGCTTGGAATTGTGACCACATCACCTGTGAAAGCGGTCACAACCTCCGCTTCAACTATGAACTCAATTTCTCCTTCTAGAATATAAAATAAAGCGTTTGACGTGTCAGTGAACCGTCTTCTTTCACCCAAATTTGATTGGGTCCCAAGTTGATAAATTTACCAGCATCTTGTCTTACTACGTTTGCTTTCATTACTCATCACCACTCCCTTGGTATCGTAAAATGGACAACTCAGATCACAAATGATAAGATAAGGTATCCTTACTACTATAATAAAGGTTCCTTACTAATTAGGCAAGAGGAGAATGGGTCTTGAAAACCATAAATGAAATGCGAACTGGTGCTTTGTTACGTAGTGCTTATCAAGAGGTAGCCAAAATCATTAATCAAAAGATGGAATCCGTCGGTTATGAGGATATTCGTACTACCCATACGCCTGTATTGCAACCATTGTATTTTTCTGATTCAGGGCTTACAGCTACTGAATTGGCTGAGCGTTCTGGGATAACCAAACAATCGATGGGGGAACTTGTGAAATACCTTGAGCGGCAAGGTTATATCCATAGAGAGAAAAGCCAGAAAGATTTACGTGCATGGTTGATTGTTCTTACGCCTAAAGGCATCGAAATGATGAATAAACTATATGGTATAGTAACTGAACTCGATGAGGAATTTGCGAAAAAATTTGGAGAGGAGAGCTTTTCAGATTTACGGGATAAACTGCTGAATTTTATCCCAATTGTGCAGACAATAAACAAGAGGTAGGTAAGATATTACGACCAAGCTCATTTCATACAAGAATTAAAAGCATTTTCAAGAATGACACCAAACCAAATGCTATTAATGTCCGATTTTTCCAATACGAGACGCGTCTAACGGAGTAGGATAAGAACGTAAAACTATTTTGAAGGAGACGTATCCAATGGCTAAGTAACTAACAGCAATCAATCTATATTCGGATCATCAAGAGGAGATCAGCTTTATGTTTATTCGGCTGTTTTATCAAGGTCTTCGTTGTAAGCCAATATCCCGCGTTTAAAATAATGTAGTTTTTCGTCTGAGGTAGTTTCCATTAAATTGGTGATCAGCAGTTCAACACTTTCCTTGTAGTTTTGGCTATTGTACAGAGCCATGGCAAGAAACACTTGAATTGCCCGGTTCTCCGGAAATTCCCTCACGCCTCTGCGTAACGTCTCAACTGCTTTTTGGTAGTACCCCCAGTAGCGGTATGTACTCCCCAGACCCATTAGGCATCTTTCTAGATCATGACCAGAGAGTCCCAGCTTAAGAGCCCGCTCATAATATGGAATAGCCTCATGTCCAAGGCCGGAATTGTCATTCGCTATCCCGGTTTGGTAGTTGATCTCCGCATCATCCGGGTAATCGGAAAGCAATTCTAATAATTGCTCGCGAACCTCACTTAAGATCGTTTGATCTTGCTTGGCTCTTCCTTCTTCACGCCGTTCAATTAATTTGCTCAATTCGTCTCTAGTCATATTTTCACCATTCCCAAGTTTGGCAGTTTTTTATATGAGACCATCTTAACATAACTAATCCATATCGTTGCCGATTCCTCTGTAAATTCGCAGCCCAGTTTACGGATAATATCAACAAAGATGGCATTCCTGTCTGATCATTGAATGCCAATACTCATATGGACCAAGAAATATAGCAATCTATAAGAAATGGACCCTTTTCACAATTAGTATAATGATTATGTTAGGTGGACTTGTATGAGATTTCGAATTATAATGTGAATTTTCCAAAGAAACCATAAGGAGGTATAAAGATGACTGTCGAAAATAATGCTCATGAGCAAGCGGACAAGTCTAGAAAGAACGCTGCAGAACTACAGTTGTTGGAAACCGGTCTTGCGTTTGGAGAATCGCCACGCTGGCACGAGGGCCGTTTATGGTTTTCTAATTGGGACGCTCAGGAGATCATTGCAGTCGATCCCCAAGGTGCCAGCGAGGTAGTTGTTCGCGTACCTTTCCCGTCGTTTCCCTTCTCTATCGATTGGCTGCCCGATGGGCGCTTGATTATTGTCTCGACGAGTGATCAGCCTCTGCTTCGTAGAGAGCAAGAGGGAACGCTGGTGCCCCATGCCGACTTGAATGGCCTCGCCAAGGTTTGGAACGAAATCGTCGTGGATGGACGGGGTAACATCTACGTCAACGGTGGAGATGTTGACCTCTCTGCACCGGGCATCATAGCTCTTATTAAACCTGATGGTTCTACCAGACTGGTGGCCGACGGGATTGCTTTCCCTAACGGCATGGTTGTGACGCCAGATAATTCCACTTTGATTATTTCAGAATCGTTCGGCCAAAAGCTCACTGCTTTCGACATCGCCGATGACGGCACTCTATTAAACCGGCGTGTCTGGGCCGATCTTGGAGACGGCTATCCCGACGGTATTTGTCTCGACACAGAAGGAGCCATATGGTATAGCGATGTTCCCAACAAGCGCTGCGTACGTGTACGCGAAGGCGGTGAAATTGTACAGAGAGTCGAGCTCGACCAGGGCTGCTTCGCTTGTATGCTTGGCGGGGCTGACCGCACAACGTTATTTTTATTGACGGCAGAGTGGCGCGGTTTTGACAAAATGGCAGGATCAAGGACGGGTCAATTGCTGAGTATCCAGGTATCCGTCCCAGGCGCTGAATATAAGAGGGACAGACTGAACTAACGAGAACAATAAAGGAGAGATGTATTCATGAGTTTTGGCTTTAATAAAGTACAGGATGTTCTGGAAAATTACAAATCTGCAATTTATGAGAAAGATGTTGAGAGATTTGTATCTACATTCGCTTCTGACATCCATATTTATGATTGTTGGGAAAACTGGGAGTGCACCGGCATTACTCAATGGAAGGAAATAGTGAAAGGGTGGTTTAATGGTTTAAGCGAGGAAGGTGTTTTACTCAAAACAGATTTTGATGATTTAGTAGTTGAAGAAAATTCGAATTTCGCTTTCGTTCATTGTGCTGTTACGTTCGCTGCTCACAACGAATCTGGAGAGAAACTTCGTCAGATGACAAATAGATTCACATTCTGTTTAAGAAAAGAAAATGAATCTTGGACCATAACACATGCACATTCATCATTGCCAATTAGTATGGAAACTGGGAAGGGTATTTTTAACTTAAAGTAAGAACGTTACCCTTATATATTAGTTAATGAGCGGTCCAAAAGGTTCGCTCTTTTTCTACGTTGTAATAGCTTGTTCTCATAACAAGCAATTTAGTAAGGGAATACCATAAAAAATTGTATAATGGAAGTATCATCTCAAGCGATAGGCTTTAAGGAGGCTACTATGGAAATTAGGATACTTGAACCAAAGGATGCGGAGATTTACAGGAACATCAGATTGGAAGCGTTACGAACCCATCCTGAAGCATTTGGTTCCAGCTATGAAGAAGAAAAAGAATTTTCCTTGGAAAAATTTGAGAGCAGGTTCAAAGAGGAGCATTCTTTTACTTTTGGTGCATTGGAAAATGAACAACTTTTCGGTGTAGTTACTTTAGTATTGGAACAGAAAAATAAATTTAAACATAGAGCAAATATTTACGCAATGTACGTTTCTCCTAAAAAACGTGGAGTTGGAATAGCTAAGAATTTAATGATAGAAGCCATTAAGAAGGCAAAAGAAATAAAACATATTGAACAGATTTATTTAACTGTCGTTTCAATAAATGAACCAGCAAAAAAACTCTATAATTCCTTGGGTTTTGAGACTTACGGAATAGATAAGCGATCATTAAAAATTGATAATTCATACTTTGATGAGGAGCTCATGGTACTATATTTATAAGTCTTTTTTCTGACCTGATAATTTTGACCGGTATCTGCGTTGCGGAGTCGAGTATGCACCAGAATATTTATCGACCGCGCCGGTAATAACGAGCGCTCACCATCCGGATAATCGGTGTCCCGATGATGGTTGGCAGAAACCATAGAAGCAGATTGGGAATGCCGGTTTCGGCGGACACGGTGTGCCCGTTTACTACCAATACGGCGGTAATGACACCTATATAGGAACCTAACATGCCCCCGATATGATGTTGGAGCCAATTGGGCCACAGCCGCTTGCGAGCCAAATATCCGTATAAAGCAAGTCCGTAGGAGAACAGGGCGATATAAAACAAAAAGGCAAGCTCCGACCATTTCATGAGGGCCATCGCTACGGCTGTTACGAAAACGACCACATAGCTGGCATGGTAGATTTCGCCAGACACGGTATGAGCGCCTTTCCTCTTGCGAAACGACGCGGCCAAGGCTCCGCAGAGCAAGCAGATAGTGCCGGCGACAATATGGATAATCAGCAGAAGCGCATACAGATTCATTCTTCAACATCTCCTTTGCAATTTTTAAATGAACACCGTTTAGTTAAACAGTGAATTTAGGGCCTAAACGTGCAAGGCCCTATAAATCATTTCCATAGCATGCTGGATCAGCTTGTCGGTGCGCTCCTTGTCAAACATGGGCATCTGAATCGACAGAGAGACGATTCCGTGCATCATTGCCCACAGCATATCGCTGGTCGTCTCCGGCACGCTTGCCTGCAGCGCTCCTTGCTCGATAGCATCCCGCACCGTATGCAGCAGTACCTCGAAGGCTTGCACCCTCGGAATTTCCTTCCCGTCGCGCACTTCTGTCAAATAATCAATTCTCCACATGAACATAAGCTGGTAGTAGGCGGGATTTTCGAGCCCGAACCTCACATAGGCTTCTCCCAAACGGCCCAGCCGCTCCCATGCAGCATCACTGCTCTCGGCAGCATGCTCCAGCTGCTTCTTGAAGCGGGAAAATGCATCGTCGACCACGAGGAAGAGCAGGTGATCCTTATCGCGAAAATATAAATACAATGTCGCAGGCGAATAACCGATAAGTTCAGCAAGCTTACGCATGGAGAAGCCGTTGTACCCAAGCTCAACGAACAAATTACCCGCCGTTCGTAGAATGAGGGAACGGAGCTCATCTTTTTGTTCCTTCTTCCGTCGCCGGGTTACTGCTTTCTTGCCTGTTGTAGCTTTAACCATAGGGTCTCCCTTTTAATTAACACTGTTCACTTACAATGTATTCCATATGCGATTTTGATGCAAGAGGTTAATTGGACACGATTTAATTACAATTTGAACAAATATATATAAGATAACAATATATGGAGGTGAAAGTAATATAAATATGTTAAATTAGAACGAGAGAATATGATTAGTGCAGTTATATGGTCATTTATTTAACATTACATAATTGGGAGGAATTGTTTATGGAAATACGATCCTTGTCATTTAAGATCGAGGAAGCAACCGTAGCGGACATGCAAGAGGCTATGAAATCGGAAGAGCTAACCTCAGTAAAGCTTGTATCGATGTATTTGGAACGTATCGCTGCATTCGATAAGCAAGGCGTTAGCCTGAACTCCGTTCTGGAAATTAATCCGGATGCCCTTGCTATAGCCGAATCGCTTGATGCGGAACGGAAATTGAAGGGATCTCGAGGACCTCTTCATGGGATTCCAGTGATGTTAAAGGACAATATCGATACGGGAGATAAAATGCACACAAGTGCAGGTTCCTTAGCCCTTGCAAACTCCTATGCGCCCGATGATTCCTTCGTAGCCAAAAAACTTCGAGAAGCCGGAGCAGTCATTCTTGGAAAAGTGAACATGACTGAATTTGCCAACTATAAGACTAGAGGCATGCCGGGTGGGTACAGTTCTCGGGGCGGCCAAGTTCTAAATCCATATAAGCCCGGTGTCTTCGGTACCGGTGGATCCAGCGCTGGATCGGGGGTATCCGTTGCTGCCAATTTGACTGCTCTAGCCATCGGGACCGAAACCTCAGGTTCTATTCTAAGTCCGGCTTACAATAACTCCGTAGTCGGAATTAAACCGACAGTCGGGCTTATTAGCAGGGACGGTATTATTCCTCTTGCACATAGTCAGGATACCGCTGGTCCTATTGCCCGAACGGTTGCAGATGCCGCTGCAATGCTAGGGGTTCTGACAGGCGTGGATGAAAAGGATCCCATTACAGGAACAAGCATTGATAAATCTTATACCGACTACACTATTTTTTTAGATAAAGATGGGCTAAAAGGAGCAAGAATCGGGATACCCCGAGCTTACTATTACAGCACAATCACAGATGAAGAGAACAAATTGATGAATACGGTAATCGATGACTTGAAAGCTCAGGGCGCCATAATTGTGGACAACGCTGATATTCCATCCGCAGTAGAGTTATCAGAATTTCAATCAACTGTCTTCAAGCATGAATTTAAGTCGGATATCAACGCCTACCTGGAAAGCCTGGGACCTAATGCATCTGTTCGTTCATTGTCAGATATAATCACGTTTGATATTAACGATATCGCTCACAATTTGAAGTATGGCGATGTGCTTCTGACGGAATCTAACTCAACCAGCGGAACGCTGACCGAACCGCAATATATCATGGATCGTCTTAAGGACCTGCGTTTGTCGCGTGACGAGGGCATTGATTATGTCATGCATAAGTATGACTTGGATGCGTTGCTTTTTCCAAATACGACCGGTGCAGCCATTGCGGCTAAAGCCGGGTATCCGTCTATTACCGTTCCTGCCGGTTACACTGCAGATGGAAAACCAGTTGCAGCAACATTTACTGCCGGTGCCTACAGCGAACCGACGTTGATCAGGGTGGCGTTCTCGTTTGAACAAGCTACTCATTATCGTAAGGCTCCTGCATTGACCTGATCGGAGCGAAAGTCGCCAATAATAACCCGGACACTTTATCCCCTTGGGTGATGAAGTGTCCGGGTTTCTTTGTTGAATTATTTTTAAATATACCTTGACAGGAATATTCCTTAAATGGTATATTCAAATCAAGCAATTAACACATTAAAAAAATCAAATCAAAAGGAGAATGTTAAATGAGAAAATTAGTTGTATCGGAGTTTGTCTCGCTTGATGGTGTCATGGAGGATCCGATGTGGACGTTCCAATTCGACAGCGAAGAACAGGATAAGTTCAAGTTCGCTGAGCTTAAGGCGAGTGACGCTCTGTTGTTGGGACGCGTAACCTACGAGGGCTTTGCAACGGCTTGGCCAAATATGATCAAGGAAACCGGGGAATACGGCGAATGGATGAATAATTACCCCAAGCATGTAGTTTCAACGACACTCGAAGAAGTTAATTGGACCAATTCAAGTTTAATCAAGGGTAATATCGCGGAGGAAGTATCCAGATTGAAGCAGCAGCCAGGTAAGGACATTTTGGTTTTCGGCAGCTGCAGTCTTGCTCAAACGCTGATGGAACTTGACCTCATCGACGAATATCGGCTCATGATCTATCCAATTGTACTGGGAAGCGGAAAACGTCTCTTCGGAGACGGGGTCGGGAAGAAGGTCTTGAAATTGACAGATACAAATACTTTCAGTTCAGGCGTCATAGTTCAAACCTATCAACCGGCAAAAGATTAATTTACTTGACGATTTAAACGGTTTTTTTGTGATCATAATATTTTATTGTTAAGCGCAAGATAAATGCGGAGGTGACGAGACTTGAAAAAGAAAAATCCGCCCGCATTCAGAACTAACAAATTTACACAGAATGAGCAGGATCCGATCAAGGCGAAGAAGGCGGCAGACTATCCGCCAAGCATGGATAATATTCCGAAACAGAACAATCCCCAGTAGTATACGAACAGAGGTGAAGAGTATGTCTGATGATAAACCGAAAGGACACGTTGAATTTCGTCAACCTCCTGCCAAGCTTGTTGCCGATATACCCGGAGATGACGTAATGCGTGAGCATCTTGATGAAATGATGAAAAATAGCTACCCGGGCAGCTGCTCCGCAATTAATCCCAAAAATAAGGATCAAGAACAATATAATTCCAATGAATAAGTAAAAATAAAGCAAAACCAAACAACCCGCTTTTCGATGAATCCATCGAATGGCGGGTTTTTTTCATATTGCAGAATAGTCATAGTAAAAAAATGAATAATAACTATATTCAGGAAATGACCCAAATAATGACACTAATCTGGAGATATTTATGTTTCTTAGCGTACCCCGGGTGGTAATATTTAGGGATTCATCTTTTGTTAAGGTTTTATTAACCTTCCATTCATAAAGGAGATCTATAATCAGGTCATTCGAAATGCCCAGGAAAAAGGAGTGTGGGGGGAATGCGCTTTTCTTTACCCTTACTGAAGAAGAATAAAACCCGCAGGAAGCAAATAAACAGGTTCGGTGCCTACAGCGCGATCCTCATAGTGATGTTAATCATGCCAGCCCTTCTGGTTATTGCAGTCGAGTACATACAAAGGGGCACCCTTCAAGCGACTATGGAATGGGTGAAGCACAATCATTCCTTATTTTATTTTAATTACACGATCAATTTATGTTTAGCCTTACTCATCTATTGTATTGTGGGTTCACTCACCCTCTCATTGGGTGTCACTTCATCATTGCTTTTCACCATATCCCTGATCAGCTATTTTAAGACGAAAATGATTGGAGAGCCTTTTGTCCCCTGGGACGTACTGCTCAAAAAGGAAAGCCTAGATATTACTCAATACATTTCAAGCTCGGATTCAAAAGACAAGATTGCCATTTTGGCTGCTATCGTATTTGGCTTATTCCTGCTGAGAATTGTGGTGCCGCGGTTGTCCCTTCCTTGGAAAAGCAGAATTGTGCTGGGGCTGCTATCGATGTTCATGATTTATTCGATAGCGTTTAAAACACTGGTGGGTGATCATTTAGAAATACGCTTGAATGTCAATGAGATATCCTGGGATCAGCAGCAAAATTATACGGACAACGGATTATCAGCAGCTTTTACCATGAATATCAAAAATGCCGTTGTTCGCAAACCTCAGGGTTACGATAAACCAGCGATTCAAGCCGTTGCACTGGACATTGTGAGAACAGCGGCTCAACAGCCAGCCGGTGAGGATCCGCTTAAAGGAAAGAAACCGAATGTGATATTCGTCATGAATGAAGCATTTTGGGATCCAACGCTGCTGCCTGGAGTGACTTTCAGCGAAGACCCGATTCCGACTGTTCATCGTTTGCAGAAGGAATCGACCTCCGGATATCTGCTCTCTCCACAGTTCGGCGGGGGGACCAGCAATGTTGAATTCGAGGTGTTGACCGGGTATTCCATGAGTTTTTTACCAGGCGGTTCAACTCCTTATCAGCAGTATATCAACAAGCCTACACCGACATTAGCCAGTTATTTTGAAGGGCAAGGCTATAAAAGCATGGGGATACATCCATATGAGGGTTGGTTCTGGGATCGGAAGAACGTTTATGAAAAGTTTGGGTTTGAAAGCTTTAAATATAAAGACCTCTTTACCAATCCTGAGGTGAATGGATTCTTTATCTCGGATGCTGAGGTTACCCGCAGCATAATCCAAGAGGTAGATAATACATCGAAGCCGATGTTTATTTATGCGGTGACCATGCAGAATCATGGGCCTTACGATGCACCGCGCTATCCGTCCAATCCGATAAAAGCAACTGGCAATTTGACGGATGATGCCAAAAGCATACTTGAAACCTACACCCATGGCGCTCACGATGCGGATAAGGCTCTGGCTGATTTGATTGCCCATTATGAAAAATCCAATGAGCCAACAGTTGTGATATTTTATGGGGATCATTTGCCTATGCTTGGACCCGATTATGAAGTTTATCAGCAGAGTGGATTCGTTAAAAGCGGAAATCCAGCGGATTGGTCGTTGGAGGAACTGAAAAAAATCCACAGTGTACCGTTTGTCATGTGGTCCAATTTCAATTTGCCCAAGGAAACCATACCAACGCTGAGCAATTCGTTCCTTGGCGGACATGTGCTTGATACTCTGCATCTGGAGAAGCCGGCCCAGTTTGCTGTAAGCGACCAATTGTCGCAGAAGCTCCCCGGCATGCTGAGCAATCTATATGTCGACAGCAATCAAAATCTCTCTTCAACCGTTCCGGCCGATGTGAAGCCGCAGGTTGACCAGTACCGGGATGTCCAATATGATCTTATGTTCGGCAAGAAATTTCTGGCCGATTTTATCGACAGTGACTTCCTGAATAAAAGTTCCTTGCCTAATTTTAACGAGGAATATATAAACAAAGAAGCGGCAGCGGCGGCCAACAAAGCATCTCCTCATCCTCCTTCCTGACATGGCTTTGATATCATCTGAGATAAAGGGGCTGTCCCAAAAGGTCTAAATTGACCTAGGGGCACCCCCTTTTTCATTTAAAAAATAAACAAAAAGAAATCTCTCTTTGGTAAAATGGAAGTACCACCGACCATTTACGAAAAGGAGAGATTTCTTTGTACCTTCAATATACCATGGATCAACTTTGCCTGCCAATGGATTTAGAGGACGACATCCCCGAAAACCACCTCGTTCGAGTCGTTAACACTGCCGTAAATCGGCTAGACGACAAGATCTTTGCATCGGCATACCCTGGTGGTGGCCGAGATAGTTATCATCCCAAAATGCTTACCAAAGTTATTGTTTATGCCTACACCCAGCGGATCTACTCCTCACGTCAAATTGCCAAAGCTGTACGCGAAAACATCACGTTCATGTGGATAGCCGGAAGGCAGCGCCCAGATTTTCGTACCATTAACCGGTTTCGTTCTGAGCGAATGAAAGAGGTCTTGGAGACTGTCTTCACTGCGGTGCTCCAGTTTCTTGCTGATGAAAATTACGTTCAACTCGAACATTATTTTGTCGATGGCACCAAGATTGAAGCGAATGCGAATCGCTACACCTTTGTGTGGGGAAAAGCCGTTGTTAAGCATAAAGCTAAGCTTCAGGAAAAAGTGAAAACGTTGTTCGCCACCATCGATGAAGCGGAAAAACAAGAAAATCGTGAACATGGCGGCACAGATCTTAGCGAATTGGGCGAGGCAAGTAAGATCACAAGCGAAAAGCTTGAGGTCGCGATTCAGCGCCTGGAAGATCAATTGAAAGAGAAGCCAAAGGACAAGCCGCTTAAAAAAGCGATTCGAACGCTTCGCAAAGACTATCTACCTCGTCTTCAAAAGTACGAGACTCATCAAGAAATTCTCGGAAACCGTAACAGTTACAGTAAGACAGACCCAGACGCAACGTTTATGCGTATGAAAGAAGACCATATGCAAAACGGACAGCTTAAACCCGGTTACAATGTCCAAATCGGAACTGAAAATCAATTCATTGTCGGTTACAGCTTGCATCAGCGGCCAACCGATACACGATGCCTCATTCCACATTTAGAAAAAGTGAAGTCGATGCTCGGAAAGCTGCCTAGCACCATCATTGCTGATGCCGGATATGGTGGCGAAGAGAATTACACTTACTTAGAAAACGAACAACTTAAAGGTATTGTTAAATACAGCACATACCACCGTGAAAAAACAAAGGCATGGCAAAATGATATCAGTAAAATTGACAGCTGGAACTATGATGAAAAAGAAGATACATGGACGTGTGCGGGTGGCCAAAAGCTGACCTTTCGTTATGAAAGTAAGGAAAAAACAGAAAGCGGATTTGAGATTCGGCATCGCCATTACCGAAGCGCAAACTGTGAAGGATGTCCGCTTAAACCAAAATGTACGAAGGCCGCCGGTAATCGAGAAGTAAAAGTAAGTTTGGAATACCTGCGATTGAAAAACCAAGCACGAGAGAAGCTGCGGAGCGAAGAAGGCTACGCGCTTTCCGTAAGGCGTATGATTGAACCCGAGAGTGTGTTTGGCGATTTGAAGAACAACCGAGGATTTCGACGATTCCTGCTCAGGGGCTTGCCCAAAGTTAGCCTTGAGGTCGGGTGGCTTTCCCTTGCCCATAATCTGCTCAAGAAAGCAGCAGTTTACAAAAAAACGAGGATGGCTGGGCAGGTATAACTCTGCTGCCTTGCTGTCCTTTTCGAAAACGTCCAATTTAAAGAAAAGGAGGGCTGTCCTCAAGTAGATTTATCTACTTTTGGGACGGCCCCTTTCATTTTATGAATCGTCGGAAGAATCGTGTACAATGAATGAAGGCAAATTGTTGCCAAGTAACAGCAAGGAAGGTGTCCAATCCTATGCCAATACAACCGGAGGAATGGGAGCTTGAAAGTATCCGTTTGCTGAAGGTCAGCGAACTCATACGAGAGAGAATCATCCAGCTCGGCGAAACTTTGGATATACGCAGAAGCGACGCTACCCAGATTCGCCTTAATTTTTGGGACGATATTTCCGTAAATACGGAAAATGAAGACGACTTGATCGAGACGGCTGCCAGCATAACACAGCAGGCCCATGTTCTAACTGCCCAGGAGCGCAGCTATAAGCTGGCCTATGATGCTTTGCGTAAACTGGAACGGGTAGTAGATGCGCCTTATTTTAGCAGAATTGATTTTATTGAAACAGGCGGCAGGGAAAGCGAGAAAATTTACATTGGACTTACTTCCTTTCTGGACCCGCATACAGATGAAATATTAATCTATGATTGGCGTGCGCCCATCTCCAGTCTATTCTATGACTTTCCTCCAGGTCCAGCCTCTTATACAACTCCAGAGATGACCATTGAGGGAGAATTGACGCTGAAACGCCAATATATCATCAAAGCGGGAGAGCTTCAGAATATGTTTGATACGGGCATCACCATTGGAGATGAAATGCTCCAGCAAATGTTAAGCCGCAATGCGGACGACAAAATGCACAGCATAGTGACTACCATACAACGTGAGCAGAACCTCATTATTCGCGATGACAGACATAAGGTGATGATTGTGCAGGGTGCAGCGGGAAGCGGCAAAACATCGGTTGCCCTGCAGCGAATCGCTTACCTTTTATATAAACACCGGAAAACCTTGAGTGCGGATCAGATGATCTTATTTTCACCGAATTCACTGTTCAGCGACTATGTGTCGCATGTCCTGCCTGAACTGGGCGAGGCAAATATGCAGCAAACGACGTTTCAGGATTACTTGACTTATCGGCTTGGCGGTACGGAAATGACCCTGGAGGATGCTTACGATCAGCTTGAGTTTCTCTTAGCTGCCGAGGATGAGCAAAATGACGTTGATTCGGCTCGCATGTCAGGCATTCACTACAAGGCATCTGCCGATTTTTTGCAAGTTGTTGAGGAGTACGGGGAACGCCTTCGAACGGAAGGGCTTCGCTTTCATCATTTTGCAGTAGGAAGCAAGGTGTTCATATACGGCTCGGAGCTCAGAGATTTGTTTTATAAAAAAGAATCCAATATGTCCCTGGGAGACCGGATGGAGCAATTGTCCGAGTGGATTTTGAGCAGGCTGGATGACATTGAGGCTGAGGTGCAGAAGCGATTTTACCGCAAGATGGCCAAAGAGCCTACCTATATTGGCAGTGAGCAGGAAATGAAACGGATGAGCAAGCGAAAAGCGAAGAGAGCTATTGAGCCGCTCCGGGAAAAGGCGCGGAAGCTTGAATTCGTAGATGTGCTGGGCTTGTATCGTGAGCTGTTTGCAAATACGCTGCTGCATTCGGATTTGGCTCGAGCTGCTGACCAGAAGCTGCCAGCCGATTGGGACGCGATAAGCGGCTTCACGGTCTCCGCATTGGAGCGGGGATACATACTCTACGAGGATGCCACCCCTCTGGTGTATTTGAAGGGGTTGATCGAAGGCCAGCAGACCGTCAACACAATCCGTTATGTGATTGTGGATGAGGCCCAGGACTATTCGCCCTTCCACTATGCGTATCTGAGGAAGCTGTTTCCGCGCGCGCGGTTTACCCTGCTGGGCGATTGGAACCAGGGCATCTTCACGCATGCCAGCCAAACCGGCGGCTACTCGTCGATCAGCGAGCTGATGGCCGAGCAAGAGACGCAGACGTTCCGTCTCGTCAAGAGCTATCGCTCCACGCGCGAGATCATCGAATTCGCCGAGCGAATTCTCCCCGAGGGCGAGCCCGTGGAGCCCTTCAACCGCAGCGGCGATGCGCCGCGCGTCCTGCAAGCCGCCCATGAGAGCGAGCTGGCGCTCGGGGTAGAGGCGGCTGTGCAGGAATGGACGGCGATGGGCATGATGTCCATCGCCATCCTCTGCAAGACGGAGCGCGAGACTCGCCGCGCCCATGAGCTCCTCAGCAGCAGGCTGCCGCAGCTGCAGCTGATCACGAAGGACACGCTGCATTTTGCGGCGGGTCTGATGATCCTGCCCGCGTACCTGGCGAAGGGCTTGGAGTTCGATGCGGTGCTCATCTACAACGCCAGTAAGTCTGTCTACGCGGATGAGAAGGAACGCAAGCTGTTTTACACCGCTTGCACACGGGCATTGCATCAGCTGCGCCTCTTTTACATAGGGGAGAAGACAGACTTTTTGAGAGAATGACAAGCAGGATTTTGGAGAAGGGAAAGGGAAATTAGTTTGATGCAGAAAAAAAGATTGCATCCCTCTGATAGAAGGGGCACAATCTTTACTATGTAGGGAAAAGGGTTTATTAATTCCAGTAAACTTGAATCGCTGGTTTAATTTGATTGTTGTTTTCTGCCAAAGCTTTGGCTTCATCGGCTTTTAAAGCTTTGCTCGAGACGTCCAAGCCTTTAGAATTCCTTAACGATTGAAAAGCGGATTTTAAATCTGCTGACCAGACTAACGAATTCATACTGTCACCTCCCAATGTAAACTCGATTCTTGTCTAAGTATATATCATTTATTTAATTAAGGGGCAATTTTTTAATGAGAAAAAAGGTGATAATTCAAGTATTTTTGGTACTTTTTATCTGTTTGCAGGCGTGGTATTTCTATATAAATACCAATTATACTTATATTGGTATTGTTGTCGAAAAAAGCAGCACGGGGGATTGGCAAATAGCAGGTTTCGAAAAGACTCGCCCTGAACTTCTAAACCAATTGCAAATTGGAGATGTTGTAAAAGAAGTCAATCAAGTGAAAGCTGACAATTACTCCACAATTCAAAGATGGAAGAGTATTGATCAGGCCAATTCGATTACAGTTTTACATAATAATGAGGAGAAAATCGTTACCATTCCTCATGTTACTTTACGGGAAAGTATTACTTTCGAAACTTGTTTATTTGAGATTATCAGTGTTTTTTTCGCATTTTTGATTTATTTGAAAATGCCTAAGTCGCAGTCGGCGAGATTGTTGGCTTTGGTTTTTATATCTGTCGCTTTAGTTTATATGAGCCTCGGAGCCTCGGGCAGAGGAGATATCATAGGAAAGATTTTTGTTACCTCAGCTTTAATGGCTATTCCGATCATATTTTTGCATTTCTTAATTGTTTTTTTTAAAGAGAAAGGTAATATCGTGTTACCGGCTAAAATGCTTAAATATTTATATGGATTCGTAATTATATCGCTGCTATCCAAATTGGCATACATATCTCCCGGTATGGCCAATTACGTTTATGCATTAAGTTCAGAAATAACAATCTTGTATTTTTTAATGGGGATCACCATTAATTTTTCTTTTCTGATTCATATTTATTTTAAATATCGCAAAGAAAGCACTTATCTCTCAACCATTATTAAAACCATTTGGTTTGGATTGTTTATATCCTTTTTTCCCTTTGCCTTTTTATCCTTTTTACCTCTGTTATTAGATCAACCCGCATCGCTGAATCCGGATTATACGGGTGCATTTGTCCTGGTTTTCCCTATTACGTTCACCTATTTAATACTTTCCAAGAAACTGTATGACATTGATGTGCTGCTAAGAAGATTTCTGGTTACCATTATTATTGGGCTGATTCCAAGCGTCGTCATTGTAACTCTTTTTAATAAACTCATCTTACAAAGCGCAATGCCCATGAAAGAGACAGTGTACAGCTTCTTGATTGTCTTGCTGTTGTTTTCCTTTGTACTCTATTCGCTTGAATATTTTACATCCAAATTCGAGCCTTTCGTATTTCCCAGAAAACATAAACTGCAAAACGCTTTAAGAAAAATCTCCAAAAATCTCGGTTCCATATCCAGCTTCCGGGAAATAAAAGAGATCATTCTGGTCGACATCGTACAAACCCTTCAGGTATATGGAGGAGCAGTGGTATTTAAATATCCTCACCATCTCGAAGCCATAACAGAAGGTGACATTAACGCGGAAGAAGTCGAAGAATTATTGGAATCAGGCTGGTTCGATGATCATCCGACATATACATGCTTCGTAATTAATCATCATGAAGAATATACGAGCTACCTGGTTATGACGAAGAAAAGAACGAATACGTTGCTTGGATTGGAGGACAGGCAATGGCTGAATCTCATCATCTCCTATTTGGCGGTCAGCTTGGAAAATGTGTATCTGATCCGTAAGCTTACGATGAGGATGCAGGAGCTTGCTGCTCAAGTGCCGAATGAAGAAACGGGTGATGATTTCGTTTGGTTCAGGAAGCTGATGTTCGAGCTGCAGGAGAAAGAGCGTGTGCGGATTGCAACAGATTTGCATGACACGACCATGCAGGACCTTTTTTTTCTGAAAAAACGCTTTGCCGACATTATGGTTAAATTGAAGATGAACCCGGAGCAGCAAGATCAGTTTCGCAGTGTCATTGAATTTGTCGAAATTATTAATACGAATTTACGGCAAAGCTGCTTTGATCTTCATCCGCATTTACTTCAGGAGATCGGCCTTGTGCAAACGGTGGAAAGGCTCGTGGAGCGAGAGTCGTATGAGAGTTCATTTGATATCCAATTCCAAGCGGAGCGGACTTATCTGATTGAGAAACGGGATTTGGATACGAAGCGCCACTTATTCCGAATGATTCAAGAAATGATAACGAACGCAAAGAAGCATTCACATGCGAGCCGGGTCAAAATTCAAATTGTAACAGCCAAGGATACATTTAGCTTACTGTATGAAGATAATGGAGTGGGGTTCGATGAAGGCCGGCTCATGCAAAAACAGATTGGTGCCTCCGGCATTGGTATAGAGCAAATCAAAAGTCGAACGGTTTACTTGAAGGGCAAGTATGATTTGCAAACATCTATCGGATCGGGTGTGAAAATTCAAATCACCATTCCGATGAGAGAGGGGCTTACAGCATGATGGACAAAGTCAAAACTTTAATAGTGGAAGATCATCCCTTAATGGCAAACGCCACCCGATATATGCTTGAACAAATAGACAGACTTGAAGTGATTGGGTCCGCAGGCAGCGGCAGGGCGGCACTCGAGCTTGTTTATGAACACCAGCCGGGCATTGTTTTTTTGGATTACCATCTTCCCGACGGTTTTGGCAGTCAAGTGGCTAAGCAGATTAAAGAGGTAGATTCGAATATCCATATCGTTATTTTCACGGGTATTGATATTTCTGAGCTTTACAACAACCTGCTGGAAATAGGAGTAAGCGGAATACTTTCCAAGGAAGCCAGTGAGCACACGATTCGAAATTTGGTCAACTGTGTACTGGATAATTATACGATGATCCCTCTTCCGCTCTATCATCAGATGCGTTTAAACTCAGAAAAAGCTCCAACTGAAGCTTTTTTAACCAAAGATGAGGTTCAAATCATGACGGAAATTGTAAAAGGCGCCACCCACGATCAAGTCGCCGAGCTCATCCACGCCAGTCGCAGATCTGTCGATAACTATGTACGGAAGATTTACGATAAATTCGGAGTCAAATCCCGTGTGCAGGCGATTGAGAAGTTTGTGAAGAGCAAATATTACAATAGAATATAATTAGCCCGTTTGTTTATAAAAATTTAAGAATTATTTGATAGGCGGTTTAGAAGTGTTTTATCAACCGTTTATGCTTAGCGGGTAAGATGATTCATAAGGGAGCCAATCCGGTTACGAATTCGGTTTCCCATACTAAAAGGAGGAAGCGGAAAATGAACAAGAAATTATCATTAATAGGTATAGGTGTCGCTGTGGGAAGCATGCTGCTGATCACGTCGGCCTATGCGGGAATCGGTGACGCGCCTGGGTATAATGCATATAAGTCAGCGGTGAAAAGCACAATGGACATCAAGAATGTTACCCGTAACATTGATGTGACAGTGGAAGATAACGGCGCGGCTATCTTGAATGTAAAATCGACGATGAAGTCGGCGGGTACGGAAGAGCCCGGCAGTGTGAATGTTGATCTTACGGGTACAGCGGCTCCGCAAACGATCCAGTACTTTAATCAAGGCGGCAAGCGGATTGTCAAAACCAGCGGTTCAGATGTCTATCAAATCGTGGATACCAATGGATTGCATGAAAGTAATGACAAGCAGGAAGGTCATGACGCTGCTATGACACAAGAGATGGAGAACGTCGTTGATGCGCTGGTCGGAAATCTTAAGAATTATGTAGCCATGGATGAATCCAATGGTACGAAGGACATACACTTTACTCTGTCAGGCAGTCAGATCCCAACCGTAGTGAACACAATTGGGTCCGTTATTGTTAAACAAGGGGCTACCGGTAAAGTACATACCCCTAATCCTTCCGAGACTTTTGGCGTGAATGTATCGACACTCAGGGACAGCTTACCTAAGCTGACTCAGGAAATCAAAATGGATTCGGTTTCCATGAATGCAACCGTAGACGCTGACAACCATATCACGAATCAAGTGGCCGAACTGCAGATAAGCGGTAAGGATGCACAAGGAACAGCGCACGAAGTCATAGTCAAACTGAACATTGGCTTATCCAGCTTCAACACCACGACTCCGGATACTGTGGATTTAACAGGTAAAACCGTACAAACGGTTAAGCCCTTTGACAAAGGATCCTTCAAGCATAACTAATGTTAATTTGTATTGAGCAGAACCAAACATAGTGAAGCGAAGGGCGCGCTCGGAGCAGGTTTGGCCGAAAGCGCCCTCTTCATGTTTGAGTGGAGAAGGGAGGCCGTATGGATGCAGAAGATCGTGGAAATAGAAGGTTTAACCAAAGTATTCAGCAACAATCGCGGGATTCATGATGTGAACATGACCGTGGAGCGCGGAGACATTTACGGTTTTTTTGGCCCGAATGGCGCAGGCAAAACGACGGTAATGAAGATCATGACAGGACTCGCCAGAGCAAATAAAGGCAAGGTGCGGCTCTTCGGCTATGACGTGGCAACGCACTTTGAGCAAGCAATGGCCAAGGTGGGTGTGCTGATTGAAACAGCGGAAGCCTATACCTATATGAGCGGGAGAAGGAATCTGGAGCTGGCTGCGAGATTTTATCCCGAAGTGGAGAAGCAGCGGATTGATGAAGTGCTGGAGATTGTCGGACTAACGTCTTTTCAGCAGGAAAAGGTGGCCCAGTACTCGCTCGGCATGAAGCAGCGCCTCGGACTCGCCTCTGCCATCCTTTCCAGGCCGGAGCTGCTGATTCTGGATGAGCCGACGAACGGATTGGATATCGAGGGTATGGTGCAGATTCGCGAGATCATCTTGAAGCTGGCCAAAGAAGAGCAGATCAGCTTCTTGATTTCCAGTCACTTGATCCATGAGATGGAGCTGATGTGCAACCGCATCGGGATCATCTACGGCGGCAAATTGATCCGTGAAGGGGTTCCATCCGCCTTACTGGAAGGGCGTTTCGCCACTTTGGAGGAGTTGTTTCTCCATGAAGTATCGGAAGAAAGGAAGGTGGCCGCGCATGCATAGCCTGGTTGCCAATATCCGCAATGAAACCTTGAAAATCGCATATAAGAAAAAAACTGTGTTTTTCCTCATCATGACCATCTTGATTCCTATTGGAGCAGGCCTCTTGATCGCCAATTTTCAAAGCAGCATCGGCATCGGCGCTATAGCGGCCAAAGATTTTCCAATTGCGATGCTGGGGCTGTTTACGGCAATTTTTTTGCCGCTCTTCGTGTTCATGGGCGCATCCGATCAATTTTCGGGTGAATTGGGAGACCGCACCCTGAAGATTGTGCTGACCCGTCCGATCTCACGGTTCAAGGTATTTGCTTCCAAACAAATCTCGCTGGGCATTTACATTATTGCCTACCTGGCTGCGGCTTTTATCGCCTCGATCCTATCCAGTCTGCTGCTGCTCCAAGGATCAGGCAAGCTTGGAGCTGCTTTCATAAGCTGGATCATCGCCTATGGCGCTGCGTTCCTGCCTCTGATTACGCTAAGTGTAATAGCTGTGCTGCTGGCCCAGTTTTTCTCAAGCAGCAGCGGCGCATTGACCACGAGCATCTTGCTCTACATTGCGGCTAAAGCAGCGGCTTTCTTTTTCCCGCAAGTATCGACCTATTCACCGACGTCTTACACGGAGTGGCATTTGATGTGGATAGGCAGTCAGATGGCATCGGGCAAGGTGTTTAGTGTCTTTATCTTTCTGCTGGCCTGTAGTATATTGTGTTTCACCGCCGGGTTTTATTTTTTCGATAAAAAGGAGCTTTAACTATGTCCATTCGCGTGCGGCTTGTTCTCTCCTATCTGGCCATGCTGATCGTGCCGATCGTGCTCTCACTCATTGCTGTCGCCATAATCGCGGTTGCTTTTTTGGGTGATGTGAAATCTCTCTATCAATTGAGTGACACCCACAGCAATCCGATTAAGGATGTGATGGAACAGGAAGCAGCCATTTTTGCCGATATCACGCTGCTCTCCGCACAACAGCCGGAATCGCTCATGCAGCGTTCCAAAGCCGAAGAACTGGATGCCAGGCTGCACAAGATTAATATGAGCTTGATTGTTCGTAAAAATAGCGATCTGGTCTATATTTCTCCTAATTTGAAGAAACTTCGACACCTCGACCTTCCAAGCTACGATGGAGTTCAGAAGCGGCAAACCGAGTTTCATGGAGATCTGTTAATTACCAGGCAGAAGGATTTTCTTTTGCCCGACCAAAGCAAGGCCAGTGTATTCGTCGTGACGGATTCAAATATGCTGCAAAAATATATAGGCCAGTACGCAAAGTGGCTGTTCTTTTCACTGTTCCTCATTCTTATCCTGACCAATGGAGTGCTTACCTATTTCGTTTCACGGAGTATCATTCGGCCGCTAAGGGCTCTTAAACGAGCGGCGGAAGAAATTAAAGAGGGCAATCTCGATTTTGAGGTCAAGCCTTATTCCAAGGATGAAATCGGCGAACTCAGCGTGGCATTTGAAGAAATGCGCAGAAAGCTGAAGCATTCCATCGAGCTGCAGCTGCAGTATGATGAAAATCGCAAAGAGTTGATTTCGAACATTTCCCATGATCTCAAAACACCAGTGACCGCCATAAAAGGTTATGTCGAAGGGATTATGGACGGTGTGGCCGATTCTCCGGATAAGCTGGAGCGCTACGTCAAGACCATCTATACCAAAACGGGCGATATGGACCGTCTGATTGATGAATTATTTTTATTCTCCAAGCTTGATTTGGGCAAGGTGCCCTTTCATTTCGAGCAGGTGGAGATTGGACAATATTTGCAGGATTGCACGCAAGAACTTTATTTTGACATGGAAAAGAAGGGGATCCGGCTGGAACAGGCCGAGGTTTCCTCGGGTACGTTGTACGTAACGGCGGATCGTGAAAAGCTGAAGCGTGTGCTGCTGAATATCATCGGGAATGCGGTAAAATATAGAGATAAAGCAGACAGCTTCATCCGCATCAAATTGCAAAAAATCGACGGGAAAGCCGTCATAAGCATAGAAGACAACGGGCAAGGAATTTCCGCTGAGGCGCTGCCTCATGTGTTCGACCGGTTTTTTCGAGCCGATCCCTCACGCAATACCGCTACCGGCGGGAGCGGACTGGGGCTGGCCATCGCGAAACAAATCGTGGAGGAGCACGGCGGCATGATTTGGGCCTCAAGTGTGGCGGGGGTTGGAACAACGATTTATATTACTCTGCCGCTGGTCGGCAAGCTGCCGGGGACGGATACCCCAGGTACGGCTGGACATCCGGCGACTGAGAGCTTTGGAGAGGGGGTGGAGGAATGAGCCGGATATTGATCGTTGAGGATGAGCTAAGCATTGCCGAGCTGGAGCGGGACTATCTGGAAATCAGCGGTTATACGGTAGATATCGAGAACAGTGGGGATAAGGGCTTGCATCGCGCAATGAACACGGACTATGATCTTGTTATTCTCGACCTCATGCTGCCCAAGGTGGACGGCTTTGAGATATGCCGTAAAATCCGCAGCGAAAAAGACATTCCCATTCTTATGGTTTCCGCGAAAAAGGAAGACATCGATAAAATCCGCGGCCTGGGTCTCGGGGCTGACGATTATATCATTAAGCCCTTTAGTCCCAGCGAGCTGGTGGCACGGGTGAAGGCGCATTTGTCGCGTTATGAGAGGCTTAGAGGGCATAGAGAGACCAAGAACGATGAGATCCGTATCCGCGGGCTGTTCATTGATAAGACGGCGCACCGCGTGTTTGTAAACGAGCAGGAGGTTATTTTCACGAACAAGGAATTCGACTTGTTGTCCTACCTCGCCATGAATCCCAACCGGGTATTCAGCAAGGACCAGCTGTTTGACCATCTGTGGGGTATGGATGCAATGGGGGATATCGCTACCGTAACCGTCCACATCCGCAAGCTGCGTGAGAAAATCGAGCAGGATCCATCCAACCCGCAATATATCGAAACGATTTGGGGAGCGGGATACCGGTTCAGGATATAACATGGGCCTGCCAGTATTTGGCCTTTGCATTCATAGACTCATCCACTGCATGATAGAGAAGTAGTTGACTTCGAGATCAAACGGCAAAGGATGAGCATTAATGATAGATATGAAAAAAGTTTCTGAGATAAGTACAACAAAAATTTGGCTTAAAAAGCTGCTGCTTGTCTGCCTGGCTACGGTTTTTTTTGTTGCATCCGGGCAAGGTCAGCTCGTTCATGCAGATTCTTCGGGTAAATTTAATATGTCGTATATTTTTCTGGGTAGTCCCCAGTCTTATATCACTCAGGTAGATCGAACAAAGGGCTCGCTGAATGTGGTTTCGCCGAGCTATTTTAACTTGTCTGCTGACGGTAATTTGAAGCTGTCCAGCAGTATAGAAGTGGCTTTTGTTGTGGAGATGCACAAGAGAGGCATTAAGGTTGTGCCCTTTCTCGGCAATGAATGGGATCGTGGGATCGGGACCATGGCTTTGCATAATGCGGAAGCTTTATCTACTCAACTTGCCAAAGCTGTAAGTGATTATAAGCTGGATGGCGTACATGTGAATATTGAGAATGTGCCTGATACGGAGCGGGCAGCCTATACGAATCTTGTGCGACTGCTGCGCTCGAAGCTGCCTGCTTCGGCAGAAGTGTCGGTGGCGATTCCTGCTAATCCCGATAAAGTGACAACAGGCTGGACCTCCGCCTATGATCTTCCCGCATTAGCAGCGGTAAGTGATTACTTGCTGCTGATGGCTTACGATGAAAGCTACCCCGGTGATCCTACACCAGGTCCTGTAGCGAGCCTTCCCTTTGTGAAGGCTTCTATTGAATACGCGCTTACACAGATTCCAGCAGCTAAGCTGGTGCTGGGTATCCCTTTCTATGGGCGCTATTGGAATGGCCAGGCGAGCTCGAATGGTGCCGGGATTTCGAATCAATCCGCAGAGCAATTGATCGCGAAATATAGTGGTACTATTCGGTACGACGCTGGGGCGCAATCACCTGTAGGGACGTTTACCATCCATCCGGGTGATGCCTCAACCTCCTTGTCCGGGCAGAAGCTGCCCGCGGGAAGCTACACGGTTTGGTATGAGAATGAGCAGTCGATCAAAGCCAAGCTCAGTCTGGTTCAGGCCTACGGCTTGAAAGGCAGTGGCAGCTGGAGCCTCAATCAGGAGACTCCCGACACCTGGAGCTACTACAGCCTGTGGCTGGACGGCTTCCGCTTCGCCGACGTCCAGAGCCACTGGGCGGAGCCCTCGGTGCTCGCCGTGGCCAGCCGGGGCTGGATGCTCGGCACCGCCCCCGACCGGTTCGCGCCGGACGCAGCGCTCACCCGGGCCGAAGCCGCGGCGATTCTCGTCCGCGTCCTCGGCTTTGCCGGCGAGACGGGCGCTGCGCCCGTCTCATTCACGGACGTGCCGCCCAGCCATTGGGCTTGGCACGATATCGCGGTGGCGCAGCAGCACGGGCTGATCCAGGGGATCAGCGATGTGCACTTCGCGCCAGACGCGCCCATGACGCGGGAGCAGCTCTGCGCGCTGCTGTCCCGCGCCCTGGGCCTGACTTCGCCCGCGGCTGGCGGGGCGAAGCTGTCTTACCCGGACGTGCCGGCCGGAAGCTGGTCGTACGGGCCAATCGCCGCGCTCAGCGCGCGGGGCCTCGTCGACGGCTTCGCCGACGGCACGTTTGGCCCGGGCGCGGCGATCACCCGCGCCCAGATGGCGGCGCTGCTGACGCGAGCTGTGCCGCTGGTGGCGTCTGTTCGGCCTGCAGGCTGATGGCCTCTAAACCAGCCTCGCCCACACCGTCAACAGGTCTGATATAATGCCGAATGTTCAACACTCGGGATTCTGCCTCAAGGATGCAATTGCTGCCAACTTGAAAAACAGCGGACGCGGATAGGGCTAACAGACGGATCTTTCCTACTTTGATCACAGAGCCTAAGTTATCCACAGACATTGCGACAGCACCGGTCTTTGGGGGCAGTGGAATGGGCCGATTGAAGATCGGATAAACTTCAAAGCTGCCTTCATCACCCCAAAACTGTGCAATTTCCCGCTGTACGGCAAAGACACGGTTTTTGGCCTGGATGACAGCATTGTCTCCAACTTGCAGGATCGAGCTGGTGAGACCGTCTACTATCATGCAGCCTGCTATAGAAATTCTTTTCATAGATTTACCTTTCAGCCGGCAGTGGAAGGAGCGGACCTACGATTACCGATTCCGGAGGGGTATCGAACATCGAGGATAAAATGATTTCTTCCGTATCTCCAATAAGAAACACGGAGGCACTGGCGACCCCGATGATACTAACATCGCCTACACTGATTTGTTTATTTTCGACATGAAAAATCAAGATGATTCACCTTCCTTGTTGGATAATTGGGAGATGTAGGCTTCAATGGCGGTTTGAATATCCCGTTTCGTTTGCTGGATGATGTTTTCTTGGGTTGAATCCAGATTATCCTTGAAACCGGCGCTGCGATACTGCTTGATATAATGCTCAATTCTAGACTCAACCTGGCCTCGGATGTCCTCCAGAATAAGCTCCTCATAGCTCTCATCCAATGGATATTGAAGCTTGCCGGCCGTCGTGCGAAGTTCCTCTTTGGCTCCATGTCTTAAATAATCGTGAATGCTTCCCGAAATGCATTGCTGCATCATGGACACTGGGTTGCCTTGCATGGCTTTGGCTCCGACAGCGGCTCCATTTACAGAGAAGTCTTCGACATCGTCGAAGGTCCCTGGATTAACTCCGATGGAGAGACTGCCATCAAGACGTTCTATCTTCAATTGATCAAATTTATATTCGATTTTATCAATATGAAACTGCTTTTGCCCTTGGATGGTCTCTTTCATTGCATCCAAATCGGCTTGCAGTCTTGTTACTTGCTGTTCCAGCTTTTCTATTCGCTGAGTTTGCCAGTTCAGATGCGCATATATTTGCTGAAACATCTGCGGGCAGGACATCCCATTTTGCAGCACTCGCGGGCACCTCCTTGCATTTTCCAAATGGGGATCATCAGTATGTCATGCCATTTCCATCATGTTGATGTTTCAGGATAAGATCAGACCACTCTGTTTACAGGAGGCAACGGGACGAGTGAGATTGGATTAGTTTCACTTTGAATTTGTTGTCCCAGCTGAGGCGCAGGTCCTGTAAAACCCCCCGTATTATACAAATTGGATAAAGAAGAAATCATCCCGGCGCTGCCGATCTGCAAAACGGAGGAATTGGTGACGGAATTTACCCTCAAATGCCCAATGCAAATGGTTTGATGGATCGTCCAGTTCATATGGCTCCCACCTTGCTTGCGTTTGCTTCTACCAGATCTGAATCATTCGTGTTCGTCGAGCTTACCGAATTTAGCACTCGTGGAAAATCTCCCGTATTGAAGGAGCCTGCCCCAGCGAATGTTTTGGATGAGCTGCTTGGAGACAAAATAAGCGAGTCCCCGATTTGGACGATGGAGCCGGTGCCGATATTGAGTATTTTTAGTTGTCCTACGATAGCGGGCATAGTCCTGACTCCCTTGCGATGGTTACTCTTTCGCTTCATAGTATGACGGTATTCGCCCAGAGGTGTCACTCGCAAGGTGTCACACCAAAGCGAGGGAACATATACTGAAGCAAATGAGGTGGTATGCATGAGCGAGATGGATCCCCAACCATGGAAATGGGAACATTTTGAGAAATTATTCAAGCAGAAGCTTCCTTTGCTGGAAAAGGGGCATTCGTTGCTGGATAATATGGATTGGGTAGAAAACTATGTACAGGATGTATTGAAAAAAGCGATGCCAAAGATCGATAGAGGAACGATCTCCGGCGCTTTGGAAAACTCGCAATTCGATGTTTTTGAAACGCATGACCACGTGATTGTGCAGGTGAAGCTTCATAATGAGGAGAATCCCCGGGCATTGCAAGTGTTTGTCAAATCCAATCAGGTGAAGCTGACAGGATTTCTAAAAGGGGGAACTAAATTCATCAAGCTACCCACCCTGGTAGCCCCGCGAACGGCCAGAGCTAGCTACAAATCGTCCACTCTCCAAATTCAAATCCGTAAGCGCGGCAGGAAAGAAAGCTATCATGAAGCCTTTATTCGTTTCTAAACAAGAAGAAGAACCTTCGGACGGCTTCCAAAGGTTCTTCTGTTCTCAGATTTGAATTTACCGATACATAACGTATTATTTCCCGAGGAATAACCGTCCGTCCTTGGCGATTTTAATCTCATAACCATCATGTACGAGCTCTAGGAGCAGCACTCTGGCGATTCTGTCCTCGTCTTCAACCAGTAAAATTCGACTCATGCTCGCTCCACTCCTGCGCGCTTCCTATCTATATAGTTTCTTTTGCACATCCTCTGCATACGCCGCAGAAAGTAAAAAGCACCCCATTTCCCTAAAAAGGGTAATGGGGTGCTCTTCGAATAAAATTACTCTTTACTGTCTTGCACCGTTTCAGGAGATGTCAATTTATCATAAAAATCTACGAATTGACCTTTCTCGGGGCTGTTCAGATGGGCCATAGCCACACGTGGATGTTCATCCAGCGAGCCGACGATCATGTAAGGGATCAAATAACCCCATTCCCATTTCTCGCGCATTTGGATCATATGATTCTGGATGATTTCCAGGATTGGACGCACTTCATAACGCGGGTTTTTCAAATAACTTACCAACAATTCCGTGGGACAGTTTCCAGCCGCACGTCCCATACCGTAAACGGAAGCATCCAGGTAGGTTACTCCTTTATTTGCACCAGTCAGTGTGTTCGCGAAAGCCAGCTGCATATTATTATGCATATGAATTCCAAGCTCCTTCTCTGGCAGCTGGCGCTGGAATTTCGTTACCAGATAATCAACATCTTTGAAATCCATACTTCCGTAGGAATCAACAATATACACCATATCTACCGGACTTTTATTGATTTCTTCAAAAGACTCAAGCAGTTCATTTTCCATAACGTGCGAGAGAGCCATAATATTTAAAGACGTCTCATAGCCCATATCATGAAATTTTTGCACCAGATCAAGGCCTTTATCAAGATCCTTTACGTAGCAAGCTACACGAATCAAATCCAATAAGCTCTGCTCGCGGGGAAGAATATCATTCTCGTCCACACGGCCGATATCCACCAAAGCGGACAGCTTGGTATCGGTTTTTTGGGTAATGACCTCACGCATGAATTCTTCATTTAAAAAGCGCCAAGGTCCGGAATTGCCGCCTTTGAGCAATTTTGCCGAATTTTTATAGCCAATTTCCATATATTCTACACCGGCTCCGCTTAAGCCTCGATACATGTCCTCGACGAATTTCACGCTAAAATCCCAATCGTTCACCAAGCCGCCGTCCCGAATCGTACAATCCACAATTTTGTGTTGATGCTGTTTCATCCAATGTACCCCTTTCGATTGCAAAAAATCATGCTAAGTTTTGTAATATTATCACTTATGAGCAGGGACCTTGTCAATGAATGGTTGCACAAGCGACTTGGCTGAATGGAACAATTATGAATTGCAGATGATATGAAATATAGAATATTACTCGAAATGCATATTTCCATTATGGAGAGGAGCCTACAAGATGATCCCGACGCCGATTTTCTTTGAATTTGATCAAGAGCGTGATGCTTTGCTTGCATTGGACACGCTGGAGGAGCTGGGATATTCGCCCAGCCTTTTGACTCATTGTATAAAGCCGACCCTGCATATCCATGTTGACCACCAAGATTTGACTTCTGCTTTGGAGATTTGCCAAGCACATAGCGGCAAGCTTGTGGAAAAAAACGGCTCCTCCGCGGAAACGGAAGTCTTTGCCATGGCCTATGATCTGGAGGGCTCGATACGCATTCCCGCTCATGTGGTCAATGAGGATTGGACCGATGATTATGCGAGCCAGTCCGACTATCTTACGGCAGACGCGATTCCAACTGAGGAAGAAGCCGCCTTCGACCCATCCACTGACGACTATGACCACTTTAGGCCGGGAATCCGATTGTAGCTGCCCATTGGGTGACCCTCACCGATTCTTCCAATATATGCTGAAACCTTTGCATTCATTTGTTCGTCAAAAAAGGTAAGCAAGAGGAGAAATGGGGGAATAAGTAATGCGTCAGCTGGCAGTGCTTTTGATATCGGTGGTGACGATGATTTCATTAATAGCTTGTTCGGGGCAGTCAAACAATGCAGCCAACCCAGCATTGAATGGACATCCGGCAGCAGGAGCAGCCGCAGCTCCAACCCCATTGGCAGGATCAACCGCAAGCGCTGCGCCTGCGCCATTCACATCTCCCGGGAAACTGGAGGAAAAGCCGACGGTGTCTCCATCCTCTTTTTCCAGTGAAGAAGAGGCAAAGTCAGTGATTGAGAAACGCATCAAAGAAACTACCGATGCCATGATGCAAAAAGATATGGCAAAGTTAGCCAAGCTCGTGGATCCAGCCAAAGGGGTTCAATTCTCTCCGTACGCCTACGTTGACACAAGCAAAGATGTACGTGTGAAAGCATCAGAGCTGGCAGCCTTGTGGAAGGATACCAAGAAGATCAAGTGGGGAGAGCAGGACGGTTCCGGCAGCCCGATTGAGCTTACGTTCGCAGATTATTTTCAAAAATTCGTTTACGACCATGATTTCGCCAAAGCGCCCAAGATCGGCTACAACAAAATTATAGGCAAAAGCACGACGACCAATAACCTGTTCACCGTATATCCAAAGGACAAATTTATTACAGTGGAGTTTCATTTTGAGGGATTTGACAAAAAGCTCGGGGGCCAGGATTGGTCCAGCTTACGCTTGGTTTACGAGAACAGCGGAGCGGACTGGTTCCTTGTGGCAGTCGTTCACGATCAATGGACTATATAGATTCATTCAATGCAGGCGGCATTTTTTCCGGCTGTGTATCCAGTCGTGAAAGCAGCCGTGATGTTATAGCCGCCTGTGTATCCGTGAACATCGAGGATTTCTCCACAGAAAAACAATCCAGCCATGAGTTTAGATTGCATCGTCCGCGGGTCGATCTCATTGAGATTCACCCCGCCCCCTGTGACGAAAGCTTCTTCAATAGAAAGCGTACCGTTTACAGTAACGGGAAATGCCTTAAGCAGCTTGATGAATTCAAGCCACGGCAGCTTCGGTATGTGATGGTAGGTTAGATCCTCGGCCAGACCGGCCTTTTGCAAAAGCAAGCTCAATAAGCGCTCTTGAATCGTGCCTTTCAGCACATTCTTGAGCGCTTTATTCGGCTCATTCGCGGCCAGCTGCAGCAGTTCGCTCCGCATCTCATCCGCGCTGCGCTCGGGAAAGACATCGATGGTCAGCACGATGTCACGGACCGAGAACTTCTTGCGCTGCTTCACCACGAACTGCGAGCAGCGCAGCACGGCCGGGCCGGAGAGCCCGAAGTGCGTGAAGATCAAATCACCTTCGTGCTTGATGATCTTCTTGCCCTGCGGGCTCCAGACCGTGAGCGTGATCCCGCGCAGGGACAGTCCCTGCAGCTCACGGCTGCGCACGAAAGGCTCGTCCGAGGTGAGCGGCACCTCGGTTGGGTACAGCTCGGTGATGGTGTGTCCCGCGGCTTCCGCCCAAGGGTATCCATCACCGGTTGAGCCCGTATGCGGCACGGATTTGCCGCCTGAAGCCACGACCACAGCGCTGCTGTGCAGGGTCTCTCCCGACCGCAGCTTAACGCCGCTGACGGAGCCTCCCTCGAACAGCAGCTCCGCTACAGGACTATTCACTCGAATGTCCACTCCGAGTGAGCGCACCTTCCCGACGAGTGCGTCTACGACGGTCTTCGCTTTATCGGAAACGGGGAACATACGTCCCCGGTCTTCCTCCTTTAAAGCGATGCCCATGCCCTCGAAGAAGGCCACGATATCGCGATTGCTGAACGTATCCAGCGCGCTGTGCAGGAATCTCCCGTTTCCCGGAATATGCTCAATCAATTCTTCGATTTCCTTGGCGTTGGTCACATTGCACCGGCCGCCTCCGGAGATGCCGAGCTTTCGCCCCAGCTTGTCCCCTTTGTCGATCAAGATCACCTTGGCGCCATGCTCCGCTGCTGCCACGCAGGCCATCAGCCCGGATGGACCCCCGCCTATAACGATAACGTCAACCTTCATGTTTGGAATATTCCTCTTTTATTCAGATTCTGTTGTTTATTTAAATGTAATACATACATCTAAAAACAAGAATTAAATTTACATCAGCAGAGTAACAGCAAAACCTACATTTAAATATGTCCATTTTCCCCAAAACAGCTTGTTTTCCTACAAACAAATGTATGTTTTACAACTCAGTACCCAGTAAAACAAGAGTCTACGAAAATTAGATGCAGGTTTTACATCTCGCGCAGCTGGCGATTGCTAAACTTATCTCGTCAACCTTGATAAACGCGCTCGTCATTTAGGACGGTGCAGCCGTTTATCCTTGTCCATCTCCGTGGCTTAACCTTCCGATTTATCCACTTCTTTAGCTTACCCTCTCGTTGTATCCCCTTCAGCAGCTTTCCCTCCATTGTAAAGCCAATTTCCGTAAAATCCAACTCTTGTATTGCCTGAGGTCTGACCCTAACCCCGCCTTAGGTCCAGGTTGAAAAACCGTCCACGGTCCGTTTTGAAAAAACATCCTATAACCTAAAATAAAGACATGGAACAAACGATCACATACTTCTCCACAGGAAAGGCGGTGACGCAATAAATGAATAATAAACTTTTCCTCCCTCTACTGCTTATCGCCTTGGGTGCCTTGATCATCTTGAATAAGTTCGGGATTCACCTGGTGGGTCCGATCATGGGTTACCTCGTTCCCATCGCGATGGTGGCATTGGGATACTTGGGAATCAAGAGAGGCAGCAAGTTCGGCTGGATCATTGCCGGGATCGGCGGGGTCATTTTGCTGGGCAAACTGGCAGGATGGCTGGTTATCGTTCTCGCGATCGGGCTTATCCTTTATGGATTGTCGATGTTGAAAAGAAGGCCTCAAGCCTGATCATCAAACTTAAAACAATGTGCAGTAAAGAAAAGGTGGTATGAAAAATGAGCCTGATGAGGCGAATGAGAGACATAACCGCGGCGACCATCAACGAGCGGTTGGAACGATCGGAAGATCCGGTCCGTTTGATCGACCAGTATCTAATAGCGCAGAGAGAGCAGCTTCAACAGTCGGAACGGTTGTACCAGCAATGTGTCAGCCACGCCGCAGCACTTCGGCAGCAGTACTTGACGGCACTGGAAACAAAGGAAAAAAGAGAGCAGCAAGCCGTTCTCGCCCTAAAAGCCGGTGAAGAACAAATGGCCCGCATCGTGCTTCAGGAAAAGCTGCAGGCCGAAGAGAAGAGCGAGCAATACCGTGAGCTTTACGAGCAAGCGAAGCAATCCATCCTCGATCTGGATGAACAATTGCAGCAGCTCAAAGCGGATTACAAGGAAGTTGCCGATAAACGCAGCTATTATCTGGCCAGAATGGAATCGGCCCGTTTGCAGCAGAGAATGAACACTCGACTGAGCGGGATCGACCAGCACTCGACGCCGCGAATTTTTAACCGCATCGAGGAGAATGTATCAGATATGGAAATGCAGGCAAGATCGCTGCGAGATGTAAGGCGCATGAGCCGCGAAAGCTACTATCCGGCCGGCAACCCGGCTGTGGATGCTGAGCTTGAGCTGCTGCGCAGCAGGCTGAATAAGGAGGGATAACACGATTATGGGCAAACTATACCGCTCAAGAAGAGATAAGAAACTAACCGGTCTTTGCGGCGGCTTGGCGGAAACGCTGAACATAGATGCAACACTGCTTCGTTTACTGGTTGTGGTAACGACGTTCTTCTCGGGAGGAACAGTGATCCTGCTTTACTTCATAGCAAGCATTGTGATCCCGAAGGAGCCTGGCTTGTTCCCGCCATATGATCCTTTCTCTGGATCATATGGGCACGATAGCTATTCAAGCAGCTGGAATTCGCATAAATCCTACGGGGACAAAGGCTCCTCTTATGGAGCCGGTAACGGCGCGGGCCATTCAAGCAGCAGCAGCTACCAATCTGCAAAGACGAGCCATATTGATGAAATGATGAAGGATATTGAAAAGAAAGCCCTGCAAAAGGAAATTGATGATTTAAGAGCCAAAGTCGCTCAGTACGAAAAAAATAAGGACAATAACAAAGGAGACGTGTAAACCATGGGAGTATTTACTAGATTGAAAGATATGACAAAGGCATCGATTCATGAGGTGCTCGACAAAGTAGAAGATCCGATTTTGATGCTGAACCAATACCTTCGCGACATGGAGGAAGAAATTGCTCAAGCTGAAGTAACGGTAGCCAGACAAATTGCAAATGAGCGTAAAGTAAAACAGCGTCTTGAAGAATCCGTTCGCCTGGTCTCAGATCGGGAAGCCAAGGCTGCCGCAGCTTTGAAAAACGGCCAGGAAGGCGCAGCACGCCAAGCTTTGGAAGAGAAATTGTACTATGAAGAAAAGATTGCCGAGTACACAGATATGCATGTAAGCTCGAAAGCGCAAGCCGATGAGTTGACCGCACAGCTTCATGAAATGAAGGACGAATTCTACAAAATGCGTAACAAGCGCAATGAGCTGGTGTCTCGCGCACAATTGGCAAAAGCCAAGAAACAAATGGCGCAAGTGACTTATTCCGGTGTGATCGAGAGCGGCAACGCTTCCCGCGGTTTTCATCGCATGGAAGAGAAAATCGTACAGCTTGAAGTAGAAGCCGAGATCGTCCGCAAGCCTTACGTGCCAGCCGGATCGATCAATAGCTATGCACCAGTGGATACTGCAAGGCAAGCGAAAGTGGATGAGCAGCTCGAGCGTCTTAAAAGCAAATTAAACGGCAGCACAGCCGAGTAAGTACTATTTCCACAACAAAACGCTTCAGAAGCCGAAAGGCTGCTGAAGCGTTTTGTTGTGGATAGGCTCATTCAACTGTCAATCTGTCTAGAATGTTATCCCCAATTCTTACACATACTACAAGCAAAAGGAGATGGACAAAATGACTAAACTCGAAACTGTGACTAATGCCAAACAGAAGCGGGACGACAAAGCTAAACCGGATGCAATCCGTGATACCAACGGAGATGGCAGTATCGATAAAAAGCTGGATGGACCCAATCGTCCTGCGGAGTAGGAGGGCTTATGAAAGAATCCGATCATACTCAAAAATCGGAGGCTCCGGAACCGGATCCATTCGAGATCAACTTTCTTCCCCAATTTGAACATAACCGTGGACCCAGGCAGCCTTTTATTAACCAGCATGGTGTACTGATAGGCGATCATGATTACGAATCACCCAATTCCCCGTTAATGCGGTGGAACAAGAATACGGATCCTTCAATCATGGCAGGTGATGAATGGGTGCATCCTTATAAAGATATCGGGTTTCATACCGCAGAAAATCGTGATTACTTTGAAAAGGCGATCCCGCCGCAAAGCGGTATATTCATGCATCCGGACAAAGATGTCGCTTATGAATATAAGGTGGGACAGAGGGACCCCGATGAAGAAACAGAGACGTGAACTTGCGGCCATTTCACCTTATTTGCGCTTTGCTTTCACTGCTAACAAATGTATAATATGAGTATACGGAGCGTTTTGTATATCCATTTTAAGTTTTGAGGAGTGAATGTGATGGCAATGTCTTTTGATGCATACATGAAGGATATGGTTCAACCGATGCGTGAAGATTTAACACGCCTCGGAATTAATGAACTTTTAACACCCGAGCAGGTGGAGCAAGCACTTGAGAGCTCTAAGGACGGTACTACGCTGCTGGTTATTAATTCCGTTTGCGGATGTGCAGCCGGACAATGCAGACCAGGTGTAGCCAAAGCCTTGAAGAACGATGTAAAGCCGGATAACCTGTTTACGGTATTTGCCGGGCAAGAGAAGGAAGCAACCGCGAAAGCGCGTGAATACTTGGCGCCATACCCGCCGTCTTCGCCTTCTATCGCTTTATTCAAAAACGGTGAACTGGCGCATTTCATCCAACGTCACCAAATCGAAGATCGCTCAGCCGATATGATCGCAGCTGATTTAGTCGGTGCTTTTGAGCATTATTGCAAATAAGCTTTATTCCAAAAATATCGATGACCCCCTTGCAGTAATGCAAGGGGGGATTTTTGTTTTAGGCCTTTGAATTCTATGGCTCCAAAGTCTATACTAGGTTTAGAGAATAAAGAACTTATGAGAAGGTGGAGACGACTATGAGCTTACAGCAGGACATCATTGCTAAATTAGGTGTTCAGCCGGAGATTGATATCGATACAGAAATTCGCAAACGGACAGACTTTCTTAAGGAATATGTGAAAAAATCCGGTACGCGCGGATTATTAATCGCCATCAGCGGCGGCATTGACAGTGCAGTGACAGCCGGGCTTTGCAAAAAAGCGACCGACGAGCTAACGGTTGAAACCGGCAGCGAGTACAAAACCGTTGGTGTTTTTCAGCCTCATGGGGAGCAGTCCGATATTGAGGACAGCTATGCAGTAGCCAGAGCCTTTGATTTGAAATATCAAATTGAAACGAATATTGAAGAGGCTGTCGGTGAAATAGCGCTGGAAGTCGAATATGGCTTGAAAACGATAGGCGTTCATCAGCATGTCAGCCGCGGCGGCAAGGGGAACATCAAGGCACGCACACGTATGATTATGCAGTATGCGCTGGCGTTTGAGCTGAATTTGCTGGTTGTCGGTACCGATCATGCTTCAGAAGCAATAACAGGCTTCTTCACCAAGTACGGCGACGGGGCCGTAGATATCACACCTCTGAGCTCACTCAACAAGAGGCAGGTGCGAATACTGGCAGCCACATTGGGTGTTCCGCAAAGCGTGCTGAATAAGGCACCGACCGCAGGCTTGTGGGAGGGCCAGACGGATGAAGACGAGCTCGGCATCAAGTATAATGACAACAGTGACTATCTGGAAGGCAAACAAATTGATCAGGCCATAAAGGATAAATTGGAAAAGCAATATTTGAAAACCGAGCATAAACGTAATGCCATTCCGGGGATTTAGAAAGGATGGCGATGATCCCATGATCGTTGGAATCGGCACGGATTTGGTGGAAATCGCCAGGATGCGCAGAGTGCTGGAGCAGTCGACGGGAACGCGATTTTTGGAACGAATTTTGACGCCAAAGGAGCGAGAGCTCGCTTTGAAACGGAAGGGAAGGCTGGCGGAATTTGCCGCCGGACGGTTCGCCGCCAAGGAAGCTGTCGTCAAAGCGCTCGGCTGCGGCATCGGCAAGCAGGTTGGCTTTCAAGATGTGGAAGTACTGCCGAATGAGCTGGGCAAGCCCGAATGCAGTATTCCGGCAGAAGCCCTGGAACGTGCAGGACATGGCAGTATTCGCATCCATCTCAGCATCACGCATACGGAAGCTATGGCATCCGCTTACGTGATAGTAGAGCGGGCTTAAGCAGCCTGGCATGTAAGAAAACGGATGCTATAATCAAAGCCGTTATTTCTGCAGACCCAGTAGAAATAACGGCTTTATGTTTGAATCAGGCTCATTTCTTCGAGCTGAGCCAATCCGTAAGCAGCTGAATTTCGTCTGCTGTCAGCTTGTGTTCATAGCCTGGCATGCCGCCTCCGCCGCCGCGAATTTGATTGGCAATTTGCTCGGGTGTATAGGCAGCACCAATTTTTTGCAGGTTGGTTTTAGGACCAACGCGGCCTGAAAGATCCACACCATGGCAGCTGATGCAGTTGGTTTTTTTAAACAACTCCTCGGCTTTTACGTACTTGCTGTCCGAGCTTGGTGCCAAAGATGCAGCCGTAGATGGTCCTGCGTTTTCCGGATTCGGCGTATTTTTAGTCGTTCCGCAAGCTGTAAGGCTTATAATGACAAAGCAAGCTGCACCGAGCAGCCATGTATGCTTGAACATCAAGCTAACCTCCCTGAATAGTTCATCTCACTTTTGAATATTAACAGGATAGCTTATTTATGGCGTTAATTACAAATCCAAGATTTCTTCTTAACCCTGCTTTTAATATAATTAATGTTAGGGAGGTGACTTATGTACAGTGAAGAGAAAAAACAGTATTTTTCCCATGAATTATTAAATTGGTACAGCCTTCATAAACGGGACCTGCCTTGGCGCAGAAGTAAAAACCCATATCATATCTGGATTTCTGAAGTCATGCTGCAGCAAACTCGCGTCGACACGGTTATCCCTTATTTCCATCGGTTTATTGAACAATTTCCAACGGTTCAGGCTTTGGCCGAGGCTCCTGAAGATCATGTGCTCAAAGCCTGGGAAGGCCTCGGTTACTATTCGCGTGCGCGAAATCTGCAAAGCGCGGTTAGGGAGGTTCACGAACGGTACGGCGGTCAAGTGCCAAGCGAGAAGAACGAAATTTCCTCATTAAAAGGGGTCGGCCCCTATACCTCAGGTGCAATTCTAAGTATTGCTTACAATAAACCTGAGCCTGCAGTGGATGGAAATGTGATGCGAGTGCTTTCACGTTTTTTTCTGATTGAAGAAGATATCATGAAACCGAGCACCAGAGTGTACATGGAAGGATTAGCCAGGGAATTGATTTTGGAAGGAACCGCGAGTGAATTTAATCAAGCTTTGATGGAGCTTGGAGCAACCGTCTGCAGCCCGCGTTCACCTTATTGCCTGACCTGCCCGGTTATGGCTCATTGCTCGGCTCGCGAAGAAGGAATGGCTGAAACTCTGCCAGTCAAGAAGAAAGCCAAGCCTCCGCGTCCGGAGCTAAGAATTGCCGCTTTTATCGAAGGCACTGGCAAGGACGCAGGCAAATGGCTGGTGCGTCAGCGTCCACAAGAAGGATTGCTGGCTCGTATGTGGGAGCTGCCTCATGTCGAGCTGAAGCATGCCGACGGGTTGGATAATGCAGAGAATATGCAGGTCTTGCGCGATTTGATATTGCAGGAAGCAGGGATGGTTGTATCTCCAAGGGAGTGGATGATGGATATAGAGCATACTTTTAGCCATATTCATTGGAACATGAAGGTGTACCTATGTCGACTGGGCGAAGAAAACCGCAATGATGATAAGGAATTTTGGATGCCATTTCATTATCGTTTTATCGGGACTGAAGAGATGGGCGATTATGCGTTTCCTAATGTGTTTGCGAGGATCATGCAGGGGGTTGTGGTTAGCAGCAAAACTAAATAAGCTCATCTTTCAGGGCATCCTGGTTTTTCAAAATAATCCGTTTCTGTCGGATTTCAATCATTCGTTCCATTTGCAGCTCCAGCAATACCTTCGTGACCGATTCACGAACAGTTCCGACCAAGTTCGCAAGCTGTTGATGCGTAAGCTTCATATCGATCAGAATGCCTTCTTCCGTAGCATTGCCATACTCCAATGACAGCCTCATTATGGCTTTCACGATTCGAGAGCGAACATCCAGAAAAGTAAGATCGAATATTTGTTCATTGGCTTTACGCAGACGTTCCATGGTAGCTTCAAGCAGTTTTATGATAAGCTTGGGGCTTTTCTCCATAAACTGAATAAATACGGAGCGCTTTAATGAATACAGGGTGGTTGCTTCCAGTGTTTCCACTGTGGCGGAACGAGTAAGACTCTCGTTGATGAGAGACATTTCACCGAAAAAATCACCGTCCCTAAACAGGGAAAGGATAATTTCCTTCGAGTCGTCGATTCGATATATTTTGACCACTCCGGATTTGATTAAATAGAATTCATCTCCTGGATCTCCTTCAAGAAAAAGAATCTTCCCCTTTTTATGTTTTTTCTCTGTGAAAAGGGGGGCGAGCTCAAGCAGCTCCTCTTCCGTGAGCACTTGAAAAATGGGGACTTGCTGCAATAGTTGAGCGATTGTTTTCATGGGTATCATCTCTTTTCGGCCAGCTTCAAACCAATAACTGCTCTCCCACCTCATTGATGATTATGTTTAATGTGCGCGATAAATCGATCTCGTAAGGACTCCTTAACTCCAAGCCCGCGGCATCCCTTAGAACTCGGACCACAGGACGCTGCATACTGCTTGGATTAATACGAGAAACAATGCCTTTCTCACCTGTGCTTAATGTGACAGATAAGCCTAAAGGGAAAATCGCGACGTTATTACGGAACAGTTTGACCATATTTATATCGTACAATGTTCCTGCGTTTCCGTAAAGAACTTCCAAAGCATGACTTGGAGTCATCGCATTACGATAAGAACGAGGATGAATCATGGCGTCGTAGGAATCAAGCATGCCGATCCATCTGGCATATGGATGTATCTGCTCTCCGACTAATCCAAAAGGGTAGCCGCTTCCATTCATCCGTTCATGATGCTGCAGCGCGCAGTGGGCCGCTACCAAGGGAACTCCAAATGTATCCCTCAGTAATTGGAAGCCATATTCAGCATGCTTTTGAACTTCCATAAACTCATTGGAAGTTAATGGCGCATTTTTCTCCAGGATTTGTTTGGGAATTTGGACATTTCCCACATCATGCAGCAAGGCGCCCATCCCGATGGTCATCAGATCATCGCGTGTAAAGCTCCCTTCCTGGATCGCCAGCTTTGTGGCAACAATACAAACATTGATCGCGTTCTGGCTAAAATGCTTCTCCATATTGTTTGGTGCGGCCAGATTGATGGCGGCTAGCATGACAGCCTCATTCTTGTGGCCGTTAAAGTCATCGATGACGCGTGACATCCCTTCCTGGAAGAGCCTGCCCATGGAATCGGAGGCCTGAGCGTTGGAGGAGATTCCGGCAGTGGCCCCAAATCGCTCAAAGATTTGCCCCAGTGATGTACGCAGCAACGATCTGGTTTGATCATGGATGGGATCCTCGATAAGAATATCTTCGGTACGCGAATCTTCAATGTATAAGTAATTAACGCCCAATTGACTGAGTTTGCTGAGCATACTGTTTGTGAGTTCAACCTGATGGCCTACAAGGACATGGCCTTCCTCTGTAAAGATCGGTTTCGCAAGACGCATACCGGGTTGGCACATCCTGGTTGGTAATATTCGCATATCCATCACCTGCTTCTATCGAAATATCAAATATACCCCAAGAAACTATTATTTCACATCCGGGTAATAAAATCTGTGTCGAAAGTAACAGAAAATGATAAATTTGAACTATATTTTGTCGAATGATATAAGTCTTAAGCTACAAAAAAGACGACCCGCAGGTCGTCTGATTCACAAGAATCTTATTTCGCAGCGTTGAAACGCTTGCCAACCTCAGTCCAGTTTACTACATTCCAGAATGCGGCAATGTAATCAGGGCGTTTGTTTTGATATTTCAAATAGTATGCATGCTCCCATACGTCAAGGCCAAGAAGCGGAGTATCACCTTCCATGATTGGGCTGTCTTGGTTAGGAAGGCTGTAAACCTTCAGTTTGCCGTCTTTACCTTTTACCAGCCATGCCCAGCCAGAACCGAAACGAGTTGCTCCAGCCGCCGCAAATGTCTCTTTGAACTTATCAAAGCCGCCTAGCTCGCTGTCGATAGCCGCTGCAAGAGCTCCGGATGGAGCTCCGCCTGCGTTCGGTCCGATAGTTTCCCAGAAGAAGGAATGGTTAGCGTGGCCGCCGCCATTATTGCGAACTGCGGTACGAATATCTTCAGGTACATCATTCAGGTTGCTTATAAGACCCGTTAAGGATTTATCATGCAGCTCAGCATGCTTGTCAAGCGCTGCATTCAGGTTCGTCACATAAGCATTGTGATGGCGGTCGTGGTGAATCATCATTGTAGTTTCGTCGATATGAGGCTCGAGTGCGTTGTTCGGATACGGTAACGGTGGTAATTGATGTGCCATTTGCAAAATACCTCCCAAAATTTAGTTTCAACAATATTTATTATGACCTATATTTTATAGAAAATCAACATCTATGTATATTAAGTATGTTGGGCTTTCGTAAAGCTTGAAAATGGAAGAAGATAACATAAATATATGTTTTTATCTTGAAAACGCTTTAGATTAAGCGCTTCCAAGAGAAAAACAAAAAAACATGGAGTTTTTCGTGAGTTTTCACACATTTTTAGCAGGATATCGTGTTTTTTTGTCGTATTTAAAAAGTTACCTAAAAAATAAAGCTTATGGGAGAGAGTCACATGCACGTTCGTTCATTTCAACTTGCCGATACCCCATCGGTTACGAAGCTCTTGCAGGAAGTATTAACAGAAACCTGTTATGAAGACACCATGGAAGCTTTCGCGCGTCAGTTGTCCTGGGACACTGAACTGGTATTGATCGCGGAAGATGATGAGCAGATCGTTGGCATTATTATAGGCACCATTGATCATAACAACGGATACTATTACAGAATAGCCGTTGCTGAGCGGCACCAGCGTAAAGGTATAGGAAGAGCTATGATTGAAGCCATGAAGCAACGGTTTTTGCAGCGAAAAGTGAACAAAATAATGGTTACCGTGGATGTTCATAATGAGATTATGCTTCCCATTTATGAATCTGCAGGTTACCGTTCCTCTGACTTTTCGAGAGCGGCTCATCGTCTGAGTATTATAAAAAAAGTCAGCAGTTAAATTCTGACTACCATTAAATAGGGCTTTTGGCATATCTTTTTCCGCACTTGCAATTGCAATTGGGGTAGAGATATGCTTTTCTATTATTATCAGCTTGATTGTATTCGCAAGTGAGATTGAGGTGCCTGACCATTTGGAAAATTTTTCACAGTATATTATCAAAAGCTTCAAGCATGACGGGCATCTTCATCGGATGTGGTTGGAAAATTGGCGAATTCCAGAGGAACAGCTGCACCCCGATCATAAGAACGAATCGATGATAGTGCTAATCAACAGTCAAACCAAAATTCGTGAAGCGGATGGCAAGGAATGGATGAGCCGAATTCCCGGAGTTTCTTTTTTTATGCCGAATCAATGGTTTAATATTGTTGCCCTGCTTGAAGATACCGGTATTCGTTATTATTGCAATATTGCATCTCCGCCTTATTTGGCAAAGGATGTTATCACATATATCGACTACGATCTGGATGTGATTCTTTATCCGGATGGAAGCACTCACGTTGTGGATCAAGAAGAGTATGAGCGCCATAAAACAAGCTATCGCTATTCTCCTTTAGTTGAAAAGAAGGTTATGCATGGAATGGACCTGCTTTTGGAGCGTGTGAATAAAGGCAAGTCTCCCTTTCAGGATATGCAGGTATTGAGATATTATGAGCTGTGGGAGAAGCTAAGAGACGACAGTTCAAGCTGATTAATGCTGTTAAGGACTCGTGAAGGTGAGGTGAATCAATTGACATTCAGCCTTAATGACAGCAAACCTATGGAATGGCAAAGGTTAAAGCAAGAAATTCTGGAGGCTGCCCCGGATTTGGGTATTGATAAAGTGGGCTTCGCTGCTGCGGACCCTTTTTTGGAGCTGAAGCAGGTGCTTTTGAATCATCGGGCAAAGGGCTATGAATCCGGTTTTGAGGAGCCGGATATCGATAAGCGGGTGTATCCGGATCGCAGCTTGGCGGAGCCGCAGTCCCTGATTTCCATTGCTATTGCTTATCCATCCAAGCTGCAGGACCCGCCCCGTTCCGAGCCGGGCGCCTATCGCGGTATCCTTTCCCGTTCTGCCTGGGGCGTGGATTATCATCATGTACTGCAGGATCGCTTGACCAAGCTGGAAGCCTTTATCGCGGAGCGTGTCCCCGATGCGCGAATGCAATCGATGGTGGATACCGGAGCCTTGGCCGACAGAGCGGTTGCGGAGAGAGCTGGAATCGGCTGGGTAGGCAAGAATTGTGCTGTCATTACACCTGAATGGGGCTCGTGGGTTTATTTGGGAGAGATGATAACGAACATACCTTTTCCGCCCGATAAGGCCAGCACCGATCAATGTGGAGACTGCACACTGTGTATCGATACATGTCCTACCGGAGCTTTAGTTGGACCGGGACAGCTCAATTCAAGCCGCTGCATCTCCTTTGTTACACAAACCAAAGGTGTTGTGGAAGATGAGCTAATGCGCAAAATCGGCAATCGACTTTACGGCTGCGACACCTGTCAGGTGGTTTGCCCGAAAAATAAAGGGCTGAACTGGACCCACCAGCCGGAGCTGCAGCCCGACCCCGAAAAGGTCAAACCGCTGCTGATTCCATTGCTCTCCATGGGTAACAAGGAATTTAAAGAACAGTACGGCAGCAGCGCTTCATCCTGGAGAGGCAAAAAACCGATTCAGCGCAACGCGATCATTGCTTTAGGCAATTTCAAAGACCGATCAGCTGTGCCTGTATTATCGGACTTGCTGAAGCAAGACCCGCGCCCTGAAATCAGGGCGACCGCAGCTTGGGCAATGGGCAGGATCGGCGGGGAAGAAGCGATAGAAGCTTTGCATGACGCTCAGCTGTCTGAGCAACAAGCTATCGTCCTGGAAGAGCTGGCCAAAGCAAGCTTAATTTTGGAAAGTAATCACGTTTGAGATCAAAATAAGCAGGACTTCCTTTACGATACTCGAATATGACTGTAATAAGAAAAATCAAGTAACCAACAAATACTACACCCTGCCTGGAGTGAACGTTATGAAATATACGAATGTAGAAAATATTGAGCCAGGACAATACCTGGGAAGAACGATCTTCTCAAGCAACGGAGCGATTCTCCTGTCGGAGGGTGTGCAGTTAACTGTATATATGATTAACACGCTTAAGAGAATTGGGGTCACTATGCTTTATATCAAGGACCCCTATTTGGAAGATGTGATCATCGAGGATGTCCTGTCGGAAGAGACGAAACGTAATGTCATGCAGCAAATGGGCAACACATTTGAATCTATCCGTTCCGGCAAGGATTTCAATACAAGAACGGTCAGCATCAGCATTGATCAATTGCTCGATGATGTGATGAAAAACAAAGATGTCCTTGTTCAGTTGTCGGATATTCGAACCAAGGATAATGAAATGTATGTACATGCGACCAATGTTTGCATGATGTCGGTGATGATTGGCATCAATTTGAACTTGTCTCCGGTACAGCTGAAGGAATTGGCCATTGGAGCTTTATTTCACGATATCGGCAAGATCGAATTGCTGACCGATGACCAGTCCAAGGATATTAAGCTGCATCATACCTGGCGCGGCTTTGAAGTCATAAAGAATAAGCGGGAGTACAGCCTGCTGATCGCGCATGTGGCCTTCCAGCATCACGAAACCATGGACGGTCAAGGCTTGCCTCGCAAACTGACTAGTGACCAAATTCATCTATATGCAAAAATTGTGGCGGTAGCCAACATGTATGATAATTTACTGTTTGATCCCGCCGACGGCAAAAGAATGCTCCCGCATGAAGCATGTGAGCACATGATGGCGTTAGGGTCTGCCAAACTGGACCATGAAGTGTTGATTCAATTTCTTAAAACCATCTCGATTTATCCTACGGGGACATCGGTTAGGCTGTCTACCAAAGAGATCGGTGTGGTGGTTGGACAACATCGCGGACTGCCGGCAAGGCCCATCATTCGAATTGTCAAGCAGGAATCAGAGGGCAATGAGATCACGATCAAAGAGATGGATTTGGCCAAGCTGACCACTGTTTTTATCGATCAAATATTGAGTTGATTGTGTTTGTTTAAGACTGACAAAAATGCTATGATGATGAGAGCTAAAATCTAATTTAATTTAAAGAGGAGCAGGGGGTGCACGGAATGTGGAGCTATATCATCCCGATTATCACATTGATCGCTGGTTTGGTTGGCGGCTTTTTCATCGGAGTTTATTATCTGAAAAGACAAATGGAAGCCATGCAAAACAATCCGGAAATGCTGCAAAAAATGGCCAAACAAATGGGCTATAATATGAATAAGCAGCAGCTGAATAAAGTGCAAAACATGATGAAGAATCAAAAATGGAAATAAAAAATATGGAGGCGGAACCGGCTAAAGCCGTTTCGCCTTTTGATTGTAAAAAGGGGGATGATCCCATGTCGTCAACAGAATACAAAAACTCTTTAGTTGGGAAAAATCGGGAACAGCTTGAATACCATGTCAGAGAAATATTGCGGTTATTGGGGGAAGATGTAGATAGGGAGGGTTTGCTTGAGACACCCGCTCGCGTCACCCGCATGTATGAGGAAATATTCGCAGGCTACGACGCCGATTTACGCGATGTACTCGGTGTTACTTTCGATGAGCGGCACGAAGAGCTGGTAATTATCAAAGATATCGTTTATTACAGTCAATGTGAGCATCATATGGCTCCTTTTTTCGGTAAAATTCATATCGGGTATGTTCCAAGCGGAAAAGTGGCAGGGCTGAGCAAATTTGCTCGTCTTGTTGATGCTGTTACCCGGAAGCTTCAAGTACAGGAACGGATTACGTCCGAAATCGCGGATATATTGGAAGATGTGCTTAAACCTCATGGTGTAATGGTGGTAGTGGAAGGGGAGCATTTGTGCATGTGTTCCCGAGGTGTCAAGAAATACGGCAGCAAAACGATCACTTCCGGTGTACGGGGCAGCTTCCGAACCGATTCGACCCTGCGTTCGGAGTTTCTTTCGCTTTTGAAATAGGAACAGGCTATCTTGGAGGGAAGTACAATGGACCTGAGAAGGCTGCGGCTCGGCGAAGCTTCCATCAAATCAAACGAAGACCGGGATGAATATGAAAAAGATTATGCCAGACTGATTCAGTCTCCGGCCTTTCGGCGTCTGCAAGGGAAATCCCAGGTTTTTGGCGCGGGAACCGGTGATTATTATCGTACAAGACTGACACATTCCCTGGAAGTGGCGCAAATCGCCAGAGAGGTCGCCAAACGCTTCGGCCGCTCGATGCCAGACCTGCAGCATGCTGAGCATCCAGGACTAATGATAGATCCGACTGTGGTGGAATGCGCGGCTTTGGCGCATGATTTTGGCCATCCTCCCTTTGGCCATAAGGGCGAAGAAGTGCTCAACAGCCTGCTCATGAATGAATATGGATTGAAATATGAAGGCAATGCCCAAAACTTTCGCATTCTGATGTTCCTCGAAAAGAGAGCAGGCAGTGACAGCGGCCTTGTTCTAACGGCAGCTGTGCTCCTAGGCATTAATAAATATCCTTACCTGCTGGAGGAGGAAGGCTGTCTTAAAGGGGTTTATGCATCAGAGTGGGAGAGTATTCACGAGCTGCGGACGCTGTGGCAAATGCCTGAAGGCTGCTCCACGCTGGAAGCACAGTTGATGGATTTATGCGATGACATCGCCTACTCTACGCATGACATTGAAGATGGGATTCGTGCCGGAAAAATACAGATGAACGACACCTTTTTCGAGGATAAGCGACTGATTCGCAATGTCGTACTCGAGGTTTTGAATGATCCGAGCAATAAGCGGTTTGTTTGGGAACAGGTGAGTGTGGAGGCTATGGTTCGCAAAGTCCTGGCCGATTATCTGGAGCAGTGGGAACGAATCTTTGTCGAGTGCAATCAGGAGGAGTCCAGAACACGTCGGGAAATGAAGGCACGCTGGGTGAGCATGTTTGCCAATCAGCTGGGCATCCTGGATGACTCGGTCCTAGGGTGGAAAAAAGTCACGCTGGTGAAGGATGGCATCGAGGATATCGAGCTGCTGCGAACCATGGAAATTTTGAAGAAATTGGCGTGGGTCACGCTGATTAAGGATTTTCGCGTGCAGCGGCTGCAAAAGCGCAGTGAAATTATTGTGGAGAGCCTGTGGAGCAGCTATAAGGATCCTGAAAAAGGGCAGTGGATTGTACCGCCGGATTGGATGGACAGCTATGAACGCCATAAAGACAAGTGGAGCTGGCCTCGCTTTATCGCGGACTATATATCCGGTATGACCGATGCGTATGCGGAAAAAGTTTATGCCGAGCTATTCGGCAGTAAATCCGGCTCTATTTATGAAATGGATTGAACAAAAAAAGACCACCTTCATTCTAGCAGAAGGTGGTTATATAGGGAGGAGAGAAATACCAAGATTAGGGTGTAGCTTCTAAAAACCGGCGCCCTGGAGTATAAGGAATGGATACATCGCCGAGAAATCTCATAGTTTGTTCTATATAAGCTTTGGGCTGAGCACGATAGAGAAGCTCATGCTGGGCGTTAGGGATAATCCATTCCTTGGATCTTTCATTATTGTGCTGCTTGAGATATATATCTTCTACCATTTCATAGGGGGCTTTGGTATCTGCCGTTCCATGAATGAAGAAGATGGGCATTTTATACTCGGAAGTGGTTACTTTCTGATAAGGGATCTCCTTGAGGCTCACCCCGTTTAACAAGGGGAAGAATAAACGAACCAGCGAAAGAGACGGGAATTTAGGCACGTTCACATATTGCTTCATATTATGATAGAGCGTATCTGGATTCAGAAAAAAAGTACTGTCCAAGATCATGCCCTGAATATCCACACTGTCTTGCAGCGCAGCCTGCAGCGCTGTTCCTGCCCCCATCGAGAAGCCCCAAATGAAGACAGACCCCTTTACTTTTTGTTTAACAAAATCAACAGCTCCAAGCAGCTCTTGAGACTCTTGAATGCCTCCAGTCACAATTCGTTTGCTGTCGGGCTGTACATAGCCATAATCGAACATCACTACGTTATAGTTCTGTTTGTGCAGTTCTTGAGCCAAGCTATATATAGGAACCCAGAGCTCTTCCCGATTGCCGCCGTAGCCATGAGAAAATATCACGGTTTTGGTGGAATTAGCCGGGATAAACCAGCCTTCCAGACGGGATGATTTGTTTTTGCTCAAAAAGGTTATATTTTCATATGGAAGTCCAACTGCCAGTGTAGGATTCGAACGCAGGGGATCAATTTGTGGACGAGCAAGCGTCCAAGCGATAAAGGCATGAAAGGCTAACAGTAAGCTGGTAAAGAAAAGAACAAAAGAGAGCAAAATGGTCAATGCGATTTTTTTCCTGCGGCCTATTGCGCGGGTTGCCGTCTGCTCCAGCGGTGCGGGATTTAGCGGCTGCGGTGACAACGATGTAGTAGACATGGGGAGGTCCCTCCTTAGAAGATTGTTGCAAAAGAGTGAGCAGGGGCAATAAGGGAGACCTGATTATATATTTAATTATATCATCTCTTGCTTTAATAGTAGGTTGCATCCGTTTACAAGTCAATCATTCTGCGGAATTGTAAACCTTTTGTAACGCTGCTGTAATAATAGGTAGACTCATCCAATTCACAATTGACCGGATTTCAGTTATACTAGAAGAAACCCATTTTCATAAGGTGAAACGAATTCTACAAAGCCAATGAAAGCGGTGAGAGCTTTATGGATGATTCCAAATTAACGGTTCGTGCGGTCGAGCGGGCTTTGGATATTTTGCTTTGTTTCACCGATTCCTCTGATCTGACTCTTACCGAGATTGCTAGTCGAGTAGAATTGCATAAAAGCACCGTTCACAGGCTTCTGGCTTCTCTTGAAGGAAAGGGCTTTATTATGCGTAATTCGTCCACGGACAAATACCGTTTGGGCTATCGCCTTTGGGAGCTGTCGGCCAATCTCGCGCAAAGCGATGATCCCGGCCAACTGCTGCTGCCGGACATGGAACGCCTGCGCGATCAGATCGGCGAGACGATCTCGCTGTACGTGCTCGACGGCCTTGAGCGCGTGCGCATCCAGGCGGTGCAGAGCAACCAGGAGATTCGCCGCGTAGCCCCTGTCGGAGCGCGAATGCCGCTGTACGTCGGCGCGTCGAGCAAGGTGCTCCTCGCCTTTGCTGAGCCTGCTATGCAGGAGCTGCTCTTCGCCTCGGCCGACCTGCCGGCCGGGCTGAGCCGCGATGCGCTCCTGCAGCAGCTCAGCGACACCCGACGCCAAGGCTTCGCCACCAGCGTCGCAGAGCGCGAGCCCGGTGCGGCTGCGCTGTCCGCGCCGATTCTCGGCCGCGGCGGCAAGCTTATCGCCGCCTTGGCCGTTTCAGGTCCAGCGAATCGCTTGACGCTGGAGAAAATGCTCGAGCACGTGCCGCTGCTGCAAGAAGCGGCGCGGCGCATGGGGACGATGCTGAGTTAGGCATCGTCTTTAGGTCTGATCCCTCCCGGGTGCGCATAGGCTCAGGGAGGGTTTTTTTGGGTTGACAAACGCGCTCGTCATTTAGGACGGTTGCAGCCGTTTTATCCTTGCTTCCAGGGGACATCCTAGAAGGAGAAGGAGGTGGATGCGTTGCAGAAGGCAGCATCCATGATCGCGATCTGGGTCAGCCTCGCGAGCAATGTCGCGCTGACCGCCATCAAAATCGTCGTCGGCTTCGCGTTTGGCAGCGAGGTGCTGATTGCCGACGGTATTCATAATGCCGGAGATGTTATCGCCTCAGCGACGGCGTACAGCTCCATGCGCATCTCATCCAAGCCCGCCGATAAGGAACATCCTTACGGCCATGGCAAGGCAGAGGTGCTAAGCGCCTTTATCGTCGCCATCATCCTGGGAGCGGCCGCGCTGTATATCGGTTATCATTCGATAATTGCATTTTTCGAGCCCGCCGGGAAAGCCCACATGATCGCCTTTGCAGCCGCTGTGATTTCACTGGTATGGAAGCAAATTCTTTACGTATACACCATGCGGATTGGTCGTCAAAACAATAGCAAAAGCCTCATGGCTACAGCCTATGATCATTTGGCGGACGTATATGCTTCCTCAGCGGCAACCTTAGGCATTGGTCTTGCTCTGATCGGCGACTATTATGGGTATGGGTATTTATCCTATGCCGATCCGGCGGCGGGAATTATTGTTTCCCTGTTGGTAATCAAGCTTGCGCTTGAAATGGGTAAGGAATCGTTTGATATCCTGATGGAGAAAAATATTGGCGAGCAGAAGATGGAAGCCTATGCGGAGCTCATTCGCTCCATCCCCGAGGTCAAGCGCATTGACCGCCTTCGGGCGCGGGAGCATGGCCACTATATTTTGGTCGATGTCCGGATTGCCATGCGCGGCGACATGACGATTCAACAAGGACATGATACAGCACGCGACATAAAGCAAATAATCATAAGTGCGCATTCCGATGTCGGGGAAGTGCTTGTTCATGTTAATCCTTGGTATGAAAACTCTACCTAATACAAAAAGCGTCTGTCACTGCCCATTCGGCAGCGTCAGACGCTTTAACTTTAACCAATTTACTTAATATCTGCGATCATCGAGCGAAGAACAGTTTGCAGGATACCGCCGTTGCGGTAGTAGTCCACGTCCACCATGCTGTCCAAACGGACGATAACGTTAAACTCAAAGGATGTTCCATCTTCACGGGTAGCTGTTACCTTTACAGTTTGGCCTGGTTTGACATCATTGCCAAGGCCGGTAATGTCGAATGTTTCACGACCGGTAAGACTCAGTGTGCTCCATCCCATACCTTCCATGAATTGCAAGGGAAGAACACCCATGCCGACCAAGTTACTGCGGTGAATACGCTCAAAGCTTTCAGCGATAACCGCTTTAACTCCCAGCAGGAATGTTCCTTTGGCCGCCCAGTCACGGGAGCTTCCGGTCCCGTACTCTTTTCCGGCGATGACGACGAGATTTTGTCCGTCAGCTTGATACTTCATGGAAGCATCGTAGATGGACATAATTTCGCCTGTTGGCAGGTAAGTGGTGACTCCGCCTTCAGTGCCAGGTGCAACCTGATTGCGGATACGGATGTTCGCGAAGGTTCCGCGCATCATGACTTCGTGGTTGCCGCGGCGGGAGCCATAAGAGTTGAAATCCTTTTTATCTACGCCGTGTTCGATCAGGTATTGCCCTGCCGGACTTTCAACCTTGATGGTGCCTGCAGGTGAGATGTGATCCGTTGTCACGGAATCGCCCAATAGCGCAAGAGCTTTTGCGCTGCGAATATCCGCGATGTCATCCAGCACAGTTCCAAGATCGGTGAAGAAAGGAGGCTCCTGGATGTAAGTGGATTCTTTATCAAACTCATAAAGCTGACCTTCCGGGATCGAAATTTCATTCCAGCGCTCATTGGCGCGGAATACGTTTTTGTATTTATCACGGTACATGTCAGCACTCATAGCCAGTCCAAGCGCTTCTTGGATTTCAAGGTTGGTAGGCCAAATATCTTTCAGATAAACGGGTTGATTGTTTTGATCATAGCCGATAGGTTCGTTTGCCATGTCAATATTGACGGTTCCAGCAAGCGCATAAGCAACAACCAGTGGTGGAGAAGCCAGGTAATTGGCTTTGACTTGTGCATGGATACGGCCTTCAAAGTTGCGGTTACCGGAGAGCACGGCAGCAACGGTCATATCGTTGTCGACAATGGCTTTGCTGACTTCATCAGGCAGCGGTCCGGAGTTTCCGATACAAGTGGCGCAGCCATAACCCGCAATATGGAAGCCGAGAGCTTCAAGGGATTCCAGCAGATTCGCCTTTTTCAAATATTCAGTGACTACCAAGGAGCCTGGAGTCATGGAGCTTTTCACAAAAGCAGGTTTTCTCAGGCCGCGGGCAACCGCTTTTTTGGCAATAAGTCCTGCCCCAATCATAACGCTTGGGTTCGAGGTGTTGGTACAGGAAGTAATCGCAGCAATCACCACGGCACCTGTGCCCATTTTGACAGTATCGCCATTGGCATAGCTCACATCTACAACCTCAGCGATTTTTTCTTCAGTCAATCCATATCCGCCTTTATCAATAGGCGTCCGGATGATGGAGTTGAAGGATTCTTTCATCGCAGTCAGCTCAATACGGTCTTGAGGACGCTTTGGACCTGCCAAGCTTGGAACAACTGTGGATAAATCCAGTTCAATTGTTTCCGTAAAAGCAGGATCCGGAGTGCTGTCGGTACGGAACATGCCTTGTGCTCTGTAATAAGCTTCAACAAGAGCAACTTGTTCTTCCTCGCGGCCGGTGCCTCTCAGGTATTTCAAAGTTTCATTATCTACCGGGAAAAAGCCGACGGTTGCACCATATTCAGGAGCCATGTTAGCCACAGTCGCGCGGTCGGAAAGGCTGATATTGCTGAGTCCGCTGCCGTAAAATTCAACGAATTTGCCGACAACGCCTTTTTTACGAAGAATTTGGGTAACGGTTAAAGCCAGGTCTGTAGCAGTTGTGCCTTCGGAGAGGCTGCCGGTCAGCTTGAAGCCTACCACCTGAGGGGCTACGAAGTAAAGGGGTTGACCCAGCATTCCTGCTTCAGCCTCGATACCGCCTACACCCCAGCCCACTACTCCGAGACCATTGATCATCGTGGTATGGGAATCTGTTCCTACGAGAGAGTCCGGATACACTTCCGTCTCGCCATTGACCACTTTGGTAGCGGCAACGGAAGCCAGGTACTCCAGATTAACTTGATGCACGATACCGGTAGCCGGAGGAACGGCGCGGAAATTATCAAAAGCAGTTTGCGCCCAACGCAGGAAGCGGTACCGCTCTTCATTGCGCTCAAACTCGAAATCCATGTTGGTTTCAAGAGCATCCATGGTTCCAAAAGCATCTACGGAAACAGAGTGGTCAATGACCAAGTCAACCGGAACAAGCGGGTTGATCCGTTTAGGTTCTCCACCCTCACGGCCCATTGTGGCTCGCATGGCGGCAAGATCAACAACGACGGGAACTCCGGTGAAATCCTGAAGCACGATACGCGCTGGAATAAAGGGGATTTCCTTATTGCTGTCAATACCGTCAGCCCAACCCGAAATTTGCTTCACATGCTCACGGGTGATCGCTCTGTCATCAAATTGACGAACGGCTGCTTCGAGCAGCACTTTAATGGAAAATGGAAGGTTGTTGATTTTGCCGTGGCCCTGGCTTTCAAATTCAGGAAGGCTGTAATAATAGTAGGGCTTGTTTCCGACATTTAACTGCTTACGTACGGAATATGCATCTTTGGACATGGCAAATCCTCCTTTATAATCTTATGATGATAAGCTTCATGAAAAATTTCATCAGATGAAACTTAATTTCATAATTTCTATAATTTAAGTATACTCGTTTGCAGAGCTTGCGTAAAGACGAATTTCAATCATTTTTCCTCTTGATTTCACATATATTGAATCAAATTGTTGCGGCTTGGGAGGACAAAGGCATGATTTGGAAAAAAGCGCTCTACAACTATGTCAACGCCAAAAATCAGGCGGAAATTGAAGGCTCCGTTAACCCGCTCATAGCTGTCGTAGATGACAGCCGATATGTAGATAGCCAGCATGCCAAACTGCTGCAAACAGCCTCGATTCACCGTTATCGCGGAGTAAAGCCCTTGCGCGGCGAAACCAAACTCCGACTGACCGGGGTGCAAGAAAAGGAAGGCCAAGCTGTAGCCTATATAGAGCTTCATCGAACTTTTCGCTATGAAATCAAGCAAATTGAGCATACGGAAGAACGAATAGAACTTGAGTGTGTTACACTCCGATTTAACAAGGGCAAATGGCGGGTAAGCAGCAGCGAAGCCCGGTTTTCGGAAAAAGAAGCATTCCAACCAACGGGAGAAGCGCTTATTCATTCATCCGAACAAGCTGTGTCCGACCCCTATAGAATGCCTTCGATTCCTTATATAAATTATAGTATACTCAATAATGAAGAAACACTTCCACGAAGCATACGTTATGACCGTGCCAGGGTCGTTCAATATGCGGAAACCTGGTGGAGCCGGCCTAACCCCAAGTATCTGGAATTTCCTGTGGACTGCACGAACTACGTCTCTCAGTGCCTCTATGCAGGCGGTGCCCCCATGAACTATACTGGGAAAAGAGGATCGGGCTGGTGGTACTCCGGCAAACAAGGCGCTACTGAGCTTTGGAGCTATAGCTGGGCAATTGCCCACTCTCTTCAGTCGTATGTTTCCTCAAGCCGCAAGGGACTTCAAGGCATGCTGGTTTCTTCTGCCCAGCAGCTTCAAGCCGGCGATATGATCAGCTATGACTGGGATGGCGACGGCCGCTTTCAACATAATACCATTGTTATCGGTTCGGATGCGAATGGAGAGCCGTTAGTGAATGCTCATACGTATAACAGCAGGGGCCGATACTGGGATTATCGCGATTCACCGGCCTGGACCGCGCAAACTCGTTATGCTTTTGTAAGGATTGCAGATAACATGTAACTTAATAACGGAGGTACCTATGAACCGCAAAATACGCATTGGACTGATCTATGGAGGAAAGTCCGGAGAACATGATGTATCTCTGCAAACCGCTCTTGCGGTAATCAAAGCTATGGATTTTAACAAATACGAGATTATACCTTTTTACATAACGAAGGAAGGAGGCTGGAGAAGCGGGGCCAAGCTTCAGGAACCTGTTGACTTGAAGGAAGCACTTACGTTCAGCCAAACCGCTGCGGAAAGCCATGCATTAGCCGAAGGGACAGGTGCAGTGCTAACTCCGATCTTTGGAGGGCAAGAAAGAGCGGCAATCTCGTCTTCGACCGGATCGTCGTCCGAGGTAGGCTCCATTGATATTGTATTTCCGCTGCTGCATGGCACATTTGGTGAAGATGGGACCATTCAGGGCATGCTGGAAATGGCGGATATTCCCTATGTAGGAGCCGGTGTGCTGGCGTCTGCGGTCGGCATGGACAAAGTTATGATGAAGAAGATATTCGCGCAGGAGGGCCTCCCTCAATGCGTTTTCCGTCATTTTACCCGAAGCGAGTGGGAGAAGAACAGGACGTTTCATCTCATGGAGATTGAAACTGTGGTCGGTTACCCGTGTTTTGTCAAACCAGCTAATTTGGGCTCCAGCGTTGGAGTGGGGAAAGCCAGAAATCAAAGCGAGCTGCTGAGCGCGATAGCTTTTGCCTTCCAGTATGACCGCAAAGTCATCGTTGAGGAATTTATTGACGCTCGCGAAGTGGAAGTAGCCGTTCTTGGCAACGAGGAACCGCAGGCATCCGTGCCAGGTGAAATTGTTTCGTCTAATGAATTTTATGATTACAAAGCCAAATATATGGATGGTAAATCAGCGATGGTCATCCCTGCGGAAATTCCTGCAGAAGTTGCTGAGGGACTTAGGGATATGGCCATACGCGCTTTCCAGGCTATCGACGGCAGCGGTCTGTCCCGGGTGGATTTTTTCCTGCGTAAACAGGATTTGAAAATTTATATTAATGAAATCAATACCATGCCGGGCTTCACGCCTTTCAGCATGTACCCGCAGCTGTGGAAAGAAACGGGTAAGCCTTACAGCGAGCTGTTGAACAATTTGATTGAGCTGGCTTTGCAGCGGCATGAGGAAAAGCAAAAGATCCAATACACGTTTGAAGTGGAGTGATAACCGTGGGATTTCAGACTGAATTCAATTCCGTGTGCAAATTCAAGTCCGAGCAGGAGCTGTATGAATTGCTCGAGTACGGCCGCTGTAAAATGGTCAAAAGCGGGTTCCGCGTATATCCAACCGGGCAAATGGTTATAGCCTACACACCGCTTAACGAAGCAATAGCCATCGTCAAAATCTCGGCGTCCATTGCTGAAATCAATTTTCAAGGCGAAGAAGTGACAGCCGTTGAAATGGAGCTGGTCCGCAAGCTGACTGAGGAAGAAGCCAAGGTGCAAACCGCGCTGGCCTATGAAATGTTTTTTGCCGGACAGGACAAGTTAAATACACAAGACTGAGCCTGAGACTGATAAGTCACAGGCTTTTTTTTCAGCTGCGACTACTGCCGCAGTAAGCCTTCTCTACATGGAAACATAGATGTCCTTCCTCTTGGTTATAATGGAAATAAAGAACAGGAGGCAGAGAAGTATGATTGTTCGCTTGGGGTATGTAGCTATGTCAACTCTAGTCAACAACGCTTCTCCCTCCAAAATGATGACTGTAGCTAACTTCAGCAAGCTGGCCGACCGGGAAGCCGCGATTCGCAAGCTGGAGCGCATTGGAGCTGAAAATCTGCACAACACCCTGCGTCTCCTCAGACATAATCGGGCTTACGAAATTCAAGTATACCGCTTATCCTCCAAATTAATTCCTCTGATCGGACATGACCTTTTGGAGGATTGGGATCCTATTGCTAAGTTGACCGCAGAATTTGAAGAGGTGGGAAACTACGCCAAGCAGAACGAGATGAGGATCAGCTTTCATCCCGACCATTTCACCGTGCTCAGCACCCACAGGCCCGATGTTTTGGACAAATCCATAGCTGATCTGGAGAGACATGCAGCTATGCTGGATGCTTTGGGACTCGGTCCGGAAGCCAAATGCAACATTCATATTGGCGGTTCCTATGGGGATAAGGAGAAGGCGGGTGAGCAGTTTATCACTCAATTCAGGAAGCTCCGTCCGGAGATTCAAAAGAGAATCACCTTGGAAAATGATGATAAAACCTTCACAGCCATGGAAACAGTCGAAATAGCAGAGAGAGTAGGTGCACCCATGGTCTTGGATATTCACCATCATCAAGTTAACAATGATGGGGAAGAAGCCGTGCAGCTTTGGCCGAGAATCCAGAAAACATGGCTGAATTCCGTTAATTCGGATCAACCAGTCGGCGCTGCACCTGCACTTCCACCGAAAATCCACGCCTCCAGCCCAAAAAGCGAAAAGGAACCAAGAAGCCACGCAGATTATGTAGAAGCTGTACCGCTTTTAGCCTTCTTGCGTGATATTGCTGCAGTTACACCTAATCTGGATATCATGATCGAAGCAAAAATGAAGGACCAGGCACTGCTTAGGCTTATGGAAGATTGCAGTCGCCATAAAGATGTGATTCCGCTATCGCAAGCTTCCTTTGAAATATAGGACCTCTTAAAGGATCGGTCGATTTCCAAAAAGTACTTTTGATGCTTGAAATGTTTGGCTAAATGGGGTACTTTGGAGATTGGATATGTCCGAAATACATACCGATGTCGAAAGGGGACTTTTATTTCTAATGAGTGAACTGTTAATTGGGAAAAATATACTTGTTATGGGTGTTGCCAACGACCGCAGCATCGCTTGGGCAATCGCTCAATCGCTGGCTGCTGAGGGAGCTAATCTAGCTTTTACTTATGAAAATGAACGTGTGGAGGAACGCGTCCGCAAGCTGGCTGACACGATCCCGGGCTCCATTCTGGTGCCCTGCAATGTTACGGTTGATGCTGAAATCGAGACGCTTGCAAGCATCGTTAAAGAGCAGTTCGGTGTCTTGCATGGCTTGGTACACAGCATCGCGTTCGCAAAGACCGAAGAATTGGACGGGCTGTTCGTCGATACCTCCCGTGATGGATTTGCACTAGCTCACGACATTAGCGCATATTCGCTCGTAGCTGTGGCTCAGCGCCTGTATCCGCTTATGACAGAGGGCGGCAGCATCATGACGATGACCTACCTTGGTGCCGAGCGTGCCATGAAGAATTACAACGTCATGGGCGTTGCCAAAGCAGCGCTGGAAGCAAGCATACGCTATTTGGCGGCGGATCTGGGACAATTCGGCGTGCGGGTAAACGGTATTTCCGCCGGTCCGATTCGTACCCTTGCAGCGAAAGGGATCAAGGATTTCAACTCGATCCTTCGTCAAGTAGAGGAAAAAGCGCCTTTGCGCAAAACGACGGAAACCGCTGAGGTTGGCGATACGGCCATGTTCTTGATGAGCCATTTATCCAGAGGTATTACCGGTGAAGTCATCTATGTTGATGGCGGCTACAATATTATGGGAATCTAGCAATCATCCAACAAAGATCCTTCTGTCTATATGACAAGAGGGATCTTTTCTTTTTTGTGCCAGACACCTACGATTTTTGGGTGAAACTACGTAGCAAGAAAGGCGTATAATTCTTTATACTAAAATAGTGAAATAATGAATGAGCAAAGAAAGAGTGGATATAAATGGAAAATGTTAACAAGGAACCTTATGTGGTAGGCGGTAAAAGCTATACGGCAGTCGCCATTAATACTGCAGCCAAGACGGGACAATGGATTAAGAGCAAGCTGGGGGATTTCAACAGCATTGATGTTAAATATTCTTCTCAGGATCTGGTAACCGAGGTAGATAAGGGATCGGAGAAGATGATTCGCAAGTTGATCATGACCCATTTTCCACAGCATTCTTTTTTGGGTGAAGAGGGCGTGGAGCCGGGGCCGGCAGCTTCAGCCTTGGCCTTGCAGAATGTGAGCCATGCCGAATATTTATGGATTGTCGATCCCATCGACGGAACAACGAATTTTATTCACGGGTTCCCTTTTTATACCGTTTCGATCGCTCTTGCTTATAAAGGGGAGGTTATCGTAGGCGTCGTGTACGACCCTTCAAGCGATGAGCTGTTCGTTGCGGAAAAGGGAAAAGGAGCTTATGTTCACGGTAAAAAAATGCAGGTTTCCGCAGATGATAAGCTGTCCAACAGTCTTATCGCTACCGGATTTCCTTCGGACCGCAATACGGCTTTACCAATAAACCTGAAGGGCATTCAATCGATCGCGCCTAAAGTCCGCAATATCCGTTCAGCCGGTTCAGCTGCGCTTCATCTTGCTTATGTGGCTGATGGACGCCTAAGCGGCTTTTGGGAAATCGGCCTCAATTCCTGGGATATCGCAGCGGGTGCGCTGCTGATCCAGGAATCAGGCGGTACAATCACAGATACCGAAGGGAAACCATATAGCCTTGCAGTCCGTAACGTAATAGGCTCGAACACGCTAATCCATGGTGAGCTTCAGCAAGAGCTGTCTGCGGCTGAGGCAACCGGCTTTTAAGATAATCTTAGGAAAAGGGTTGAGCAGAAAAAGCTTCTCTGCTCAACCCTTTTTTCAATGTGTACATCGCTTTATCCTTGTTGTCCATCTGTGAATGTGCCGGCATATTGCAATTTACCGTTGAGATCATACAGCTTACCTTGACCATGATACTTTCCATTCGCGAACATACCCTCATAGATGAGCTGGCCTTCCGGTCCAAACAGCTTGCCGACTCCATTGGCAGTATCCCCGCTAAGCTGCCCCTCATACCGGGTTCCGTTCGAGTAACTGATGCCCCCGGCTCCAGGAAGGTCTGAAATGAAAAGCACCTTTTTACTATCATCCCACTCCAGCTTCATGCCAAGCATTTGTAAAATGCCAGCAGAGAGATAAGTTGTGCCGTCGATCAATTTGGGAGCAATGGGAAGAATGCCGGTTTTCGAGTTAAAAGTTCCCGTTATTCCATCGATCAGGAAGGTAAATTCGCGATCCCTGAGTATGTTCTTTTTACCAGTAACTTCCTTTCGCTTCGAATTCCAGGTAATATGCCATCCGCCAGCTTCCATGACTGCTCTCAGTGGAAGGTAGAGCTGATGATTTTCAATGATCACGGGCAAAATGAGATTTAACTTCTTGTCATCCATGTAAACAGCAGTTGGCAATGAACTATCAGAATTCACAGGAGCAAGTAATTTGCCATCTCCTTGACCGAACGAATCCGGAGGCAATGCAGTACCGATTCCGGGTTGTCTGGCATTGACATAAATCCACTGTCCGTCAGGGCTGCTTCCCAATAAACGAGATTCGGTATGTAACCCTGTGTATAAAGCTTTTTGCTGCAAATTATCTGCATTAAAAAGCTGAAGTGAAGTCGTAAATTGCTTGTTTGCAGTATGCTCGATTTCATAACTTAGATAAGCCATGCTGTGTGTGGCATTTAACCAATGACTGTCAGCCAATTGAAGCTTTTGTGCATCCATAATCAAATTCTTATCCCGGTAAATTCCGGCATCGGAATAGTATTGAAACACATGATCGCTTGAAGCGCTAAAGACGGACCAGGTGGTTTTTGGGATCGGAGGATTCCAATCTTGAATGGTGTCGGCATTCCATGAATAAGCATAACGTACTTCCTGAGAAGTCCCTCGTTCCTGGAGTACAAAATACACCTTATCTCCATCATCCACAAATTGAATCGGCAAACGTCCGCCCATAGCGAGATCAGTTGGTACCCAGCCTGCGACTTTTTCAGCCAGGACTTGGATCGTATCATTTTCCAAAGAATACATAGCAATGGAAAAATCCTTTTCCTGCGTTTCCTCCCCAATGGCCATCAGAACATATTTGCCGTCCTTGGATAAATCGGCTCCGTGAACGTATCCTTTTACTTGAATCCTTTTGGCCGTATCGCTTTGCGGAATCTGAATACCTTCACTTGGCTGCTCATAAAAAAATCCCCGCCGGTCCACGACAAAGTCTCCTTTACCGACATAGGTCGTGTACAAATGAACAGGATAGCGAATCAACTGCTTATTTGATTGATCATACAGTCCGTACAGCCCTTCAAGATATGCATCACATTCGCAATATGCACCAGAGCGGACTGCCAGAAAATAGCGATCCTGATTCCCGAGCATACGCAAAGAGTACAAATTATCTACTGTAGACAGCAGTTCTCTTTGTTTACCGTCCAGTGAATAGCGCCACAATTGAAAAGGGTTCTGAACGATCAAATTCAAAACAGGCGCTCCGCTTATAAGGTCGCCTTTGAGGGTAGAAGAGTTATTTACATTCAATTGATATTCACCTAGAATATAGGTTCCTGATGGAAAAGAGCTAGGTGTAACCTTGGCTTCTAGATGGGAGGTGCTTCTCCAATTAAACTCCCACTGCAATGCTGGAGCTCTGGATGGATTTCGTTCAGTCCCATGAGCCTTAAGCTGGGTCTCAACTGAAGCCTGATCCATGGATTCGGGAAAATCAATTTCAAAGGTTTGGGGTGACGGAGTCATCAGGGTGTTCATAGGCGCCTGTAAGCGCGGTTCGGTGGCTGAGCGGATGATGATTTTTTCAGCTTTTTCGTATATCGAATTGGTTGAAGCAACTGCTGGCGAATCTGCAACTGCAGGCGCATGATGGCCGAGTGATCCCATTGTAAAAACTACCGACAAGACCACTGCTAATTTCTGTGCAATTTTCATTCGACCCTTCTCCTTTGGAATTCAAATGAGCTTCCAGTTATTATCCAATTAGACGCAGGCTTGCAGCATATTGTTTCACTGGCACATTCGATTTTCTTGGACTATAATGAACATATCATTTAAGCGTTTCAATTTGTAAGGGAGTGGGGTAAAGGTGTCGATTCAATTGTTTGATCTAACCGGGAAAACAGCTCTGATTACGGGAGGATCCAAAGGTTTGGGAGGCGGTATAGCGCTTGGACTGGCAGGTGCGGGAGCAGATGTCGCGGTAGTTACAAGCAATGATGGAAGCCGTGAGGTGCAAAAGCAAATAGAAAGTCTTGGGCGGAAGGCGCATACGATTGTTGCGAATCTCGGCGATGAAAGCAAGCTGGAGGGTGTCGTGCAAGAAGCGCTGGTGAAGCTCGGGCATATCGATATATTGGTCAATAACGCGGGCATTATCAGACGTACACCGGCAGCGGATCATGCTGCTCAGGATTGGCACGATGTGCTGAATTTGAACTTGAACGCAGCCTTTTTCCTCAGCCAACTGCTTGGAAGACACATGATCGAACGCGGCAGCGGCAAAATCATTAATATTGCCTCGATGCTTACCTTTCAAGGCGGCATTAATGTTCCCGGCTACACAGCGTCGAAGCATGCGATTGCAGGAATAACGAAGGCGCTTGCCAACGAATGGGCAGGCAAAGGAATTAATGTGAATGCAATAGCTCCGGGCTATATGGCTACAGATAATACGGCGGCTATACGGGCAGACGAAGAACGCAGTGCGTCTATTCTTGCTCGAATTCCCGCAGCACGATGGGGAACAACAGAGGATTTACAGGGAGCGGCCATTTATCTGGCATCGAAGGCTTCTGACTACATGAACGGCCACGTTCTTTGTGTGGACGGCGGATGGATGGCGAGATAATGGAAAACGTGCATAATCAACCAGACCAGCAAAATGTGGAAGCTAGCCAAGCCACACAGGCCAACCAAGCCGTCCAAACCAAGCAAGAGACCCAAGCTATACAACCGCAAATGCTTCAGCCTGAGCTGTTAACATTTGGTGAAACGATGGCATTGATGATGCCCGCGAGCGGTAAAGGGCTGGAGTACTCCTCTCAACTGCATCAGTTGTTTGGCGGAGCGGAAAGCAATGTTGCCATCGGTGTGGCCCGACTCGGTCGACGTGCCGGTTGGTTTGGGCTTCTTGGCCATGATCCGCTGGGGAGAAGGATCCTCAAAACAATACGCGGTGAAGGCGTCGATGTTTCGCGAGCTGCCCTGACACCTGAAGCGCCAACAGGACTCATGATGCGTGAAGTGCTAATGGGCAAAACATCGGTTTATTATTATCGCAAAAACTCGGCAGCAAGCCGAATGGCACCGAAGCATCTGGACGAAAGCTATATTGCGCAAGCGAAAATTTTGCATGTTACCGGAATAACGGCTGCGCTTAGCGAAACCTGCAGAGCGACAGTGATTGAGGCCATGCATCTGGCACGCCGCCATGGCGTGAAAGTGAGCTTTGACCCGAACCTTCGTCTCAAGCTCTGGAGCATCGAGGAAGCGCGTCCCGTGCTTTTGGCAATGGCGAAAGAAGCGGATATTTTCCTGCCGGGCCTGGATGAGCTGAAGCTTTTATATCAAACGGAGGATTGGAATGAGATCGTAGCCAAGCTCCGCAACCTGACGGCGGTTTCAATTGTTAAAGGCGGAGACGATGAAACATACGTTATAGATAAAGATAGTGTAACGGCGGTTCCTTACTTCCGCGTGGAGCATGTTGTAGATACGGTAGGGGCAGGCGATGGCTTTTGTGCCGGTTTTCTTGTTGGCTTGCTGAGAGGATACCCTTATCCGGAGGCCGTTCGCATCGGCAATCTGGTTGGCTCGATGGTCATCCAGATGGAAGGCGATTGGGAAGGAATTCCCACATGGGAGCAAGTGGAAGCGGTTCTTAATGACGTTAATCATATTGAACGTTAAATTTGTATAAAAAGGCAGATGACCTATGAAAAAAATCAAGCTAATCCAGCAAATCAGTAATGAAGGAGTCGTCGCCGTATTGCGCGGCGAGACGCCTGAGGAAGTCGTGGCCATGGCGGAGCAGGCCATCGCCGGGGGCATTAAGGTCATCGAAGTGACGATGACCGTTCCTTTTGCGCTGCGCGCAATCGAGGAGCTTGCGAAGCGCTACTCGAGCACAGCGCAGGACGCGGCGAAGTATGCGATCATCGGCGTCGGCACGGCGCTCGATCCGGAGACGGCACGCGCCGCGATTCTCAGTGGGGCCGAGTTCGTCGTCGGCCCGTCTTTGAACCCGGCAACGGTTGCGCTGTGCAACCGTTATCGAGTCCCCGTCATGCCGGGGTGCATGACGATTCAAGAGATCCAGACCGCGCTGGAGCTGGGCGTGGATATCGTAAAGCTGTTCCCGGGGAATCTGTACTCCCCGGCCATGATCAAAGCGATCAAAGGCCCGCTGCCGCAAGCGAACATTATGCCGACAGGCGGCGTATCGCTCAGCAATCTGGCCGAATGGATTCAAGCGGGAGTTGTAGCCGTAGGAATTGGCTCGGATTTGACCAGCGAGGCTGCCCGAACAGGCGATTACAGTTTGGTAGCCAAGAAAGCTGCACAGTATATAGAGGCTTATCGCGCTGCCAAAAAGTAGGAGGCGATGAATTTCTCTATGCCGAACAAAGCAAAGCTTCATTTGCAAGTAAAAACAATTAGCGAATCTGTTGCTTATTTTACCCGAAACTTGGGGTGGACGTTAGTAGAAGAGATGGATCATGCCGTTTTGATGTCCATACAGCCGGGATATTTGGTCGCATTGTCGGAATCAAACTTCAACATCCCCAGCCAGACAAAAAAATGGCTCGACACTGTTGTGCATAGTCCTAATTCCGGCGACTCTTTTTACATCGGAGTTCATTCTGTCCAACAAACATTGTCATCTTTAATCCAGCGCGGCATCCATAATTACAGGATTAAAGAGGACCCGGGCTTTATTTGTAATCTCATTGTTCCTGTGATTGATGGGTATACAGTGGTGTATTGGGAAGAGCTTTTCCTCACAAATGATGAGATTCTTCAACTGTACGCTCAAGGTCCAAGTGAATTGGAGAATGCGATAAAGGGTTTGTCTGAAGAAGATCTCGATGCGTCTTTGTCAGCGGGCAAGTGGAGCATTCGTCAGAACGTCCTTCACCTGGTCGACATGGAGCTGATTACGATGCATAAGCTCAAATTTGCCCTGTCGGAGAGCGGTCGAAGTTATATCGGGAATTCCTTTTCACAGGATGCATGGTCTGATGGACTGGATTACAAGATCAGATCGATTGGAGCCGAAGTTGAACTGTTTAAAGCGGTAAGGAATCACATCGTTCAAATGTGCAAACAGCTGCCCGATGCGATGAATCGATTTGTAGTTGTCTCAGGAAAGCATGAAACAGCAGGACGACTTATGAAAATGATGCACAGTCACGTCCGGCACCACTTAAGGACCATCACCAAAATCCGCCATATGCATGATAACGTCTGAGTTGTATCTGAAAAAAAGTTCCTGGTGCGGGAACTTTTTTTGCGCTTAGAGTTTGTATAGGATAGGAGAGTGATCGTTTGGAAGAGGACTATTGTGCAATACTTCGATAATGCAGGTCTGCTTTCATAGCTGGAAATTTCTTCGGCAATATTTTTGTTGTTGATTCCAAATAATAATTTTTTAGATAGCTGGGAGGTTTGAAGTTATGACAAATCCATCAAGCAAGAAAAGAACTGACTCTGGTTCGAGAGTCATCAAGGCATCACCGCAAACGATCTATAAGGCATTCGTGGACCCGGAGGCTCTGGTTTCGTGGCTTCCACCGAAGGGTATGAAAGGACATATCTACGAGTTCGATGCTCAAGCCGGCGGAGCCTATCGAATGTCCCTAACTTATGTCGGAAAGGACCATTCAACGCAAGGCAAAACTTCGGAGCATGCTGACGTTGTCAAAGGGAGATTCTTGGAGTTCGCTCCAAACGAGCGGATTGTACAGTTAGTAGAATTCGATTCCGAGGATCCCGTTTTCGCGGGAGAGATGATCATGACATGGACCTTAGCTGCCGTTCCGGAAGGCACCGAGGTTACCATTGTTTGTGAGAACGTACCCGAAGGAATACGGAAGGAAGATCACGATGTTGGTTTGAGGTCCACTCTGGAGAATCTGGCTGATTATACCGAATAATCTGATAATCCGAGATAGGACCCAATAAAGTTGTGATAGAATGTGATATATGAAGAGGGGAGAGATGATGTGTATGAATTCAAAAGGTTTGTTAAACGGTTCTTTGGTTATTGCTGGCGGGGGGCGCTTACATTCGGATGTGATTGAGCGGTTTATAGAATTGGCAGGCGGTACGCAAGCTTCGATCATTGTGATTCCTACGGCTCAAGAAGAGAACCTTGTAGCCAATAAAGGGAAGGATTTAATCGCTTTTGAACAAGCTGGAGCAACCAATATCACCATCCTTCACACTTACGATCGAAATTTGGCAGATACGGAGGAGTTCGCCGCCCCAATAAAATTGGCTCATGCAGTATGGTTTTCGGGTGGAAGACAATGGAGGCTTGCTGACGCCTACCTGCATACGAAAGTTCATCAGGAATTGAACGCTCTTCTTGGCCGAGGAGGTGTTATTGGCGGAACTTCTGCGGGTGCGACAATCCAAGGATCCTATATGGTAAGGGGAGATACTCAAACAAACACCATTCTAATGGGGGACCATGTGGAGGGCCTGGGTTTCTTGGAAAACGTCACGATTGATCAACATTTAATACGGCGAAACCGTCATTTTGATCTTGTTGAAGTTATCTCCGCTCAACCGGAGCTGCTGGGTATTGGAATTGACGAAGGAACGGCCATCGTGGTTCAGGGAACAAACTTTGAAGTAATAGGGAACAGTTATGTGGCCATTTATGACAACGAATATATGAATACTACAGGCGGCAAATTTTATTTTCTATCCCCTGGAGATACATTTAACTTGGACACAAGAGAAGCAAATTTATCATACAGTATGAATCAGGCATCCAACCAGGCGTCAAACTAGCGTTTTACAGTGAAATGTTGTCGTAATGGTCGATGATTTAAATGTGGGGTCCACTTGGACTTTATTCGATAAAACCACTCGCTCGTTAAAACGGCTATTTGCGTGTATAATGTCAAACAGGAACCACTATTTTACTGGAAAAGGAAGTGCTCCATCTGGACCAATACAACGCTTTATTACAGACTTTGTTACAGCAAGAAGCTGATCTCCAGTTTTCCGTTTTCACGAATGAGACCGCCTACAAAGTTGGGAACAGGATTATTGAAAAAGCGATGCGTGAGGACAAATCAATCGTCGTCGACATTCGAAGAAACGGCGAGTTGTTATTTTACAGCAGAATGGACGGCAAATCTTCTCATAACGATGAATGGGTGTCATGGAAAAATAACGTCGCCCATCATTTCGGCCATAGCTCCTATTATATGCACGTATTTCTGAAATCGACCGGTTCAACGGTAGAAGTCTCCGGCCTCAACCCGAATGATTATAAGGCAGAAGGCGGCGCTTTTCCGTTACTTTTGGAAAATGAAGGCATTGTAGGTACCATCACGGTATCGGGACTGCCGGGTGAGGAAGATCACGACATGGTTGTTTCTGTGTTAAGGGAATTACTATGGGGGTAAAGGGAAATGAATATGATTGAAGTTGTCCAAGTAAAAAGTGTCTGACATGGATAAAAATGGGAGAAAGGCTATTGAGTTTACTCAATAGCCTTTCTCCGTTCACTGTTGATCCCCGTAAGTCAATCCATCATTATGGATTTATAAAGGATCGATGCCACTTCGGATCTTTTGGCTGGTCTGTTTGGAGCAAAACTTCCGTCCTCATACCCATCCACCAAACCTTTGGTGGCAGCGGATCGCACATAGTTCACCGCCCAATTAGGAATGGCATTCTGATCGGTATATGTTAAGGAATAATTAGAGGTGACAGGAAGATGAAATCCTTTTGCCAAAATAGCGACGATCTCGGTACGAGAAATCGGCTGGTTTGGACGAAGTGAGCCATCTTCATAACCATCGATCAGACCGGCCTGCACAGCTGTCTGAACGGATTGGGTGGCCCAATTGGGAATTTGATTATTATCCTTGAAGGAGGAAAGATTGGCAGAGACAGGCTTTAAACCCAAGGCGTTCGCTGCCATATTAATAAATTCCGCACGGGTAATATTGCGATCTGGTTTAAACTCGTTATTTTCATAACCATTAATAATGTTCATTTGGTGTAACATGGTCACTGGCTCAAAAGCCCAGTCAAAACTGGGAACGTCGGCAAAAGGTGCGGCTTGCATCAACAATTCATCCTTGGCCAGGAAACGAATTGGGCTGGATTTATCGTAAGAATTCAAAAGCTTGATATCCTTTTTAATGTTTTCCGAATTTACTATGATTCCTTCGGATGGGTACTGGATATCAAGATTCTTGTTCTGATTCCAGATTTGATTCCGTATGGTCAGGTTTAAATCTGCTTGATTGGAACTGCCGCTTTGCTGCGTAGTTTCGTTCGGTAGTTTGAAATAGATGTTGGTCTCGTTTTGGGAGATTTGGTTATCTTTATCTATCCATAAATCTAGCGAAAGCTTAGCGTCAAATCCGCTTGCTTTCAAATCCGCTACATTCGAAGCTTTGATTTGCTTTGCCATATCGGATAGATTATTTTTGATCCCGGCCAAATCCACTGCTCCCTGAGCTCCTCCAAGGGTCGGAAGCAATGACGGAAGGTCTTTCAATCCTTCAAATCGGCTTAAATTATCAAGCGTATATGCGGCCATATCCATTGCTTCCTGCATGTCAAGGCTAATCCGGATGTGGGTTGTATCCAAGACGCTTCCATTGGGGAGTGTAACCTTTTCTGAACCTATTTTTTCAAGATGCTGTGCATTATAATCATATTGATTTATGAAAGCTTTCAGTATTTGTTTTATTTTCTCGCTTGCCATGCTGTCTGGAGCATTTGCGGCTTGGGAGGGAAGAGCCAAAAATTTCTTATCCACGGAAGACTTCAGATATAGCCCATTTCCTTTCATGTATAAATCAAATGAAGGAGCTGTTTGGTAAGGCCATAATTCGCTGCCAAGAATAGAAGCAGGGTTGTTTGCTGAAATGACCGTGTGTGATTCCTGTGCATTTTTTTGGAGAGTATCGATGACGATCCCCTCTTTTAAAATATCTAAAACTGGCTTGATTTTTTCATCCATTGGAACAGCCGGAAAATGACCGGATAATGAAATGTTCGTTTTGGACTCATAAGAAGACAAATCCATCGTTTTCTTAAACGATTCGGCAACAAGTAACGCGTTTGGTGAACATCCTGTGAGAACAAGAAGAACAGCCAATAGAATAAAACTTAATTTTTTCATTTTTTCCCCTTCAATCAAATATATTATCTTGTCCATACGATTTATATCATATGACCATTTTAAAATCTATTTGTAAATGTTGGGCAAAAATAATTTTTTTGCCGTTTGCACCCTGACATAATGTTGTCAGGGTGCATGGTCTAATATAAGTAGTGTAAGCAAGATAAACATCACCCACCATTCGAGGAGGAAAATCAAATGACTACTTCAAATCAAATTTCAAACGCGGTAATAGCAGAAATTCAACCGTTTCGTATCGCCGTCGCGCAAGCAGAACTGGATGATCTCCAATATCGTCTGTCCAAGACGAGGTGGCCGGATGCATTAAGGGGAGCAGGCTGGAAATACGGCGTTTCGCTGGATTATGTGAAAGAATTGGCATCCTACTGGCAGAACGAGTACGATTGGCGTAAACACGAAGCACGTCTGAACGAATTCCCTCAGTTCACTACAATAGTTGATGGTGCCCAAGTACATTTCCTGCATGTCCGCTCGCCCGAACCAGACGCATTTCCTCTGCTGCTGACTCACGCCTGGCCTAGTTCGATCGTCGAGTTCATGGAGTTAATCGGTCCGCTCAGCGATCCGCGCAATCATGGCGGCGATCCGGCTAACGCATTCCATCTCATCATCCCTTCCGTGCCAGGGTTCGGATTCTCCGGCTCAGCCCTTGAACCCGGATGGAATATTGCTCGTATTGCGAAAGCATGGGATACATTAATGAAACGTTTGGGATATGAAGAATACGGTGCACACGGCAGCGACTGCGGTGCGCTTGTGTCCCGGGAGCTGGGCATACAGAAGCCGGAGGGCCTTCGCGGCGTCCACGTACTGCAGCTATTCTCCTTTCCTTCCGGCGATCCGGCAGAGATGGCAGACCTATCTGAAGATGATCAAAAGCGCCTTCAATTCCTTGCAAACTTCCATGAACGGGCAGGCTTCAATTCGATCCAGTCGACCCGGCCACAGACGCTCTCATATGGTCTTGCGGACTCTCCTGTGGGGCAGCTCGCTTGGATTGCCGAGTTGTTTAACGGCTTCGGTGACCATGTGGATTTCATTGACCGGGATGCATTGTTGACGAACGTTACCCTGTATTGGTTGACCAATACGGCAGAATCCTCCGCCCTCCTGTATTACGAGAATGCTCATAACCACGAACAAGCACCGCAAGGACCGAATACGATCCCGACAGGTCTGGCAGTGTTCGGACATGATTTCAAATCGATGAAGCGCTTTGCACAGCGCGATAACACGAACATTGTGCAATGGTCGGAGTTTGAACGGGGTACCCATTTTGCTGCGATGGATGCGCCGGATCTTCTGGCTCCGGACATTCAAGCTTTCTTCCGCAGTTTCCGCTAAGCTAAGTAAAGAAGATCGATAAAAAGGATGGGGGGCTGTAAGCATGAATGCAGTAAAAAAGACGCGAAACAAAGGATCTGCAACCGGAGAAGAACCAGCCACAGTACTAAGTTCTCGCGTCTTGAATCGTGCACTGCTTGCAAGGCAAATGCTGCTGAGCCGTGTGAAGCTTCCGGTCTTGGAGGTCATCGAGAATCTGGTCGGTATGCAGGCGCAAGCCCCGAACGCCCCTTACTTCGGTATGTGGTCTCGGCTGGAAGGCTTTCAGCAAGAAGAACTGTCCCGGCTTGTCCGGGAAAGGAAGGTTGTGCGTATGGCTCTGATGCGTTCGACCCTCCACTTGGTCTCTGCCCGCGATGCTCTGCAGCTGCGCCCGTGGCTGCAGGCCGTCATGGACCGCAGCCTGAACGGCACCTATGGAAAGCACCTCAAGGGGGTAGACCTTGAGGCGCTTGCTGCTGCCGGCCGGGAACTGGTTGAAAGCGAGCCTCTGACTTTCAGCGAATTAGGCAAGCGTCTACGCGAACAATGGCCCGATCTTAGTTCGGAGGCTATTGCGGCTGCGATTCGGAATTTGGTACCGCTTGTGCAAGTACCGCCGCGGGGGATGTGGGGAGAAAGCGGCCAGGCTGCACATACATCGGTGGAAGCATGGCTCGGTAAGCCTCTGTGCTCCCAGCCTGAAGCGAAGAGCATTATCAGGCGTTATTTGGCCGCATTCGGTCCGGCAACTGTCAAGGACATTCAGACGTGGTCAGGACTTTCGCGCGTGAGCGAAGTCATCGAGTCACTTCGTCCACAGCTAGTTACATTCCTGGACGAACGGGGCTCGGAATTATTCGACCTTCCCGAAGCTCCGCGGCCGGATGCCGACACGCCGTCTGCGCCTCGATTCCTTGGTGAGTTCGACAATATGCTCTTATCTTATGCGGACCGCAGTCGAATCATTGATGAGACATACCGCAGTCGGGTATTCACCGCGAACGGGATCATCCGATCGACTATACTCATCGACGGCTTCGTCGCTGGAACCTGGAAGCTGAAGCGTGAACGGGGGAGAGTAACTTTGTACATAGAGCCCTTCATTAGACTCTCCAAACAAGAAATCAACGCCCTAACGGCGGAAGGAGCCCGACTGCTTCATTTTGCTGAAGCAGAGGCTCATTCCCATGACGTTATTGTTAATTCACCAGAGGGGTAAAGAAGGCTCCAGCCATTTGAGTGTAGAATATAATAAAGTCTAATTATGCACAATCGCAGGATTCTCGGTTTGGAGGACCTCCCCATGAAGCTGGATCGCTTGCTCGCAATTACGATGACACTGTTAAATCAACCGCGCGTCAGCGCTACAGAACTAGCCAAGCGCTTTGAGGTTTCTTTGCGAACTATCTATCGCGACATGGAAGCTATCAATCAAGCTGGAATTCCTATTGTTTCATTCGCTGGATCGGATGGAGGGTATGAAATCATGTCAGGCTATCGCTTGGACAAACAAGTCTTATCCCTGGAAGACTTTTCGTCGATCATCTCAGCCTTGCGCGGTGTGCGCTCCGCGACGGATCATTCCGAAATCGACGGATTATTAGAAAGAATAGGCGCCTTGATGCCTGCTCAAGCGAAAGCTGTAGATCAAGTTTATGTGGATCTCGATTTCCAACCGACACCTAATGATAAAGAACATATCGGGCCCATGCATCAGGCGATCAAAGATTTGCAATTAGTTCGATTTACTTATTTAGACAACAAAGGAATTGAAGCCGAACGCACGATGGAACCGATGAGCCTTTTCCTGAAAGGCTTTGTCTGGTATGTATACGGTTACTGCCTGACCCGAATGGATATTCGTGTGTTTCGGCTGTCCCGGATGAGTCGGCTGAAGATTTTGCCGGAAACATTTGTCCGTCGGGATTATACGCTGCAAGATGTCGAACAACAATTCATGAGCAAAGCCGATTTTATGAAAGTGAAGGCGGTTCTACAGTTTCAACCGGAAGTGAAAACCCGGGTTCGCGATGAGTTCGGTTTCGACCAAGTCATCGTGAACCCGAACGGAACCTTATCGTTGACCACGCATTTTTCATCTACGGAACGAGCGATCCAGAAAATTCTGAGCTACGGCAGTCAGGTGACGGTGACTGAACCTCCCGAATTGATAAAAGAGCTGCAACGTCACATTCTGAATATGGCTGAGCTCTATAAGCTTTGATTTTATGTCTTACCTCTGACCAGATTGGTGAAAAGCCCCTAATTTATGAATGACATGACAGGTGCTTTTAATGCCGTTTAAGAAATAATCGACACCGATGTTTTCATTCGGAGAATGATTGGCTTCGTCAAAATTGGCATAAGGGACGACGATGGATGGTAATCCCAACGTTTTGGTCCACATATAATCGGGCAAGCTTCCTCCCATACTGGGTTGAACAATCGGAATTTGCTCATGGGCTTCACCTACCGCTTTAATTACAACCTGCACAAGCTCATGTTCGGCAGATGTTCTTGACGGACTTACCGCGCCCATAAACTTCACTTCGATATCCGGAGCAACTTTCTTCACATGATTGCAAAATTTTTCAAAAATATCTTGAGGGTCCTGATCCGCCACCAACCGAATATCCATTTTGACTGTTGCTTTGGAAGGGATGATGGTTTTGGTTCCTTCTCCCGTGTAGCCGCTGTGTATCCCGCAAATATTGAATGTAGGCTCCATGGTTAGTTTGCGGTAATAGGTGCCTCCATCCATATTCAAACCCTCATAACCGATCAGCTTGGCAACTTGATCCCGATCAAAGGGCATTTCGTTCAGCAGTTGGGTATCTTTTTCTGAGATAGGCAGTATATGGTCGTAGAAGCCTTCGATCAGCACCCGGCCATGCTCATCCCTCATCGTTCGAAACAGATCCATCAGCTTCCAAACCGGGTTAGGCACAATGTTGCCTTTATTGCCGGAATGGTTATCCCAGTCTGCGCCTTTAGCTATCAGCTCCAACTTGAGCACCCCGCGAACACCCAATAAAATCAAAGGTCTGCCGCTATCATGGGATGGTCCGTCGGACGTATAGACAAGGTCGGTTTTAAGAAGCTCACTGTTTTCCTGAATGAAAGCCGGAAGATTGGCGCTGCTCTGCTCTTCCTCGCCTTCGAAAATAAATTTAATATTAATCGGAAGCTCTCCGAAAGCGTCCAGGTACGTCTTGACGGCAAGAAGCTGCGCCATCAGCTGCCCTTTGTTATCTCCCGCACCCCGTGCATATATTTTGTTGTTACGGATTGTCGGTTCAAAAGGTGGAGACAGCCACTCATCCAAAGGGTCTGGAGGCTGCACATCATAGTGCCCGTAAATGAGAACGGAAAATGCGTCCTTGTCTTTTATCATTTCGCCGTAAATGACTGGATGGCCTTTTGTTTCCATCAACCGTGTTTTAATTCCGATACCTTCCATCATTTCTCGCAATAAGTCTGCGCATTCCCGGATCCCGATATTTTGCGTGCTGATGCTTTTTTGCCGCAGAATGGTAAACAATTGTTCCAAATACTGTTCTTTTCGTTCCGCGATTAGTTCATTCACTTTGGCTAAGCTCATAAGTTACACTTCCTTATTAAGATTGGTATGAGTGGGGGTTTCAACCCTGTCCATACTAATCTTAACACGGAAGTGCATCCTCAACCATTATAAAACCTCTATAATATAGATTTACGTTTAGCTTCGTTTGAACGATGTCAAATCACGATGGCCATGGGGAACCCGCGCCGGTTTCACAGAAACTGGCGAGGCTGGTCAGAAAGTGACCCCAGCCGCGTGAACAATCTCCAAAACACTTGGCGTGACGCACTTAAGATACAGCGTTCGGAAATAAATGACTGCACCATGACCTATTCAGGGAGTTGTAGTTGACTGATAGTTAATGACTAGCTGCCTTCTTCAGTTCAGGTTGAATACCACCCTTCAACTTTAACAGCGGAACGAGAATCGCCACGGCCGCGAGGATGAATAAACCTGCGATCACGTACACCGGAACAAGCGAGAACGTGTTCTTAATCAAGCCTGAAAGCATCATCGTAACAACCATTGAACCCGTAAACAGCGGAGTCAGAATGCCGTTTACCCGGCCGATGAACGATTGCTCTGTATTTTGCAGCATCAACGTATTGATTCCGATATTTATACATGGAAAAACGAGCCCGCTGATGAACTGTAGCCCAAGCGTCACCAAGTAATCTGTAGAAATCCCCATGGCGATTACCGTCAAGCTGATAACTGCCATGCTGAACGTCAGATGCTTCGGTGATACTTTACTCGAGAAGCTCATAGCCAGCACACCGCCAATAATCATCCCTACGCCATTGATCAATGCGAACCACTGCAAATAATCCTCCGGCTTCCCAAGCCGCTCCGTAATGAGGAAGATGCCCATCGGCTGAATAAGACCAAGCCTAGCCCTACAGCAATGTATCCGCCGCCGAGTTTACGGAGTATAGAGCTGTTCTGTATATAGCGGAACCCCGCCTTAATGTCTTCCAGCACATGCAACAGTTGTCGCTCCCCTTTGTCTCGACGATCACGTGGAAGGAAGGCCAGCGAAGCAGCCGAGAACAGAAAGGCAACGCCCATAATGCCGATTGCCGTCTTGATGCCGTAGCTCTGGTAAACGAACATGCCGACGATCGGTCCGAAAATCATAAATACCGCGAACAACGTCTGATACACCGACATACCCTTTTGTACTAGATGTTCAGGCACATGCAGCTTGAACAGCTTCAAGCCCGCGGGTTGCGAGAACTGAGATAATATTGTCGACACTAGCGTCGCGAAAAATACGACTTTCCACGAACCGTACATCATTGCAAAAAGAATCGCGAGAATGGAAACCGCACTTAACAGGTCGCAGCTCACCATTGTCCTTTTCGGCCGGAAAATACGAAGATCGGCGCATACTCCGCGACGGAGATCAGCGAAACGGCGAACGCGTCGTCATTTGTCATTTTTTTGACGAAAAGTAGAATGGCGATATTTCGCACCCAAATACCGATTTGCAAAAACAACGTGGACATCAAAATCGCTTGCACGAACCGGTTGCTTAGCAGTGAAGATGCCGAAGCAGGTTGATTGTCTGTCATGAATCTCACCCTTTCTATTACTATTCCCTATAAACTTTACAAGACAATCCGCTCTTCAGAAAGGTTCGCCAGCATGAAAGATCCCTCCATCCTGAGACTGATTCCCCTTATTCCGGTTGCAAAAATACACTTTACTCATAAAACAGCAAAAAAACCATTGTGACAGTTCATCACAATGGTTTTTTGACTGTAATTGTACAACTATTCAGTAGCTACCGATTGATCGGCTTGTAGTCCAACCGGAGCTATACGCACAAAGTTGGTTTCCAGGTCGCCGAGCAATGCTTCAATCTTCGCCGCTGCTTCAGCTTGACCGGATTCTACCAGCTCAGCATGATATGCGGTTAGCAGCTCGTTCAGATCTTTCTTGCTTTGAGCCCCGATAGGCTCAATCTTAACTTTGGCGCCTTTGGCGATACGGCGTTCGATGGCTCCCTGATCGAGCCCCATCTCAGGCACCAGGCGTTGATAGATCACGCCTCCTGTCATACCTGCGCAGATCCAGGGACCTGGATCCCCGAGGACAACGGCACGGCCGTTCGTCATGTACTCAAAGGCGAAGCCTTTGAGATTAGCGCGTGCGGCCAAGCCGCCAAGCTCATCCTTAAGCGGCGTAGTGATTTCGCCGCCAAATACGACATCCGCACCGGAGAAGCGGATGCAGGCCCGGGTATCGGCGTTCCCCTGGATCAGGAACAAGCCCTTCTGCGCGCCGTAACCGAAGGATTTGCCGACGCTTCCGTTGATGTAGGCATTGTTTTTGCCAGGAGATTTCAGGATCGCAACCTTGCCGCCAAGTGACATTTTGGCCACTCCGTCTTCTGCGCCACCGTGAACGGTAATGTTAACTCCACGGGCGTTAAACGCGCCTAATCCGATACCAGGCACTGAGCCATCCAGCAGCTGCAAGGATACAGGAGGAAGCTCATCGTAGCTGCCGTCAAAACGATCTCTTACACGATGGCTCGAATAACGACTGCCGAGAATACGAGTTTCGGCGTCAACTCTGGACCAACGGCGGTCGATGGCAGCATGCATAGACAAAGTATCAGGGAAGAATTCTTGCCCTTCTGCGCCTGCTGCAATTCTGATATCCGAAGAGGCGACCCCAATTGCTTTTGCATAATCAGAAGGAACAATAAACTGCAAGGGAGCCGGACGTAAAATATCGCTTAAGTCGATTCGATCCAAATGGCTGACTTGCTGCAGCAGATCCGAGCGGCCAACCAGCTCTTGTGCGCTTTTGAATCCAAGCTCAGCAACAATCTCACAAATTTCTTCACCCATTGCGCTGAATAAACGAACCAGGCTGTCGACAGCCAGATCAAATTCGCGCGGTACAAAGCGTCGAAGACCTTTTTCCTCGGCTTCTTCCATGGAATCGATTTGGGTTGCAATCCCAACATGGCATGTATCCAGATGGCAGCCGCGGCAAGTTGTACAACCGATCGCTTGCATCGAAATACTGCCGAAACCGCAGCGGTTTGCCCCAAGCATGATCATTTTCACGACATCTGCGCCGGACTTCAAACCGCCGTCAGACCACAGCTCTACTTGGTGGCGAAGCCCAGCTTCAATCAATGCTACGTGTGCAAGCTTCGTACCAATTTCGGTGGGAAGACCAACGTGAGTCAAGGAGTGGACACGTGCAGCTCCCGTACCGCCATCAAAACCGGATAAAGTTATGATATCCGCCCCTGCTTTGGCAACACCGACGGCAATGGTCCCTATTCCAGGTACAACAGGTACTTTCACGATGATTTGCGCTTTGCGGCCGCTGGCCTCTTTGAGCTCGGAAATGATTTGCGCCAAATCCTCAATGGAATAAATATCATGATTATTCGAAGGAGAAATCAAATCTGAACCAATAGTTGCATTACGGGCAGCAGCGATCTTGGCTGTGACCTTTGATCCTGGCAGATGTCCGCCTTCGCCCGGCTTTGCGCCTTGCCCGATTTTGATCTCAAGGAAAGCTACGGCATTAGCCAGCTCCACGTTGATACCAAATCGTCCGGAAGCGACCTGCGCTCCGCGAGTTCTTTTGTATCGGCCAAGCATATCTTTAATCTCTCCGCCTTCACCGTTCATGGTTACCATGTTCAGGCGTTCGCCTGCTTCGGCATAAGCGCGGAAAGCTGTTTCGTTTTGCGAACCAAACGACATCGAGGAAATCAGCATCGGCAAATCGTGCTTGCCGACAGTAATATCTACCTCTGAAGGTTGCAGGGGACCGCGTCCTTCCGTATGGGCCTTCTCATAATTGAAATCGGCGACGTGACGGATCGAGACCGGATTTTTCTTCTCTTCCTCACGCAGCTTGTCACGATAATCGTTGTAAGGAGCCGTTCCTGCAGCTGCCTCGGTAAGAGACTTCCATATACGCTGAAAGAATCGGAAGTTGCGGGCTGCTTTTGCTTTTGGGTTCGCATAGTCAACATAACGAGCTTCCGCATCCGCCTCAAGATTGGCAAAGCCTGTTCCTGCTTTTTCGCTGCCCAAGTAATTGACGATATCCAGAACCTCGGCCACTTCCGGATGGAAGCCGATTGAGGAGAAGAAGCGTGTATATCCGCGCAGTTCATGTGTACCGATGGTGGAGATGACTTTTTCCAGACCCTTGGTCAGCGCCATATAAACTTTACGAGCCGCTGCAGGGGAGCCTTCTTTGTCTGAAGCTGTTGCAAACAGAAGGTAGGGGGAAATCACATCCGCACCCAGGCCGCAGGCAACTGCGATATCATGCAGACTGCGAATCGCAGCGGAACGAAGCACTAAAGTAACTTGACGGCGAAGGTTATCGCCAAAGCCTAATTTTTCAGCACGAAGGGCTATGTCGATTTTGGAAACAGCCAGATGCGGATCGATCCACAGTCTGTCATTTTGGTGGGCTTCCGCATCATCCAGCACCAGCAGGGAAGCTCCGCCACGAACAGCAGAAACAGCGGCTGCAGCTAAGGCATCAAGTCCTTGACGAAGTGAGGTGCCTCTGGTAAAAGTAGCCGACAAAGTAACCACATGACCTTCGCCCTCAGCCTTGAATCTCAAAAGCAGCTGCTCAAGAGAAGGTTGTGAAAGATGCTCTTCACTATCTGTTCCTTCGGATCCTTCCAATACTAATGGAGTAAGCAGCTCCAAACGAAGCTTGGCATCCACTTGTCCGTATACGGCTGGACGAGGTCCGACAATGACACGTGTTGAGAAATGCTCCATCTCACGGTCTCGGTCAATCGCAGGATTGGTGACAACAGCTACGCTTTCTTTAATAAAATCAGGCACATTCTGACGTTCTCCATTCAGCGCTGCGTGCGGACCGTCATGACCAAGGGAACGGATAGGCTCAGCGCCAGTCTCAGACATGGTTTCGATCATTTGAATGCCTTCCCGATCCCATCCGAATGCACTGTACAATGGATCTGTAACAGCTATAGTCTCATTTTTAAAGTCGGCTTCACCCAGGGAAGCTGGATTCAAGAAGCGGCGTAAGCCAACAAAATTAATGCGCCCTTTGGTACGTTCCAGCACGGTGTTTTGAACGGCATGGTAAGGAATGACTTGAACATGCTCACCGGGAGTCAGCACGACACCGATTTTCTCACCCGGAGCTATGGACTTGGGATCAGCTACCATTTCATCGACCGTAATGACGCCTTGCTCGGAAGAGAAGTAAAGCGATGATTCGCTTTCAACCATCCAAAGCGGACGAAGTCCGAGTGCGTCGACGCTGAATATACATTCATTGCCGTATCGCGACACGAGTCCTGCAGGACCCTGCGCGTAATGGCCCCATACCTGACGATAGTATACATATAAGTCCTGCAGCTCCGGACGGAACTGCTTCATTTCATTAATGATGGGAGGGAACACCATTTCCATCGCTTCAAACAAGCTAAGTCCAAAACGGTGAATAAATGTCTCGATCGTCCGGTTCATATCCTGCGAGTCACTGCCGCCGTCAACCAGCGGAACGCCGACCATATCGGCTTCGATACGCATTTTTTTAACCGTATTGATTTCACCGTTGTGACCGAGCAAGGAAAAAGGCTGTACACGAAAAAAGCTAGATAGTGTGTTAGTGGAGTAACGGTTATGTCCGATCGTAACCTGAGCCGCAAATAACGGATCGCGTGTATCGTTAAAATACTTCGGCAAAATGCTGGCAGCACCCATCACTTTATAAGCCGCAGTTACGTTGCTGAGTGAGGCTACATGTACATGGTATCTGGCCTCGATGGAAACATGCAGCTCAAAAAGATGATCTGCCGTATTCACTTCCTGCTTATCGCAAAGAGCGGCAATCTGCCAGAAGGTAGGCTCGTCATTCAGCCCGTTCAGACCGAGCACACGATTATCGACTTGGTTTTCTTGCTCCATAAGAATAGAAACCCCGAAGTTTTGGAAAAGACCGCGGATTCCCTCCTGCATCTGCCCAGCTGTAAGGTCGAGCTTGCGCGGAACAAAAATATGGGCAACCGAGAAACGCGGGTCATAAGCAAGCTTGCTGTCTAACCCTGCTTCCGTAAGCTTCTTTGCCCAAAGAGCTCTGGGAATGTCAGTTAAAATCCCGCAGCCATCGCCTTCTCCATTAATAAAGCCTGAACGATGCTCCATTTTAACAAGGGCATTTATCGTTTTCTGAATATTATCACGGGATGGATGGCCATCTTTTTCAATAATACAAATTATGCCGCAGCTATCGTGTTCGGTTTCCAGCAAATTCTGAAAACGGCCTTCATTACGCATCACATTATTCATTACCGGGTCAGTAGACTGACCGTTCACCTCCATTACAAAGTCGATTTTAAAGTATTGTCCCATATCCGAATGAAGACAAACAAGAGCAAAACCGAATTATACAAATAATATGCATAAAAATGCAAAGACGATGAATAATTGAATCATACGTCCAGCTTTACTCTCTCGGAAACGCCAACTTTCCACCTTTGATAGTTTAGGGGCAAAGCGGATAGGAAGGCGGGGAATGGAACAAAATCACCCCAAATATTTATGAAAAAAGCTGAATAAATAACAGAAAAATTAAAAAGGGTAAAAGTAACTTTAGGATAACATGAAAAGATGCCCCCTACAATAGACCATAGCTAAAAAGAATAATGTAAGCGTTGCCTAATTGCATATTGGTGAATAAAACCAATTTCTTCAAGGAATGTCAAGCATGAAAACGCGAACAAACTATCATCCCTACGAGGAGATAGTTCGTTTATGGCACTTTAAATGATAGAGAAAAGCTGAAAAGTTCAAATGTTAAAAAGTTAAAAATTAAAAAACCCTAACGGACATTGCTTTAAATGATCGGTCTACGGCATCGAGTGTTTGCGCAATGTCGTCCTCGGTGTGGGCGATGGTGAGGAACCACGCCTCGTACTTGGAAGGCGCCAGGCAGATGCCTTCCTCCAGCATGAGACGGAAGAACTGCGCGAAGCGCTCGCCGTCCGTGTCCTGGGCTTCTGCGTAATCCGTCACCGGATGGCCGCAGAAGTGGGTCGAGAAGGCACCGCCAATGCGGTTCACCGTCAGGCTGATGCCATGACGGGCCGCCGCGTCGGCGACGCCTTCGGCCAGGGCCCCGCCAAGCCGTTCCAGCTTGGCGTAAACCTCAGCCTGCTGCAGCACCTGCAGGCAGGCGATGCCGGCACTGATCGAGGCGGGATTCCCCGCCATCGTGCCGGCTTGATAAGCAGGTCCCAGCGGGGCGACCTGCTCCATCACGGCCTTGCGGCCCCCGTAGGCCCCAATCGGCAGTCCACCGCCGATGATTTTGCCCAGGGCCGTAAGGTCCGGCTCGATCGCGGCGAAGCGCGCCGCCGCGATCTGCCCAGCTGGCGCACCCGCGCCAGAGTGATCTCCCTCCGCCAGAGGGAGACCGGCATAGGTCTGTGCCGCTCCGTAATGGAAGCGGAACGCCGTAATGACCTCGTCGTAGATGACGAGGGCTCCGTGCTGATGAGCAGCCGCGCACAACTGCTCAAGGTAGCCGGTATGGGGCATGACCATGCCGAAGTTGCCGACGATGGGCTCGACCATCACAGCGGCGATCTCTTCGCCATAGCGGGTAAGCGCGGCTTTCAGTGCCAGAATGTCGTTGAACGGCACGGTAATGACCTCTTGCGCGATGCTGACCGGCACGCCGGCGCTGTCCGGCGTGCCCAGTGTCGACGGGCCGGAGCCTGCGGCGACGAGCACCAGATCCGAGTGGCCGTGGTAGCAACCGGCAAACTTAATGATCTTCGTGCGTCCCGTGAACGCGCGGGCGACGCGGATCGTCGTCATCACGGCCTCCGTGCCGGAGTTGACGAAGCGGACCTTGTCGAGCGAAGGGATCGCTCCCTTAAGCATCTTGGCGAACTCGATCTCGAGTTCGGTGGGGGTGCCGTACAATGTGCCGTTCTGTGCGGCACGGCAAATGGCTTCAGTCACGTGGGGGTGAGCGTGACCTGTAATGACAGGGCCGTATGCCGCCAAATAATCAATGAAGCGATTGCCGTCCGCATCCCAGATATAGGCGCCATTCGCTCGTTTCATAAAGACGGGAGCTCCGCCGCCAACGGCTTTAAAAGAGCGGGAGGGGCTGTTAACCCCCCCGACTATATGCCGCAAGGCTTCTTCATATAACTGTTCCGATGTCTTACGCTTCATGTGTATGTTCTTCCTTCTTGAGTTAGGGGTATAGGTCCCGATTTAATTTTTCACAGCTTTCGGAATAGCGCGAGGAGTTGGAGACGGGCTGGCTCCAGAATCGGCAATATTACCTTCCAGCAGATTCTTCACATAGAGCTGAAGCTTGTTCTTATTGGTTGTGATGACCTCAGCCCCGCGGATCGTTTTGACATCCAGCAGCTCGGTAGGAGGCATCTGGGCGCTTACAATTCCGTCGGATTTGGCCTCAAAGCCAAGCGAGACGAGCTTCAGCATGTTATTAATGCTCAAATTGGTTTCAATATAAGGATCGATCGCATTCAAAATTCTCGGCAGCTTTACGATAGAGGACGTGGTTTGCAGCTTGGACGCTACAGCTTTAAGAAAATTACGCTGGCGCTCTGTCCTTGTAAAATCGGACATGGCATCGTGACGAAACCTTACATATTGAAGTGCTGTTTTCCCATCGAGATGCTGCATGCCTTTTTTGAGATTGATATCATACAGGTGATTGTCTTCAGAATCGCTCCATTTCATATCCTTTTCAACTTCAAAATCAATACCGCCAATTGAATCAACAAGGGCCATAAAGCCCTTGAAATCGGTATAAACGTAATATTGAATCGGTATACCTAACAGATCACTGACGGTTTTCATCGCTAAATTAGGACCGCCTGTGGTGATAGCGGCATTGATTCGATCCTCACCATTATCGGGAATCTTTACATATGTATCTCTTAAAATAGAAAATAAATGTGCTTTTTTACTGACGGGATCCATGGAAGCGACCATGATGCTGTCCGAGCGGGGAAGTTCACTGGGATCAAGTCCTCGCGAATCTCCGCCGAGAAGCAGGACATTGACACGCTGCTGGCCTTCCCATTTGGGAGGGATATAGGACTTACCCACTTCACTGACAGCCTTGTTGGTTAAAACACGACCTCCGCCTTTGTCGGAAATATGAGCTGCAAAATTATAAAAAGAATAGGTATAATAGCCGCCTACACCAAGTATTAAAACCCCGAAGACAAGCAAAATCCATTTTAACTTTGTCATTGCCTGTGCTCCTTCCGGTCGGGTATCATATAGATTAACGTTTACTTCATAAGTATAATTGCAGGGAAAGCGCTATAGCAAGTTAATGGTCGAATCATGGCCCATTCTGTAGGAGGATACTATGCTTGCAATCGATGTGAAACAACTCCGCAAGGAATTCAAGGTGCAGCAAAGCCGCGGCGGCTTGAAGGGCGCTATTCAAGATTTATTTCGCCGGGAATATAAGGAAATAAGAGCCGTCAAGGACATCAGCTTTCAAATTCCCAAAGGGGAAATATGCGGTTATATCGGAGAAAATGGGGCAGGCAAGTCGACGACGATCAAAATGCTTACAGGCATTCTCGTCCCCACCTCCGGAGAAATTCACGTGAACGGCTTCGTCCCATATAAAGACAGGGAAAACTTCGTTTCCGGGATCGGCGTCGTTTTTGGACAGCGCAGCCAGCTTTGGTGGGATATCGGTGTGATTGAATCGTTTCAGCTGCTGAAAAAGGTGTACCGCGTTTCGGAAAAGGATTTTAAAGAGCGTTTGGATGAACTTGTGGAGCGGCTTCAGCTGCAAGATCTGCTTGCAAGTCCGGTACGCAAACTGAGTCTAGGTCAACGGATGCGCTGTGAGCTGGCGGCATCGCTGCTGCATAACCCGTCCATCCTGTTCCTCGACGAGCCGACGATTGGATTGGATATTATGTTAAAACGGAAATTCGCGAATTCCTCAAATCGCTTAACCGTCGCTATGAAACAACCATTTTGCTTACGACCCATGATCTTCAGGATATTGAGGCGCTATGCTCGCGGGTCATTATGCTAGACGATGGACGCATCATTTACGACGGAAGCCTGGAAGAGCTCAAAACAAAATGGGGCAAGGGCAAGGAAGTGTTCCTTCAATTTGAGCAAGCCGTCACCTTGTTCCGTCTTCAGGAGCTTACCACTGGTCTAGAGGTGGCATGGGAGTTGGAAAATGAGCTTACTGCTAAAGTTTTCATTCCGCAAAATCGGGCGAACGTTTCTGAAGTTCTAAGCCGTGTCGTCGGCGTTTTGGACATTCAGGATATCAAGATTGTAGAAACTCAAACGGATGATATCGTTCGCGAGATTTATAAATCCGGTTCAGCTGAAGCTCGGCAGTCACTGGATGATTTGGAAACGGAGGCAGCGGCCGCTCATGCTTAGCGCTTATCTGGAACTAATCCGTATGAGATTTCTTATGATGCTCGCTTATCGTGTGAATTATTACAGCGGAATTCTTATCTATGCTTTGAATATTGGCTCGTACTACTTTTTGTGGAAAGCTATTTTCGGAGCTCAAGAATCCATCGGCGGTTTGTCTTTAGCCCAAATGACAACGTATATCGTCGTCTCTTGGATGAGCAGAGCTTTTTACTTTAACAACCTGGATCGCGAGATCGCCAATGAAATTCGGGATGGGAGCGTAGCTATTCAATTCATCCGACCCTACAACTATGTGATAGTGAAGATCATGCAAGGTCTCGGGGAAGGCTTGTTCCGCTTGCTGCTCTTCATGGCACCTGGAATGGTTGTTGTGTCGCTGCTGTTTCCGGTTCAGCTCCCAATGGAGCCTTCCAGATGGCTGGTTTATCTCGTCATGCTGCTGTTTAGCTTTTTGATCAACTCTCAGATCAATATCATCACAGGCCTTTTTGCCTTCTTTCTTGAAAATAACGAGGGCCTCATGCGCATGAAACGCGTGGCAGTCGACCTTTTTTCCGGGCTGATTATCCCGATTTCTTTATTCCCGGGCTGGTCGGCCAAGGTGCTTGAGTTTCTGCCGTTTCAAGCTATTACTTTTTTGCCGGGTTCTGTATTCACCGGACAAGTAACCGGTTCTGCAGTCTATTCGGTGATGGGGATTCAAGCGGCCTGGTTTGCTGCGTTGATCATTCCAATCTACTGGCTTTGGACCAAAGCCCGGACACGATTATTCGTGCAGGGAGGGTAATGAATGTTCTATCTGTCACTAATGATCGATTACCTGAAAAACTATTTCAAAACGCGCCTCACCTACCGTTCTGATTTTTGGATAGAGGTATTTTCCGATTTAATGTTCAGCGGACTCAATCTGTTCTTTATTCTCGTTGTTTTTGAACAAACTCCGCTGCTGGGCGATTGGAATAGGGCCCAAATTTTATTCATCTATGGCTACTTTATGATTCCGTATGGCTTGTTTAATACTTTTTTTAATTTGTGGGCATTTAGCGAACGTTACATTATAAAAGGGGAAATGGACCGGATTTTAACGCGTCCGGCTTATAATCTTTGGCAGTTGATCCTGGAAAATATGGACCCGGCTTCCTTATTCAGTTCCTTGGCTGGAGCCATCGTGATGGTCTATTCTTGGTTAAGCCTCGATTTAACCTTGCATTGGTATGATCCATTCATGTTTATCCTGTTTGTGATAGGATCTATCCTGGTCTATGCCGGTTTAAATATTGCCATTACAGCCTTGTCTTTTTTCACGGACGCACCAACTGGTATTTCATCTATGCTGTTCAACATTCAGAACTACGGGCGTTATCCGGTTACAATCTATAATAAACTGCTTAGAGGTATCTTAACGTGGATTCTGCCCTTTGCTTTTGTTGGATTTTATCCATCAGCTTACTTCCTTGACCCGAAGAATTGGACGGGCTTCGCGCTATTAACACCCGTGATTGGCGTTGTATTTACAGCCATTGGCTTAACGGTCTGGAATGTCGGTGTCAAGCGTTACCGCGGCGCGGGCTCCTGAATGACACAATGAACTAAGGAGGGCAACGAATGGTTCAAACCTTATTAGGGCAAGCGGCCCCCAAATTTACATTGCCAGCTTCCAATGGGAACCAGGTTTCCCTTAAGGATTACCGCGGCAAGAAGCTGGTGATCTACTTTTACCCTACGGATATGACCCCAACCTGCACGCAGCAATCCTGCGATTTTCGGGATTTCAATGGCCAATTTGCCTCGAACGGCACCGAAGTGATTGGAATCAGCCCCGATGGACTGCAATCCCATGACAAATTTATCGCTATGTACGAGCTGCCATTCTTGCTGCTTTCCGATCCTGAACATAAAGTCGCAGAGAAGTACGGTGTATGGACGCTGAAAAAATTGTACGGCAGAGAGTATATGGGTATCGAACGTTCTACCTTTCTAATCGATGAAAAAGGCCGGATTGCCAAAGAATGGCGAAAAGTGAGGCTTAAGAATCATGTTCAACAAGTATTGAATGCCGTGAAGGAACTTGGCTGAAGAGATTGAAATCTTTGAGATTGAATTGTTGGTCTATAACTCCATATCTCCCCCATATATTCTATTAGCAGTCAAACTGATAGAACAGGCGGGGAGATCCGGTATGGATAGTTTTGGAATTGCTTCTTTGATCATGTGCTTAAGCTTTTGTCTAACTTTTATTCCGCCTCAGCAAACACTAGCTGAACTATCTCCCTCCAGTTTGACCAACTCCATTATTACCGATCCCAATCTTTCCAAACCGGAAGAAAAAACGAAACAGGAAGAGGCTTCCAAGCAAGAAGAGATATCCAAGCAAAAAGAAAGATCCAAGCAAGAAGAGATCTATCAGCTGCTACTTAAAGGGAAAATACCCCATTCCATCGTTACTAATTATCAAACACCTGAAGAACCTACCGTGTATCTGACCTTTGATGACGGTCCAAGCAAGCTGACATGGAGTGTTCTCGATATTTTAAAAGATGAAGAGGTCAAAGGGACTTTCTTTATGGTCGGCGAACAGGCGCAATCTTACCCGGATTTAGTAAAAAGAGTTGTGAGAGAAGGCCATGCCATTGGAAACCACTCTTACAATCATGTTTATAAGGAACTTTATGAGGACTATGACGGCTTTTGGAAGCAAATCAAGCAAAACGAGCAAATCCTATTTCATTTGTCAGGCTCTTATTCGCGATTGCTCCGCGCCCCTGGCGGCACTTCAACTAATTTCGATGCTTTTTATTTTTATTACCTGGAGCAGGCCGGTTATATCGTGATGGACTGGAATGTGGACTGTGGAGATTCCGCACGAAGAAATGTGCCTGCGAGTGAGATCATTCAAAACGTCAAGAAAGCGCCCCTCCGCCACGAAATGAACGTTCTCATCCATGACGGAAGCGGGCATCATTCATCCGTTCAGGCGTTGAAGGAGATTATTCGGTATTTTAAAAACAATGGATATACGTTTGCACCGCTTTCCTCAGAGGTTAAACCCATGCAATTTCCGGTGGCTGCAACCAAATGGAAACGAGATGTGAGCTTTGCCCGTTTTTTGGAATTTGACACGGATACTCGTGCTTATGCATCGGTTTTTAGCCAAACCCATATTCTATCGGAATAAGGTGCAGGCTCAATGTCTAAAATACTAGACGGCTGGAAAAACTAGAAGCAAACCTATTAAAGGAGGCTTCCCGACCATGCAGCCGTTTAGCGGATTATTTGATAAACCCGAATCTATTATGGAAAGAATGTTCCATCAAGTAGAGAAGGTTATTTTGGGCAAAAGAGAGACCATTGTACATGTTTTTGCGGCTATGCTCTGTGGGGGGCATGTATTGTTAGAGGATGTTCCCGGTGTCGGTAAAACAATGCTGGTTCGCGCAGTCGCAAGAACGCTGGGCTGTGAATGCAAGCGAATTCAATGTACGCCCGACCTTTTGCCTTCGGATATTACCGGAGTATCGATCTACAATCCTAAAACGATGGAATTTGAGTTTCGACCCGGACCCTTGTTCTCTTCTATCGTTCTAGTAGATGAATTAAATCGGACATCACCTAAAACTCAGTCCGCACTGCTGGAAGCCATGGAAGAAAAACGGGTAACAGTAGACGGGGTCAGCTACGTGCTGCCGGATCCGTTCATCCTTCTGGCCACCCAAAATCCGCTTGAATGCGAGGGAACATTTGCTTTGCCGGAAGCTCAATTGGATCGTTTCATGATGAAGCTTACCCTAGGTTATCCGAATGTGCAGCAGGAAAAGAAGATGCTGGACGGGCTTTTGGACAAGCCGCCGCTTCCACAGCTTAAGCCTGTTATTGTTCAAGACGAATTTATCGAGCTGCAAAAGGCGGCAAGTCATATCCATGTGGATGATACGCTCAAAGATTACATCGTAAGAATTACAGCTGCCACCAGACAGCACAAAGAGCTTTACTTGGGGGCAAGCCCTCGAGCCTCCTATGCACTCATGCGAGCCGCACAGGCGATAGCTTTCATTGAAGGAAGAAGCTACATGGTTCCTGACGATATCAGAGGCCTTATCCTGCCGGTGCTTTCGCATCGCTTGCTGCTGACTTCAGAGGCGAGGATAGCCGGAAAAACCGCAGCCGATATTTTGGAGGACATTCTAACCAGCCTGCCGCTTCCATTACTTCGATTCGTGTCGAGAAAGCAGGGCGGTTATGAAAACTTGGTTTAATTGGCTAATCCTGCTCGTAGGATGCGGTTTGGCAGGCTTTTTGGCCGAAAATCGCGGAGGGTTTATTTCTTACTATTTGTTTTTTTGTTCACTTACTTTTTTGCTTTATGCCGCTCTTTTGCAAGTTTTTGCATGGAGGGGGATTCAAGTTCAGCATCATCTGTCTAACACTATTTGCCTATCCGGTGAAGAGCTGCTCGTTTCGGTACAGCTCTCTTTTCACATGCTGTTTCCGCTCCTGTGGCTCGTCCTGCACGATACATGGATGCATTCGGGAAGCGGAGAAAAGCTCCATGCTCACAAGCTGATTTTTCCCTGGCTTCGCCGATCCTTCCGGATCCATTACCGGATAATCGGTCTGCAGCGCGGACAATACGTGCTCACGGGCAGTGAATTGATCACCGGGGATCCCTTTGGATTCACGATTAAAAAGAAAGCGGTGCACGCCTCACAGTCCTGCAAAGTGTACCCTAAACCGGCGGATCTGCTCCAAATCCGCCAGCCCCTCCTGTCTGAGCCGCAAGAGCTCGGCTTAGTTCGAAAATACGTCAGCGGCGACCCCCTGCGCCGCATCCACTGGAAGTCATCCGCCCGTCTGGGGCAGCTGATGACCAAAGAGACCGAGCAGACCGCATCCGCCTCGCGGATGCTCCTGCTCGACGCGGCGCCCGCCGCTCGAGCAGAGACTTCGCATTCTCTGCTCGAGCACGGCGTCGCGCTGGCGGCGGCCTTCTTCGAAGCCGCCGCCTCGGACCGGGAGAGCTGCGGCTTCGCCTGCAGCTCCACCCGGCGAATCGCGCCTGCGATTCGCCAAGATCTTACGCTCGCGTATGAGGTCCTCGCGAGCGTAGGCGGCAAGAGCGCCATGTCCTTTCCTGACCTCGTCAGGAAAGAAACCGCGCTCTTGGCGCCGGATACGTCGATGCTGTGCATCACATCGACGGTCGATTCGGCCCTGCTGCGCGCGCTGATGGAGGCGCGCGGCAGGGCGAGGCGCGTGCACGTGATATGCGTGCACGACGAAGCTGGCCTCTCGGCTGCGCAGCGAGAAGCGGCTTTGCAGCTACAGGCCTTAGGCTGCAGCTTCTCGGCTGTGCCGCAGCCGCGCAGCGTGTGGCCGGGGCCGGGGGTGATCGCGGATGCCAGCGCATAATCCGCCGCAGCACTCCGCTGCTCCCGCAGGCAGCCGCGTTTTTCGCGCGAGCGCGGGCTCCGCTCGTCTGCGCTTGAGCTCAGCCGATGCCCGTACAACGCAGGCTCGTGGTGTATCTGCTCGCGGCAGCGCTGCATCCGTCCGCGCCAGTTACCATAAAGCCGCCGCCCATACGAAGCTTGCCAATGGCGTACCTGCTTCCCCGGAGAAATTTCTTCTCAGGGACGGCGTTTTCTTGCTGCTATTGTTTTTGCTGCTGTGGGAGTGGGTGCGCCCTCTGCCGCAGCTGTCCCATGCTTCGGAATCCAGCATCGTGCCTATATTGCTAGTATTCGGCTTAAGTATCTTCCTAGACTGGCTCCAGATCTCTTATTTGCATGGGTGGCTGATCAGGTTCACTGCGCTTTTGGGCTTGATAGGTTATCTGTTTTATCCAGATATCTTCACGGAATTTACATGGCTGCAGGAGTACGCGCTTTTACTGAGTCAAGATGGGTTACATATCGTTCACGGCAATCTGGATAGTGTTAGTCAGCAAAGCCGATTGGTCCTGTTTATGATGGGGTGGATGCTGATGATAACCGTAATCGGGTTCATCTTACTGCAGAAACAGTACGCATTGTGGTTGGTGGCCGGCACCTTGCTTTATTTAATTGCGCTCCAGCTTTTTCAAAATATGGACACGGACATACCCATCTTTCGCACTGTGGGCATAGGAATTTTATTGCTGGCTTTACTAAACATCCCCAAACTCGAGAGAATATATGGGAGTAAGCCCCTGAATTCCGTCTGGCCTGGACGCTGGCTAGCCGCTAGCCTTTTTATAGCTGCAGTTATCTCAGGAATAGGGTGGATAGGCCATCAATCTCTAACTGTAAAGCAATTGAAACCCATCGATACGGCTGCGATTTTACATCAATGGGAAAGTTATCTGAGGCAGCAGCCACAGCTATTAAATAAGACAACAGCCACTCGGTCGAAATCAGGATATGGTGAGGATGACTCATCTTTGGGCGGTCGGATGACCCTGGATAACAGCCTGATTTTCACAGCACAAGTTTCAGAATTAGCGAATTGGCGCGGAGAGTCAAAAAGCTTGTACACCGGAAAAGGGTGGACTGGTACAGAACCCAATTGGAGCGCTGCTCAGCGGGATTCGGCTTATTTGAATACAGCTGCGCCTGCTTATACACAAGAGGTGACTTGGAATAGCGCTGAACCCAACAGACAAATTTTTTACAGCGGCAAGCTGGATTATGTAAATATTATGCTAACGAAAGAAGGGAAGCCAACTCCATTTGATTTTCTTCTGTGGGATAAAGACAGCGGTAAAGTGAGTCTTCCTCTGATTTCAGATCCTATTAACTATTATCGAATCACCGCTCATCCAATCCAAAAGGATCCTGTTCTATTAATGAAGGATACGGCGGCTTATCCTTTGGAAATCACTGAAGCTTATCTTCAATTGCCGCCAAACCTTCCGCCTAAAATCAAGCAGCTGGCGGAACGGATTGCCGATGGGTTGGATAGTCCCTTTGCAAAAGCAGCGGCCATTGAGAATTACTTGCGCTCGACATACACCTATAGCTTGGATAAACCAACACTTCCTGCAGCGAATGAGGATTTTGTAAATCACTTTCTGTTTGTTGATCAAACCGGCTACTGTGATCATTTCTCTACAGCAATGGTAATCATGCTGCGTTCCGCGGGAATTCCGGCAAGGTGGGTCAAAGGATTTGCACCTGGTGAAGTTATAACACCGAGCCAGTCCATCCAGTCCATCCAGACGACCCGGACGGTAGAGGTACGCGCCAAGGATGCTCACTCATGGGCTGAGGTTTATTTTCCCTCTGCGGGCTGGATACCTTTTGAGCCGACACCCGGCTTTACGGACCAAAGCTTGAAATCGTTGGATACGGTCGTGCCCGCCAAAGTTAAATTGCCCGCTATACATACAGTTTGGCAGCTGCCGAATTTTCATTCTGTTGATGATTGGGTTCTGCAACATTGGAGCTTGCTGGCCTTTACTGCCGGAGGCCTATTGATAGTGGCAATTGCTTTGTTATTCATGACCGCAAGAAGAAGGCGGCATTCCGCTATTAATGAAAGAATCCGTCAAATGGACCGGATATGGCTGAAAATCTTTCGCCACCTCGCCGCCAAACCTGCTGAGCAAACCCTCAGGGAGTACATCGCTGCCTTGAAGCTGCCTAATGGAGAGAAGAAACGTGCGCTGCTCGAATTTCTGCGGCTTTATGAAAACCTCAGCTTCAACGGGGAGGAACGTCGCCTTCTATCTCGGAATCAAATCATGGAGGCCTGGAATTCGATCAAAAAAGGCTAACCGAATGAAAAGTAAATGCTCCCCTGCCTTGACCCCATTGACGTGATATAGATATAATATTCACTATGAAATTAGGAGGTCGGATGATGAATAAACCGAATGAGTTAATCGTGGTCTTGGATTTTGGGGGGCAATACAATCAATTGATTGCGAGGAGAATTCGTGATTTAGGCGTTTACAGTGAGCTTATGCCTTTTAATACCACTATGGATAAAATTCGCAGCCTTCAGCCCAAAGGGATCATTTTCTCGGGCGGTCCAGCCAGTGTATACGGGGAGGGTGCACCGCATGTGGATCCTGCTATTTATGATCTCGGGATTCCGATACTGGGGATTTGCTACGGAATGCAGCTGATCGCTCATCAATTGAACGGCAAGGTAGAAGCCTCGAAAACGCGGGAGTATGGAAAAGCGGAGATAGATTTTGTGGAAGGCAGCGCGCTTGTGCAAGGCCTTGGTGTGAAGCAAGTCGTCTGGATGAGTCATGGGGATCATGTTTCCCAGCTTCCTGAAGGCTTTGTTCTGGATGCAAGTACAGAGTCTGCCCCCATAGCGGCTATGAGCCATCGTGGGAAAAATGTGCATGCCGTGCAGTTTCATCCTGAGGTACGTCACTCCGCACAAGGCAATGAAATGATTCATAACTTTATTTATGGCGTTTGCGGCTGCCATGGTGATTGGAGTATGGAAAGCTTTATTGAAGACACAATTAAAGATATCCGGGCGGAGGTTGGCGATAAAAAAGTGCTCTGCGCGCTTAGCGGAGGAGTAGACTCATCCGTAGTTGCCATTCTGATCCATAAAGCAATAGGCAGCCAACTGACCTGCATGTTCATCGATCATGGACTGCTGCGCAAAGGTGAAGCAGAAAGCGTTATGGACACCTTTGTCGGCAAGTTCGACATGAAGGTTGTTAAAATCGATGCCCGCGACCGCTTTATGGGTAAACTATCGGGTGTAGATGATCCTGAGCAAAAGCGTAAAATTATCGGAACTGAATTTATCCGTGTTTTTGAAGAAGAATCCGGACAATTTGATGATTTTTCATTTCTGGCTCAAGGAACGCTGTACACGGATATTGTAGAAAGCGGAACGGCTACCGCGCAAACGATCAAATCGCATCACAACGTGGGTGGTCTTCCCAAAGATATGAAGTTCAAGCTGGTTGAGCCTTTAAAAGCTTTGTTTAAAGACGAAGTGCGCAAGGTCGGAGAAGAATGTGGCCTGCCCCCAGAAATCGTTTGGAGACAGCCTTTCCCAGGGCCGGGTCTCGCGATTCGTGTTCTGGGTGAAGTGACAGAGGACAAGCTGCACATTGTTCGGGAATCCGATGCGATTCTTCGAGATGAAATTGCCAAGGCCGGACTCGATCGCGAGATCTGGCAGTACTTTACGGCGCTCCCTAATATGAAGAGTGTTGGGGTCATGGGCGATGCCCGGACTTATTCCTATACAGTTGGGATTCGCGCAGTTACTTCTATAGACGGAATGACGGCCGACTGGGCCCGTATACCTTATGATGTTCTTGAGAAGATTTCCAATCGGATTGTAAATGAAGTCGAGAATGTGAATCGTGTTGTGTATGATGTCACTTCCAAACCGCCAGCCACTATCGAATGGGAATAATCCCCATTTATAATCCGAACGAAAGAGTATAAAAATTTGTCGAATGTACGGAAAAATTATTGACAAGCAGGAATCCGATTCTTAGAATAATGATGAAGGCAAACAACATTTCTTTCGTATAATCTCAAGAATAAGGCTTGAGAGTCTCTACAAGATCACCGCAAATGATCTGGCTACGATGGGAACATTGCTTGTATCTGCTCATTTTCTATGGAGCGGTATCAGCTTGATTTCCATTAGCCGGGATCCATAGGGATTTCCGGTTTTTTATGTTTTCAAATTATTTAAAGGGGAGTTTAAGAAGATGGATCGTTTTTTTAAGTTAAAGCAGCACGGAACAACAGTAAGGATAGAAATCATGGCCGGCCTGACGACATTTATGACGATGGCCTACATTCTTGCTGTAAATCCTAATACGCTCAACGCGTTTGGACGTACGGGCATGGATTGGTATGCTGTATTTCTGGCAACAGCTTTGGCAGCAGGGATTTTTACCGTTGCGATGGGCCTATTCGTTAATTTTCCCGTAGCTCTTGCTCCGGGGATGGGTCTCAATGCATATTTTGCATCCGTCATTTTGGCTTCAGCTGCGACCGGGCAGCCGTTTACCTGGCAGATGGGTTTAACCGCTGTTTTCGTCTCAGGTTTAATATTTATCCTCTTAACGATCACCCAAATACGGCAAATGCTGGTCGATGCCGTTCCCGATGGTCTCAAGCATGCGATAACAGTAGGAATTGGGTTATTTATTGCTATTATCGGCTTGAAAAACAGCGGTCTTCTAACCGTTGGCATTGAGTCTCTGAATGTTATCCCTAAAGGTACCTTTACAGATGTTCTTTTCTTTGAGACCGTATTTCATATGGGAAGCTTGCAAAATCCGGGTGTTCAGATTGCTATCATTGGTCTTGTTCTAATCTCGGTACTTATGGTGCTCAAGGTTCGCGGAGCTATTTTATTTGGAATTCTAGGGACGACCTTGATTGCCGCTTGTATGGGAGAAGTGAATTGGGGTGCGCTTAACAACAACCAGACTCCATGGCTGCCGCATTTCGATAAGCTTCAGTTTATGTCTTTTGATTGGAATGGAATCATGCATACCGGGATTATCTCGGTCATCGCAACATTTACATTTGTTGAACTGTTCGACACTTTCGGAACCTTAGTTGGAACTGCAAACCGTGCCGGAATTAAGACAAACACCGAAGAAGGCAAGAAGCAGATTGGCAAAGCCATGTTGGTAGACGCCATTGGAGTGAGCGGTGGTGCCATGCTCGGAACCTCTACCACGACTGTTTACATTGAAAGTGCGGCAGGTGTTGCTGAAGGCGGACGTACGGGACTAACTGCTGTAACTACGGGTGTTTGTTTCTTGCTTGCTTTATTCCTTGCTCCTGTCGTTGCGCTTATTCCTGGCTCTGCAACGGCCGCCGCGTTAATCATCGTTGGTGTATTAATGATGCAATCCATTCGTGAAATTGACTTTCAGGAATTCGTTATCGGTATTCCGGCATTTATGACCATCGCCTTTATGCCATTCACTTATAACATAGCTAATGGAATATCCTTCGGGATCTTCTTCTATGTAATATTGGCCACAATCGCTAATTTGGGCGGCAAAGGAAAGTACAAGGTTCATTGGCTGATGTGGGTTTTGGCTGTCTTGATTCTTGCGCGTTACATCTTTATTGGAAGTCAAGGATAAGCATATACGGAGAGGACCCCGGCGCTGATGTGCCGGGGTCCTTTTGTTTCCATATTTTTCAATGAATATAAAACTTGCAATCTGTTTTTGAATTTGTTATATTATCTCTTGTCGCTTCTGAAGCCTATATCCAAATAGCGAACTTCATAAAAGAAGTTCTTGCAATTAGGTAGGCAGATGTGATACAATAATCAAGTCGCCTTTGAGAGGGCGATGCGATAAATGATCAAAAATTGCTCTTTGAAAACTGAACAACGAGTGAAGAAGCGATCGGCCTTAGGCTGATCAAAAACGAGGGAAATCTCAGCGATGAGATCAACTCAAAACGAGAGAAATCTCGCCAGTTTACAATTTTGAGCTGTTTAAGCTTGAGAATAAAAGCCGTTGTTACTTCGGTAATGATGCAACTTTATTGGAGAGTTTGATCCTGGCTCAGGACGAACGCTGGCGGCGTGCCTAATACATGCAAGTCGAGCGGATTTATTCCTTCGGGGATGAGTCAGCGGCGGACGGGTGAGTAACACGTAGGCAACCTGCCTGAAGGATCGGGATAACTATCGGAAACGATAGCTAAGACCGAATAATTGGCACTTTCGCATGAAGGTGCCATGAAACACGGAGCAATCTGTGGCCTTTGGATGGGCCTGCGGCGCATTAGCTAGTAGGTGAGGTAACGGCTCACCTAGGCGACGATGCGTAGCCGACCTGAGAGGGTGAACGGCCACACTGGGACTGAGACACGGCCCAGACTCCTACGGGAGGCAGCAGTAGGGAATCTTCCGCAATGGACGCAAGTCTGACGGAGCAACGCCGCGTGAGTGATGAAGGTTTTCGGATCGTAAAGCTCTGTTGCCCTAGACGAACGAGTCAGAGAGTAACTGCTCTGGCTGTGACGGTATAGGAGAAGAAAGCCCCGGCTAACTACGTGCCAGCAGCCGCGGTAATACGTAGGGGGCAAGCGTTGTCCGGAATTATTGGGCGTAAAGCGCGCGCAGGCGGTTCAGTAAGTTGGATGTTTAAAGCCGGGGCTCAACCCCGGTGCGCATCCAAAACTGGTGGACTTGAGTGTAGGAGAGGAAAGTGGAATTCCACGTGTAGCGGTGAAATGCGTAGAGATGTGGAGGAACACCAGTGGCGAAGGCGACTTTCTGGCCTATAACTGACGCTGAGGCGCGAAAGCGTGGGGAGCAAACAGGATTAGATACCCTGGTAGTCCACGCCGTAAACGATGAGTGCTAGGTGTTAGGGGTTTCGATGCCCTTGGTGCCGAAGTTAACACAGTAAGCACTCCGCCTGGGGAGTACGCTCGCAAGAGTGAAACTCAAAGGAATTGACGGGGACCCGCACAAGCAGTGGAGTATGTGGTTTAATTCGAAGCAACGCGAAGAACCTTACCAGGTCTTGACATCCCCCTGAATAGTTTAGAGATAAGCTAGGCCTTCGGGACAGGGGAGACAGGTGGTGCATGGTTGTCGTCAGCTCGTGTCGTGAGATGTTGGGTTAAGTCCCGCAACGAGCGCAACCCTTGATGTTAGTTGCCAGCGAGTAAGGTCGGGCACTCTAACGTGACTGCCGGTGACAAACCGGAGGAAGGTGGGGATGACGTCAAATCATCATGCCCCTTATGACCTGGGCTACACACGTACTACAATGGCCGGTACAACGGGAAGCGAAAGAGCGATCTGGAGCGAATCCTTAGAAGCCGGTCTCAGTTCGGATTGCAGGCTGCAACTCGCCTGCATGAAGTCGGAATTGCTAGTAATCGCGGATCAGCATGCCGCGGTGAATACGTTCCCGGGTCTTGTACACACCGCCCGTCACACCACGAGAGTTTACAACACCCGAAGTCGGTGGGGTAACCCGCAAGGGAGCCAGCCGCCGAAGGTGGGGTAGATGATTGGGGTGAAGTCGTAACAAGGTAGCCGTATCGGAAGGTGCGGCTGGATCACCTCCTTTCTATGGAGACTTGAGCGCTGCGATGCGCTCAGTCAAGAAGGCTTAGCCTTCACAAACTTCTTCTTCACTCGTTGTCAGTTTTGAGAGGGTAATGCCTTTCAACCTTTGTTCCTTGAAAACTAGATAGCGAAACGAACAAAAAGCGTGAAACTTAGAGCGTGACAACCTAACGGTTGCACGTAAATCCTTTAAGCATCATTTGTGTCACAACAAATGAATGTTTCTAGATACCCGCTGAGCAATCAGCACTGGTTAAGCTAGAAAGAGCACACGGAGGATGCCTAGGCACTAGGAGCCGAAGAAGGACGTGGCGAACGACGAAATGCCTCGGGGAGCCGTAAGCAGGCTTTGATCCGGGGATGTCCGAATGGGGGAACCCGGCTGTGGTAATGCACAGTCACCACTATCTGAATTCATAGGATAGTTGGAGGCATACCCAGGGAACTGAAACATCTAAGTACCTGGAGGAAAAGAAAACAAAAGTGATTCCGTCAGTAGCGGCGAGCGAACGCGGAGAAGCCCAAACCAGGGAGCTTGCTCCCTGGGGTTGTAGGACGTCAACATGGGGTTAGCTTGGTAGGTGAAGAGGTCTGGAAAGGCCCGGCAAAGAAGGTAAAAGCCCTGTAGCCCAAACCAAGCGAAACCCCTAGACGGATCCTGAGTACGGCGGGACACGTGAAACCCCGTCGGAATCCGGCAGGACCATCTGCCAAGGCTAAATACTCCCTAGTGACCGATAGTGAAGCAGTACCGTGAGGGAAAGGTGAAAAGCACCGCGGAAGCGGAGTGAAAAAGAACCTGAAACCGTGTGCTTACAAAAAGTCAGAGCACTTTCTATGTGTGATGGCGTGCCTTTTGTAGAATGAACCGGCGAGTTACGTTTGCATGCGAGGTTAAGTTGAAAAGACGGAGCCGCAGCGAAAGCGAGTCTGAATAGGGCGCATGAGTATGCAGGCGTAGACCCGAAACCGTGTGATCTACCCCTGTCCAGGGTGAAGGTGAGGTAACACTCACTGGAGGCCCGAACCCACGAATGTTGAAAAATTCGGGGATGAGGTGGGGGTAGCGGAGAAATTCCAATCGAACTCGGAGATAGCTGGTTCTCCCCGAAATAGCTTTAGGGCTAGCCTCGGAAAACGAGTTGTGGAGGTAAAGCACTGATTGGGTGCGGGGCCCGCCAAGGGTTACCAAGTCCAGTCAAACTCTGAATGCCACAAACTTAGATCCGGGAGTCAGACAGTGAGTGCTAAGATCCATTGTCAAGAGGGAAACAGCCCAGACCATCAGCTAAGGTCCCCAAGTACGTGTTAAGTGGGAAAGGATGTGGAGTTGCCCAGACAACCAGGATGTTGGCTTAGAAGCAGCCACCATTGAAAGAGTGCGTAATAGCTCACTGGTCGAGTGACTCTGCGCCGAAAATGTAACGGGGCTAAACACGCCACCGAAGCTATGGCTCGAACATTAATGTTCTTGGGTAGGGGAGCGTTGTATGTACGTAGAATTCTGACCGTGAGGACAGGTGGAGCGCATACAAGTGAGAATGCCGGTATAAGTAACGAAAAGATCAGTGAGAATCTGATCCGCCGAAAGCCTAAGGTTTCCTGAGGAAGGCTCGTCCGCTCAGGGTAAGTCGGGACCTAAGGCGAGGCCGAAAGGCGTAGTCGATGGACAACAGGTGGAAATTCCTGTACCACCGCAGCCGTTATGAGTGATGGAGTGACGCAGAAGGGGAAAGACGCGAGCGGATGGAAGAGCTCGTCCAAGCAGTGAGGCTGGTGTGCAGGTAAATCCGCACATCGTAAGGCTGGGCTGTGATGGGGAGGGAAAATTACAGTACCGAAGGTCATGTACTCAAGCTGCCAAGAAAAGCTTCTAGCCAGGCGAAGGTGCCCGTACCGCAAACCGACACAGGTGGGCGAGAAGAGAATTCTAAGGCGCGCGGAAGAACTCTCGTTAAGGAACTCGGCAAAATGACCCCGTAACTTCGGGAGAAGGGGTGCCTCGGTAGGGTGAATAGCCCGAGGGGGCCGCAGTGAAAAGGCCCAAGCGACTGTTTAGCAAAAACACAGGTCTGTGCGAAGCCGCAAGGCGAAGTATACGGGCTGACGCCTGCCCGGTGCTGGAAGGTTAAGAGGAGTGGTCAGCCGCAAGGTGAAGCTATGAATTGAAGCCCCAGTAAACGGCGGCCGTAACTATAACGGTCCTAAGGTAGCGAAATTCCTTGTCAGGTAAATTCTGACCCGCACGAATGGCGTAACGACTTGGGCGCTGTCTCAACGAGAGATCCGGTGAAATTTTAATACCTGTGAAGATGCAGGTTACCCGCGACAAGACGGAAAGACCCCATGGAGCTTTACTGCAGCTTGATATTGGACTTGGGTACGATCTGTACAGGATAGGTGGGAGCCGTAGATCCTCGCGCGCCAGCGTGGGAGGAGGCGCCGTTGGGATACCACCCTGATCGTACCTAGGTTCTAACCTGGTACCGTGAACCGGTATGGGGACAGTGTCAGGTGGGCAGTTTGACTGGGGCGGTCGCCTCCTAAAATGTAACGGAGGCGTTTAAAGGTTCCCTCAGAATGGTTGGAAATCATTCGCAGAGTGCAAAGGCATAAGGGAGCTTGACTGCGAGACAAACAGGTCGAGCAGGGACGAAAGTCGGACTTAGTGATCCGGTGGTACCGAATGGAAGGGCCATCGCTCAACGGATAAAAGCTACCCTGGGGATAACAGGCTTATCTCCCCCAAGAGTCCACATCGACGGGGAGGTTTGGCACCTCGATGTCGGCTCATCGCATCCTGGGGCTGAAGTAGGTCCCAAGGGTTGGGCTGTTCGCCCATTAAAGCGGTACGCGAGCTGGGTTCAGAACGTCGTGAGACAGTTCGGTCCCTATCTGTCGCGGGCGCAGGAAATTTGAGAGGAGCTGTCCTTAGTACGAGAGGACCGGGATGGACGTACCGCTGGTGTACCAGTTGTCTCGCCAGAGGCATAGCTGGGTAGCTATGTACGGAGGGGATAAGCGCTGAAAGCATCTAAGCGCGAAGCCCCCCTCAAGATGAGATTTCCCAATTCAGTAAGACCCCTTGTAGACGACGAGGTAGATAGGTTCGAGGTGGAAGTGGGGTAACCCATGCAGCTGACGAATACTAATCGGTCGAGGGCTTAACCTAAGAGCTTTCCGGAGGAAAGCTGGCTTCGGAAGCATAACTAATTTCACGCCAATGTTCGTTTCGCTGCTAGTTTTCAGGGAATAACTTTTCCTGTACACGTTTTTCCGTTTGGTGACGATGGCGGAGGGGAACCACGCGTTCCCATCTCGAACACGACCGTTAAGCCCTCCAGCGTCGATGGTACTTGAACCGCAGGGTTCTGGAAGAGTAGAACGTTGCCAAGCCCACAACAAAAAGAACTCATTTGATGAAAAATCAGATGGGTTCTTTTTTTGATGTTTATTCGAGAGAAGGGATTGTATTGGCGTATTTATTTCTTAATTCTCGAGCCGCATCCATTAACTTTTGCCCGATGTAACTCGCATTGCTTTGATAAACGGGTTCCAGGGTGCGCATCCACTCTGAGCGTTCATCGTTTGAAAGTTGATGGATTTGCATATTTCCGATCTTTTGCAAGTCCTTCCATTGCTTGAGATTTAACAAACCTGCATTCTGATTAGCCCATATAGTTGCCTCTTGCATAGATTCTTGGATAGCCCTTTTGCTGCCTTCGGGCAGAGAATCCCAGAACTCTTTATTCATCAGAACCCCATAACCGAGATAGGCGTGATTGCTTATTGTCAGATATTTTTGAACTTGATATAACTTTTTGGAGTAAATATTAGAGATTGAATTCTCGCCACCATCCACTACACCCGTTTCCATGCTCTTATAGACCTGATTAAAGGGGATAGGGACTGCAGTGGCATTAAATTGTCTGAATTGTGATTCAATAACCTTGCTCGGCAAAATGCGGAAACGTAAATCGCGAAAATCTGAGGGATGTACAAGAGGCCCCTGATTCGAGGTCATTTGTTGAAATCCGTTCTTCCAAAAGCCGAGGCCGATCATTTTTTTAGATTCAAGTGTTTGAAACAGTAACTTTCCAATCTGGCCATTAAACGCCTCATCTACCGCTTCTTCATTTGCAAGTACAAACGGTAAGTCCATCACCATCCATTCGGGGATGACCTCAGAAATATTGGAAAAGCTGGGCGCAATCATTTGAACACTGCCGCGCTGCAAGGCTTGTACTTCTTCCGATTCCGTATAAAGAGTAGAGTTTGGAAAAAGCTCAACCTTGAGATGGTCGTTCGTTTTTGCTTGAACCAAACGGGCAAACTCTCGAGCAGCCATTCCCTTTGGGGTGTTTTCAGCAACGGAAAAGCTAAATTTGATTACTGGTTCCTGCCCAAGGCCCTTTTGTTCATCATCATAAGCAGGAGGACTGCTTGAGAACTGAGAGGAAAACCCAAATCCGACTGCCGTTACCAGTCCGATCAAGACAAACAAGCAAATTCCCCAAAGTGCTCTCATCTTCATTCTCCTTCCTCATGATGAATTGCTATAAAAATGAGTGTAACATATTGTATGATGGTTAGTACAAGCCGATTGGAGGATACGCGATGCTTAAAGGAATGCGAATGAACTGGAAAATAACCATGCTCTCATTTGGCATTGTACTGTTTTCCATATGTATCGGCGGCATCATCCTGATTGGAAGGCATATTCATTTGCAAAATGAAGAGCTTGGACAAAGGCTTCAAGTAACAGCGAGTACGGTTGCGCAGCTGCCGTCTGTGATCAACGGCTTAACTGATCCCAATCATAGAGCAGACATCAATAACATTGTAGAGCGGTTGCGAATTATTCACAATGTGGATTATATTGTCGTTATGGATATGAATGGGGTTCGGTGGTCACACCCGGCTTCATCTCAGATCGGTCTGCCTTCCAAAGGAACAGATGAAGCGTCCGCCTTCGCCGAGCATACGTATATATCGAGAGCCAAAGGTGAGCAAGGTATGGCTCTTCGTGCTTTTGTTCCTATTATGAATGATCAGCATGAACAGGTTGGAGTTGCTCTAGTTGGAAAGCTGCTTCCGAGGTTAATCGGCATTATTGGGGATATGCGCGGTCAAATATACATAACTTTGCTGTTAACCTTGCTTTTTGGTGTGTGGGGGTCATGGATGCTTTCCCGTCATATAAAACAGCAAATGTTTGAGCTTGAACCTCAGGAAATTGCGCAGCTGTTAGTAGAGAGAACTGCAACTTTCAATGCGATGCACGAGGGAGTCATTGCGATTGATAGTAAGGAACAAATTACAGTATTTAATGACAAGGCCAAGCAGATGCTTCATATCGACGGGGATGTGATTGGCCGCCCGATTCAAGAGGTGCTGCCTGATACAAGGCTGGTGGAAACTTTGAAATTAAATGAACCTGTAGATAATCAAGATTTGCAAGTGGGTCAGGGGTTAATCTTAAGCAATCGGGTACCTATTCGAGTTGCGAACAAGACGGTAGGAGCCTTGGCGATTTTTCAAGATCGCACTGAGGTGACTAAAATCGCTGAGGAGCTTACAGGGGTAAAAGAATTCGTGAATGCGCTTCGTGTACAAAATCACGAATATATGAACAAGCTGCATACGATCGGTGGATTGATTCAGCTTGATCATAAGGAGAAGGCACTTGACTATCTCTTTCAAACCATGGAATCGCAAAAGGAAATCAGCAGCTTTTTGTCGCGCAGCATTATGAATGAGAATGTGGCAGGGCTGCTCCTGGGCAAAATTACCCGAGGCAAAGAGCTGGGCATAGACGTTCGGATTGATCGGCAAAGCCGTTTAAGGGAATTCCCTCAACATTTGGATCAGCATGATGTCGTGGTGCTCGTTGGTAATTTAATTGAAAATGCATTTGATGCGCTAGCCAATAAGAAGGGCGATAAAGAGATCTTCGTCAGTTTCGAACAGGATCATGAAGTGTTTTCTTTGCTTGTTGAGGATAATGGCAGCGGGATGGATGAAAGGACGAAACAGCAATTATTTGAACGCGGCTTTTCAACAAAATCGGGAGAAAGTAGAGGCATTGGTCTCTATCTGGTGTTTAGCATTGTTCAAAACAGCGGCGGCCATATTAAAGTGGATTCGGTACCTGGAGAAGGAACAAGCTTTATGCTGACCTTTCCCATGAAGGATAAAGGGGGAGAAATTTAATGAGTAAGCCGTTGATAAGAGTTGTTCTCATTGAGGATGATCTGATGGTTCAGGAGGTGAACAAGCAGTTTGTCGAAAGAGTGCCGGGCTTTAAGATTGTAGGGATTGCATCGAACGGATTGGAAGGACTCGAGAAGCTGCGGGAACTGGGGCCGGATCTGGTGTTGCTTGATATTTTTATGCCGGGTCAAAATGGGATGGAAACCTTAAAGCAAATCCGCCAGGAGCAGCTGGCAGTCGATGTGATCGTGATCACGGCCGCCAATGATATTCAAACGATTCAAACGATGCTGCAAAATGGTGCAGTCGATTATATAATGAAACCGTTTAAATTCAATCGGGTTCGGCAAGCGTTGGAGCAATATCGTTCCCTTAAAAGTAAGCTGGAGCAGGATGGCACGATAACCCAATCCGAGCTGGATCGATTGCTGCATAAGAAAAGCGAGTCGGTAGGCGATCCGCGGGAGCTGGAGAATGAACATGAATTGCCAAAGGGGCTTCAAGAGCTGACCATGAAGCAGGTACTTTCTTTTCTTGTCAATCAGTCATCATCACTATCAGCCGAGGAAGTTGCGGAAGGTGTCGGTCTTGCAAGGGTTACGGCGCGAAGATATCTCGACTATCTGGAAAAGAAAAAGCAAGTAAAGATCGATATGCAGTATGGCACTGTGGGGAGACCGATCAATCGCTATTTGTTAGTTGCTGGAAACCCAAATAAAGACCAAAAAGACCATAAGTAACAATATGGTCTAATTATTCACGCCTTTTTATGAAAGCGGTATCATAATAATATAAGTTTAATTGAAAATGAGGGATATCCAATGAAATTAATGAAAAATTTGACGTTTCAAGTGTTGTTTGCAATTGCGATAGGCATAGTGGTGGGGATTATTTTTCCGGCACAAGCAGATAATCTTAAAATTCTTGGTGATCTTTTTATTAAAATGATTAAAATGGTTATTGCTCCTATCGTATTCTTCACCATTGTTATCGGCTTTGCAAATATGGGCGATATGAAAAAAATTGGACGCATTGGCGGTAAAGCTCTGCTTTATTTTGAAATCGTCACGACTTTCGCTATGGCAATTGGAATTGCTGTGATGTATATTATTCAACCGGGGGCCGGGATGAACACATCAGCGGTCAAGGCTGCTGATGTGGCCAAATACACCAAGCAAGCAGCTGAAACCAGCCACGGATTCTTGGATTTTCTTGTAAGCATTGTTCCTGACAATGTGATGGGTGCCTTCGCGAAAGGAGAAATGCTACCAGTTCTTTTCTTCTCCGTATTGTTCGGCTTGTCTCTCGCGGCGCTTGGTGAGAAGTCCAGACCGGTTACGGATTTGTTTCAAAAACTTAATGATATCTTCTTCAGACTGGTTGCCCTGATCATGCGCTTTTCTCCGGTTGCAGCTTTTGGTGCTATGGCATATACCATCGGGAAATTTGGTGTTCACTCTTTGTTCTCACTGGGTAAAATGATGGGCTCTGTTTATATCACCATGGCTTTATTCATCTTTATTGTACTCGGCGTGATCTGTAGAATGTATGGCTTCCGCATTACAAAGCTGCTGGGTTTCATAAAAGAAGAGCTGCTGCTTGTGCTGGGTACTTCTTCTTCAGAATCCGCTCTTCCGAGAGTCATGGAGAAGCTGGAGAAATTTGGGGCGTCGAAACCGGTAGTCGGGTTGGTAGTACCTACGGGGTATTCATTTAATCTGGATGGCACTTCGATCTATCTATCCATGGCGGCGATGTTCATCGCAGAAGCATACGGTGTTCATCTAAGTGTTTTGCAGGTTTTGACTCTCTTGGGCGTTTTGATGCTCACCTCCAAAGGTGCAGCCGGTATCACAGGTTCTGGTTTCGTTACTCTGGCAGCGACATTGGCAGCAATTCCAAATAATGTGATTCCTATTGAGGGGATGGCGCTTCTGCTTGGCGTGGATCGTTTTATGTCAGAGGCGAGAGCGATTACCAATATTATCGGTAACAGCGTGGCAACGATCGTCATCGCTAAAAGTGAAAATCAGTTTAATGAGAATGCGCTAACCGCAAGCAAAGAGAATAAGGATGACAATGAGACTGTGGGCAAAGTATTTTACCAGTCCTAAATAAAAGCTGGCGCGGGTGGTAATCCGTGTCAGCTTTTTTAATTGTTTGTATTTATCTCAGGAAGGGTAATTTATAGAGGTATTTACATACTAAGGAGCGATGAGATATGGAGCTATCCGCGCAGGAAATCTGCAATTGGTTTGAATCGAATATGGACAAAACAGTGCTGATCCGAAAGGAAGAACAAACCGACTTGGATCGTATAGAGTTGGACGTTCAGGAAGTTGGCATTCTGGATCAGTCCAAATCAGAGGATGCGTACATCACGAATCAAGCCGTCGTCCTCCGCGGATTGGGAACGATTCAAAACGAGGATGGACAGAAGCAGCGTCTTCCCGGCGATTATTATGAAATCCCACTGGAAGGAAGCATCCAAGGGTCCGAGAAAGCAAATGGTCTTGAAATTTTTACCGAGCGCGCGCATTATTTGATCAATTTAAAATAATAATCAAGTTCATGTCAAAAAAAGCCGAGAGAAATCAATTCCTTGGCTTATCTTTTGCTCAATTTTCCACCAAAAAACGAACTTTATTAAACCTATGTCCTTAAAATGTTCGCTTTTTAAAATTGACATGGGACGTAAATTGCTGTTAAACTAGTAGAGTGGAAGAGCATTCCGCATCAATTAAAAATGTCGAATTGACTCGTATAACGTCAGGGATATGGCCTGAAAGTATCTACCCAAAAACCATAAATTTTTGGACTACGAGGAACGAATGAGGAGAACCATAGGATAACGATGGTCTTTTTCATTCGCTTCTTTTGCTGTCCTGCTTATGGAATCGTGATTCTATGACTGGGACATTTTTTCATTTTTCAAGGAAGAAAGTGGGTTTGTGATGACTGCGCGAGTTGGTGTTATTATGGGAAGCCAATCGGACTGGGAAACAATGAAACACGCATGCGATATCCTGGATGAGTTGGGAGTGCCGTATGAGAAGAAAGTGGTCTCGGCACACCGTACGCCGGATTTGATGTTCGACTACGCTTCATCCGCCATAGAGCGCGGGATACAAGTGATTATTGCCGGAGCTGGAGGAGCGGCGCATCTTCCTGGGATGGTAGCAGCCAAAACGGAGCTTCCGGTTATTGGCGTTCCTGTGAAGACATCCACGCTGAATGGATTGGATTCTCTGCTTTCTATTGTTCAAATGCCTGCTGGCATTCCAGTTGCAACGGTTGCGATTGGGCAGGCTGGTGCTGCCAATGCCGGACTTTTGGCCGCGCAGATTCTTGGCGCTTTCGAACCGGAGCTGCAGGCTAAGATTAGGAGTCGTCGCGAACGGATTAGCCAGACTGTGATTGCAAGCAATGAACTTCTATGACGGAAGCCGGTGCAAAGACTTTGAATTCAGATAAAGTGATTAAGCCGGGAGCAACCATTGGAATCTTAGGCGGAGGACAATTGGGCCGTATGCTGACGCTGGCTGGACGCAATATGGGATACCGCTTTGCGACGCTTGATCCAACAGAAGATTCGCCTTGCGGTCAAGTGGCTGACACCCAGATTGTGGCGAATTATGATGATGTCGAGGCTGCTCGAAAGCTGGCGGATCGTTCGGATGTCATCACCTATGAGTTTGAAAATGTAAACGCGAAGGTCACCGAATTATTGATGAAGGAAGCTTACGTGCCGCAAGGCAGCCAGCTTTTATATACAACACAGCACCGTTTTCGCGAAAAAAAAGCGATTGAAGCATCAGGAGTGCCAGTAGCTCCATATGAGGAAATTAAGAGTGTCGATCAACTGAGAGAAGCTGTACTGCGGTTTGGAGCGCCGTGTGTGCTCAAGACAGCAACCGGAGGATATGACGGGAAAGGCCAATGGGTTATCCGGTCTCTGGATGAAGTACAAGAGGCTTTTGAAACTCTCAGTCGAGCTCATACCGAGCTGGTGCTGGAGCAATTTATTCATTTTGACAAGGAATTATCCGTTATTGCGGCCAGGAGTCCTAGAGGAGAAGTAAAAGCCTTTCCTGTTGCGGAGAATATACATGTAGATAATATTTTACATCTATCGATAATTCCAGCAAGAATTCCGCAAGCTGTACAAAAAGAAGCGGAAAAGCTGGCGATTCGAATTGCATCGTCCCTTGGAGTCATCGGACTTATTGCAGTAGAAATGTTCCTGACCAAGGATGGACAGTTATTCGTCAATGAGTTGGCGCCAAGGCCGCACAATTCCGGACATTATACGATGGAAGCGTGCAGATCATCTCAGTTTGAGCAGCATATTCGCGCCATTTGCAACCTGCCGCTGGGCTCTACAGAGCTGATGTCTCCGGTGGTCATGGTGAATGTGCTCGGTGAGCATGTAGAACCCTTAATTGAGTTGATGGATCAAGGTCTGTTTGCGGAGGACGGGGAGTCGCCAGTCAGCCCCAAGCTTCACTTATACGGCAAGCATGAAGCCAAGGAAAAAAGAAAAATGGGACACATCAATCTGCTTGCTTCCCATGTGGATACAGCGTTGGATTGGGTGGACCGTGCAGGTATTTGGAAGGCAAGTAAACGCTAATTATGGAGGAACGGTAATGATCGAACGTTATAGTCGGCCGGAAATGGCTCGGATTTGGACAGAGGAAAATAAATTCAATGCTTGGCTCGAAGTGGAGATTCTCTCCTGCGAAGCATGGTCGGAACTTGGCGTTATTCCAAAGCAAGATGTACAGGTGCTGCGTGAGAATGCCAGCTTCAACATCGACCGCATATATGAGATCGAGCTTGAAACTCGCCATGACGTGATCGCTTTTACAAGAGCTGTATCGGAAACTCTAGGTCCTGAGCGTAAATGGGTACATTATGGCTTGACCTCCACAGATGTTGTGGACACAGCGTTAGGTTATTTACTTAAGCAAGCTAATGAAATTATTGAAAAAGATATCGTGAATTTTATTGCGATTCTTAAGGACAAGGCTGTTGCCTACAAGCACACTCCGATGATGGGTAGAACGCATGGAGTTCATGCCGAACCAACGACTTTTGGCTTAAAAATGGCTTTGTGGCATGAGGAAATGAAGCGCAACCTGGAACGTTTTCGTGCAGCGGCGGACGGTGTTCAATTCGGTAAAATCTCTGGGGCGGTAGGCACATATGCCAATATTGATCCTTTTGTCGAGGAGTATGTTTGCAGCAAATTGGGAACGAAGCCTGCTCCAATCTCGACACAAACCTTGCAGCGTGACCGACACGCTGATTACATGGCGACTTTGGCACTTATTGGCTCATCTTTGGATAAATTCGCGACCGAAATTCGGGCCCTGCAAAAGAGTGAGTTCCGCGAGGTGGAAGAGCCTTTCGCCAAGGGCCAAAAGGGCTCATCAGCTATGCCGCATAAACGCAATCCAATCGGTTGCGAAAGCATTTCCGGCCTTTCCCGCGTGATTCGTGGACATATGATTACCGCTTACGAGAACGTGCCGCTTTGGCATGAACGCGATATTTCCCACTCCTCGGTGGAACGGATTATTTTACCGGATGCCACAACGTTGCTGAATTATATGTTGAACCGTTTCGGCAATATTGTGAAGAATTTGACCGTGTTCCCCGAGAATATGAAGCGCAACATGCAAAGAACCTACGATGTACCGTTTTCGGGACGTGTTTTGACGAAGCTGATCGACAAGGGCTTTGCTCGGGAGCAGGCTTATGATACCGTGCAGCCAAGAGCTATGCAGGCTTGGGAAGAGCAGAGATCGTTTAGGGATATCGTTGAAAATACTGCGGTGATTACGGATGTGTTGACTGCTGAAGAGATCGCGGATTGCTTTGATCCGACCTGGCATTTGAAGCATGTGGATACCATTTTTGACAGGCTTGGATTGAAATAGAGAGGAAGTGAAGCTGTTGACTGGCACGGTATTGGATACGGCAACAAGCTTGGTGAAGGCACCGCTCCTGCATAAGGGAAAAGTGAGGGAGCTGTATGATCTCGGCGAGCACTTATTAATTGTGGTCACGGATCGGATTTCGGCTTTTGATTACATTCTGAAGCCGGGTGTTCCCGACAAAGGCTATGTATTAAATACACTCAGCAAGTTCTGGTTTGAGCAAATGGCTTTCTTCATGCCGAATCATGTGGTGCATACGGATGTTGAGCTCCTTAAGGAAGCCATTCCAGATGCGGCTGCGCGCGAGCTGCTTAAAGACCGCATCATGGTCGCCAAAAAAGCAACCCGCATTCCGGTTGAGTGCGTCGTGCGAGGCTACATTACAGGCGGCGGTTGGCGCCAATACCAGCAAACGGGGTTCGTTAATGGTAGACGATTGCCGGAGGGCTTGCGTAAAAATCAAGAGCTGGACCACCCCATCTTTACGCCGGCAGCAAAAAATGACGTCGGCCACGACGAGGACATTTCCATTGATCGCATGATGGAGATTGTAGGCGAAAAGGTTACTTTGCTGCTTCAAGAAAAGAGCATCATGCTCTACACGCTGGCTCACACGTATTGCGAACAACGCGGTATTATTTTGGCCGATACGAAGTTCGAGTTCGGCTTCATCGGCGATGAACTTATCATCATCGATGAGCTGTTCACTCCGGATTCCTCCCGCTACTGGGAGCAGGATAAATACGCACTCGACATCGACATCGATTCGATGGATAAACAACCCGTTCGAGACTACTTGTCCAATTCCGATTGGGATATGAACAGTGAACCTGACGAACTGCCTGCTTCTGTCGTGGAAGAAACGGCTCGCAGGTACAAAGAGATTGTACATCTTTTGATGGATTAGGCAATTAGAGCGAAAAGTTGCCTCCAAACTCATAAATAGTTAACGAAGTTAATGTTTAAAAATCCGAAGGAGGAACGTTTCCATATGAAAGCCACCGTCTATGTGACGATTAAGCAAAGTGTATTAGACCCTCAGGGAAATGCGGTGCAGGGAGCCCTGCATTCAATGGGCTTCGAAGAAGTCGAGAAAGTCCGTATCGGTAAATACATGGAGTTAGAGCTTAACACGGAGAATAAAGATGAAGCTGAAGCGCGCGTGAAGTCCATGTGTGAGAAGCTGCTGGCTAATACGGTCATTGAAGATTACCGCTACGAACTATCTTAAAAGGAGGGTCAGCGTCATGAAATTTGCGGTTCTCGTATTTCCGGGATCAAACTGCGATATCGATTGTTATAAAGCGGTAGAAGATACCATTGGACAGCCTGTTGATTATGTATGGCATACGGCTGATGATTTGTCGGGCTATGACTGTATCCTCGTACCGGGAGGTTTCTCGTACGGGGATTACCTGCGCTGCGGTGCTATTGCCCAGTTCACCAATGTGATGAAGGCACTCAGCCGTGCAGCCGAACAAGGCAAATACATCCTCGGCGTTTGCAACGGATTTCAAGTGCTGACCGAAGCCAGACTGCTTCCGGGTGCTCTGCTTCGCAACAAGGAGATGAAGTTCCGCTGCCATCCCGCGCTTTTGCGAGTGGAAAACAATCAGACTCCATTTACGATGGATTATCAAAAAGGCGAGCTCATCAACATCCCTATCGCGCACGGTGAAGGAAATTATTACTGTGATGAAGCAACACTCAGAGAGCTGCAAGTCAACAATCAAATCGTGTTCCGTTACGAGGCTGGCAACAATCCGAACGGTTCCATAGATGATATAGCGGGAATTAGCAATAAGGCTGGCAATATAGTGGGGATGATGCCGCATCCGGAGAGAGCGGTCAGCGACTTGCTTGGATCATCGGACGGCAAACGAATGTTTACATCGATCCTGAATGCTTGGAGGGAGAAACATGACGCAGCAGCTATCCGTTAAGGAGCCAACGGCTCAGCAAATAGCGGAACAGAAGATATATAAGCAAATGGGCGTCACTGACGAGGAGTTTGCCAAGATCTGCGGCTTCCTCGGCCGCAACCCGAACTATGTCGAGATCGGTGTGTTTAGCGTCATGTGGTCGGAGCATTGCTCCTATAAAAATTCCAAGCCCGTGCTCCGCAAGTTTCCGGTGACGGGTCCGCGTGTTTTGATGGGTCCAGGCGAAGGGGCAGGTATCGTAGATATCGGAGACAACCAAGCCGTTGTGTTTAAAATAGAAAGCCACAATCACCCTTCGGCGATTGAGCCATTCCAAGGCGCAGCGACGGGTGTGGGCGGGATCATCCGCGATATTTTTTCGATGGGCGCGCGTCCGATTGCGGTGCTGAACTCGCTGCGCTTCGGCAAGCTTCAAAACGACCGCGTGAAGTACTTGTTCGAGCACGTCGTGTCGGGCATTGCCGGCTACGGCAACTGCATCGGCATCCCGACGGTCGGCGGGGAAGTCATGTTCGACGAGAGCTACGAGGGGAACCCGCTTGTGAATGCCATGTGTGTGGGCATCATTGACCACGACAAGATCCAACGCGGAGTTGCCAAGGGTGTCGGCAACCCGGTGTTTTACGTCGGTCCGGCCACAGGCCGCGACGGCATTCACGGCGCCACCTTTGCGTCGGAAGAGCTGACGGCGGAGTCGGAAGCGAAACGGCCTGCGGTGCAGGTGGGCGATCCCTTCATGGAAAAGCTCGTGCTGGAAGCGTGCTTAGAGCTGATCAATTCCGGCATCGTGCTCGGAATTCAGGATATGGGTGCCGCTGGACTCACTTGCTCCAGCGCGGAAATGGCAAGTAAAGCGGGCAACGGCATGGAGCTTTACCTCGATGAGGTGCCGCAGCGCGAAGAAGGCATGACCGCCTATGAAATGATGCTGTCGGAGTCGCAGGAGCGCATGCTGTTCGTCGTTGAGCCCAAGCATGAGGCTCAAGCCAAGGGCATTTTCGAGCGCTGGGGGCTCCACTGCGCCAAGGTCGGCAAGGTGACCGATGACGGTCGCCTCCGCTTAATCCACCACGGCGAAACCGTGGCGGACATGCCCGTAGGGGCACTCGTTGACGAGTGCCCGGTGTACAATAAGCCGAGCGCGGAGCCGGCTTATTACGAAGAGCATGGGCGCATCGACACTACCCGTTACCCGGAGGTAACGAAGCTGACGGATGCGCTTAAGCAAGTGCTCGCCTCGCCGACGGTGGCGAGCAAAGAATGGGTATACTCCCAGTATGACTACATGGTTCGTACCGATACCGTCGTGCGCCCGGGCTCGGATGCAGCCGTCGTCATGCTTCGCGGCACGCGCAAGGCGCTCGCCATGACGACCGACTGCAACGGGCGCTACGTATACCTCGATCCGGAGGTAGGCGGCCGGATCGCGGTCAGTGAAGCGGCACGCAATGTCGTCTGCTCAGGTGCCGAGCCGCTTGCGGTGACGGACAACCTGAACTTCGGCAGTCCAGAGAAGCCGGAAATCTTCTGGCAGCTGGAGAGAGCGACCGACGGCATGGCCGAAGCCTGCCGCGAGCTGAGCACTCCGGTGATCGGCGGCAATGTCTCGCTGTACAACGAGAATGCCAAAGGAGCCATTTACCCGACACCGGTTATCGGAATGGTGGGTCTCGTGCATGATCTCGATCATATCACCACACAAGGCTTCAAAAACGAAGGCGACACCATCATCCTGCTGGGTGAGACGAAAGCGGAGCTCGGTGGCAGCGAATTTCAATATGTGATTCACGGAGTAACCGAAGGACGTCCGCCGGAACTCCAGCTTGAAGTTGAAAAACGCCTGCAGGCAACAGTGCTCAAAGCGATCCAGGAAGGCCTGGTGGCTTCAGCGCATGACTTGTCCGAAGGCGGACTTGCGGTAGCTTTAGCGGAAAGCTGCATAAGCGGTCGTGTAGGTGCTGAAGTTTCCGTTAATTCCGACATCCGCAAGGATTTCACATTGTTCAGCGAGAGCCAGTCCCGTATCGTGCTCAGCGCCTCCCCGGAAAAAGCGGATGCGCTGCAGCACTGGATAGCTTCACAAGGAGTCCCCTATCAAGTCATTGGGACCGTTACAGGAAATGAGCTTAAAATAAAAGTGAATGCAGAGCACGGCATCCAGTCTCCCATAAGCGAGCTGGAAAAGGTCTGGAAGGATGCGATTCCATGTCTGATGCAGTGAAAAACTCGCTGCCAGAAAACCCAATCAAGCTTTGGACAGGCGAGTATTACAACGAAGGCATAAGCGGCCATGGCGGCTTGTTGGATAAATTAAACGAGGAGTGCGGCGTATTCGGCGTGTTTGGACATGCAGATGCGGCTTCCGTTACGTTTTACGGGCTTCATGCTCTGCAGCATCGAGGCCAAGAGAGCGCGGGCATCTGCACAACGGACTCAAATAACTTTAACTATCATCGCGGTATGGGGCTGGCGAAGGAAGTTTTTACAAGTGAAACATTGGCCCCTCTCGTCGGCAATTCCGGAATAGGGCATGTGCGTTACTCTACGGCGGGTGAGAGCAAGCTGCAAAATGCGCAGCCGCTTGTTTTTAAATACCGCGAGGGCGATCTGGCGATTGCCACGAACGGGAACCTCGACAATGCCTTGTTGATCAAGCGCAATCTCGAGAAAATGGGCTCTATCTTTCAAACAACCAGCGACACTGAGGTTTTGGCTCACTTGATTGCACGCTCTACGCATGACGACATCGTTGATGCCGTTAAGGATGCACTGAAGCAAGTGATCGGCGGCTATGCCTTTGTCATTTTGACCAAGGAAAAAATGATTGCCGCTCTTGATCCCAACGGCTTGCGACCCTTGGTCATGGGACGATTGGGCGATGCGTATTTATTTGCTTCGGAAACCTGCGCCTTTGATGCGGTCGGAGGCACTTATCTACGCGATTTGAATCCGGGCGAGCTGATCGTTTTAGATCGTAATGGCATTCATGAGGATCGCTTCACTGAAGGCGGCAAGCGTGCTGTATGCGCGATGGAATATATTTATTTTGCCAGACCGGACAGCGATATTGATACTGTGAATATTCACGCAGCCCGTAAGCGTATGGGTAAAAAATTGGCGATGGAAGCGTTCATGGACGCGGATCTGGTTACAGGTGTTCCCGATTCAAGTATTTCCGCCGCAATCGGTTTTGCCGAACAGACAGGCATTCCTTACGAGCTCGGCTTGATCAAAAACCGCTACACCGGCAGAACCTTCATTCAACCAAGCCAAGAGCTGCGCGAGCAGGGTGTAAAAATGAAGCTCAGCGCCGTCCGTAAAGTGGTTGAGGGCAAACGCGTGATCATGATCGATGATTCGATTGTGCGCGGAACCACCAGTCTTCGTATCGTCAATTTGCTTCGCGAAGCGGGCGCAACTGAGGTGCATGTCCGCATTACTTCACCGCCTTTCATGAATCCTTGCTACTACGGGATCAATACGCCAGACCGCAAGGAGTTAATTGCCGCGCAGCATTCCGTTGAGGAAATACGCAAGGCCATCAACGCGGATTCGCTCCACTTTTTGACCAAGGAAGGGCTTGTTGAAGCCATCGGAGAAGGTGCGCATGGCACCAACAGCGGTTATTGTATGGGCTGCTTCACCAATGAATATCCAACGGAAATTGTGGATGAAAGCAAACTCGGCTGCGGCTGTGACTAATGAGATCATTTTGAAGGAGTGAAGCGAAGTGTCGGATGCGTATAAAAAAGCCGGAGTCGATATCTCGGCGGGGAATGAAGCTGTTGAGCGAATGAAAAAACACGTGAAGCGGACGTTTCGCCCTGAAGTGATGACGGATCTGGGCGGCTTTGGCAGCCTGTTTGGATTGAACAAGGATAAGTACGAGGAGCCTGTGCTCGTATCCGGAACCGACGGCGTAGGTACGAAGCTGAAGATCGCTTTTGCCATGGATAAACATGATTCGATTGGGATCGATGCTGTGGCTATGTGCGTGAACGACATTATCGTCCAAGGTGCGGAGCCGCTTTTTTTCCTGGATTACTTGGCTTGTGATAAGGTTATTCCCGAGAAAATCGAGGCTATTGTAAAAGGAATTGCCGATGGCTGCGAGCAGTCCGGCTGTGCCTTGATCGGTGGGGAAACCGCGGAAATGCCTGGTGTGTATGCGCAAGGAGAGTATGACATCGCCGGCTTTACCGTGGGTATCGTGGACAAAAAGAAAATCATAGACGGTACCTCGATTTCACCCGGCGATATCATTTTGGGTCTGGCATCCAGCGGTGTGCACAGCAACGGGTTCTCTTTGGTGCGCAAGCTTTTGCTGGAGGAAAAAGGCTACAAGCTGCAAGACCGGGTGGAAGAGTTGGGCGACTTGCTGGGCAATATCCTCCTCACACCAACGAAGCTGTATGTGAAGCCGATTCTCTCGATTTTGGAAAAAGTAAAAATCAAAGGGATGGCCCACATTACAGGCGGCGGTTTTATCGAAAATATACCTCGTGTTTTGCCTGCGGGCGTGAATGCCCATATCGAATATGGCTCTTGGCCCATTTTGCCGATTTTTGAGCTGATGCAGCGTGAAGGTAAGATCAGCAACAACGATATGTTCCGCACCTTTAATATGGGCATCGGAATGGTCCTTGTCGTCAGCGCGGATCAAGCCGACCTTACTCTACAGCTGGCCGAACAACAGGGCGAAAAAATGTACCACATTGGCGAAATAACGAATGGCGAGAGAGTAGTTACCTTTGGCGGAGCGGTGGTCTAAATGCAGCCTTATCGGATTGCTGTCTTCGCTTCGGGCAGCGGATCGAATTTTCAGGCCATTGTGGATCAGGTTCAGTGCGGGAAGCTTGATGTCAGCATCGAGCTTCTTGTCTGTGACCGTCCGCAGGCACTGGTGGTGGAGCGGGCCAAACAGGCGCAAGTGCCCGTTTTCACATTTAAGCCAAAGCAATATGAGAGTCGTGAAGCTTACGAGTCCTTAATCCTGCAAGAGCTTTTGGAACGGAAAGTCGATTTGGTCGTTATGGCTGGCTACATGCGGATTATAACAAATACATTGGTTGAACCATTTTACGGGCGCATGATCAACGTGCATCCCTCTTTGCTGCCTTCATTCCCGGGGATCAAAGCAATCTCTCAGGCTTATGAATACGGCGTCAAAGTCACTGGTGTAACTGTACATTTTGTCGATGGAGGGCTGGATTCCGGTCCTATTATTGCGCAGCATGCAATTGATGTATGGGAAGGCGAAAGCGAGGAAGCTCTCACCAATCGTATTCAGGCCGTTGAGCATCAGCTGCTGCCGACGGTTATCGGCAGTTTTCGCAGCGGCAAGGTGAAGCTGGAAGGTCGAAAGGTCATTTTTGTTAATTAGAAACCAAGGAGGAACATAAAGTGGCAATCAAAAGAGCACTGATCAGCGTGTCCGACAAAACGGGTATCGTGGAATTTGCAGGCGAGCTTGCGAAGCTGGGTGTGGAGATTATTTCGACGGGCGGGACACAAAGCCTCTTAAAGGAAAAGGGCGTACCGGTTATCGGGATTTCAGAGGTAACGGGTTTTCCGGAAATTATGGACGGCAGGGTCAAAACGCTTCATCCAGCGGTACATAGCGGACTATTGGCCGTACGCGACAACGAGGAACATCGGGAATCCATGAAGAAGCTGGGACTGGATTATATCGATCTGGTCGTCGTGAATTTGTATCCTTTTGCCCAAACAATTGCAAAACCCGATGTCTCTTACGAGGAAGCGATTGAGAATATCGATATCGGCGGACCAACCATGCTTCGCTCGGCTGCAAAGAATCACGCTTTCGTTACGGTTGTTGTCGACGCTGCCGATTATGGACAAGTGCTTGATGAGGTGCGCAGCGGTGAAGATACTACGCTTGAGACCCGTAAACGTCTCGCTGCGAAGGTTTTTCGTCACACCGGCGCCTATGATGCACTAATTGCCGATTACCTGTCGAAACAAATGGGTGAGCCCTTCCCAGAGCGTTATACCGTGACTTATGAAAAAGTGCAGGAGCTTCGTTATGGAGAAAATCCTCATCAGAAGGCAGCTTTTTACAAGAAGCCGTTAGCCGCTGCCGGTATTACCAACGCTGAACAGCTTCATGGTAAAGAACTTTCCTACAACAATATCAACGATGCCAATACAGCACTGCAAATGATTAAAGAGTTCAGTGAGCCTGCTGTGGTCGCAGTTAAGCACATGAATCCATGTGGTGTAGGGATTGGGGCCAATGTGCTGAATGCTTATCAAAAAGCCTATGCGGCGGACCCAATTTCGATCTTCGGAGGCATCATCGCTGCGAATCGCATGATTGACGCAGCGACAGCGACATTGCTGGGTGACGTGTTCTTGGAAATCGTGCTTGCGCCGGATTTTAGTCCAGAAGCGCTTCAGATTCTCTCGCAAAAGAAAAACATCCGCCTCTTGAAGATCAGCGGGTTGGATACCGCGGCGGCCGCTGAGCGCCGTGCAGAGCATGTAATTACTTCGGTTGAAGGCGGGATGCTCGTTCAGGACAGCGACGCTTATCAACTCAGTGAAGCTGATATCAAGGTCGTCACAGAGCGGAAGCCTACGGAAGATGAGCTTAAACAGCTGCTTTTTGCCTGGAAGGTCGTGAAGCATGTGAAGTCCAATGCGATTGTGCTTGCTGCCAATGACATGACAGTCGGTGTTGGAGCGGGACAGATGAATCGAGTGGGCGCAGCCAAAATTGCCATTGAGCAAGCTAGGGGTAAGGCGCAGGGCGCTGTGCTGGCTTCCGATGCGTTCTTCCCGATGGGCGACACGCTGGAGCTGGCGGCTGGTGCTGGAATTACGGCTGTCATTCAGCCAGGCGGTTCGATCAAGGATGAAGAATCCATTCGAGTGGCAAATGATAACGGTATGGCCATGATCATGACGGGTGTGCGTCATTTTAAACATTAATAGAGTGAATGATTCGTATCATTAGTAATGAGAGGGGAAAGATCCATGCGCATCCTTGTAATAGGGCGTGGCGGGAGAGAGCACGCCATCGTTTGGGCGCTCTGCAAAAGCCCGAAGGTCAGCAAGCTTTACTGCGCACCCGGTAACGGTGGGATTGCAGCTTTGGCCGAGTGCGTGCCGATTCAGGAGCTGCAGTTCGAGGAAATCAGCGTGTTCGCGAAGCAGCAGCAAATAGATCTTGTTATGGTGGCGCCGGATGACCCGCTCGCTGCCGGTTTGGTTGATTACCTCGAGGATCGGGATATCGTGGCTTTTGGACCTAGGGCCAATGCTGCGATTATTGAAGGCAGCAAGGTCTTTACGAAGGATTTGCTGAAAAAATACAAGATCCCGACAGCGGCTTACGAGAGTTTTGACGCTTATGAGCCCGCTCTTGCTTATCTTCGCAGCCAGTCGATTCCGATTGTTTTGAAAGCTGATGGTTTGGCTGCCGGCAAAGGGGTTACCGTAGCCCATTCGCTCGAGGAAGCAGAAGAAGCACTGCGTGATATCATGGTGGATCAAATATTCGGCGATTCAGGTGCAAAGGTAGTCATCGAGGAATTCCTGCAAGGGCAAGAGATGTCATTGCTCGCTTTTGTCGATGGTACTACTGTTCGCCCTATGGTTCCCTCACAGGACCATAAGCCGGTTTATGATAACGACGAAGGACCCAATACAGGCGGGATGGGCACCTACTCTCCACTTCCGCATATTCCGGAAGCTGTGGTATTGGAGGCCATTGAGACCATTGTTCGGCCGACGGCCGAAGCCATGGTTAAAGAGGGGCGACCTTTCAAAGGCGTGCTCTATGCCGGTTTGATTTTGACTCCGCAAGGAACCAAGACGATTGAGTTTAACGCTCGTTTTGGCGATCCGGAAACGCAGGTGATTTTGCCGCTGCTCAAAACGGATCTGCTCGACATTTTCCTCGCCGTGTTAAACGGAACGTTGGCGGAGCAGCCGATTGAATGGCGCGAGGAAGCCGCGGTATGCGTCATTGTGGCATCTGGAGGTTACCCTGGGTCGTATGCTAAGGGACTGCCGATCGCTGGTCTGGACCAAGTGAAGGATTCACTCGTGTTTCATGCGGGTACCGCTTTGAATGACGGTCAAATCGTAACAAACGGCGGCCGAGTGCTGGGGATTACCGGTCTGGGCAAAGATATTGTCGAAGCCCGCAATAAGGCTTATGCCGATGCGGAACGGATCAGCTTTGAAGGCAAGCATTACCGCAAAGACATCGCCATGAAGGCCCTGAGGTAAACATCATAGCTTAGACATCGTGAACAACTTCATTTTGCGTTCCAGCCTGCCTCCTAAATATTTTTTAGGAGGCTTTTTTTTGTGCCATTACGGCAAATAGCTGCGTAACACTGTCATTGAGCCCTCCAACGAGTAGTTTCCCAAATTGGCAGACAGCAAAAAGCAGTCCCCCGGCTTGGCTTCGAGGCTTCCATCCTCCCAGCCAAGGATACCTGAGCCTTCCATGATCATAAGGACTACGAAACTATCCAGCGTGGTTTGCAGCTCCCATTTGGATCCAACCAGCCCTTTTTCCACTATGAATAAGGGAGATTCTGCCAAAGTAAGCCATTTGCCAGTCTCCTCTATATTGGTTTTCATGAAGCTTGAGCCGGAGCCATTATAGGCGATGACATTCAATGAATCTTCAATATGAAGCTCACGCAGCTTTCCATCCAGTCCTGGGCGGTTATAATCGTATAATCGGTATGTCGTATCGGAGTTTTGCTGAATCTCGGCTACAAGTACTCCTGCACCGAGAGCGTGCACTGTACCGGCAGGTATGTAGAAGGAGTCGCCGGCTTCAACAGGCACTTCCTGCAGGCAATCCATGATTCGATTCTCTGCTATGGCCTCAGTAAGCATTTCTCTAGTCACGCCATAATGCATGCCATAAATGATCTTGGCTCCCGGCTTCGCGGCCATGATGTACCACATTTCCGTTTTGCCCAGCTCGCCAGATGCCAGATTCGAATAGCTGTCATCGGGATGAACTTGAACCGACAAATCATCCTCGCAGTCCAGAAGCTTAATGAGCAGCGGGAATCTGCCGGTTTTTTGCGAAAACCCTTTTGAACCAAACATCGATACTCCGTATTCTTGGCGAACCTCATCAAGCCCCCGGCCGGCTAATACTCCATTCATCACCTTGGTGGTCCCATTGGGGTGGTCTCCGATCATCCAGCCTTCACCGATGGCTCCTTCCGGAAGCGAGAAACCGAATTTTTCTAATGCCCTGCCTCCCCAGACTCTTTCTTTCATTTCCGGTTGAAATTGAAGCGGATATGGTTTCACTATGATTTCCTGCTTTCTTTTGCAATTACGTCCATATACGGAAAATTATATACTAGATCCTCATCTTTTTTCTACTGCCAGAAGATAGGGCGCATGTTTGGCGCGATTTGCGAACTGATATCGAAGTACTTGATAGTCAGCGGCAGAGAGCTGCATGGCCCACGATTCCACTGCTTGAGCCTCTTCGAAACCGCCTTTGTGGCCCGTATATAACACAATTGTCGTAATGCCTCCTTTGCGAAGCATGCGTAAAGAGGCTTCCAGCGCTGAGATGGTAGAAGCCTCTTGCGTGATTGTATCTTGCTCTGCACCCGGCAAATAACCAAGATTAAAAGCAACCGCTGCTATGGTACCTTGATCGGCTGCAGGAATGACAGCCTCCATGCTGGCGTGGGTGCATAAATGCAGCTGGACAAAAGAAGAAGCGTCCGGGATTTCATTCCTCAGACGCATCCAGGACTGATCCAGGGCTTGCTGCTGGATATCGAAGCCGTAAACTCGGCCTCGATTCCCAGTAAGCTTCGCCAGCAGTAATACATCATTCCCATTGCCTAATGTTGCATCAATGGCCTTGTCACCGAAATGAACTCTTTGTGACAGCAATTGATGCGCAAAGCTTAATACAGAAACAAAACCCATGCCGATAACCTCTCTTTATTTTAAGCCGGCCAGCCATGCAGCCAGTATTTCTATGTCAGCCGCAGCAACTTTCTTGCCTTGAGCCGGCATGTCGCCTCCGCCGTTAGTGATTTGCGCGGCAATTTGATCCTTACTTAGTCGAGAACCGATTTTAGTTAAATTCGGTCCAAATCCTCCTTCCATATTGGCGCCGTGGCATGACATGCAGTTTGCTTTAAATAATGCCTCGGCCTTCGCATTGCCTTCTGGCGCCTTAACACTTGGTGCGGGCGTTGCCGAAGGTTTTGGCGTCGCTGTAGCTGCAACCGTCGGAGCCGTGGTTGGAGCCACAGTTGGTGCAGTTGTAGGCTTGACCGTGGCTGCTGCGGAAGGCTCCTTGGATGCCGAGGGAGCGGGTGTTGGTGCAATGCTGGCAGATGGCTGAGCCGAGGGGCTGGCAGCTGAAGGTGCAGCAGTTGCTGCTGTCGAAGTAGGCGCAGGCGTTAAACTTGCTTCTGTCGCTGCGGGTTTGCTGCTGCAAGCTGAACACATTAGAAGCAGCAAGCCTGCTGCGGTAACCGTCATGACTGTTCTCACTAAATCATCTCCCAATTATATAAATCCATATATAAGGGAACGCATGAAAGAACAAATCGGTTTAGGCTTTTTTCCACTTTTTACTCTGCCAGCTGTCTCGGGCCGAAAATTCGGCGTCAAAAGCATTCAATACTTCCCATTTCTTGAGGCTCCACATCGGGCCAATCAAAAGATCTCGCGGGGCATCCCCGGTTAAACGATGTACAATCATATCTGGCGGCAAGCCTTCAAGTGTATCCACGACGAGCTTTATATACTCATCTTTTTCCAAAAACTGCAGCAGTCCGGCTTCATATTGCTTCACCATTGGCGTTTTGCGCATCAGGTGGAGCAAGTGGATCTTGATGCCTTGAACATCCATCTGTGCGACTGCACGTCCTGTTTCAAGCATCATTGCGTGAGTTTCTCCTGGTAATCCGTAAATAATATGAGCACAGGTGCGAATGTTATGTTTTCTAAGCTTTGCTACTGCGTCAAGATAGCACTGAGTGTCATGCGCTCTATTAATGAGAGCAGACGTTTCATCATGCACAGTTTGCAGTCCCATTTCGACCCACAAATAAGTGCGCTCATTCAGCTCCGCCAAGTATTCAACCACATCGTCCGGGAGGCAATCCGGTCTAGTCGCAATCGAAAGTCCGACGACACCGGGCTGTGCCAAAATGAGTTCATAGTATTCACGAAGCTCTTGGACGGGAGCATAAGTATTGGTATAAGCTTGAAAATACCCGATATATTTAGCTTCCGGCCATTTTTGATGCTGCAGATCGCGGATTTTGTTGAACTGTGTAACCAGGTCGTCGCGGCGGCTCCCGGCAAAATCACCGGATCCCCTGGCACTGCAGAACGTACAGCCGCCGGTGGCAATGCTTCCATCCCGGTTGGGACAAGTAAAGCCAGCATCTAGCATGACTTTAAAAACCTTCTCGCCGAAGACTTCGCGCATTTCATAATTCCATGTATGGAAACGTTTATCCCCCCAGGTGAGAGGGGCTCGATTCATCATTGTTTGCATAAAACAAAACTCCTTCAGTTATTGCTGACAATCTCATGTCCTAATTGTACCGAAAATCCGCCGTGAAAGCGACCCCTCACTTTCCAGCAAGTACCCCGATAAAAGAAGCCCTGCTGGTAAAACATAAGCATGCACCACCATTTTATCGAAAGGGGATTAACTATGAAGAAGCTTCGCTATATGACTCTTACTGCAGTACTTGCTTCTACTTTGTCGCTCGGTGCTTCGGCGGCATATGCAACTACAACAAGCACTACAGGGGTCACCTCGGGAGTTACAGGCGGAACGGGAACTGGGTATACGGCAACAGGCACAGGAACGTCAACTGGCATCTGCACATGTCCTCCGGGCTCAACTACCGGCACTTTGAGTTCATCGGGTATTTATGGTACTGGCGGTACATCCGGTACAGGAACGACGACTTCTTCCAGCTATACAGGAAGCAATTATGATGCGACAACTGGTACCGGAACAGGCACTGGGACTGGAACTGGCACCACAACCGGAACCGGGACAAGGTCATTGGATACCGCCCGAGGATATGGCAGCAATATGCTAAACCGGATGAGCACAACAGGCACAGGAGCTTCCGTTGCTCCGTCGCCTACCCCTAACACTATTGGAAACCGAACGAGCACTTCCGGCAATTATGATACTACTTCCTATAGAACTCAGGCAACGGACACTTCCGGCACCAAAATGGACTGGGGCTGGCTGGGACTTATTGGCTTACTCGGTCTGGCAGGCTTACGAGGTAGAAGTCGTGACGACGTTGAGGGCAGGTAAATTAATCCTTATTAAGGATCAACGTTTCCTTTGATTTTTTCCTCGGAATCGTCTATGATTTGTATTCGAATAGCATGGATGGTTGTAGGAGGATACAAATGCGTTTACGGGGAAGAAAAGGAATCAGGGAAGAAATCGAGCGACAGCAGGAGCTTATTATTTTAGATCCGAGAGAATTAAAAGGAAAATGGTCCGAAGTGTTCGGCAACGCTCAGCCTATTCACGCCGAGCTGGGAATGGGCAAAGGGCGTTTTATCAGCGAAATGAGCCTTAAACATCCGGATATCAACTTTATAGGCATCGATATGTATGATGAACTTATTCGTAAATCCAGCGAGAAAGCAAGAGCTGCCCACGGGAAAGAAAGCGAGCAGGGGGCTATTGCCAATCTCAGGCTTCTTCTATTTAATATCGAGCATATTGAGGATGCTTTTGCAGAAGGTGAGCTGGAGCGGATTTATTTAAATTTCAGCGATCCATGGCCCAAAAAAAAGCACGCACGAAGAAGGCTGACTCATCGAGGATTTGTCGAGAAGTACATCCAAATATTGAATGACAAGGGTGAAATTCATCTCAAAACGGATTCTCAAATTTTGTTCGAGTTTTCACTCAATTCGTTCGCCGATATGGGGCTTCGCATGCGGAACATTTCGCTTCATCTGCATGCCGAAGGTATTCATCCTGACTACGTGATGACCGAATATGAGACCAAATTCGCTGATAAAGGCATGAACATTCACCGCTGTGAAGTCGTCATAGGCAGCCAAGCACTGGAAGAGCATCTGGCCGCGTTAAAAAAACAGCAGTCCCTGTAGGGATTGCTGTTTTTCATCTCAATGCTAGAGTATCTAAAATGGGAATGTTGTCGAATAATATACATTATATACAATGTAATTAAGGTTATGTAAGTAATATCTCAAATACATTGTTCGCTCTCAGCCGAGCAGCCCCATAATCACGCTGGAGTAATCCACATTGTGTGAAGCGCGGTACTGGCTGCTGAATTGGGCTCTGCTTTGCTGAACGTCCAAGTAGCTTTCCGACAGCCTGCGAAACCAATGCTCAAAGGTTGCGGAGGATTCAATGGACTCACCGAACCCGCTTGCCGTGAAATATTGCAGGTTCTCTTCCTCCTGACCCGGGATCGCCTGGTAAAACAGCATCGGAATTGATTTGGCCAGCCCCTCCGAGCAGGTCATGCCGCCTGGCTTCGTAATGAGCAGGTCCGACACTTCCATGAGCTTGCCGATCTCCCGCGTGAATCCGATCAGCCGGATATTCGGATGCTGAAAGCGCGGATCGCCCGACAGCTTGGCCAAAGCCTTGGTATTGCTGCCGAGGCAAAACAAGAATTGAATGCTGTCCTTCCATTTCGCCATATTATCATAAAGAGCATCACTGTTGATCATACCCCATCCGCCGCCCATCACCATCACCGTAGGGAGGGGCTTAAGGTTAAATTCCTGGCGAATGGCTTCCCTGTCCTGAGGCTCGCGAAAGCTGGGATGAACCGGGATGCCGGTAATTTCAATTTGATGAGAAGGAATCCCGTGGCCCAATAGCTTATTTTTAACATTTTCCGTGGATACGAGGTATTTGTTGACTTCCGGGCTGATCCACGTACCATGAGCGTCGTAATCGGTTATAACGGTACATAAGGGAATCGACAACCCGGCTCGCTTCAGCCGAGAAATAACCGCGTTAGGAAAAGGATGCGTACACACGATGATATCCGGTTTAAATTTATTAATAATCTCAGCTGTCTGTGCATAAAAAATACGGTGCAGCGCCAGCTGGGTCAGCTTGTTTAATGACTTTTCATACTTGTAGCGGTAAAATCTCCCGTAAAGCTTTGGCTGGGAGGTGACTGTTTTCCGAAATGCGGTAAAAATCCAAGGAGCAAGGGTAGGATGCAAAAAAGAGCCTAACTCCAAAACCCGCGTTTGGATCCCTCCGTTTGTTTGCTTCAAAATGACAGACAATGCTTTTGCGGCTTGTGTATGGCCGGCACCAAATCCTTCGGATAATAGCAAGACCCTCTTTTTTCGCAAAACTGTCACCTATCCCCTTAAAATTTTACATGAGCAACGAATTTTTTTACAAGAGAGTGTTAAGCCCAGAGAGCTACAGTCCCTAATGCAGTCATGGTACCGATTAAGCTGCCAACCAGACAATCCGAAGGATAATGAAGACCGTTATAGATCCGGGACAGCCCTACAATGACAGCCAAAGGGATCAGACCTATCGAAAGCATCGGCATCGCCATTATGACCGGAACTGTAATCGAAAAAATGGCGGTTGTATGACCGGATGGAAACGAATGATCTGTAAGCGGATTTTTGCCGATTTTGGTTTGCGGCAGCACAAGGTAGGGACGAAGTCTGGGATACTTCTTTTTGATAAGAGCCACCGGCAGATGACTTATGGTTAAAGCGATCAGGCTTTGAAGACCAGCGATTCTGAAAACGCCATTACCGAATATGGAAAGGAGAAGTGAAATGCCTATAGTGGCAGTTGCCCCGCCTAAATGTGTGATTTTCGAAAAAAAGATATCCAGAAAAGAATGTTGAATCCTTTGATTGACCCAATAGAACATTCGAGTTTCACGATTTTGAAGCCAATGGACTACCTTCCCCATATCTTGATCCTCCTTTGGCTTGCAAGAATAAATTGGTTAAAGCCTTTACCTTTGGGGTATATCTTAATTGTATAAGACGATTGTTAAAAGAACATTAAATTTATATACAATAATTATTAAACGAATTTATTTATCTATAACCGTATGAGCAGAATTTCATGTGAAAGTTGCCAGATTTTACAGCGACGATTTTTTGCTGTATCCTGAATGGAAACTCGTCTATCCAATCGGCCTGCAGCTGCAAGTCAAATACTTCCAAAAATCCAGTGATTGGAGCCTCAGAAGTCGGGGTAAAAAGATAGTGGAAGCTGGGAAGAGGCTGTACAGGAATCGGTATTTAAAGCCAAACGGGCTGCCTAATTTTAGGAAGAAAACAAGACCTTGAACATACGGGTTCAACCTCAGGTTATGATCCGTTAATCAAGTGCATGATAATAGATGCCCCAAACATGTGGGTCGAAATGGTGAACATTTAAGGCTGAATCTCATGAAAACGATGAAAATAAGCTGAAATTGGACCGATTGAGCGTTCTGCCAAGCTGAATTCATCCGATTCCCCGTATTTTACAAGGAAATGGCGATTTTCGATCTTCATGACCTTTGACAAATCGGCGGAAAGGGAGGAAAATCAAAAACGGTTGCGCCATGAGATTAAAATATCAACTTCAGCTAGCTGTCCTACAAAAAAGATACATACAAAGAGAGACATAAAAAACTTTGGTGTACATACAAAAAGGGGGATTTTGTTCCATGCTGAACCAAATCATGATTGTCATGCAGGTATTGCTGGGTTTAATTGGTGCATATCAGTTGTTCCTAACATTCTTTGGTTGGTATCGTAAAAAAAAGAAACAGCACTTTGCGCCGCAAAAAACTTTTGCCGTGCTGGTTGCAGCCCACAATGAAGAACAGGTCGTTGGTGCGCTGATTGAGAACCTTAAAAAGTTGGACTACCCAAAAGAGCTCTATGATATCTTTGTGATTTGTGACAATTGTACGGATCTTACTGCTGACATAGCTCGTGACCACGGGGTTTTTGCTTGCGAACGCCGCAACCTGAACCTTAGAGGCAAGGGTTATGCGATCGAATGGATGTTAAAAGAGCTTTGGAAACGTGAACGCCAATATGATGCAGTCGTCATGTTTGATGCGGATAACCTGGTCGGAAGCGATTATCTGATTCACATGAATAACGACCTTTGTTCGGGTTCCCGAGTCATTCAAGCCTATTTGGATACCAAGAATCCCAGCGATTCCTGGATCACAGCATCCTATGCGATTTCTTATTACTTCAGCAATCGTTTCTGGCAGCTTCCCCGCACCAACTTGAATCTGGCCAATTTTTTGGGCGGAACCGGGATGTGCTTTGAAGTTGGACTGCTTAAGCAGATTGGCTGGGGTGCAACAAGCCTAGTTGAAGACCTGGAATTTTCCATGCGCTGCGTGAAGCTTGGCATCAAGCCCTCTTTCAATTACGAGGCACGCGTGTATGATGAAAAGCCGCTTACGTTCAAAACATCCGCCAAGCAAAGACTACGCTGGATGCAGGGGCATTTTGACGTAGCGAAGCGTTATTTCTTTCCGTTGCTTTGGCAGGGGATCAAGGAGCGCAGCTGGACCAAAATTGATGCCGCGATTTACTCGGCGAATGTATATAACTTCTTCTTCGGATCCCTTCTGAGCGTTGCGCTCTGGATCAAAGGAATTACACCGGGCTGGGCCGAAATGCCAGGTGTCAATGAGATGTTTCCAGGTGTGCTCAATTCGATAGCCATTTCCATTTATGTCTTGCTTCCGGTGTCGATGCTGATGGAAAAAGCCCCATGGAAAATATACGTCTACCTGATTGTCTATCCGATCTTTATGCTTTCCTGGTGGCCGATTACGATTTACGCATTTTTCACCCAGAACAACAAGCAATGGAGCCACACACAGCATACCCGGGTTATTCGTTTGGAGGAAGTGCAGAGCAAACAGGTCAGTTAATCTATAGTTGACTTCCAAGTATCGCGGTGATATAGTTAACAAGTATTGACTTTCATAAGTATTAAACAAGCAGAAGCGCCCGCTTCTCACCTGACTGACATTTTGTTGGCTGGTTAATGAATTGATCGGCTATAACTAGGTTGAATGAACCTTTGATCGATGAAGATGTGGGCCTTAAGCGCTCACATCTTTTTTTATTGGAAGCCAGTCGCAAGAAACCTACTTTCGGAGGTGGAAGATTATTAGTAAAGATCACATGGTTAATGATGAGATTCGCGTGAAAGAAGTGCGACTCATTGGGGTAGACGGAGAACAGCTTGGGATCAAGCTGACTCGTGAAGCTCTGCAAATGGCAATGGATGCTAATTTGGATTTAGTCAACGTGGCTCCTACGGCGAAACCGCCGGTTTGCCGCATCATGGATTATGGAAAGTACCGTTACGAGCTGCAAAAGAAGGAAAAAGAAGCGCGTAAGAATCAGAAGATCGTCGATATTAAAGAAATTCGCTTAAGCGCGACCATCGATGAGCACGATTTTCAAACGAAACTGCGCAATGCTGTTAAATTCCTGAGTGATGGCGATAAAGTAAAAGCAAGCGTACGATTCCGCGGACGTGAGATCGCACATGCCGAGAACGGCAAAAAGGTGCTGGACCGTCTGGCTGTTGAGGTAGCGGATATTTCTTCGATGGAACGCGCTCCCAAGCTTGAAGGACGCAGCATGATTATGATTTTAACGCCTAAAGTAACAACTTGAGGCAAGCTTATTAAATAGGAGGAACATTCCATGCCAAAAATGAAAACACACAGCAGCTTGAAAGATCGCTTCAAGGTTACCGGCACAGGTAAAATAATGAGATATAAAGCTCACAAGAATCATTTGTTGTCGCACAAATCGGCTCGCCAAAAGCGCGTACTTGCAGGCAACCCGGTTATGGCAACAGGCGATGTAAAGCGTCTGAAGCAGCAATTAGCTAACATCAAGTAACAGTAAAACTTATATATACTTTCGGGAGGTAGTTTACAATGGCAAGAGTCAAGGGCGGATTTGTACGCGCTCATCGTCGCAAGAAAATTATGAAGCTGGCAAAAGGTTATTTCGGTTCCAAACATAGATTATTTAAAACAGCTAAAGAACAAGTCATGAAATCCCTGATGTATGCTTACCGTGACCGCCGTAATGTGAAACGCGATTTCCGTAAATTGTGGATCGCGCGTATCAACGCAGGCGCTCGTCAAAACGGCATAAGCTACAGCAAATTTATGTACGGCCTTAAGCTGTCCGGGATCGATATCAACCGTAAGATCCTGGCTGATCTTGCAGTGAATGATTCCAAAGGTTTTTCAGATCTGGCGACAGCCGCAAAATCCAAAATCAACGCGTAAGTGTTTCTTATGCACCCCGACATCGCCGCTTTTGCATCAAAAAGGGCGATGTTTTTTTTCGTAAGTCTTGACTATTGTCCAAGGGATGCATATAATAAATTCTAAATCATATTCTATTACAGTGATTGAACAACAGATCATCGGCTGTGAAAAGGAAGAAGTTGTGGGGGCACTTATGCTCAGAGAGTGATGGGATTGCTGAAACCATCGCCTTAATCCCTTGCTTACGAGTCACCTTGGAGCTGTTTTCCTGAAATGCAATTGAAATCGCAGCAGGTACTGTGAATTCTTTGCCGGAGTAAGGGAAATCGGAATAGCACACGTTACCGTGCTGAGGGTATGCATCCTTTGGATGATACCTGCTAAGGTTATACGCTGTGAGGCGTATGACAAATTTGGGTGGTACCACGGAAGATCTAACCCCTTTCGTCCCGTTACACGTGTATACGCGTTGGGATGAGAGGGGTTTTTTGATTTTAATACAGTCTAAACCATGTAAGGACTGACTTTTCGAGAGGAGGATCACTATGAATGTCGAAACAAAGCCACAAAGATCTAAAGAAGAATTAATGGAGAAGCTGAGTCAGCCCGACCTGATTACAGGCTCGGAAATCCTGCTTCGAAGTTTGCTGCTGGAGGGAGTGGACTGCGTCTTTGGTTATCCGGGCGGGGCAGTTCTCTATATCTACGATGCCATGCACGACTTTACAGATTTCAACCACTTGCTCACTCGCCATGAACAAGGAGCCATTCACGCTGCAGACGGATATGCCCGCTCAACAGGTAAAGTAGGAGTATGTATCGCAACTTCCGGACCGGGGGCTACGAATTTGGTCACCGGCATTGCCACAGCCTATATGGATTCCGTTCCGTTGGTGGTTATCACAGGGAATGTCGCTACGAACTTTATCGGCACGGATGCATTCCAGGAGGCTGACATTACCGGCATTACCATGCCGATTACAAAGCACAGCTACCTGGTGCGGGATGTCAATGACCTGCCGCGAATTATTCACGAAGCCTTCCATATCGCTTCCACGGGCCGTAAAGGTCCTGTGCTGATTGACATACCCAAGGATGTATCCGCTCAAAAGACAGTTTATCATCCGGTGAACCAAGTAAATATTCGCGGTTATAATCCGACTGTGCATCCGAATAAGCAACAAGTGGATAAGCTCATCAAAGCGATTGAAGAAGCGGAGCGTCCCGTTATTCTGGCGGGCGGAGGAGTCGTATACTCCGGGGCTTCACAAGAAATAATCGAATTTGTCAATAAGACACGAATTCCGATAACAACCACCTTGCTCGGTCTAGGCGGTTTTCCAAGCGCACATGAGCTATGGATGGGAATGCCGGGCATGCATGGTACCTTTGCAGCGAACTTCGCGCTGCAACATGCAGATTTGATCATTTCCATCGGATCACGTTTTGATGATCGGGTGACGATGAAGCTCGACGGTTTCGCGCCCATGGCCAAGAAGATCGCGCACATCGATGTGGATCCTGCGGAAATCGGCAAAAATATTAAAACGGATATTCCTGTAGTGGGGGATATCAAGGCCGTGTTGGAATATGCCAATACGAAAGCCAAACCTGCCCAAAGCGCGGCATGGCTGGTAGAAATCGATAAGCAAAAAACGGCACATCCATTGCGTTATAAGGATTCTGAAACAGAGCTCAAGCCGCAGTACGTCATCGAAATGATCAATGAGACCACAGGCGGCGAGGCTATTGTTACGACGGATGTGGGACAGCATCAAATGTGGACGGCCCAGTATTACAAGTTCAAAAATCCGCGTTCCATGGTAACATCCGGCGGTCTCGGCACAATGGGCTTCGGTTTTCCTTCCGCGATTGGCGCACAGATGGGGAATCCGGATAAGCTGGTCGTTTCGATTAACGGTGACGGCGGCATTCAGATGTGCTCGCAGGAGCTTGCCATTTGTGCAATTAATAATATTCCTGTGAAAATTGTCATTATCAACAATCAAGTGTTGGGTATGGTAAGACAGTGGCAGGAAATTATTCATGATCAACGTTTCAGCCATATTGACTTGGCTGGAAGTCCTGATTTCGTCAAGCTTGCGGAAGCTTACGGCGTAAAAGGGCTGCGAGCCTCGAACAAGGAGGAAGCGAGGAAGGTTTGGCAGGAAGCATTGGATACGCCTGGTCCTGTCATGATCGATTTCGTTGTTCGAAGAGACGAGAATGTATTCCCAATGGTAAGAGCAGGCGATACCATCAGCGATATAATCTTGGGGGACTCCGAATGATCACCAAACATACGATTTCGATTTTAGTTAACAATCAACCTGGAGTTTTGCAGCGGGTGTCCGGCTTGTTCGGTCGAAGAGGCTTTAATATTGAAAGCATCACTGTCGGAGAGTCCGAAGAACTCGGGCTCTCCAGAATGGTTATTGTGACAACCGGAGATAACACGACTTTGGAGCAGATCTCCAAACAGCTTTATAAGCTGATTGATGTCATCAAAGTTATCGATTTGAGCTCCAATCCAATGGTAGCGAGAGAAGTTGCTTTAATCAAGGTAAATGCGGAGCCGGGCGTGCGTCCCGAGATCTTGGGAGTTGTCGAAACGTTCCGCGCAGCCGTGGTAGATATTAGTCCAAATTCTTTAATCGTGCAAGTTGTGGGCGATTCGGATAAAATAGATGCAATGGTAGAATTACTTATCCCTTATGGAATCAGAGAGCTTTCCCGCACCGGCGTTACGGCCATGATTCGCGGCTCGAGATAAGGCAGAATCAAAAAAATGGAATGAAAAGCCTGCTTGAATGGGGCTTTCAGCGATTTATCCTTTAACACGCCAATTGGTTAAATCATTGAAATGCCCATTCAACGGGTCAATAAAAAGGTCTTATCATATCAAAGGAGGATTCATTCACAATGGCAGTAACAACGTTTTACGAAAAGGATGCAGATTTAAGCGTACTTAAAGGCAAGACAATTGCGGTGATCGGTTATGGCTCCCAAGGCCATGCTCAAGCCCAGAATCTGCGTGACAGCGGATTACAGGTGATTATAGGTCTTCGTCAAGGACGTTCTTTCAAATCCGCACAAAACGATGGCTTTGAGGTTGTGTCGGTTCAAGAAGCAGCCATGCGCGCAGATGTGATTCAAATCTTGATGCCGGATGAAACTCAAGCAAGAGTATATAGAGAAGAAATCCAGCCTAATATGAAAAAAGGCGCAGCGATCATGTTCTCCCATGGGTTTAATGTTCATTTTGGACAAATTGTAGCACCCGAAGGCACGGACGTGCTTCTTGTCGCTCCCAAGTCCCCTGGACACATGGTACGCCGTACTTATGTAGAAGGCTTCGGAGTTCCTGGATTGATTGCTATTGAGCAGGATGCAACAGGCAATGCTAAAGCTATTGGTCTGGCCTATGCAAAAGGGATTGGCTGTACACGTGCGGGCGTTATCGAAACCTCATTCCGTGAAGAGACCGAAACGGATCTGTTCGGTGAGCAAGCCGTACTCTGCGGCGGAACAACCGCGCTGGTTAAAGCAGGCTTCGAGACTTTGGTTGAAGCCGGGTATGCGCCTGAAATGGCTTACTTCGAGTGCTTGCATGAGCTAAAGCTGATTGTGGATATGATGTATGAAGGCGGAATTTCTTCCATGCGCAGCTCCATCAGTAATACAGCTGAATATGGTGATTATATCACTGGACCTAAAATCATTACGGACGAAACCAAGAAAGCGATGAAGGCTGTGTTAACGGATATCCAGCAAGGTAAATTCGCCCGCGATTTCATCCTTGAAAATCAATCCAACAATGCGTTCATGTCGGCTGCCCGCCGCAATGAAGCCCAGCACCCCATTGAAGTCGTTGGTGGTCAGCTTCGTGAAATGATGCACTGGATCAAAAAATAACAAAACACATTTTCCGGATTATTAGCAGGAATCACACAGGGAGTGAATGGACCTCAGGGTTTTATTCACTCCTTGCTCTAAATAGGAGTAACCTTTTCAAATGTGTTTTAGGAGGCCCGCGATGAGAAAAATATACATCTTCGATACCACCCTCCGGGACGGAGAACAGTCGCCTGGTGTGAACCTCAACACGCAGGAGAAAGTGGAGATCGGCCTGCAGCTCGAGAAGCTCGGGGTGGACCGCATCGAGGCCGGCTTTCCCGCTGCGTCTCCGGGAGATCTGGCCGGTGTCCATGCCGTGGCCAAAGCGATCAAGAATGCAAGCGTGATCGGACTCGCTCGTTCACGGGAGCAGGATATCGATGCAGTGAGAGAAGCGCTCAAGGGAGCGCAGGATCCTTGCCTGCATGTGTTTTTGGCGACCTCGCCGATTCATCGCAAGCATAAGCTGCGGATGGAGAAGCATCAGGTGCTGGAAACAGCTGAAGCGGCTATCAAATATGCCAAAAAATACTTTGATAAGATCGAATTCTCGCCTGAAGATGCTGGACGCACCGAGCTGGATTTCCTGATCGAGGTAACGGCTATGGCCATTCGTGCGGGTGCTACAGTCGTCAACATTCCAGATACGGTAGGGTTTATGTCGCCGAGCGAATTCGGGAACATCTTTAAGACCCTGAAGCAGCAGGTGCCTGGGATTGAGAAAATCCAGCTTAGCGCGCACTGCCACGACGATCTCGGATTGGCTACCGCCAACGCGCTGGCTGCAGTGCAAAATGGTGCCGATCAGATCGAGGGTACCATCAATGGCATCGGCGAGCGCGCCGGCAACACCTCGCTCGAAGAGGTCGCGATGGCGCTGGAAACTCGCCAGGAGTTCTACCAAGCGAAGACCTCGCTGGTGCTGGGTGAGATCTACCGCACGAGTCGTTTGGTCAGCAAGCTGACCGGTATGGTCGTACCGGGGAATAAAGCGATCGTGGGCGCGAATGCGTTCGCCCACGAATCGGGCATCCATCAAGATGGGATGCTGAAGGAGAAGACGACGTACGAGATCATGTCTCCCGAGACCATTGGTCTCAAGGAAAGCAAGCTCGTACTGGGCAAGCACTCCGGCCGCCATGCGTTCCGGGAAAAGCTCATTGACCTGGGCTATATGCTCAGCGATGAACAGGTCAACGAAGCTTTTGCCAAGTTTAAGGATTTGGCGGACCGCAAAAAACAGGTCGCGGATGAAGATATCCGCGTCATCATCGAGGAGAAGCTGATCGAGACTCCTCAGATGTATGTACTGGGAGCGATTCAGGTCGCTTACGGCAATCAAACGACTCCAACAGCTACGGTCAGCATCAAAACGCAGGACGGCGCGCTGATGGAAGAGCATGCGGAAGGTAACGGATCAGTCGATGCCATCTACAATGCCATTGATTTTGTGACCAAAGAAGAGGTCGAGCTGGAGGACTACTCGATCAAATCGGTTTCGCACGGCAAGGATGCGCTCGGGGAGGTCCACGTTGTACTTCGCCAAAAAGACATTTCCGTGCAGGGCAGAGGAGTCAGCACGGACATCCTTGAAGCCAGCGCCAAGGCTTACCTCGACGCCGTAAACCGGCTTGTGGAAAGACGCAATACGGGAATCGGCAACAGAAGCAATGTAACATTAATTTGACAGGCGAGTGCTATCATTCAGAGCTTAAAAGGAGCGTTCTACTATGAACTATCAATTCTCCAAATCCTTGAACGGTTTCTCCACATCGGCCGTAAGGGAAATTCTCAAATTGACTCAGGGCAATTCGGTCATTTCCTTCGCTGGCGGCTTGCCGGCAGAACAATATTTTCCGCTCGCCGAAGTGGGTGAAGCTTTTCAAAGGGTTATGCAGCAGGGTAAATCTGCTCTCCAATACGGACTGACGGAGGGGTATACGCCTCTTCGTGAAGCGATTTGCCACCGTATGGCGAAGAAGGGCATGCATGTTACACCAAATGAGATGCTTTTGACTACAGGCTCTCAGCAGGCCATTGATTTATTGACTCGCGTCTACATTGACCCCGGCGATACCATTTTAGTAGAGAAGCCGACTTATCTGTCTGCTATTCAGGTTTTCAAAGCGAAGGAAGCTAAGCTGTATTCCGTAGAGGGTGATCAAGATGGCATGGATCTGGAAGATCTTGCGATGAAAATTCAAAAGTATAAACCGAAGATGGTTTATGTCATTCCAACTTTTTCCAATCCAACCGGCAAAGCATGGAGTCTGGAAAGACGTAAAGGATTGCTCGAGATATGCCGCAAGGCGAACGTCTTGATTCTTGAAGATGACCCGTACGGAGAAATTCAGTTTAACGCAGATGAGAAATACCCGTCGATCTTTTCCCTGGATGAGCATCCTGAAGGCAGCTGTGTGGTATATACGAGCACTTTTTCCAAAACCGTAGCTCCGGCTTTTCGTACGGGTTGGGTGATCGGCGATCCGGCGGTTATTCGCAATATGACCAGAGCCAAGCAAGCGGCGGACCTGCATTCCAGCTCATTGGACCAGCAGACGCTGTATCAGCTTTTGAAGCATTTTGATTTGGATGCGCATATTGTTTTGATCCGCCGCCAATATGAAGAGCGCATGAGATTCATGGCCAGCTTACTGCAAGAGCATAATTGGCCGGGCGCCAAATGGAACGAGCCGAAAGGCGGCATGTTCTTCTGGGTGGAGCTGCCTGAGCCCATCAAGGCAGAGGAACTGCTGAAGCTGGCAGTTCAAGAGGGAGTGGCCTTTGTACCGGGGTCATCCTTTTATGCAGAAGAACCCATGTACAACACCATGCGATTAAACTACACCCATACGGATCGGGAGACCACCATTTTGGGCATGCAAAAGCTGACTGCTGCCCTGCAGTCGAGTTTATCAAAAGCTTAGGATGGGCAGCTATAGCAGGAAATTACCCCGCTACCCTAGAGGAAGCGGGCTTACTTTTCATTGATTATAGGTTCAGCCTATTAAAGCCATAGATTTTATATCTTTGTATCTCTAGTAAAAGTGTGATACAAAAGACATAGCACATTTCGATAGGGAGTGAATGACTGTAATGGCAGAAGTAAAAAAAATCGCAGTGATCGCCGGTGACGGGATTGGTCCGGAAGTAATCGCTGAAGCGGAAAAAGTATTAAAGCGTACGGAAGAACTGTTTGGCTATAAGTTTGAAACCGAGCATGCCTTGTTTGGCGGAATTGCTATTGATAAGAAAGGCACGCCGCTGCCTGATGAGACCTTGGCTGTCTGCCAAGCCGCAGATGCTGTATTGTTAGGCGCTGTTGGCGGACCGAAATGGGATAACAACCCTAAGGAAACTCGTCCTGAGACGGGCCTGCTGGGTATCCGCAAAGCGCTTGGATTATTTTCGAATATTCGCCCTGCCGTTATTTTCGATTGCTTGAAGGAAGCTTCCACTTTGAAACCAGAGGTTCTGGATGGCACCGATTTGATCGTTGTTCGTGAGCTGACAGGCGGTATCTATTTCGGTGATAAATTCCGTCGTGAATCGCCTGACGGCTTGGAAGCCGTGGACACTTGCACTTATAATGTGAAAGAAATCGAGCGTATTGCGCGCCAAGCGTTCGAGATCGCCCGTACCCGCCGCAAGAAGCTGACTTCGGTTGACAAAGCGAATGTTCTGGAAACCTCCCGATTATGGAGAGAGACCGTCAATCGCATTTCTGCTGATTATCCGGATGTAGAATTGGATCATGTACTTGTCGACAACTGCGCCATGCAGCTGCTGCGACGTCCTTCAAGCTTCGACGTCATCGTGACGGAGAACATGTTCGGAGACATTCTGAGCGACGAAGCGGCTATGTTGACTGGCTCGATCGGTATGCTATCCTCTGCATCACTGGGAGAGGGAAGCTTCGGTTTGTATGAGCCTGTGCATGGCTCTGCCCCTGATATTGCAGGACAGGGGATCTCGAATCCGATTGCAACCATTCTGTCTGTTGCACTCATGTTCCGTTTGACCTTCGGCTATCATGATGCCGCTGACTCCATCGAGCGCGCTGTGAAGAATGTGCTTGATGCAGGTCACCGCACTGGAGATATTGCCGTTGACAAAAGTAAAGCGATCGGCACCACAGCTATGGGCGGTCTGATTCTGGCAGCGATGAGCAAGTAAGGGTTCAATTGAATGCTTGTCGGCTGCTTAGCCGACAAGCATTTTACACGTTTTTACAGCATTATAATGATTATTACCTAGTATAGGTTCTAGCCAATTTGACAATCATTTTGTCGAATGTTACGATTTTAATGGAGAAACTATAATAGAGAAAAAAATAGGAGGAATCGAATATGGCAGATCGTTTAGTTGGTAAGAAAGCCCCGTTTTTTTCAATGGAAACAGCTTTAGGCAACGGGCAGGACTTTGGACATGCATCCCTAACGGATTATGAAGGAAAATGGTTGGTGCTGTTCTTCTATCCTTTGGACTTCACATTTATTTGTCCTACAGAAATTACAGCGCTTAGCTATGCAGCCGATCAGTTCAAGGCACTCGACACTGAGATCCTTGGAGTATCCACAGACAGCAAGCATTCCCACCGCGCTTGGATCAATACACCTGTAAATGACAACGGCCTTGGTAAGCTGAATTTCCCGCTTGCTGCTGATGTGACCAAATCCGTAGCTCGTGATTATGACGTCCTAATTGAAGAAGAAGGCATTGCGCTTCGCGGACTTTTCATCATTGATCCAAAAGGCGAACTTAAATATCAAGTCGTTAACCACAACGATGTAGGACGCAGTGTTGAAGAAACACTCCGTGTGCTTCAAGCGCTTCAATCCGGCGGATTGTGCCCAATGAACTGGAAGCCGGGCGAAAAAACGCTTGTAGCGAAGTAAGCTCGAATCCATGCCAAATAAGCTCCCCTTGTCCGTTTTCAAGCGGTTTGGGGAGCTTTTGCTATGAAAGAGAGGTCAAATTGAAATGATGGATACTCCAGATGATCTGCTTTATTCTCCTGGACATCTCTGGGTGCGTATAGAAGGAAATCGCGCAACATTAGGGATTACGGATTACGCCCAAATGAGCTTGGGGATGATTCTATTCATAGAACTGCCGGAACTCAACAGCTTCATTCATGCCGACGAAATCTTTGGCAGTATTGAGCACATCGAAGAGACAGAAGATCTAATCTCTCCGCTTTCAGGCAAAATTACAGCTGTACATTCTGCTTTAGAGAAGAAACCCGCCATTCTCAATACTTCACCCTATCATCAAGGATGGATCATTGTTATCGAGATGTCCCAACCTGAGCAAGTAAAGCTGTTATGGGATGCCAGGAAATATATGGAACATTATGATATAAACAAATTTTGATGGCTTAAGAACCGGATAACTGTTTGTACTTCTTCAGGTATTTCACAACGGAAAGCACATAGGTCGCGTGCGACCAGGTTAGAGGCGCCACCGATACAGGGTCGCCATTAAATGGATCAAGCTGCTCCGGCAGGATACCACTCTCGAGTGAATGCTCAACGACCCATTCCAACGTCTTGCGCGGGGACTCGAGCTCAGCCAACGATTTGGCGTACTCGATTTCCCACTCGGCGATCCAGAGTGTACAGATGATCCAAGGATTGCCGGGAATATTATCGATGTCCGAGGAGCGCTGGAAATAATAATCATGGTGATAACGGGCGGAGCCGCCTACGTCGGTCTTGACGGTAAGGCCGGCTTTGTTGGCCAGCATCGTCTTCACGACACGTTCATCATCAGCGGGCAGGACGCCGAATTCAAAAATTCCATACACCGAGCTCTCCAGTGTCATATCCTTGACCCATTTTCCGTCCTCCATATATAGGCCGCGCACGAATCTGCCTTCATTTTCATCCCAAAGTTGATCGAGGATGCCTGCCTTGATTCTTTCTGCCGTATGCCTATAGCGGCTGCTGCGTTCTTCATCGCCGAACAGGTTGCTGAAGTTAGAGGCAGCAATCAACCCTCCATAAACTGCAGAAGCGGTAAAGGTGAAAATACCGTAACGCTCTTCCCAAAGATCATAGCTAGGTTTGGGAAGATTCAAGTCCTGATCGATGTAAGTGGACATGAAACGTGCTGCGCTGCGTACCAGTGTGCGATACAGGGATTGAACGAATTCCAGACTGCCATGCTTCTGGAAATCCTCCCACAAGGCAAAGAGCACAAGGGCCGTCTCATCCTCTTGAATGGGAAGCTGGACCTTTCCGGCATGAATGTAAGGATGCCAGCTCGAGCCGACGGTTCCGTCAGGGTTGTATTTGTGATGCAAATATCCTTCGGAGGAGAGGACATTCGCGCAAAATTTAAAGAAGGGAGTGATCATCCCTTGATAGCCTGCCATTGACATGGAATAGGCAATCAAAGCGCCGTCTCTGGGCCACATGTAGCTATAGTGGTCGCGGTTGCTTTGCATGATATCGGAGTCATTGGCGGCAATAATTGCGCCGTTGTCGTCCGTTTGTGTGCGTACAATCAGCAGACTCTGCTTGTACAAACGTATAACCTCAGGGCTTAGGTCGCAATAATCGCGTTCTACCTTGTTGGACCAACGCTGCCAATAGACCTTGACGCGATCGAGCAGCTTGCCGGGATGGCTGTCTTTTACATAGGTATCGAGCTTCTTGACTTCCTCGAGTGTTTTGCCGGCTGACATCCAGTAATACATCGTTTGGTTTGCGTCCGGCGGTACAAACAGCTTGAAGCTGATGGTGCTGTCAACGGAGCCTTGAGCAATCGCATTGCCCATCAGATGGCCGTCTTCCGCATCGCGCCATGTACCCTCCGCATTGTAAAATCTTTTGACCCCGGTCGAATACTGAAAAATGCCCTCATTGCCGGTGCTGCCATTAAACATGAAGTAGCGGTCTTTTTTATAGTGAAAAACCGTATTGGTCGCCGGATAATATGCCGCGGTATCGCCCACCTCGGTTTCATTGATCAGCAGATCCTGATTAAAGAACATGCGGACTTCCCGCACTGTGTTTTTGAGGTTTGTGATTTGAACTCTTTTGAGATAAATATCTTCGCGTTGATGGACAGCATCATTCATCAGCAGGGTAATACCCAGTCCTGGATGGGTAGCTGTCACTTCAGTAACAAGTGAGTCCTTAACATAGGAAAGGTGAACTTGCCATTCCGGGGCATTGAGCCAAGCGAACGCTCCGTCAACCCACACACCGACCCGGCAATGATAGCCGCCGATATGATTAAGCTGACCCACATAGGGATAATAAAGATCGCGCATATAAGAATGTTGATCGAGGTTTATTAGAAATTTCCCATTTCCGATAACTAAATGTCTAGGCAAAAAATCACTTCCCTCTATCGTTTGTTGAGCGTAGTCACAAATTCATGGCGATGTCGGTATCGAACACCTGCAAATAGGTTACCTAATTCTTGAAAAGGAATCAATGGTTAGAGGAAAATAAAGTGAGAATGGGCATTAGGTAACGCTTACAGAATTCAAATATTTATAAAGATTAACAATATATAACTTTAATGGCATTAATTTATTTATGCCATCAGGGTTAGATAACATTTTACGGTTGCATCAGCAATGTGTGACAAGTTAAAGTCAATTGCGACATTTGCCCTTGCGGTTTCACCGAGCTGGATTCCGTATTCAGGGGCTTGCAGTAATTCCATGATCTGAAAAGCCAAAGCCCTCGCGTCATTGGGAGGGACTATACAGCCATTCACCTCATGCTTAACGATTTCCGTTAAACCTCCGACTTCTGACACAATGACAGGGGTGCCGCTTGCCATAGCTTCCAGAAGGGAGATGCCAAATGGCTCATACAAGCTCGGAGCAACAAATAGCACTGATTGCTTCAGGAGATAATGCTTGTCTATATCAGCTAAAAATCCGAGAAATTGGACATGCTCAGCATGCGAAGAAGCTAACTCCTCCAACCATTCCTGTGCAGGTCCTATTCCTGCAATAAGGAGTTTTACCTGAGGAATTTGGGCCGCAACCAAGCCTATTGCTTCAATTAGAATATGCACACCTTTTTCATATACAAGCCTGCCCAAATAACAGACCAATAGTTCGTCTTTCAGCGGGTTGATGATTTCCAGCAAAAATGGACTGACAAGGTCGCTGTCCAGTCCGCTTTCAAGATAAGGCTCGACGCCGTTGGGAATTCGCGCTATTTGGTCAGACGGCAGGGAAAACAATTGACTGACCTCTTTGACCATGGCATGACTGCAAACTATAATTTGATCCGCTTCCAGCACCAGCTTGCCTTCCAACCTGTTAATCCGTTTCTGGAGCTCGGTTTCGAGCAGTCCTTGGTTGCGACCGAACTCAGTTGCATGTATGGTGGCTATTAGCGGAAGCTTGTAAGTTTTCTTACAAGCCCTTGCAGCATAATAAACCAGCCAGTCATGAGCATGAACGAGATCAAAATCGACTCCTTGTGCGGTAAGATTATGTATCGCATCGACGAAAGCCAAGTTCATTTGAAAAACCCAATCGATGAAATCCAGGCGTTCCAACGAGTGGAGTCCCTGAGCCCGATGAATATGAACACCTTCCATGGTTTCAAACAGCGGGGAAACCGCGGATTGGCCGGTAATGACATGAACTTGATGTCCCTTTGCAGTCAGATGTCTCGAAAGATCGCATACAGCGCGAGCCAGTCCGCCTATCATGTGCGGTGGATATTCCCATGCCAGCATGAGGATGCGAAGTTTAGCCGGAGTTTTTTCAGGAGATTCGCCTATGATCATACGCTTTTAGTCCTCTTTGCTTGGATTCTGCTGTTTCTTGGAGCGATATATAGGTGAATATACGGTATATGCGCTAAAATCAATATAATCAGGTGGAAGTAATCGTCCATTTGGAAAAATAGATGTGCTGCAGAAACCTTCTTGAGAAATTAGGTCTTCGTCCATACCCATGACAGAGGGAATTGTTATCCGATTGGACCGGATCAGCGGTAAAAAACGATCCTCTCGATTCCAAATACCCAGATCGGCCAAATACGTACGCCCAAGCTTCAAGTTCTGAATCCAACAGGAGGAAAGACCCTTCACAGATAATTGCCTCAGTTCATGAGCCTGGCCGCCATCAAAGGACAATCCCGTGATATCGTAAAGCCGCAAAAAAGGACGCAAATACTGCCAGTCCGTGCCATAATGCTCATGGATTAAATCGATCTTCGCCGGAGATAACTGCCAAACTGCAAAAAGTGCATTTGGTTCCCGGAGCTGCAGATTCAGCTTATTCTTAAGGATGTTAACGTTGGAGGAAGGATTATGGTTAATGGTCTCACCTTTTCTTCAAGACTCATTGAATCTCCTATGAATGGTTAATTAATTGTAGCATGTTTTGGGGAACCGAATCCAAAAACTTCTTGTCCCTATAAAAAAGGAATTTCCGAAGTGATTGACGAATACATTGTGATACAGCCATACCGTTAGGAGGGATTTTCCATGAGCTTTTGTTGTGGAGCCAGCATGATAGGTACGAAGGGGACTTTAAAGCATATCCGAACTCAGATTCATAATGTGCCCATCTTGTTTTGTCCGGTTTGTCACCGCATTCAAGTACATTATCTCGTGGAGAATGAATATGACATTTTAGCCGAATATGCGCATGGTGATGGCGCCAGTGAAGTGGATTTCATGGAATATGCGGAAAACAAGGATTCATTGCTGCACGAAAATTGTGTCAATCATGAAGGTGAAGACCCCATGGAAATCGTGAACAGTCAAATTGATATGGCGCTAGATCTTTTAAGCGTAGCTAAATCACTGGACGACGCCCAATGGGAGCAACAATTAAAAAAGCGCCTGCAGACCTTGGGAGCCAGACAATTCAAGCTGCAAAACAAAAAAGCCGCAAACGGCTCAAAATAAGCTCGATTCAAAAGGGTACCGGATCAGCATCCGGTATCCTTTTTTATTGAGAAGCCATTTCAAAATCCAACGGTTCATGCATTTCAATCATTTTTTTTGCAACCTGATAGCATTCATTCACATGGGCATTTCCCAAATATTTCATGGCACTAAAGCTCAAGATTCCGGCAGTTGCTGTACCCAGCAAAGGGACATATTTGACACCCAGCTTGGCCGAATAACGGATGCCCATTTTTTTCAATACGTGCATGATTAATCGATGAGTTACCGATCTTCCAATAAACCTGCTGCCGACCGAAGAGATCGCACTGTACAGGAACGTCTTTTTCTCAGTACTGAAATTCGATATTTCCTGCTCAGACAAGCCAAAGCGTTTATTAATCTTGGGAATTAATTTGGACAACATGTTGATATCGGCGAGGAAGTCGGCTCCCGGAATCGGGATTGCGGCTATTGTGCCTGAAAGAGCTGCTCTTTTGGTTACCATAGCCCTGCATTCATCGGCGACCTGATCCAATTCATTCAAGGTAGACGGCAGCATTGGCGAATCCTCCTTGTACATACGAAAGCTCTCGATTTTGGTTTGTCATTAATCCTATAATATCCTTTTGGAGGTTTGTCTAATCCGGGTAGGTGCCGGAATAAGAATAATTAACTTTTTGCTGGATTTTTGAAACTTATTCACCAATTATCGGTCAAATATAATGGATTCTGATATAATAGAGCGATGGTTTACCCCCTTAAGTACTGATCAACTAACGAAATTGTATATTGTGAGGTGGAGCAGTGTTACTCGTACTATTTAAGAAATTTCTCGGGAAGCGATCTTCGAGAGAGCTGAAAATGGATACCCCCTCTGTTCCTGAAGAGATGGTGCAGCACATTCAAGATGGTGATTTGCGGCTTCGCAATCAATTTATTGCTGATTACCAACCGTTTGTAGCCAAAGTGACAAGCCGGTTTTGTAAAAGATATATAGATCCTGCTAGAGATGATGAATTCAGCATTGCTCTTGCTGCCTTTAATGAAGCTATCAATCAATTCTCCGCTCCTATGGGCAAATCTTTTCTGGGCTTCGCTGAAACCGTAATTCGCCGCAGATTGATCGATTATTTGCGCAAGGAGCAGCGCTTTCGCGGACAAATACCTTACAGCTCGTTTGATCAGGAAGATGAAGAAAATAATATCATCAACCCGATTGAAATTCATCAGGCCATTGAGCATTTTGAAAAACAAAAAGGTCTTGAGGAAAGACGAAGTGAGATCGCCGAGTTCAGCCGCTCTTTGGCAGAGTTCGAAATTTCGTTTGTCGAGCTGACGGAGCACTCTCCCAAACACGATGATTCTAGGCAGATGTTGTTTCACATCGGGAAGCAGTTTTCCCAGGATGCTGATCTTATGAGTACCTTGCTCGTTAAAAAACAGCTACCCATCAAAGAACTGCTCGAACGTGTAGAGGTATCCAGAAAAACATTAGAGCGCAACCGCAAATTTTTGATTGCCATCGCTTTAATTTATCAAGGACCTTATCCCTATTTGCGAGATTACTTACAGATCAGGGAAGATTGACATATAGACTGAGAAAGGGAGATCGGCATGAATAAGGGAATCGTAATGGAAATTAACGAATCCAACATCATAGTGATGACGTCAAGCGGACGTTTTGATAAGCTGCCTAGAGCGGACCGATCTTGTGAGGTCGGTGAAGAAATTGTCTATGCTGATGCAGTGGCACCGCGGCGTAAGGTTCCTCCATTAGCTATAGTTTCAGGCTTGGTTGCTGCCGCTGTGCTTTGCTTAGTTCTGATTACAGGACTTCAAGCGAAAACAGCTAATGGTCAAGTTGTCGCTTACGTCTCCATTGATATAAATCCCAGCATTGAAATCGGGATCGACAGCCAAGAGATTGTACGTGATCTGCGTGGAGTAAATGCAGATGGCATCGCATTGATTGCCAATCTGACGTTTAAAGGCAAGAATCTTGAAGATGTGACGGCGGCCATTCTTGATAAAGCCGAGCAGGGCGCCCTTGCCAAAGGGGAAGGCGATATCGTGATCAGCAGCACCATCGTACAGGACAAAACAACACTGAATGATGAGGCAATCGCCGATAAACTCAGAATTCAAGTCGCTAAACATATTGAATCGGCCCATCCCACGCAAGTAAAAAATTACGAAGTAACCGCTTTTGCTGCACCCATAGAGATTAGGAATGAAGCGAAGGTAAGCGGGGTTACTGCCGGTAAATATGCCGTTTATCTAAACGCGCTGAACAATGGAACTCAAATAACGATTGATGAAATCCAAAATAAATCCATTCATCAATTGGCTAAAGGTAACGGCGGAATGAATAATCTGATTGATTCGGCAAAGCCAATTACCAAAACAGTTCTTAAAGAGCTTCTGGATGAAGAAAAGAGTGGAAAGCTCACAGAAAAGGCTCAAGTTAATGACAAAAACAACAACAATAATAAAGGCAACAATAATAATAAAAATAATGACAATAGCAGCAAGAACAATCAAGACAACAAAACCAATCAAGACAACAAAACCAATCAAAATAGTAAGCCGAACCCAACGAGCAATAAGAATTCCTCTTGGAGCGACTTCCTATTGAATCACGGCAATATTAATTCGAACAACGATACAAAGAATGGCATTACCAATAATGATAATAGTAAGAATGATAATAGTAAGAATGATAATAACAAGAATGACAATAACAAGAATAGCAACAGGATCATTGATCCTAATGGCAATACCAACAAGAGTACCGATAATAGCGGCAATACTAACAAGAATAACGACAACAATGGCAATACCAACAAGAACAATGACCCTAATAAGGATAACAACAAGAGCGATGGTAACAAAAATGGAGATAACCAGAAGGGGGGCTCCTCATCGGATAATCCGGGGGCCTCTCTTAAACCGTCACCTACAAAAACGCCTTCTCCCAAACCTAAACCAAAGGATGGGAACAACTCGAATTCGGACGGAACTAATAAAGACCAACAAGCTGATAAGAAGCAAGGGGACAGTAATCGAGGAGATAACAAAGGCAGTGGTAATTAGTCTGCTGTGTACGGCTTGATTGCAAGCAAGTGCCAAAGCGAAGGTACAAATGCCAAAGTCCAAACCAAAGTCCAAACCAAAGTCCAAACCAAAGTCCAAACCAAAGTCCAAACCAAAGTCCAAACCAAAGTCCAAACCAAAGTCCAAACCAAAGTCCAAACCAAAGTCCAAACCAAAGTCCAAACCAAAGTCCAAACCAAAGTCCAAACCAAAGTCCAAACCAAAGTCCAAACCAAAGTCCAAACCAAAGTCCAAACCAAAGTCCAAACCAAAGTCCAAACCATTAACATACATAAGACACTACTGCTGCCTTAAACAAATAAATCCTGTCGGGAGCCGGAAGGCTTCCTTTTTCTTGTTGTTGATTGTTTCCAGATGCTCGAAGATACTCAACAATTGAATAACAGATGCAAACAGTGTAAAACGTACATTGTTTAATCTTGCTAGACTCTGAGAATGAGACAACAGTGTAAAACGTACACTCAAATTTTAAGATTTACTCGTGCAGGGGCTGATTGAAAAATAACAATGTACTGGGTACACTGTTCTTAGTAATATGAGTTTCCAGACCAAATCCGTAGTGTACAAAATGCAGTGTTTGGGAACGTTGCCTGTGTGCTGCGAGTTAAATGAACAAAAGAATCTCACAAAAGCTCGCAAACACCAGTACGATTAAAGTTGAAGTTGTCGAATTGGGTTACAGCAGCTGTTCCAGTGGAACTTCTTTAAGCTCATAATATCGGACATCCCCGCCACGTGTGATTGGAGAAAGATATGCTTTTTCCACCAAAGAATGAAGCCATTTACGAGCTGTGCGATAATTGACCTTAAAATAGTTGGATACGTCCATAGGACGGATAGGCTTCCCTAATTTCCAAGCTAATCGAAGCACGTCTCTTTCTTCAGACATCACGGGAGCAGCGGGTTTGTTACGGATAAGATAAGGACCGATATCCAATTGCAGCAGCATACGGCAAACCTCGGGACGATTTTGTACATCGTCAAAGGAGAAATGAATCATTCTCCACCCCATGCCCGTCAGAAAGGTATCGCGATTCAAGGCGTAGCTAAACCCTTCCCGGTCCATATCCCTCACATGGCTCTGAAAGCCATCGCATTCAATTCCGAAACGGCCAAATGGAGGAAGGAAGGCAAAGTCGAGAAATTGCGATTTGCGGTTCCAGTCATACACCTCATATTCCGGATGCAAATGTTCCAGAGAACCGAATAGCGGCATCCATACATTTTGGAGCAGCAGCTTCTCGGCGTGATTATGCCCCCTGAGCAATCGGCCTTTTCTCTCGCCATTCCTCTTGGACAAATGGAAATCGATAAATTCTTTGTGCAGATGGTCAAAATTCAAATAGATCATTCCTCCTTAAAATAAAAAGAACGCCCTTGCGCCGGTAAAGGCGTATAGGACGTTCTTCGTCTGAGTTCATTATACAACATTTAGGCGATTGGTTGGTATATATTTAAGCTCCTCTAGTAACTGAAACAGGGTTGTATTAAAATAAAAGAAAAAAAGATATATATGGGTGAAACACACGGAAAAGGAGAAGAGGAGATAAGCATGAGATATACAATGTTAGGCAAAACTGATTTTAACGTATCCTCACTCGGTTTCGGTGCTATGAACTTGCCTGGAGTTCCCTTCGAACAAGCCCGGGATGCGCTTAATTTTGCTCTGGATCAAGGCATAAACTATATAGATACAGCTGCCGGCTATAGGAACAGTGAAGAGATCATTGGAGCTTCGATTTCCCATCGGAGAGATGAGTTTTTTCTGGCAACTAAAACAAACAAGCGCGATTATGCGGCCGCGAAGGAAGAAATTAATCGCAGCTTAGAGCGGTTACAGACGGAGCAAGTGGATTTATTGCAAATTCATTACGTGAATTATGTGCACGAATTTAAAGCGGTGATGGCTGAAGGCGGCGCTTATGAAGCTGCTTTGGAGGCGCAACGCGAGGGCAAGGTCAAATATATTGGGATCACAGGGCACCGCCCGGAGCTTTTGGCTAAATGGATCAGCAAGGGGCAATTTGATCAAGTGCTGTTTCATCTCAATTTAGCGCAGCCCTTTGCTTTGAATGAATTAATTCCCGAGGCAACGGGTCAAAATATGATGAAGATCGCCATGAAGCCTTTATCCGGCGGGTTTATCCAGCCCGTGGAAACCGCAATACGCTATCCTTACAGCCAGGATGTGCACGTCATCATTTCGGGGATGACCAGCAGGCAAGAGGTCCAGGAAAATATGGCCGCGATGGAACAAGAGGTCGGCGATGGAGAGCGCGTTGAGCTGGAGCAGCTGGCTGATGAGCTTGGCGAGCATAATTGCAGACGTTGCAATTATTGCTCCTGTCCGCTCGAGATCAGGATTCCGGATGTGATGATATCGAGTAAGATCCGTGAAAAATTTGGGCTTTTGCCTAAAGGAGAAGAATTCTATCAAATGCAAAAGGATCAGTTTCTGTCCTGCGCTGATTATGAGCCCTGTAAAGATAAGCCGCTGTGTGAGCAAAAATGCCCTTATCACCTGCCGATGAGGAAGGTTATTATGGAATCGGTATCTTATTTGACTAGATCTGTAAGCAAATGACGGGAATAAAGATGATAGCAGACTGAGCTGAGGAGAAATAAGATGTTTGAGAAAATGACCCGATTTGCGGTGAAGCCCTTCACCTCGCTTCACCACCGCGACGTCGAGGCAGACGCCATACTCGTCTGCCTCACGGAAACCGAGCTGCGCCAGGACGCCCTGCTGGGCCAGCCGCAGCTAGACCAAGCCCTTCTGCGCCTGCACGAGAAGGGCCTCTTCACGTCCGCCTCCGGGGACCTGGAGGCGCTGCCCACCCACGGGCTGCTGCCGTACGCGTACGTGCTCGTGGCGGGGCTCGGCCCCGCGACCACTCGCGATACGCTGCGCGCAGCCGCAGTGCATGCAGCGCGCAAGGCGCTCGCGCTGGGCATCGAAAGCTTGGCGCTGAAGCTGCCAAGCTCCATAAATCCGCGGTCAGCCGCACACGCGCTGACCGAAGGGCTCCTGCTCGGTACGTATCGCATCGCGACGTTCCAGCGGGATAAGCCTGAGCGAGCGGAGCTCCGTCAGGCTTGGATCTTGACCGAGGCAGCTGCGCAGGCAGCGCCTCTGGAGGAGGCCATCCGCATCGCGGAGGCATATGCGGATGGCACGAACTATGCCCGGGATCTGACGAACCTCCCGGGCAATGTCCTGGTCCCGGCTTCTCTCGCGAAGGAAGCCGAGAAGCTGGCACAGCACTACGGCTTCGCGTGCGAGGTGCTGGATGAGCACGAGATCGCCGCCCACGGGATGGGCGGTCTCCACGCGGTGGGCAAAGGCAGCGCCAACCCACCCAGAATGATCACCCTGAGGTATCAGGGGGATCCGGCTTCCGCCGATGTGCTGGGCCTCGTCGGCAAGGGCGTGACCTTTGACACCGGCGGAGTCTCGATGAAAAGGCCGGAGGGCATGGAAGAGATGATCAGCGATATGGGCGGAGCCGCAACGCTGCTTGGGGCCATGCATGTGGTGGGCCAGCTCCGGCCGAAGGTCAACCTGATCGCAGTCATCCCTTCAGCGGAGAATATGACGTCCGGCGCAGCCTTCAAGCCGGGTGATGTGATTACACTGCTCGGGGGCAGGACGGTAGAAGTACTTAATACCGATGCGGAAGGGCGTATTGTCCTTGCAGACGGAGTGACATATGCGAAACAACTGGGAGCTAACCATTTGATAGATGTAGCCACATTAACAGGCGCCATTCTCATCAGTCTGGCGGATGTCGCGACCGGAGCGTTAACGAACGATGATGCTTTCTTGAGACCGTTCCTCCAGGCCGCAGAGCAGGCGGGAGAGAAGGTTTGGCAGCTGCCCAACTACCCGGAATACCGAGCCATGTTGAAAAGCGACGTTGCCGATATCAAGAATGCGACCTCGAATCGATGGGCAGGAGCCATCACGGGGGGACTGTTCATTGGCGCATTTGCTGAGGACACCCCATGGATTCATCTGGACACCGGCGGGACAGCCTGGTTATGGAGCCAAAAAGGCATAGAGCCCAAAGGCGGAACCGGAGCTATGGTGCGCACGGTGGCCGAATATATTTGCCGGCCGTACTCCATTTGAAAAAAGTCACCTCATGGCCGACCTTGATTACAAGGAAACCGTTGAGGTGACTTTTTTGAGTATATAACTTGATTAGCACACATGTCATTTAGGTTGGTTAGCCGCTTATCCTTTTGAGTTTCACATGACTTTTATGGCTTATGCCTGCACACCATGATCCACGGATGAGCTGCTTATCGCCGAAAGCTCGAGGACTTCATTCAAATCCTCCAATTGAATGACCAAGCGATTGACTTCCTTGGTTGTATACGAGAGCTGCTTAATGCGCTGTTTAAGCTGGGGCAGCGAGATGCCTACCCAATTCTTTTTGCGCGGATGACGATTCAGATCATATTTTAAAACAGGCATGGACACGATATCGTCTTCCGGCAGGAGCGCTTCATAAGTGACCGCGTCCCCGAAGTTGAAGTAGAGCCGGTTTTTACGCCAATTTACAAACCCTGGCGCAAATGCGATGACTAACAGGGCACCTGTCGATCCTTCTGAGCTGCGAAGCTTGATCAGCCTGACCGATTGACGGGGTTTGTCTGTTCTTATATATTGGCTGGAACGGAGATCTGGAAGGAAGGGGACAATGACGATCGGAAGTATACTCGCGATATACAAATAAGCAGTTGACTCTAACATAATTGCTAGTACAATAAAGATCAAAAAGAGCAAGACGCTGATGATAAGTCCAAAGGTGCTTCTTTTCATTGTAATTCTTAATACCTCACAGACTTATAGAATAGTAGAACAGTCCTATTTTAACATAAGCAGGCAAAGGTTTGTAGTTGAAAGATTCGGTCGAGAAGCCAAGATAAGGTTAAAAAGGAGCTTGCAATATGTTTTCGTTTGACAAATTTCGCAAATCACGGAGGAAGGTATCGGAAGGCCGCCGTTCTTTAATTGCCGCTGTTATTGAAGGATTTCCCGCAGTAATTATCATGCAGCTGTTGGGAGGACCCTTTTTAACGGGTTATTTATTGGTTTTGGGGGCAAATAGCCAGCAAATTGGCTTTGTACTGGCCATTACGACACTCGTAAATGTGGCCCAGGTTTTTATGGCAGTGGTGATGCAAAAATTTAGAAACCGCAAAGCCATGCTGATCCTGTTTGGGTCCTTGCACCGGATTCTATGGAGCAGCGTAGGACTCATTCCTCTTTTATTTGAAAAAAGCGGATGGGTTACGATGTATATTGTTTTGTTTACGTTGGCCCACCTGAGCAATGCGCTTGGAAGTGTAGTCTGGACATCACTGATTAGTGATATGGTGCCTGCTGCAGTGAGAGGCCGTTATTTTGGCATACGGAATACGATTCTTGGCGCTGTCAGCAGTTTGGCCCTGTATGTTGGCGGTCAAATTTTGGAGCACCATCCCGGCATCGAGGGCTTTAACTATCTATTTCTCATTTGCGCTGTTTGTGCGGTTCTGAATGTGACAGCTTATTTCTTTTATCCGAATCTTCCGTTTGAGACCTCTACAGAATCCAATCCTCTGAGCATGGTGGGAAAGCCGTTGAAGGATAAAGAATTCCGGAAAGCTATCCTTTTTTTATCGATGTTTTTGTTCTTGCAAGGGATATCGGTACCATTTTTTTCGTATGTGATGCTCAAGCTTTTGAATATCGGCTATAACTGGATCTCGATCATCACGATTGTTCATACGATGGTCATGATGGCAAGCTACTATGTTTGGGGAAACCTCAATTCCAGGCATAGCGCCAAAAAGCTGCTGCTCTGGTCGCTTCCTTTTATCGCAGCTTCCTGCTTAGTTTGGGGTACGCTGCCGTTTCTACCGACGATACTCGTCCTGCTCATTGTGCACATCTTGCTTGGTATTGGTCTGGGCGGCTTCAATCAAATGGTGTTCACCTATACCATAGGGGACACGCCTAAAAGCGAGCGTCCTATGTATGTAGCTACCTATTCAGCGCTGACGGGTATTGCTGGTTTTTTGGGACCTGTATTGGGAGGTAAACTATACGAAATCGCTGCAGTTCTGCCCGCATGGGTGCAAACGTTTGGGATCTCAGTTGTCATTGGATTTATACTTTTGGTATTGGGAGCAGCTATGGGGCGTAAGGTTTTAGGGGAAGCCCGTGTCATTCAATAGCAATAAAGCCATTCATGTAAAGAGGAAAGGAAGATCCGTATGGGTGTTAAAAGAATCGGCTTAGTCGGCCTGGGTGACATTGCCCAAAAAGTATATTTGCCGCTGCTGTCGGCCAACGAAAATGTCCAAATCGCAGGCATGATGAGCAGATCGGCTTTAACGGTGGAGCAGATGAAAGCCAAGTACAGGATTCCTTTTGGGACCACGAAGCTCAAAGAGCTGCTGGATCTCAATTTGGACGCAGTCTTTCTCCACAGTCCAACCGAAACGCATTATGCTCTGGCAATGGAATGTCTGACTCAAGGTGTTGCAGTATATGTGGATAAACCCTTGTCCTATGATTGGAAGGAGTCTGTGGAAATGGCAGCCTTCGCAGAGCGTAAGGGAGTTTTGCTGGGGGTGGGCTTTAACCGACGTTTTGCCCCGATGTATGTGGGAGCAAAGCAATGGCTTACAGAAGCAGGAGGCTTCGATTGGTGCTCTGCGGTAAAGCATCGAACGAAGCAGCAAAACCACAGTGCTCCCAAATCTTATTACGATGATTTAATCCATATGCTGGATTTGCTGGTTTGGCTGGGTGATGAGGACTATGAAATCAGCTCTCATTCACAGCATGTGGATCACGATGGAAGACTGCTACATGCCTCAGGCAGCCTATCCTTTGGAACTTCTGTCGGAAGCTTCAGCATGGTCCGGCTGGCCGGAGTGGATCATGAGAAGCTGGAGCTTCATGGAAATGGGCGATCAGCTGAGGTGAACAACCTGGAGAAAGCTGTTTTCTATGAAAAAGGTTCCATGCCGAAGGTTTGCTCATTTGGCAGCTGGGACACCATCTTGGCACGCCGCGGGTTTGCCGGAGCGGTGGACCACTTTCTGCAGAGCCTGGATTCTCCCGATGCTTGCAGCATACGCGCCGATCTGGTTTTGCCGACGCATCAATTAGTAGAAAAGCTGATCCGTTAGCGAAAATGAGCTTATCAGCCATGCCAATCGGCATATGGCCATACTGATCGGGATGTATGCTTTGGTAAAAGTTCTGACTATCGGCGACTATAAGAAACCAATCGCATTGGAAATGATGCCTGATTTCATGCAGCAAGGTTATTTTGCTTATTTGATCCTTGTCTTGGTGCTATTACTCAGCTATGGTTGGATGGTAGTGTGGCGGCGGAGATTGGATGAACGAAGTCCTCTCAAGGAGTTCACCTATCAGGCTGTTGTCGACATTTATTTTACGACCTTATGGTATTCTTACTTTTTGTCTCCGGCACATCTGTAAAATAAAAATAAGGAGAATGAAGATGATCAGGATAAAAAGAACTACTTCAGAAAACCCTGATTTTAGCAGTCTAATAGAATTACTGGATAAAGATTTGTGGAATCGATATCCTGAAACACAACAAAATTTTATTGCTTTTAACTTAATCAAACTAGATGCAAATGTAGTTGTTGCTTATGATGATGACGATCCTGTGGGTTGTGGTTGTTTTAGAGTCACCGAAAATGAAAGGATAGTCGAAATTAAAAGAATGTATGTAAAAGCAGAAAAAAGGGGAAAGGGCATTGCCAAAGCCATACTCATGGAGCTTGAAGCATGGGCATTGGAAGAAGGGAAAATTGGTGCAGAATTGGAAACTGGGATAAATAGCCCGGAAGCCATAGCTTTATACAAGAAATTAGGATATGAACAAATTGCAAATTATGGGCCCTATGTAAATAATAAAGATAGTATTTGTATGAGGAAGGACTTATCAAAGAAATCTTCATGAAAGGAGAAAGCCTATGTGCCGAAACATCAAGACACTATATAACTTCGACCCCCCAGCTACCAACGATGAGATTCAGGCGGCCTCGCTCCAATTCGTGAGAAAGCTTACAGGCTTCAACGAGCCTTCGAAAGCGAACGAGGAGGCGTTTAATCGTGCTGTCAAGGACGTGGCCTTGGTCGCCCGGAATCTGTTGGACTCGATGGTAACCAATGCCGAACCCCGCAATCGCGATGTCGAAATCGCTCGCGCTCGCGCTAGAGCTGCGAAAAGGTTCGGAACGGGAATGAATTAAAACCCGGTTAAAGATAGCAATCCATAAGAAATCAGATCATAAGTTACATGCTAAACTAGTAATTGTGGAAGGCAAAAAAATACTAATTTAATGAGGTGTAATGTATGGGAGTGCAATCGGAGAAAATTTTTGTTAATTTACCAGTTAAGGACCTCAATAAATCTGTCGAATTTTTTACTGAAATTGGCTTTGAATTTAACGCTCAATTTACCGATGAAAATGCAACAAGTATGATTATCAGTGAGAACATCTTCGTCATGCTGTTGGTCGAAAATTTCTTTAAAACTTTCATCAAAAAAGAAATTGCCGATGCAACAAAAAGTACGGAAGTTATTGTGGCGTTATCTGCTGCAAGCAGGGAACAAGTTGATGAGATTGTAAATAAGGCGCTGGCAGCGGGCGGAAAAACTTCAAATGAACCGATGGATCAGGGGTTTATGTATCAACGGAGCTTTCAGGATATTGACGGTCATCAGTGGGAGATCATTTATATGGATCAAAGTGCATTTACTCAAGGATAGTCGAAATTGGGTAGGCAAAAAAGGGGCTTTCCACAATTAAGTGGAAGGCCCTTTTGATTTTCTATGAATTATTCAGTTATCAGCAGCTGCAGTTTAATACAGGCTTACGAGCGGCGAGCGCTTCGTCCATGCGGCTTACAACTGTGGTGTAGGGTGCATTTTTTACGAGATCCGGATTTTCTTCCGCTTCTTGGGCGACCTGGATCATCGTATCGATGAATTGATCAAGTGTTTCCTTGCTCTCGGTCTCCGTCGGCTCGATCATGATGCATTCTTCGACGTTAAGCGGGAAGTAAATGGTCGGCGGATGATAACCGAAATCGAGCAGGCGCTTGGCAATGTCAAGAGTGCGGACACCATGCTTCTTCTGGCGATTGCCGGAAAGCACGAATTCATGCTTGCAAAAACGCGGATGCGGCACATCGAAATAAGGCGTGAGCCGGGCCAGCATGTAGTTGGCATTAAGCACCGCATATTCGGAAACCTTGCGAAGGCCTTCTGGGCCTAAGGTGCGAATGTAGGTATAGGCGCGAACGAGAATGCCGAAGTTGCCATAAAAAGATTTGACACGTCCGATGGAGTGCGGAATGTTGTACTCAAAGAAGAAGCTGCCGTCTTCCTTCTTGGCTACAAGCGGAGCGGGAAGGAAGGGGATGAGCTTTTCTTTTACACCTACCGGACCAGCTCCAGGGCCTCCGCCGCCGTGAGGGGTGCTCATGGTTTTGTGCAAGTTCAGATGGACGACGTCGAAGCCCATATCTCCAGGACGAGTAATCCCCATGATAGCGTTGGCGTTAGCACCATCGTAATAGAGGAGTCCCCCTGCAGCATGCACAATCTCGGCGATTTCGACGATTTGCTCCTCAAAGAGACCGAGTGTGTTCGGATTCGTCAGCATCAGGGCGGCAGTATCCTGACCGACAGCAGCTCTCAGCTCATCGAGGTTGACGAGACCGCGTTCGTTGGATTTGATCGTCACGGTTTGAAAGCCGGCAACGGTAGCACTGGCTGGATTGGTGCCGTGAGCGGAATCAGGCACGATGACCTTCGTTCTGTGGTCGCCGCGGCTTTCGTGATAGGAGCGGATCATCATCAGTCCAGTCCATTCCCCATGGGCACCAGCAGCGGGCTGCAGCGTTACTTGATCCATCCCCGTGATGGCTTCAAGATCATTCTGCAGGTTATACAGAAGCTCCATGGCACCCTGAAGGGACTCTTCCGGTTGGTAAGGATGGATCTTGGCGAAGCCCGGGAAGCGGGCTACATCTTCGTTAATCTTGGGATTGTATTTCATCGTACAGGAGCCGAGAGGATAAAAACCGTTATCGATACCGAAATTTCTGCGTGACAACGCTGTGTAATGGCGAATGACGTCCACCTCATAAACTTCGGGCAGCTCAGCAGGATTTTTGCGTTGGAATTTCTCAGGTATAAGGTCACTAAACCCGATCTCCGGCACATCACTTTCCGGTAATGCGTAGGCGACACGGCCCGGATGGCTCATTTCAAAAATTAGCGATTTCCCGTTCTGATTGATGTCGATCATAGCAGTCCCTCCAATACGGTAGCGAAGTTGTCGATATCTTCGCGAGTTCTTTGTTCAGTGACGGCGATCAGCATATGGCCGGCAAACTCGGGGTAATCGTGGCCGAGGTCATAGCCGCCGATGATGCCCTGAGCAAGCAGCTTGCTGCCGAGCTCCGCGATGTTGGTGCCGGCCGGCAGCTTGACGGCAAATTCATTGAAGAAGCTTCCGCTGAAGGCGAGCGACAGTTTTCCGGACGCGGTGAGTCGATTCGCCGCGTAGTGGGCTTTTTGCACATTCAGCGTTGCGACGTCCTGAATGCCTTGTTTACCCATCGTCGACAGGTACACGGAAGCGCATAGCGCGAGCAAGGCTTGGTTGGAGCAAATGTTCGACGTCGCTTTCTCGCGTCGAATGTGCTGCTCCCTTGCCTGCAGCGTGAGCACGAATCCGCGCTTCCCGTCGCGGTCGACGGTTTGCCCGACGATGCGCCCCGGCATGCGGCGCATCCACTGCTCTGCGACGGCGAAGTAGCCGCACGTGGGGCCTCCCAGCGCAGCAGGGATGCCCAGCGGCTGGCAGTCGCCGACGACGATGTCGGCGCCCAGGCGGCCGGGCGCCTCGAGCAGCCCCAGCGTGAGCGGGTTCGCGCTCACGACGAGCAGTGCGCCCGTGCTGTGCGCGAGGGGCTCCACGGCTGCGAGATCTTCCATGACGCCGAAGAAGTTCGGCGACTGGACAATCACGGCAGCTGTGCTGTCGCCGAGCTTGGAAGCGAGGTCGCCTAGATCGGTGGCGCCCTCCGGCGTCAATCCGATCTCGACCACTTCGAGGTTCAGCCCGCGTGCGGTCGTGCCCAGAATCTGGCGCGCTTCGGGATGAACCGCGCGCGAGACGAGCAGACGGCTGCGCTTCGTCGCGCCGCTGGCCAAGGCGCCGGCTTCGGCCAGCGCCGTCGCGCCATCGTACATCGAGGCGTTCGCAACGGCCATGCCGGTGAGCTCACAGATGTACGATTGAAACTCGAAAATCGCCTGCAGCTCGCCTTGGCTGATTTCCGGTTGGTAGGGCGTGTACGCTGTGTAGAACTCCGAGCGTGAAATAACATGATTGATCACCACAGGCAGGTGGTGATCATAGATGCCCGCGCCGAGAAAGCAGGCATAACGGTCAAAATCGGCATTCTTTCCAGCGAGTCCCCTCATGTATCGGAGCAGGCCTTGCTCGTCCAAAGCTTTGGAAACCTGCAGCTCCCCTTGGTAGCGAACCTTGGCGGGAATGTCGCCAAAAAGTTCGTCGATCGACTTGATGCCGATCGTCTCCAGCATTTCGGCCTCATCCTTCTCTGTGATCGGTAAATAGCGATGCTTCATGTTGCCGATTGCTCCTCTCAAAGGGAGGGCTGAGCCTCCCTGTGGTGTTTAATTTGTTGGATCTTTATACGATCTTTATTTAATCTTTGTTGATCACCGTCCGCGTTTATAAAAAGGCGTAGCGACAACCTTGGCTTTTACCTGGGCTCCGCGAATCTCCACATACACTTCGGTATTCAGAGCTGTATAGGCTTTATCCAGCAATGCCAGCCCCACATTGGTTTTAAAGGAAGGAGATTGAGTGCCGGTTGTGACTTCACCGATTTGTTTGCCATCGGCATAGACAGGGTAATGGCTGCGTGGAATGCCGCGGTCAATCATTTCGATGCCGACAAGCTTTCGAGGGATGCCACTTACTTTTTGCTCGGCAAGCGCTTCGCGCCCGTTAAAATCCCCTTTGTCCAGCTTCACAAAGTAAGACAATCCGGCTTCCAGCGGTGTAATGCTTGATGAAAGCTCTTGCCCGTATAGCGGCAACCGTGCCTCAAACCGCAGCGTATCTCTCGCGCCAAGACCTGCGGGAAGCAAACCTTCCTCTTTGCCCATATCGAGCAAGACATTCCACAGCCTCACAGCATCGTCTTTGTCGATATAAAGCTCAAAGCCGTCTTCACCTGTATACCCGGTGCGTGATATCAGGGCGGTGATGCCCGATACTTTTACATTTGTGAGAAAATGAAACGACTTCAAATCAGCAATTGGAGCTTCTGTAAGCTTCCAGAGAATTTTTTCAGCATGGGGTCCTTGAAGGGCCAGCATGGAGGTATCTTCGGAAATGTTTCTGATCTGGGCGTCACCCACCACATTTTGCCGCATCCAATCGATATCTTTCTCGATATTAGATGCATTGATCACCAGCATGTATTCAGACTCAGCAAGCTTGTAGACGAGCAGGTCGTCAACAACACCGCCATTCGGATAGCACATGAGACTGTATTGGCATTGTCCCGGCTCCAGCATGGAGACGTCATTCGTAGTTAGTGTCTGCAAAAAAGCCTGAGAATCCGCTCCGGTGACCAACACTTCACCCATGTGGGAAACATCGAAAAGGCCTGCCTGCTGTCTTACAGCTTCATGCTCTTTTTGAATGCCCGCGAATTGCACGGGGAGCTCCCATCCGCCAAAATCGATCACTCTCGCTCCATGCTCGGCATACACCGGGAAGAGCGGGGTTCTTTTTAACATTGCATCATCCTCCACATTCACTTTTCATAATTGCATGCAAAAAAGAGCAAAAAATATGCATCGCAAATACATACTTTTTGCCCTGTCCTTTGTACCTGAGAGTTACCTTGCAAATGCTATCCATTCATCAAGTTTCCCCTTGGGTGTCCGAATCCGCTTAAAGCGAACCGAAGCTCTCCAGAGTTGCGTCCAATACAGGTCCTCGGTACCTGAGAGATTCACCCGTCCGGGCTTACTCCTTCGGCGCTGCTCGTCTTTCACAGTCTCTCCCTGCATTATCATTCGCTCATATTTAATTAAAGCTTTACTTTATTATTCAAAATGTTGTCGTACTTTGTCAACCTGAATTTCTTAGGATGCGCTTGACTTTCATGTTTCCGGTAGATTAAGCTAAAAGCAAAATTGGCAGGAAAAGTGAGGCGTGAGCGATGAGTGAAGTACAAGCAGAATTATTTTATACCAAAGAGCATGAATGGGTGAAAAAGCTTTCAGATACGCGGGTGCGCATAGGGATCACCGATTTTGCACAAGATCAATTGGGAGATATCGTCTTTGTCGAGCTCCCGGAAACCGGTACGGACATAACTGCGGAAGAGAGCATTGGAAGCGTTGAATCCGTGAAAACGGTATCTGATATTTTCTCGCCGGTTACCGGTAAAGTAACTGCAGTAAACAGCGCCTTGGAGGACTCGCCGGAACTAGTAAACACCAGTCCTTACGGCGATGGCTGGATGGTAGAGGTAGAGGTATCCGGCTCTGGAGCATTTGAAGGACTGCTTTCCGCGGCAGAATATGAAGAATTTGTTGGTAGCGAGCATTAGTCTGAATTGGAGGAAGCCCATGTTATCCGACAATAAAACCAAGGAATCCAATGATCGTGTGCCGCCAGGACAGACGCTGACTCAGGGTTTTCCAGTACTGCATTATGGTACTGTACCTTATTATAATGATATGAGCAAGTGGGATTTGAAGATTTTTGGACTTGTGGAGGGAGATGTTTCGATCTCCTATAAAGATTTTATGAAGCTGCCGCGCAAAGAGTTCAATAATGATATTCATTGCGTGACCACCTGGTCCAAGCTGGATAATGTATGGGAAGGAATTGCCGTATCCGAGATTATGAAATTCGTGAAGGTAAAGCCGGAAGCCCGGTATGTGATGCTGCATGCGGAAGAAGGCTGGAATACGAACCTGCCGGTCGCTGATTTTTTGCAAGAGACTTCATTTCTTGGAATTAAGCACAATGGCCAGCTTCTCACACCAGAGCATGGTGCACCGGTACGTATGGTTGTGCCTCACCTGTATTTTTGGAAAAGCGCCAAGTGGCTCCGCGGTATTGAGTTTATGGCCAAGGATAAGCCTGGCTTCTGGGAACGAAACGGCTACAACATGTATGGCGATCCCTGGAAGGAACAACGTTACGATTTTGATTGATCGATTTAACATGGAATACAAGGTTTCACATTGGCTATCAAAGGCACAGTTGAAAACAACCTGTACCTTCGATAGCCAATTTCTTTTTTAGACTCCTTAGAAGCCTCGGTTGTCTGACATTTTTATACTTGTTATGATAAGGGAAATTCTTTTCGTATCCTGAAAAATAGGGAGTGACAATGATCCATGCAATCATTCATTAACCATATGTCAGGCGTTTTTCCGTCCGTATGCTCACTTGATTGTCCTGATCAATGCGGGTTGTTGATTCATAAGGAAGACGGGAAAATCACAAAGATAGAGGGGGATCCTGAGCATCCCATCACCCAAGGGGCTATTTGTAACAAGGTTCGACATATGACAGAGCGCATTTATGACCCTAAACGCCTCCAATATCCAATGAAGCGTACCGGCAAAAAGGGAGAAAATCGATTTGAACGGATTAGCTGGGAAGAGGCTGTCAGTACCATTACTTTAAATTGGAAAGAGCTGATCGCTGCAAAAGGCTCTGAGTCCATTTTGCCTTACAGCTTTTATGGGAATATGGGGAGAATCGGCACGGAAGGAATGGATCGCAGATTTTTTCATCGATTAGGCGCAAGCCGATTGATGTACACGATTTGTGAAGCGGCGGGAACAGAAGGGTACCAATACACCATGGGCGGAAGCTACGGCATCGATCCTGAGGACACCCTGCATTCAAAGCTGATCATCATGTGGGGAATCAATGCAGTCAGTACCAATATGCATCAGGTTATGCTTGCGGAAAAGGCGAGAAAGAATGGGGCGCAAATTGTTGTTATTGACGTTCATAAGAACCAGACCGGTCGATGGGCAGATTGGTTTATACCGATAAAGCCGGGCACGGATGCGGCTCTTGCCCTAGGCATCATGCATATCTTGTTTGATGAAAAGATGGTTGATGAGGATTTTCTTCAGGATTATACCATTGGGTATGATGAGCTTCGCCAGCATGTCATTCAGTATAACCCAGCTGTCATTTCAACGATCACGGGAGTTCCGGTGGAGGATATTTACCGGCTTGCACGCATGTATGGCCAAACCTCTCCTTCCTTCATCCGAATTGGCAATGGGCCGCAGCATCATGACAATGGCGGGATGTGCATAAGGACGATTTCCTGTCTTCCGGCGCTGACGGGACAATGGCTTAAGAGAGGCGGCGGAGCGATCAAAGGAAACGGCGCATACCTGGATCATAATGCGTCAGCCCTTCAACGCCCGGATTTATTAACGAAGAGTACCCGACGGATTAACATGAATTTGATAGGCAGCGCTTTGCTTGAATTGGACCCTCCCATCCAGTCTTTATATGTGTATAATTCGAATCCGGCGCTCGTGGCCCCACATGCAAATAAAGTGAGACAAGGATTGGAACGGGAAGATTTATTTACGGTTGTACATGATCTTTTTCTGACAGAAACGGCCTTATATGCGGATATTGTTCTGCCTGCAACATCATCTTTTGAAAATACGGATTTCTATCGTTCTTACTGGCATCATTATGTGCAGATTCAGCAGCCGGTTATAGAGGCATATGAGGAAAGCAAATCCAATGTTGAAGTGTTTCGCTTGTTGGCTAAGGCAATGGGATTCGAGGAACAGGCGTTTCTGGATACAGAAGAAGACATGATACGTCAGGCTTTAGACCATCCGAGAAATCCTTCACTGACTGGAATTACTTATGAAGCTTTAGTAGAAAAGCAGTTTATGAAAGGTAATGTAAAGCATGTTTTGGAAGGTAAAATGTGGACCCCCAGCGGGAAGATTGAGCTGTATTCCAAGACTATGGAGCGCAAAGGATATCCTCCCTTACCTACTTACATACCTTTGGTCGAAGAGGGGGACCTGCCCTTTTTGTTTATCCCGGCCCCCAATCATAACTTTTTGAACTCTACTTTCTCTAATAACGACAAGCATATCCGCATGGAGAAAAAAAACAAATTGCACATGCACGAGGCGGATGCTCTAGTCCTTGGGATTAAGAGCGGAGATGGTATCAGAATATGGAACGAGCGAGGGGAATGTAAGCTGTCTGTTACAATCGGAAAAGATGTCCTGCAGGGTGTAGTTGTAAGTCAAGGACTATGGGCAGATTCCTCAGAGGGTAAAGCGTTAGTTAATGCACTTACGCCAGACCGTGTGGCGGATATGGGGGGAGGAGCAACCTTTTTCTCGGGAAGGGTGCATGTGGAAAAGTGCTGATGAAATTTCGTTCTGATGCGGCTGTTTGGCCGGAAGCTCGGAATCAATAAAAGATCACTTATCAAATGGCTTAGACTTTGATAAGTGACCTTTTGACAAGCTGATAGAAAAATGATTATTTACTTGCAGCAAAAGGCTTCTTGGAAGAATCGAAGTTGTTCATATCGACATTTTTCCAAATATTATTGACCTGTACCTGTTCAGGCTTGTCAAATACAAGAAAGGCTGTAGGCAAGTAGCGCATGCCATAACTGCTGGAAGGATGATTGACAACCTGATTATCTTTGACCAATACAGTAGAGGAACCGCCGTCCAGATTAGCTGCAGTAACCGCTCCTTTTTCCAGCAATAATTGCTGGACATCATAGAGGGTAGCACCTATGGAATACCCGGGCTGACGGCCGTCAATGACGACAAACATGATGGTGCCGTCTTCTTTTTGTGCCATGCAGGTGCGTGGAGCAATTCCCCAGCCGTCTGCTTGATTTTTGATTAAACCTTTGCCATTTACAATGAATTTGGGCTGAAAGGTGACAGCTTCCTGCACGCCCATATCTAGCAATTCGGAAGGCTTGTAGCGGCCGGCTACCATAAGGCCTTTTTTATCGATACCTACGGCATTTACAGGTTCATTCATTCCGACATCATGATAGAGCAATTTTCCGCCGGACATTACAATACCTGCAGGTTTAAAACCGTTGCCGTCCCAGTTCGGATCATCAAAAGCCCCTCCGTTCACGCCGGCGATAGCTCCTGTTCTTTTTACCATGCTTAAAATTTGTTCTCCTTGTCCCATAATGCTTGTGGTCACGACGCGAATTTGTTTGGGATCATGAACATATAGAATGTGTCCTTTATATTTGGAGGTGGAGATAGACTCTGTCTCAACTGCCGGATTGCTTTTTGTGGATAAATGGATATTGTGGTTATCTTTCACTGTACCCATTTGATCAAATCTTGCAAAATAGTCGTTAACGCGACGGTCTAATTCGGCTTGTCCTATCAAATATTTGGCATAATCGCGATGCTGGGTCGTAATCAACGTATCAGCCAGCATATAGCGCAGACTGGTTCCTGATGGTGTCAAGTAAAACCAAGCCATAGAAGCGAGAAATATCAATATGAATATTGCAGCAACAATCCGAAAAAAACGAAAGCGTCGACGCGGTTTTAGCGGTGGTCTATGGTTTGTTTCGTTGAGCACGTATGATGGATTCAAGACGTTCCCCACTTTCAGTAACATTTTCAAGCCATAACCGACTATAAAGCAAAAAGATTAAAATAAGATGAAAATTGTCAGAATTTGAAGGGGATATACAGGATTTTCCAATGGATAACGGCAAAAAAAGAGCCTTCCAAATGAATGGGAGGCTCATTTTGTATGATCTATTTTTTAATCAGCGCATATTGCAATTGAAGATCTTCTGCAGGCTCAGCCAATTGTTTCTTGCGGCGGGGGTCCTGGTAAGGCAGCAATTCCGCTGTCATCAATTGCGGATCAAAGGAGTGCAGCAGTGATGCAAGCACTTCTTTATTATGGATGGTTGGATCCAGCCATTTATCGAGTGAGTAATCATCCAGAATGACAGGCATCGACTCATGATAGTCGCTGATGAGTCGGTTTGCCCTCGTCGTAAGCAGGGTGAACGTGCGAAATTCGCTGCCTCGCGGGTTTCTCCAGACGTCATAGAGACCGGCCAGCCCGAAGATCCGCTGTTCGCGAAGAGCAAAACGAATCGTGCGCGTTTTCTTTTTTTCCGCTTTTGCCGCAAAAAAGCTGTCGCATGGAATGACACAGCGGTTTCTGACGAACATTTTCCGATAAGCTTCTTTCTCATGAATGGTTTCGCTTCGGGCATTGATGGCATCCTTCGCCCAGTGTGGGAAAATACCCCAGGTATACTGCACCAGACTTCTTTCATCGCCATCGGATACGATGACGGATCCATTCTGATTCGGTTCAACACTGGCTTGAGGTTGGTAATTAAACAGGACATGTTTAAGTTGAAATTGATCCTTCAGCTCGGCCAAATCCGTTGAAAGGGATATCTGTTTATACATAGGGATCACCTCTTTTTCCCTTCAGTATCCTCTCTATTCTTGAAAAATATTCTAAAATCCATTCAATATTTCTCATATTTGATGTAAAGTGATAAAATAAGGTTATCATTAAAGGATCGGATTAAAACTAATTGGCTCAACGTGATGCATCAAGGGGGAAATTTGGTGGAATTTTCTTGGAAACGCAATCTGATTACACTTTGGATCGGTGTTTTTTTCTGCGGGATGGCTTATACGATTTCTATTCCTTTTTTACCGATTTTTTTGCATAATGACCTCGGTATCAACAACGGATTGGAAGCATGGTCGGGGATCACATTTGGGATTACTTTTTTGGCAAGCGCGTTAATCTCTCCGTTTTGGGGTTCGCTTGCAGATAAGTATGGCCGTAAGCCGATGCTGATTCGCTCGGGATTTAGCTTGAGCGTGCTCTATTTTGTGAGTTTTTTCGTTCATGATCCTTACGTGTTTTTGTTCGTGCGCATTCTTCAAGGACTCCTGGCCGGTTATGTTCCGGCATCCATTGCATTGATAGCCACGAACACCCCGGAAAAGCAAGTGGGATATGCACTGGGTGTCATGTCTACGGCTAGTGCTGCCGGCAGCGTTATCGGCCCTTTGATCGGCGGCTTTGTGAGCCATTTGGCAGGGAACCGGGAAGCCTTTTTGGTTTCCGGCTTTGTGGTGTTGATCGCTGCGTTTATCGGCTTGTTTGGAGCCAAAGAAAAGAATTTCAATCGTGCTGCAGTTCGATCAGGCGTCCTGGATGATTTGAAATCCGCTGCGCACAATAGGCCATTCATGATTCTTCTTGTCATCACTATGTTGGTTGCGACATCCGTGATGATTTTGGAACCACTGATCACCATTTATGTGCTGCAATTGGGCGGCAGTCGAAGCAACGCTACATTGAATTCGGGGATCATATTTTCAGCAGTTGGGATTGCTACAGTTATAGCAGCGCCCCTATGGGGCAAGCTTGGACAAAAAATCCGCTACTCCAAAACGTTGTATATTGGCTTGCTGGGCGGTGGAATTGGCAGCCTTCTGCAATTAGTTACGCCTCATTTGCTGGGATTTGGGATTATGCGGTTCAGCTATGGATTATTTTTTGCTGCGGTTTATCCGGCACTCAGCGCGTTGATTGTCAAATATACCGAACCCAGCTTCAGGGGAAGAGCATTTAGCTTGAATCAATCGGCTACCCAGCTGGGCACCATGGGCGGGCCTATTATCGGTGGTTTTTTGGGCGGATGGATCGGAATTCCCCTGGTTTTTGTTATTAATGGTTTGATGTTAGTAGGGTTGGCTTTCATTTATAAACTGCGTGGACCGCAAGAGGTTGTTGTTCAACAAGAGGAGAAGCTTTCCACATAAGATTTCATGCTTTACATATTTTTTAAATATAATCCATTGATTATATAAGTACATTAATATATATTTATTAAAATAACTCTTTAGAAATGAGGTGAATAAATGGATAAGCCGCTTCGCATGTATTTCCTATGTGTTCATAATCGATGCAGAAGCCAAATGGCTGAAGCATTCGCCAAACATTATGCAGGAGATAAAGTGATCGCTGGCAGCGCGGGTGTGGAAGAAAGTGAGATTCATCCCTTAACGATTGAAGTCATGAAGGAAATAGGTATTGATATATCGGATCAACAATCGAAGCGAATTGATATGATAACTTTTATCAGTTCCCAAATCGTCATCAAGCTTTGCGAGCAAGTGAATGAAAAATGTCCTATTGTTCCTTTTGGCATAATGAATGTGCAGTGGGACAACCCTGATCCAACACCAAAGCACGGTGAGGGAAGCGTTGAAGAATTTCGGGCTGCACGGGATTTGATTCAAGAAAAAGTGCTGCAGCTGCTAAAAGAGCAAAAGGTCATAACGTAAAAGGGGAGGGTTGATATGGAACAAATCAATGAGATGGCAGAAAACTTTAAACTGCTCGGTGACAAAACGCGACTTACAATGATGGCCTTATTGAAAGAACGAGCCCTTTGCGTTTGTGACATCGTGGATTTGTTAGAAACGTCACAGCCCAACGCCAGCCAGCATTTACGTAAACTAAAATCGGCTGGACTTGTGAACGAAACACGCAAAGGACAATGGATTTATTATTCCTTAAATATTGAAGACAAGCCCTATATTCAGGCGATTTTGGGTTACATCCCCTCATTAAAAGAAAAAATTGATCAATTAAAAAACGACTGCTAATCGTATGGAGGATCAAAATGGCTATCACTGCATTTCTTATTTTTTTAGTAACCTTAACTTTTGTCATCTGGCAACCCAAAGGATTGAATATCGGTTGGTCGGCTAGCGCTGGAGCCATCCTCGCTTTAATTTTCGGTGTGGTCAAATTCTCGGATGTTGGCACCGTAACAGGTATTGTGTGGAATGCTACCTTGGCGTTTGTGGCCATTATTTTAATCTCGTTGGTGCTTGATGAAATTGGTTTTTTTGAGTGGGCGGCCTTACATATGGCGCGGCTCGCACGCGGAAACGGGTTACTGATGTTTGTGTTTATCATCCTGCTTGGATCGGCAGTGGCAGCCCTGTTTGCCAATGATGGAGCTGCTTTGATCATCACACCCATTGTACTTGCCATGGTGCGGGCGCTTAAATTTGATGACAAGATGATCCTGCCGTTTATTATGGCGAGTGGATTCATTGCCGATACGGCTTCCCTCCCTCTTGTGGTAAGTAATTTGGTGAACATCGTATCTGCCGATTATTTCAAAATCGGTTTTGCCGAATACGCAAGTCGCATGATGGTTCCGAATTTCTTTTCCATCATCGCGAGCCTCATTGTATTGTATCTGTATTTTCGTAAAAGCATCCCGAACAGCTACAATCTCACCCAGCTAAAAAGCCCGAAAGAAGCCATTAAAGATATGAGGCTGTTTAAATTATCTTGGGTCATTTTAGCTGCGCTGCTTGTCGCCTATTTCGTAAGTGAATTATTCTCCATCCCTGTATCCATTATTGCCGGGATCGCTGCCATAGCCTTTCTTTTTGCCGCGAGAAAAAGTCCCGCGATTCATACATGGAAACTGGTGAAAGGTGCTCCCTGGGCAGTGGTTATTTTCTCCATCGGCATGTATGTGGTGGTTTATGGCTTAAGAAATGCCGGGCTTACTAATGCGTTAGGCAACGTCATTCAAGCGGTTGCAGATAATGGACTATTCGCGGCAACAATCGGTATGGGCTATATCGCAGCCATCCTGTCCTCCATCATGAATAACATGCCGACAGTCATGATCGATGCACTGGCCATCAAAGGAACATCGACGCAAGGATTCATTCGTGAGGCGCTGATCTATGCCAATGTGATCGGTTCAGATTTAGGACCTAAAATTACCCCGATCGGGTCCCTGGCAACCCTGCTTTGGCTGCATGTGCTTTCCACGAAAAATGTGAAAATCAGCTGGGGCTATTATTTTAAAATCGGCATTTTGTTAACCATTTCCACTTTATTTATTACCCTCACCGGTCTTTATTTATGGCTGTATGTCATCCAAACTTGGAACATGAATGTATGGGTAGGGATTGCGACGATTGTTGTTGTGCTTGTCGTTATTGCAATGATCATCAAGAGCATGATGGCAAGCAAACAAACCAAAAGAGGACATCAAGGTGTGTAACATTTTATAATTTGATACAAAAAAAGGAGATTTTTAACCATGGAGAAAAAACCGCTCGTTTACTTTTTGTGCACCGGAAATTCCTGCAGAAGCCAAATGGCCGATGGATTTCTAAATGCAATTGGCAGTGATAAATATGAGGTAAAAAGTGCCGGGCTTGAAGCACATGGATTAAATCCGCGTGCGGTTCAAGTCATGAACGAAGCTGGTGTGGATATTAGCAAAAACACTTCGAATGTCATTGATTCGGAAATTTTAAATCGTGCTGATTATGTGATTACGCTTTGTGGGCACGCGGATGAACACTGTCCTGCGATCTCCAACAAGAACGTAACCAAATGGCATTGGGGCTTTGATGATCCTGCCAAAGCAACAGGAACGGAAGAAGAAATTATGGCTCAATTCCGCAGCGTTCGGGACTCGATTAAGAGCCGGATTGAACAGTTCGAAAAAGAAGGGAAATAATTTTTTATAACAAAAGGCCGGTCTGCATCAGCAAACTGATGCCATATATCCAGTGTGTCCATCCTAAAACCCCCTATAAATTTATCTTAAAATAATTAATTTCAATTATCAACTATTGTATGTTATAAATATATCAGGTGATCAATAATGAATGAAATACTACAGTACGTAAACGTACGTGAAGTCCTGCAGCAGCTTGTGAGACGATTCGGCTTACTTCAAAAAGATGGTGCCCAGTGCTGCGGAGTTTCTGTTGTGCAAAGCCACATTATTTACGAGCTCTTCAATCGTCCCCAAATATCACTAAATGAGCTTTCTGATGTCCTTGGTATCGACACAAGTACGTTGAGTCGGCAGGTTCACCAGCTCGTTGAGAACGGTTTGTTAAACCGTCTGCCCGATTCCAAGGATCGGAGATACGTGGTACTCTCTTTAACAGAGCAGGGGGAAGCACAATATCTAGAAATTGCGAAAACGATGGAAGACTACATTCAAGGGATTTTTAATAATGTTCCGTCAGATAAGAAGGATCAAGTGCTTGAGAGTTTACAAATATTAAGTCATGCAATGAGCCAAAGCTCTTACTGCTGCACGCCTCCTCTCTAAGAGGAGCTTATTTTTAGCATATAGTTGCAAATGTAAATTATTGATATTCGAAAGGATGATTTTCTATGAATCAAGTTAGTAACGATCAAATTCGTCAAAATGTTCGCAGTCGGTACAAAGAAATTGCCTTGCTGCCGGTAGAGACGGAATCATGCTGTGCTCCAAGTGCCGGCTGCTGCGATACGTCGGTGAATTCCGTGGATATTTCCGCCAAGCTCGGTTATTCCGATGAGGAATTGACAGCCGTTCCGGACGGAGCGAATCTTGGCCTTGGCTGCGGCAATCCCCAAGCCATAGCCGAACTCCAGTCAGGAGAAGTGGTGCTGGATCTCGGCAGCGGCGGCGGTTTCGACTGCTTCCTGGCTTCTCGTCAGGTCGGAGAAGCCGGCCGTGTGATTGGAGTGGATATGACTCCGGAAATGATCAGCCGTGCCCGGGGTAACGCAACCAAAGGCAAGTTTACAAACACGGATTTCCGGTTGGGGGAAATTGAACATTTACCGGTTGCGGATCAAACGGTGGACGTCATTATTTCCAACTGTGTGATCAATCTTTCACCGGCGAAAGAGCAAGTTTTTGACGAAGCCTTCCGGGTTCTGCGATCCGGCGGCCGCCTGGCCATCTCAGATATTGTCACAACTGCCGAGCTTCCTCCGGAAATCAAAAATGACTTGAATCTTATGTATGCAGGGTGTATCTCCGGGGCATCGTCTGTTGATGAGGTCAAAGCCATGTTAACTCAAAGCGGATTTACAGATGTGGTCGTGGAGCCGAAGGATGAGTCCAAGGCATTTATCAAAGATTGGGTACCGGGCGCTAATGTAGAAAATTACATCGTTTCAGCTGTTATCAAAGGGATCAAACCATAAAAAATGAAGTAAAGAAAAAAATGATCGTCGCAGATGCGATGGTCATTTTTTTCTTTTACACGGATTGTTTTAAATGCGGTTCACTTACACTAAATTTAACTCATGCAACAAAAAAGTCTTAACTTCTGATGGACCGATCAAGTTCAGTCTCAATTGTCCGCCTTCAATAAATGTTAGTGTAAATTGCAGAAAAGGGCAGCATTTTTGCTCGAGAGGAATCCAATCCGCAAGATTATGAAGTAAATGGCTTTCTTGCTTCAGCACGAAAGAATATCCCAATTCAAGCTCTTCAATCCGAAGAAGTGAAATAAAAATTTTTTCTCTTAGATTTTCATATTGCAGTTTTTCTTCGTTTGTAAATGACATTCTTTGACACGCGATTTCGCAGTTATGCATTGACAATCACCTCCTCACGTTATTATCATAAAAGTTAAAGTTAACTTTAAGTCAAGGAGTGATTTTTAAATATGTTATCGATTGGTCAAGTGGCAAGCGCCGCAGGGATTTCGGCATCAGCACTGCGTTTTTATGAAAGCGCGGGATTACTTCCGAAGATGAATCGTATTGGCGGTCAAAGGAGATATTCGCCCGATATTCTTAAACGTATACGCGTTATCAAGATAGCTCAGCAGGCTGGGTTTCAAGTTCAGGAAATTCATACATTGCTCGAAGGATTCGATGCAAGTGTGCCTGCTTCTGAAAGATGGAGGGAGCTTGCGAAACAAAAAAGAAAAGAACTTGAGGAAAAGGCCCGACTCATTGAGCAAATGAAACAGGTCTTGGATAGCGGGCTCAGTTGTACTTGTCTGTCCTGGGATGAATGCTTCATAAACATGGATCTGACTGATGAGGTAAAAAACTAATGGCGATATTGCTATTTATTATGGCTGGTTTAGCTGAAATCGGAGGGGGATACCTCGTTTGGCTTTGGCTTCGCGAAGCTAAACCGATCGGTTATGGAATTATCGGCAGCTTGGTTTTGATTGCCTACGGAATAATCCCAACTCTTCAACCTTTTCCGAGCTTTGGCCGAGTCTATGCTGCTTATGGCGGCGTTTTTGTTGTACTTGCCGTTCTGTGGGGATGGCTCGTTGATCGAAAAACTCCCGATTTGTATGACTGGATCGGTGCAGTCATTTGTTTGATCGGGGTATCCGTTATGCTTTGGGCGCCCCGACATTAAGAAAAAAATGTTTTGGTTTAAATTGACACACATATTAGGAAGCGTTAATATGATAATCATATTAGTGATTACTAATTCATACGGAGGTCTTTGCCATGAGTCAAGATAACTTCGAGCTTAAAGCCAAATTCATCCGTGGATTCAGTGACAAGACTCGACTGCAAATACTGGAGTGTATTAAGGATAAAGAAAAAACCGTTTCTCAAATTGTTGAAGAAGTCCAAGGGAATCAATCCAATATATCTCAGCACCTTGCTTGTTTAAAAGGATGTGGAATTATATTTGGACGTCAAGAAGGCAAATATGTGCTTTATAGTCTGAACAGTGAAAAAATTAAGGATATGTTAACTATGTTTGATGCGATTCTCCCTCTTGTACACGACGGTGTTGCCAGATGTGATACGGATCTTTACTAAACGGAGGGATTAGCTTTGTCAGGACAACAACATAAGCATATATTCAACATTGAAGGAATGGATTGCAGCTCCTGCGCCTTAACCATAGAAAATCACATGAAGAATCTCCCATCCGTTAAGAGAGTCAGCGTCAATTTTTCAACAGGAAAAATGAATGTAGATTATGATAATTCTATTGAAGAGATTATCAGAGAAGTATCCAAATCTGGTTATAAAGCTTCCTTGGTTTCAGACAGAATGCAGCGCATTGAAATAAAAAAAGACCATTCAGGAACCAACCTGATGATACTGTCAGGTGCCTTGCTGCTATTTGGTTTTCTTGGTTCCTTTGCAAATGTCTCATCAAGCTTTATTACCTTGCTTTATGCCATTTCCATATTCTTCGGTGGATACAAACCAGCCAAAAGTGCTTTTTATGCAGCTAAAAATCGCTCGCTAGATATGAATGTACTTATGACAGCAGCTGTGATTGGCGCCGTGGTCATAGGTCAATGGCTCGAAGGGGCAACCGTTGTTTGGCTGTTTGCGCTGGGGAATGTACTGCAGAGACGTTCCATTGAGACAACCCGCAACTCGATTCGAAGTCTTATTGACCTAGCGCCTCCTGATGCGTTCGTAAAGAAGGGGCAGGAGCTTGTTAAAAAAGCGGTGGATGAGGTATCGGTTGGAGAAGTTATTGTTGTTAAACCAGGTGATAAAATCCCATTAGACGGTGAAGTCATCAGTGGAGAATCCAGCGTAAATCAAGCGCCAATTACAGGAGAATCCATTCCGGTTGATAAATATGCAGGTGATGCCGTGTATGCCGGAACCATTAATGAGCAAGGTTCCTTGGAAATTAAGGTTACAAAATTAGTGAAAGACACGACTATTTCCCAAATCATTCACCTTGTCGAAGAAGCTCAGGAACAAAAAGCTCCAACAGAAGCATTTATAGACAGATTCGCCCGCATTTATACGCCAATTGTATTCATACTGGCACTGGTAGTTATGATCTTTCCTCCTTTAATGGGTTTTGGAACCTGGGGAGCCTGGTTCTATAAAGGATTAGAATTATTAGTGGTAGCATGCCCTTGTGCGCTGGTTATTTCAACTCCTGTTGCTATAGTTTCTGCAATAGGAAATGCGGCCAAAAACGGGGTTCTTATCAAAGGGGGAGCCTTTTTAGAAATAGCAGGCGGGATTACTGCGATCGCTTTTGATAAAACAGGTACTTTAACCGAAGGAAAGCCAAAAGTTGTCCAGGTTGTTCAATCGCACTCCAATGAAGCAGAATTGTTGTCTATAGCCCGAACGTTAGAAGAATACTCAACACACCCGATTGCAAAAGCAGTTGCAGGATATGCCAATGAAAAAAATGTATCTGCAAGGCAAGGCGAGAAGTTCAGAAGCATTGTCGGTAAGGGTGTTGGAGCGATTATTGGCGGTACCGAATATTTTGCTGGAAATCTTAAGTTGTTTCGAGAACTAAACACGGAGCTAGATGAATGGGAAACACCTATCGCTTCGTTGCAAAAGGATGGAAATACCATTGTCATTGTGGGGACGAAAGAAAAAGTAATCGGTGTTATTGCCGTTGCAGATGCTATTCGTGGTACCTCAGTAAAAGCTCTTAAAGGTCTAAGAGCTGCTGGGGTCCACCACATCGTGCTGCTTACGGGTGACAATGAAGGAACAGCCCAAAAAGCTGCTTATCTAACTGGGGTGAACCGATATTTTGCGGAGCTTTTGCCTGAAGATAAAGTGAAAGCCATCAAACAACTGCAAGGAGAGGGCAATCTTGTAGCTATGGTCGGTGATGGGATTAACGATGCTCCCGCTCTTGCTGCGGCCGATCTAGGTATTGCAATGGGTGGGGCTGGAACCGATATGGCGATGGAAACTGCAGACATTGTGTTAATGGCTGACAACCTGGAACAACTGCCACATTCGGTAAAATTAAGCCGACAAGCGATGCAAATCATAAAGCAAAACATTTGGTTTTCGTTAATCGTTAAGTTTGCAGCTTTAATTTTGATTTTTCCCGGATTGCTTACTCTACCGATTGCTATCTTTAGCGACACGGGAGCAGCCTTGATTGTCATTTTAAACAGTATGAGATTGTTGAAAGTTAAGGATTAAGACGAGCTTAGAAAAACTTGATATATAAATATCTGCTCACCAAAATAGAAAGAACAATCCAAATCAAAATGAATATTGTTCCAGTAACCCAGTTTTTTGGCTTCGGTTCACTCATTCTTTCCTGTGCTTTAAATCTGCTCTCATCAAGAATGGATTCAGGAATCAATTTAAGTGCGATTGTAATACCTAACGGTACAATAATTAAGTCGTCCAGATAGCCCAAAACAGGAATAAAGTCGGGGATCAAATCAATTGGGCTGAAGGCATAAGCAACAACACAACCGGTAAATATTTTAGCTAACAACGGTGATTGTGGATGCTTGTAAGCAAAATAAAGAGTATAGAGCTGCGATTTTAATTTTTTTGCCAATGATTTCAATCGTAAAAGCACGTTTTCACCTCACGATCCTTTTCCGCAAACTCCCTAAACTATACCCGCAATCCTTATGGTAAATGGTTGAATTTTCAATTTGAATGGTTGGATGGTGAATTTCATAGTGGTGTTCAACCATATGGATGGCTTCTTGCAAGATTTTAAAGCAATCCTTGGAATCGTTGATCAGCAAATGGCAGCTTAACGAATCCAATCCAGATGTAATCGTCCAAATATGAAGGTCGTGAACTTCGATAACACCATCAATCTTTTCCAAAGCCTCTTTAATTTCTTTATGATTCACGGAGGAAGGTGTGCCTTCCATCAGAATATGAACCGTGCTCGCTATAATACCCCAAGCACTTTTTAAAATAAGGACTGATACGAAAACGGATATGATGGGATCAGCCATATACCACTTGAAAATAAACATGAACAAACCGGCGATAATCGCTCCGAGTGAACCCAGTACGTCTCCAATGATGTGAGTGTACGCACTCTTTAAATTGACGTTCTTATTCACATCACCTTTTCGCATTAAGGACCAGGCACTGGCCAGGTTTGCTGCAAGACCAATTACAGCGATCAGCATCATGATCCCACTTGATACTGCTGGGGGTTCAAAGAAACGAAGATACGCCTCCCAAATAATAGTTCCGGCAATCAGGAACAAAGCAATACCGTTAAATAAAGCTGCTAGAATTTCAAAGCGGTGAAACCCATATGTCCGTTTGGCAGAAGCGGGTTTCGATGCAAACCAAAAAGCGAGTAAACTCAGAGCAAGAGCGGCTGTGTCACTTAACATATGGCCACTATCGGACAGCAGGGCAAGACTGTTAGTGAAAAGACCTCCCGCAAACTCTACTACCATAATGCCTAATGTAATGAATAGGGCGATAGTTAGTCCCTTTTTATTTCCTTCCGTAACTTCGTTATGGTGGGAATGCCCGTGGTCGTGTAAATGTCCGTTGGAATGATGATGGCTATCTTTCATATGAATCCCTCCTAATTGTGTTGGGAGTGGCTTACAGCTTGCTTTAATAATGAAATAACGTGTTGATCATCGCAGGAGTAAATAAAAGAATTTCCTTCACGCCTATTTTTCACGAGTCTCAAATTTCGCAAAAAGCCTAATTGATGCGATACTGCGGATTGAGATAAATTGAGCACTTCCGCGATGTGCCCAACCGCACATTCTTCCTCTGCAAGCAGATAAAGAATTCTGATTCGAGTAGGATCAGCTAATGTTTTAAAGATTTGGGATACATTTTCAACGATGTCCTCTGACAAATAGGAATGGTTGCAATCGTTCATCATTGATCTCCTCGTTTCTATATTATTCACTATATGAACATATGCTCATATATATTATTATAAAGAATTGCAAAACAAAAAGACAGCTGTTTCGCTGTCTCAGACTGTTGAGAAAAGCGGTTATTTTGCTTTTCGATACAAAAGATACGTGGCGAGTGTCCCTTTCTGAGTACGACTCACCTACTCGAACAACAATCGCCCTCTACTTTGCCTTCTTGGCAAGGTGGAGGGCGATCTTTTTTATGTTCTGTACGGTTGCGGTCATCAGCGCTTGTTCCTGGACGTTATCCCTGCCACGCAAACGGCAATAGCGAAGTCCGTGGAGCTCTTTTGCATCCGCGAAACTTCGCTCAATGGTTTGGTATCGCAGGCGATACAGGTATTTGCCGGACTTTGCTTAGCCGATTTAGCCGCACCCATTCCTTGCTGTCTTCCCATACGTGCCGGGTGATCACTTTCTGCTTGTTCTTGGCTCGCGTGCACGCCTCCAGCAACGGGCAATCCTTGCAATGTTTCGGGTTCGATTTGTATTCCCGATAGCCTTCGCGGTTCGTTGTAGAATACTTTAGTTCATGTTTGGCCGGACAAACATACACGTTTTTCTCAGCGTCGAACTTAAACTGCCATTTCTTCATAAGTCCTTTGACCGGTGTAAATGAACGTCCTCCGATGACGGCGAACACTTTCATCTGCTGCAGTTCTTTGCAAATGTGAGGAGTTAGGTAACCGGAGTCGACAGCCACTGCTTCAAGGGATTCGGTAAAACCAAATTTTTCGATCTGATACTTGAGCCGCTCGACATAGGGAACCGAGTCGTGTACATTTCCGGGCGTAACGTGAACGTCGGTGATGATGTTGAATTTGTGGTCGACGGTACGGTGATCCAGATAGAAGAAACCTTTCGGCTTGCCGTCACGGACCATATACCCGCTCTCAGGATCTGTGGTGCTAACCTTGATTTCCTTGGTCTCGACCACCTCCTCCCGGACTTTCAGCGACTTTTTTCCGAGGGTCCGCCGATCTTCTTCAATTGCTTTCTCCAGTTCTTCTATGTATTCCTGTGGCGAGCGCTCTACTACTTGAACGTTGTGTTTCCGTTTATTCGCGTTCGCTTTCAGGTGAGTAGAATCGGTGACGAGCACGCGGCCGGCCACCATCCGATTTTCGATTGCCAGGCGGACGACCTCGTCGAAGATGTCTTGGAATACCGTCGTATCTTTGAAGCGCTTCTTCCGGTTCCAACTGATGGTGGAATGGTCCGGCGCCTTCTTGGACAGGCCAATGCCCAGAAACCAACGGTAGCCGACATTCAGGTTGATCTCCTGTTCGAGCTGACGCTCTGACCGGATTCCGTACAAGTAACCGATAAACAGCATTTTGAAGAGCATAACTGGATCGATGGACGTCCGTCCGTGTGTTTCGCTGTAGTAAGGACGTACTTTTTCCGTGATAAATGAGAAGTCCATGTATTTAGAAATATGACGTAGGAGATGATCGTCCGGAACCAAATGCTCAATGCAAACCAGTTCGAAGTCCAATTGAGGGTCGGGCTGATGAGAATACAACATGAATAACACCGCACTTTCTGGTAAATGAGTTACCTATATTATACCATATTAACGCGGTGCTGTGTTAAATTAATTGATTAAAAGAAAGACTGTCGAGACTTTCTCGACAGTCTGAAGACAGCTGTTTCGCTGTCTATTTACTGTTTATGAAGAGTGTATTTATAGCTTTACAGATTTCTTTTTGACCATCGAAATGATCAATAATAAAAGGGGTAGCACGATACCACAAACTGGAATTATTCCAAATTCCCAAAACTTGGGGTATATACTAAGAAACGTCTCATTCGGAACCAAGATAGCCATAATAAAAATCGCCGGTGCGCCGAACCAAATGATTCTTCGCCAATCCTTCACATTGAGCCAATTAGCCGCTTCATAGCTTGTAATAAACAAATATAAGGATAATTTAGCAAACATTCCATAAATCCAAACGAAAATGACGAATAAATCGACGTTTTGGATGAAATTTAAAATATCAATGGATCTTATCAGCATAAAATAAGGAAACCTTAGATTGACTGAGAAATTCGGTCCAAAAACCAATATCACCATGATCGTGGTTATAAGAATTATAAAAGCGGTAAGTCCTACGCCTATCATGGATCTCAAAGGCGCTTTTTGAGGGTTATGCATAAATGAGACAATAGCTAATAAAAAGAATGATTCTCCGAGATAAGAAGCAGCGGGAATTGATCCTTTTAAAATATTCAACCATCCGGAATCGGCATAGACTGGCAGTAGATGATGCCATCTCACGTTGCCTATGCTTAAAATAAAACTGACAAATAAAGTTAAAAAAAGAATAGGTCCCACTATTTGACTAAACCGGCCGATTCCCGTTATACCACCGGAATAGGTCAAATAAATCATTAAACCTACGATGAGTATCATAATTATCCACACAGGTGTTCTGTCAAGGGCAACAAGATGGATAAAGTCTCCAAATGAACGCAGCACAACAGCAGATAGTGTATACCAGGCAATGAAATAGGGAAGGACAATCATTCTCCCAAACCATTTGCCCAGCAGAGCTTGGCTAAATTCGACCAATGTTTGATTGGGGTGGATAACGCTCAGATGAACAACAAGATAGGTTATGGCTAGTCCTATGACGCTCCCAATCAGTACCGAAAGCCATGCATCCTGTTTCGATATTTCGATCACTGGCATAATGCATAACCAGATTGACATAACGACTTCAACCGTTGCAACTATCCAAAAAATTTGCGATCCTGATATTTTCAATTTAAGGCATTCTCCTTGTAGACGAATTGGTTTGGCCCATATCCTTGCATTGAAGTTCTACTTTGATCGAAATAGGAACCTGAGGAAAGGTTTCGTTCCACTTTTGATTCAAGGTGGTTTTCCATTGACGAGGGTATTGCTCGTGCACTCTTTCACCAAACCCGAAGAAGTCTAACTTGTACTGATTTTGCGCTTTTTTGATCAGCTGTTGTATCGATTTCTGAGCCGTTTGACTGAGTTCATCTTGTATAATCTGCAGATCTTTTGGTTTGGATGGATCCAAGCTTGCATTATTTTCGATAATGAATCCTTGTCCAGTGAGACGTACGTCAATCTGTGGTTGGTTATCAACCATTTTCACACGGATACGTTTACCTAATGATTGCAGATTTAAGCTAACGTATCCATTCCCTTGGGTAACGAAAGAATGTACGGCAAATCCGGTTTGTCTACCCGTAATCCAATTGGCATAAGCTGTTTCTTCAACATTCAGGAATCCCACCAGCTTCAAGCCGTTGTCTTTATTAAAAATGCCCGTTCCGGCATAAACATATTTCTTTGAGGCATTTAAGCGAACCGCCGGCATTAAAGGTTGTGTTCCTTGACTCATAGCATCAGCAAAAAAATCTCGGTGATAATAGTGTTTCAATCCCAGAGTCGATATTTCACGCACGAGCGCATCAGTTACATAGGGGTCAAAAATCGTGTTTACAGAAAGGACGTCTTTTGCTAAACCGTCTTTCACAACATATTTCCTTGAGCGCATCTCCGAATCAGGATTACGAACAAATTCGTCGAGCAAATTACCTAATCCATGCTCGGCCATTCGTTGTCCGACAACGATAATCTGGCGATGCCCAAGAAACAATTTTCGCGATAGGAGTCTCTGTAAGTTTTGATTCGCATCGTAAATGTCCCTTCCAGTAGCTTTTATCACAATGGAGCTTTTTTTCTTAGGTCCACCGCCGCCGCCATCACTGCTTCCGCCGACACCTGCCGGAATCGCGATTAGTGTACTTAATTCCATCTTTCCGTCTTTGGTTAAATCCATCCCGGTCCCAAGGTCAAATGCTATATGATCCGGTTCCCTAAGGTTCCAGCAGCCGGTAATGCTGAGTACCATCAGGAGCAATATGAAACAAAGTATGCCTGCTCTCTTCATGGATGATCCGCCTCATTTGCAGGTTCAGTATATTTCGTCTGCCTTCGAGGCCAGCGAAGCAGCAAGTCCATAAGGCTGCGAGTGTTCAGCGGAGCTAACGGGGTGAGATAAGGGACTCCAAATGGACTTAGGTGAATCAGATGAATGATAATCGCAATCATCCCGATGGCAACACCAAATAAGCCCAATACCCCGGAAAGGATCAACAAAGGGAATCTTATCATCCGCAAGGGGAATCCGAATCTATACCTCGGAATGACAAATGATGAGATTCCTGCTGCCGATACGACAATGACAATTGGCGCGGAGATGATCCCGGCGCGGACAGCCGCCTCCCCAATAACCAAGGCCCCGACAATGCTTACGAGTGGACCTATTTGTTTGGGCAAGCGAATTCCCGCTTCCCGTAAACCTTCAAACATGAACTCCATTATAAAGACTTCAATCACTGTCGGAAAGGGTGCCTTCTCTCGCAGCGAGGCAATACTCATCATCAGCTTTGGAGGAACCATCTCCGGATGAAAATTGGTTAACGCAATAAAAACAGAAGGAAAAGTAACGGAAAAGACGGCAAATACATAGCGTATCCACCGATTCAGGGAAACAAACATAAATCGTTCATAATAATCGTCGGGCGCCTGTAATCCATCCCAGAATGTCATTGGAACTATAAGAGCAAATGGAGTTCCGTTGGTTAATATGGCCACTTTTCCCTCAAGCAATCCGGCGGCAACAACATCAGGGCGCTCACTGGTCAGCATTTGCGGAAAAGGAGAAAAATGAGTATCTTCAATGGCTTCTTCAATATAGCCCGATTCAAGAATTCCATCGATTTGGATTCGATCTATTCTTTTACGAACTTCTTTCAGAACGGACATCGAAACTATTCCTTCAATATAAGTAACGACTACATCTGTCTTCGTCAGTTTTCCGACTTTAAAAGTTTCCATCTTCAGCTTCGGTGTTGCAATTATCCTGCGCAGCAGCGTAGTATTCGTCCGCAGGTGCTCCGTAAAACTTTCTCTGGATCCCCGAAGTACCGCCTCATTGGTAGGCTCATCAATGGCTCGGGTCTCAAACTTGGAGACATCGGCAAGCAGGGCTGTATTTTCCCCATCGATCAATACGGCCACACTTCCCTTTAAAATGTGTTCAGATATATCTCCAAAGCTGGAAAGCTTCTTGGTTTGTAAAACGGATAAGAGCTCTTGCTCGAACATTTGGGTGACACTGTCGATTGTCCCAAGTCCTTGAGGCAGCCCATCGTACAATAATGGTTTTAGAACGTTTGTGGTAATGATATTTGTATCGATCATATCTTCAGCGTAGATCAATAACAGCTTGGTTTGGCCGTGAATCGTAACTTCACGAAATATAATGTCCGTACAATTATGAAACATATTTTTTAGTATTTGTTCATTCTCCATGATGGATTTGCCCATATTTTGACTCGGATTTTCATTGGAAGGGTTGTTATCGGAGGTAAGTTTGTTTCTCCATACATTTAATTTTCCAAACCAGCCCATGATGGTACTCCTACTTTCGTGCTGAAGATTTGTAGGTAATATACCCAAAATTATGAAAATAATACTTTTTGTTTGCACTTCAACTTCTTAGTGACACGCCCAAAAATTCATATTAAAATGAAAATAACGAACTTATGTTCTAATTTTTACTAAGGAGTGATAGAGTGCCAAATCGAACGAATGTATCACAGATACGGATTGAGCCTTGGGCAGATGCCGACCTTGATCTATTGTATCGCTTGAATGTGCCAGAGATGCTGGAACACTTGGGAGGTCCAGAGACCGAGGAGCAAATTCTCGCGCGCCACAAGCGGTATATGGAGATCGGCGGGAAGGGAACTGGCCGTATGTTCAGCATTTTCCTGCTGCCGGAGCTCGAAAAAGTAGGTAACATAGGATACTGGGAACGCGTCTGGCAGGAAGAGACCATGTATGAGATGGGTTGGGGCGTACTGCCGCCATTCCAAGGCAAGGGCATTGCTGCAGCGGCTGCTGCGGCCGCCATTGCAAGAGCCGGAGCAGAGCAGAAGATCAGGCACATTCACGCGTACCCGTCCGTTGACAACCCTGCGTCAAACGCGATTTGCCGGAAGCTCGGCTTCTTGCTTGTCGCCGAGTGCGAATTCGAATATCCGCCAGGGAGCATGATGCGATGCAACGACTGGCGCCTGGAACTCAACGCGACAACTTAAGACGGGGCTGGCAAATTAAAAACCAGTCCAAAACACGAAAATAAGTGTTAGACTGGTTTTTGTTTATTAGTTTTTATGTATAGTAAGGGGTTATCTTCTTGTCCGGATCCTTGATCAAATCTCTGCTTGCTCAGGTGTGCTGGTCCCTTTTCTCCAGTAGATCACGATGATCAACAAGCAAGGCACCAAACATAGCAGGCCTAACCAGAGATAAGCTCCATTAGCACCCAACCGATCCGCTGTATAACCGGCAAAGAGATTACCGATAGGCGTAGACCCCGCAAAAACCAAAGAATGTACACTCATCACTCTCGCGCGGTACTCATCCTTGGAATGAAATTGCAATGTGGAATTTGAATTCGTGGCAAATAAGATACTGCAAATGCCGGTTGCGATCAAAATTATCGCAGCTAGCAAGGGAGAACTCACAAGGCCATTCAAGCCAAGCATCAGGGAAACCAGTAAACTGAAGATAATGGTTGTGGATAACTTAGGGCCCATGCGGCTGCGAAATGAAACGGTTATGGCACCTATCAATGAGCCTAATCCGAGGCATGACATTAAAAACCCGTAGGTTTTTTCGCCCATGTGGAGAATATCTTTTGTGAAAACGGGGATCAGTACATTAAAGTTATATCCCAATGTACCGATGATAGTCACCAAAAGCAGGGTTTGAGCCAGCAATTTATCATTGGCAATGTAGATAATGCCATCTTTGATTTCTTTTAAAATACCGTCATTGTTTCGATTGGGTCTAACATAGGATGGGGTTTTAACTAACAGCAGTCCATAAATAACGGCCAGAAAGCTTAATCCATTCAGCAAAAAGCACCAGCCAGCCCCGAGATAGGCCATGAGCATCGCCCCGATCCCAGGACCGACAATTCTCGCCAAGTTAAATGTGGTAGAATTTAAAGCAACAGCGCTCATCAAATCCTCTTTGCCGACAATTTCAATATTAAGTGCTTGGCGGGTTGGTATATCAAATGTATTGCACAGCCCGAGCAGGAGGGCGAGTACGAGAATGTAGCCAAATTTGACCGTATCCGTGAAGACCAGAATGGTTAAAGTGAAGGCTAAAATCATTGAAATCGTCTGAGTGAGCAGAAGAATCGATTTTTTGGGAAATTTATCAATGAATACACCGGCGAACAAGGAAAAGAAGGTGATCGGCAAAAATTGGCACGCACCTACTAGACCAAGTAAAAAGGGTGACCCTGTCAAGGTCAGCACAAGCCAGGCTTGCCCAATGTTTTGCGTCCAGGTTCCGATTAAGGAAATGCATTGTCCAAACCACAAATAGCGAAAATTGGCATGAGTCAAAGCATGGAAATGCTGATCGATAAAGCCGTCTCCCGCATGTCGCAGATTCATAAGCTCTTGCCTTCTTTCATATTATGTTTGATAAAATCAGCTGCGTTGGCTCCCATTTTCTCCAGGATAACAAAAGCAACCTGCTGTTCCTCCTCCGTTAAACCGGCAGTTAGCGCTTCTCTCCAATTTCCCAATACTTGTTTCATTTCACTTTTTATCGCTAGAGCTTTATCCGTCAGAAAAACCCGGTTGGCTCTCTTGTCCTTGTTGCAGACCTTCCTTTTCACATATCCGAGCGCTTCGAGCCTCTTCAAGGCTTTGGCTGTGGTGCCCTTATCTATTTTCAAATAATGGGACAGTTCCTCTTGGGTCAGACCATCCTCATGATAAAGGGCATTCAAAAAAATATGCTGGCCCTTGCCAATCTCGGTGTGCTTCAATTGATCACCAATGTAGATTTGTCCGTAGCGGTAGAGAAGCGAAACCCATCTGGGTATGGAATTCCTTTGATCGAGCATCGACTTCACCCTCAGCCTATAATTGGTTGCATTTGCCACTATTATATAAAGGTTTAGGAACTGTTGCAATTGCAATCTTTTATTGCCCAATGATTTAGCGGTATGGCTGTTGGTTAATAATGAATAGTAGCTCTGCTTGCCAAGTATCGATAATTGGAGGGATCTACATGCAAACGATATGGAAAGGCGCCGTGAATTTCGGACTCGTGAATGTGCCGGTGAAGATGTATACGGCTACTCAGGATAACGATATTCCGATGAAAATGCTGCACAAGGACTTCAATGTTCCGATTCACTATAACCGCACCTGCCCCAAATGTGAGAAGGAAGTCAAGTGGAGCGATATCATAAAGGGCTATGAATATGAACCCGGTCATTATGTTACGTTTGATAAAAAAGAGCTGGAAGCTCTCGCATCGGAGACCTCGCGGGAAATTTGCATCCTCGACTTTGTCGATTTGCATGAGATTGACCCGATCTATTTTCAAAAAACGTATTATTTGGCTCCCGACGAGTCCGGTACGCATGCCTATAATTTGCTGGTTGAAGCCCTGAGATCCTCACAAAAAATAGGTATTGCCAATGTGACGATCCGTAACAAAAGCAGTCTTGCTGCGATTCGTGTAGTCGACGGAGTTCTGTTGATGGTGACGATGTTTTACGCGGAAGAGATTCGTCCCAAAGAGGAAATTCCCAAGCTGCCGAAGATGTCCAAAATAGATGGCCGGGAGCTTGAAATGGCAACAATGCTGATCGAGCAGCTGTCCTCAAAGTTCGAGCCTGATAAATATGAAGACGAGTATCGGGAGCGGCTGATGAGTGCCATCGAGAGCAAAGTGGAAGGCAAGGAAGTGAAATTTGCTCCCGAAGAGAAGAAAACGAATGTGATCGATCTGATGAGTGCCCTGAAGGCAAGCGTGCAACAGTCGAAGAAAGCGAATTCCGGGGATTCCAAAGGAGACTCCGCGGGTAATTCGGCAGGAAACAAAACGAAGTCTGCAAGCGCTGGCAAATCCACAAGCAGAGCGAAGTCGGCTGCCAAAGAAGCGCAGGGGAAAGCTAGTCCCAAATCAAGCGCCAAGGCGAGCTCCAAGCCGGCAGGCAAATCTCGCGCGAAAAAAACGGGGGCGTAAGGGATGAAGCCTTTTACCCCGATGTCGCCTATTCTTACTGATGAGCTTCCGCATGTGGAGGGTTGGGGCTATCAGCTGAAATGGGATGGTTATCGAACAATTGCCATGGTGGATCAGGGACAGGTGGAGCTGTATTCGAAGCGGATGCTGTTTAAGAATGCGAAATATCCTGACCTGGTCGAGGCGCTTTCCCAGCTTAAGGGAACCTTCCTCCTGGATGGGGAACTGGTTGTAATGGATGCCGAAACGAATCGCCCGAGCTTTCAGAAAATGCAGCAACGGGATAAACTGACGGACCCGCGGTTGATCACCCGAGGTGCCGAACGAGCGCCTGTCCAATACATCATCTTTGACCTATTGCAGCTGGGTCAGGAGGATTTGCGCAAGCGCCCCTTTGGGGAACGGCATGAGAGACTTAAAGCGCTGGCGGCTGATTGGGGGCCACCCTTTTTTCTGACAGACCTGTTCGAAGACGGGGAAACCCTCTGGGCGTGGGTAAATGCCAACGGCTGGGAGGGTGTAGTCAGCAAGAAGCTGTCCAGCCCTTACCGGGAAGGCAAAGAGCATCACGATTGGCTGAAAAAGAAAACGATGCTTCGACTGGAGATCGAAGCCGTTGGCATCCTGATGAAGGAAGGCCGGGTATCGAGCTTGGTCATGCGGAGGGATGGCGAATATTTAGGCAGGGTATCTTCCGGTCTGAATGATAAATGGCGACGCTGGTTGTTCGACTTGCCGGCGGATCGAGCATTTACGGATTATTTTACGTCGCTGCCGGAGGATTTAAAAGGCATGAAAGTGCGCTGGCTGAACAAGACATTCACCTGCGAAGTGAGCGGGCAGGAAATCACCGAGGGCGGTGCGGTCCGTCATCCAAAACTGCTTTCTTTGGGAGGGAACCTGTTATGAGGACTGCTGATAAAGGGGTAGTTGAAGTAGAAGGAAACGAGATTACGGTAAGCCATCCGGGCAAGCTGCTCTGGCCGGAGGCGGGAATAACCAAGCTGCTGTATTTGCAAAAGCTGATTGCGTTAGCGCCGTATCTGCTTCCGTACTGCAGGGATCGTTATTTGACCACGATTCGCTTTCCTGGCGGTATTCATGGTAAGTCCTTTTACCAGAAGAACGTCCCTAATTCGATGCCGGCATTTGTGCACACTGCCAAGAATTCTGATGTGAATTACATAAATCTGGATTCTCTGTCCACACTGATTTGGCTGGGAAATTTGGCAGCGCTGGAGTTTCATCCGTCTTTTGAATATATCGGCGGAGAAGAACCGGCAGAGTGGGTGCTCGATATCGACCCCAGCCTGGAACAAGAGCCGAGGCTGATGGAAGCTGTCGCAGCAATAGGCGAGACACTGGAAGCGATGGGGATAAGATCGGTACCGAAAACCTCCGGAGCGACCGGCGTGCAAATAATTATCCCGATTCAAAAGGGATATACGTTTGATCAGCTGCGGAAAATCGGCCATTTTGTTGGAAAATACTTGACTGAAAAGTATCCCCGATTATTTACCATCGAAAGGCTGATTAAAAATCGCGGTGATAAAATTTACATCGACTATGTGCAGCATGCGGCAGGCAAAAGCTTGTCCGCTCCCTACACACCGCGCGCCAGAGAGCATGCAACTGTATCAACGCCGCTTACGTGGGATGAAGTCAGGCGGGGCGTTGATCCTAAAGCATTTACTTTGCTGACGATTGAACAACGATTGGCTGAGCAGGGGGATCTGATCGCCAAGACAAGCAGGCAGTCGCTGAAACCGATTCTGGAGTTTATCAAATGAATTGACAATTTCATCTGTAACTATTACAATAACAGTACTAACTGCTGCATTTTATTTTAGTCCATGAAGAAAGGGTGAGCAGGATGACAGAAGTGAAGCAAACGCAAATTCAGCCAGGAGATTGGGTAAGTGGAACGACGGTACATGATGAAAGAATACGCGGCTATGTGGAGACCATAAGCAAGAACCTGGAATCTGCATTGGTTCGAGTGACACAGAGTGACAGGGAGCGAATCGTCGGCAGAGTTTCCGAAAGTTTGGTAAGCAAGCTTGAGCTGTTGAAGGTGGATGCCGGCTTGGATGAAAGAAGCTTGTATAATCTTATAGATATTGCGCTATCGGCTAGAGACAAGCAATGGTTCACAGAGCTGACATCTTCACTCGAAGCCCTTCATGCCAAGAAAGATAAGAGTGACCAACAACAAACGCAATCTTATACGACAATACCTCATCGCCGATTTTGGATGGGCTGAATAGAGAAATGAGCGCAATCCGCGTTCATTTTTTTTGTGCGTTGATAAGAAAGTATAAGTTTTCCCAAACTTATCTTGCTTCGCATCAACCTTGACAAACGCGCTCGTCATATAGGACGGCGCAACCGTTTATCCTTGTAATCCATATCGCCTCTGCTATAATACTAATTAATTATGTTAAATACGAGGTGGCGAATGAAAACTTATTTGGAACTGCTGCAGGATGTTATGGAGCACGGTGTGCAAAAAGAGGATCGGACGGGTACCGGAACCCTTTCTGTTTTCGGCAGGCAAATTCGTATCGATTTATCGAAAGGGTTCCCCCTGATGACTACGAAAAGACTGCATATCAAATCGATCGTTCATGAGCTTCTATGGTTTTTGAGTGGAAGCACCAATGTGACATATTTGCGTGAAAATGGTGTTACTATATGGGATGAGTGGGCTGATGAGGAAGGCAATCTGGGTCGCGTATATGGATCTCAGTGGAGAACCTGGCCAGCTGTGGATGGACAAGCCATCGATCAGATTTCCAATCTGATTCAGCAAATCAAATCCAATCCGAATTCCCGCAGACACCTGGTCAGCGCATGGAATGTTGCCGAGATTGAAACGATGGCCTTGCCCCCTTGTCATTATGCCTTTCAGTTTTATGTAGCTAACGGCCGATTGTCCTGTATGTTTCATATGCGCTCCATTGACACTTTTCTGGGTCTTCCCTTTAATTTGGCCTCCTATGCTTTGCTCACCCACATGGTAGCTCAGCAGTGCGGACTAGGGATTGGTGACTTGATTTGGACCGGTGGGGACGTGCATATTTACTTGAATCACCTGGAGCAAGTAAAGCTTCAATTAACAAGAGAGCCTTACCCATTACCAACACTCACCATCAAACGCCAGCCGGATTCGATATTTGATTATCAATTTGGCGATTTTGAGTTTGTTGGCTATGAGTTTCATCCGGGCATCAAGGCGCCTATTGCTATTTAATCGATTAGGAGCTGATGCGGATGAGTATTTCTTTTATATTTGCGATGGATCGCAATCGAGCTATTGGAAAAGATAATCAGCTTCCCTGGCATTTGCCTGCCGATTTGAAATTTTTTAAAAGAATTACAACTGGCCATCCAATTCTCATGGGCCGTAAAACCTATCAATCCATCGGCAAACCGCTTCCCGGAAGGCGAAATGTTGTCATTACTCAAGATCCTAATTTCACGGCAGAAGGCTGTGAGATCGTTCATAGTGCTCGGGAAGCAGCCGCTCAATTTCAACAGGAAGAGCTGTTTGTTATTGGCGGTTCGGAAATATTTCGTTTATTTTTACCCCAAGTGGATCGGATGTACATCACCCGAATCGAGCATGAATTTGCAGCTGATACTCACTTTCCGGAAGTGGACATGCAAGAGTGGACAATTGTTTCCAATGACCAAGGCATTCAGGATGAGAAGAATCCATATGAGTATTATTTTCAAATCTATGAAAAAAAGAGCAAATAATCCGCACATGCAAAAAGCCTCAACTGAAGGATTGAATCCTTCTATTGAGGCTTTTTTGTAGAGGTTTTCTTTTACTGCTATAGGGAGGGAAACCTCATTATTAGTAAGTCAATCGTGATTAAATGTCCGAGGTTTTTCATGTAAAGTATCAACAGTGATCCAAAGCTCATTAATAATGATCCCAATTTCATGAATAGTGACTTCACACTTATTGTTTCTGTTCAAGTCAATAATTCATTGGGAAATTAGTAAGCATAGACTCGTTAATTATGACCTTTAGCTCATTATTATTCAGAACAGCTTTTCCCAAGAGCATACGCTCTAAGATGCTGCCCCCCGTTTACGCATGGCCATAATCAAGGCCAAAGCGGCCAGCACCACAGCGGCAATGGAAAGGTAAAGCGCCGTATTTGAGGTTCCACTGCTTGCAGCGGCAGTATGACCCGCTGTTGCACCGTGGTTATCTGCTGCTGCTCCGGCAGGCTTGGCCTTAACTGTCGTCACGGAAGCCGGAGTTTTAGAGTCTGCTGCTCCGGTCCATTCAACCACGCTTCCGTCCTTATAGGTTTGATAAGCCTTCCAGGTAATGGCTGTGGCTGTATCCCCAACCTTGCCTTGCATGCCGAAATCACCAAACTCGGTAGCTGATAAGCCCTCACCGGTTGCTGTCCAAACCACTCCGGTTACTTTCCCGTCGGCATCCTTGGAAATTTGATAATTCCAGCCTGCTTTCGGTTCGAAGCGGGATACAGCGACCGCATCCACCGGGAATTTAACTTCCACCTTAACGGTAGGGACATCCTTCTCCGAAGGTACTCGAACCGTGAACTTCTCATAAGATCCTTGAGTGCTTTCCTGTGGATAAACAACGACGTGTGCACTCGCGATTCCCGCAAGTAACAAAGAGCAAACCAGCAATACAGCACAGTTTAACATGAATTTTTTAAACAATTAGTTTCGGCCCCTATCTGAATAAAATGATTTACAAACATTGTAGTCCTGTTTCATTCAGATTAGTATGACTCATGTGGGCTATTTTTGGGCATTAATTTTGTCTCTTTATTGTCAATCCATATTTAATGATATAGGCGGTGAGCTGTACCCTGTTTTCGAAGCCCAGTTTTTCCAAAATATTTTTCATATGATTTTTTACGGTGTGTTCCGAAATCAACAGCTTCTCGGCAATTTGCCTGTTGTTGTCTCCTTCGGCAACAAAAGCAGCAATTTGCCGTTCCCGTGAGGTCAGCATACTTGGATCAGGGTCGCCGCCGTGAAAAGCTCCTTGGCCAGGATAAAATCGTAAAAAAAGGCGATCCGCCATCTCCCGGGCAACCTCTGAATTATCATCGAGCAGGGCATGCAGATACATAAGCCATTCATCGGGATCCATATTCTTGAGCAAATATCCCTGTGCACCGAATTGAAGTGCGGTAAACAAATCCGCGACGTCATCTGAAACGGTTAAAACAACAATACGAATATGAGGATAAAGCTGCTTAATTCGGCGTGTTGCTTCAAGTCCGCTAATCGGGGCCATATGGATATCCATGATCACAAGATCAGGTTCGACTTCCCCGCAAAGAAGAATAGCTTCTTCGCCATTATAAGCTTCGCCCACGACGAAAAAGGCGTTGTCCATATCCAAGATGCTGCGTACGGCTTTGCGGGCCAAAGGATGATCATCCGCTATAAGCACTCGGTAAGTCTGCTTGTCCATCATCCGTTCCCCCTTTTTGCTTCGGCCCATAATTGAGTTCCATTGTCTCCTGGTTTGGATACGATTTCGAATGAAGCTCCCATCTCAGAGGCTCTTTTACGCATCATATCCATTCCATAGCACTTGGTTTGGACTGCTTCATGCCGCAAGCCGCAGCCATTATCGGAGATGAGCATCCGCCATCCTCCTTCTTCCGTATGAATCCTGATTTCTGCATGAGTCGCTTTGGAATGCTTGCGGATATTTGTGAAAGCTTCCTGCACAATGCCAAACAATTGAACTTCTTCAGCAGGATTGAAGATATAGTGAGCAAGGTCTAAATGCTCGATTAGCTCGATTCCGGCGATCTTTTGCCAATCGCCCAGCCATTTGTGCAGTCTCAATTCGAAATCAGCACCTTCTTCGGGAGGCGTCCGAAGATTGAAGATAGCTTGTCGGAGTGAATTGTCAATTTCCAGCACAGCGCCTTTAGCTTCCTCCAGATGACCTTGCTTTAATTTCACGTTGAGAAAAAATAACGTCTGCGCCAAATCGTCGTGGAGCTCTCTGGCCAATCGTTCACGATCCTCATACACAGCCCGTCGTGCTTTTTCCTCGGCCAGCTTCATATTATTGGTTTCAATACTCCTGAACATCCAGGAAGCAAAAAAATAAGAAAGGATCAATGTAATTACAGTGATGTACAAATTGCCGGCTTCCATCGACAAATAACCGAGCATAAAATCATGGCGAAAATACTCAAACCCGCCGATAATAAAGGGCGGGAGCACAATCGTAAGGAACTTCAGCATGCGAAGCGACATTCCGTAATCATCCTTTTTCCTAAAATACAACCATCTCTAAGTATATCAAACTTTCTTGAACATGTTCATCTGTGATACATTAGTAACAATTATGATTGGAAAAGTGAATGGCAGGAGGAAATGTTGTAGTGTGGAATGAAATGTTTGAACAAAAAAGCAAATGGATCGGCTATGTGATTGTCGTCCTTGCGCTGCATATTGCAGGCATCCTGGGTTTATACAGCGTAGTTCGCGGGGTTCCGTCATTTTTGGGGATAGGGCTGCTCGCTTATACTCTGGGACTTCGCCATGCCTTTGATGTCGATCATATCGCTGCTATTGATAATACGGTGCGCAAGCTTATTCAGCAAAAAAAGAATCCCTTGGGTGTCGGATTTTATTTTTCCTTGGGGCACTCCTCCGTTGTGTTTGTAATGACTGCCGTTACAGCGCTTTCCGTACAATGGGCACAAAGAGAGATGCCTTGGATGCAAGAGATTGGCGGGATCATCGGAGCCGCTGTATCTGGAAGCTTCCTGGTCATCATTGGCTTGATTAACCTGCTTATCCTTCTTAACCTTTCTCGGCTGTTCCGCAAATATCGCAAAGGCCTGCATGATGAGGATGAATTTGAGAAGCTGCTGAACTCGAGAGGCTTTGTTGCAAGAATGATCGGTCCGTTTTACAACTATATCAATAAAAGCTGGCATGTGTATCCTCTCGGTTTTTTGTTCGGACTTGGTTTTGATACGGCCAGCGAGGTAGCTCTGCTTGCCATCTCTGCGGGGGCCGTTCAGCAATCCATCCCAGTTGTCGGCATTCTCTCACTGCCGATATTATTCGCAGCCGGGATGAGCCTGATGGATACGGCAGACGGCATGTTTATGACCAAAGCCTATAAATGGGCATTTTCGACACCGCTCCGCAAGCTGTATTACAACTTGACCGTAACCGCTATAGCCGTTTCAGCTGCACTCATTATCGGAATGATCGAGCTGGGACAAGTACTTGCTCAAGAGATCGGGCTTGATGGCACCTTCTGGCGCTGGCTGCAGAAGATTGATTTCTCCATGATGGGGTATTTACTGGTTGGTTTATTCGTATTGGCTTGGGTAATTTCATTCGGGATTTGGAAATGGCTTAGACTCGAAGAACGTTGGCAAGCCAAGGCACAAGGATAAACTAAAAAAGCGATGCCGCAGATTTTATTTGCAGGCTATCGCTTTTTTAGTTGAGAACGTCGTAGGACTGTCTAATGTTTATGTTTGTTCGGCTATAATGAACTTACTGATCAATTCGTCTAATTCACTCGCCAGTTTGCTTAGAACTGCGGATGAATTGCGGACTTCTTCCATGGAAGCCAACGTTTCTTCCGTAGTTGCCGAGATGTTCTCGGTATTGCTTGCTGAGGCTTGCGCAATTCCCAGCAATGAGTGAGAAGTAGCAAGAATTTGCTGTGAACCTGCTGATAATTGTTCCACTGTTGCAGAAACACTAACGATTTGCTGAGAAACAATCTCGACTTCGTTTGCGATTCCTTCAAAGGCTTTCCCTGCTTGATGTGCTGCCTCAAGCCCTTGCTCGGCTTGCTGGACGCTTGAGCTAATTTGATTAACTAATTCCATCGTTTCCTGCTGAATTTCTTCCACAATCTCCGATACTTTGTAGGCGGACAATCTGGATTGCTCGGCAAGCTTCTTGACTTCACCGGCGACCACTCCAAAACCGCGGCCATGTTCGCCCGCTCTCGCCGCTTCGATCGCGGCGTTAAGGGACAATAAGTTGGTTTGTGAGGCTAAATCTGAGATAAGTTTAATGACTTCTGTGATCTCATTTGTTTTTTCACCTAACAAAGAGATACGTGCCGAGGAATCATGCACGGCAGAAGCCAAATGCTCGATGGTAGCAACCGCGTTGGAGATGACAGTTCGGCCGTTATTGGCTTTTTCATAAGCTGAACTGGAAGCACCTGCAGCATCTTCGCTCCCGCTGGCAATTTGTTGAATGCCTGAAGTCATGTCCTCCATAGCGCGGGAAGTTTCATGTATACTATGCAGCTGTTTTTGGAAGCCTTCATGAATATCTTGAACGGCAGTTGCGGCAGCTTCGCTGGCCTTGCTGGTATGCTCCGAACCAATCATCAGCTCATTGGCAGATTCAGCAACCTGCCCGGCTGATTTATGGACATCCGTGATCAGTTCTTTCAAATGGGCTACCATTTCATCAATAGAAGCAGCAAGCTGACCGATTTCACTCTTGCCTGTCATATTCAACTGCTTAACGCGCAGATCTCCCTGAGCTACTTGTTTGGCAATGTGAACGACCTTGCGAATCGGATTCACAATGTTATTCGAGATTAACAAGCCCATTGTAAGGGAAAGAAGGATACAAATAATCAAGCTGCCGAGCAAATAAGCATAGGCGGTCTGAGCTTCTTTTCTGTTATTGGCGTTGGATTCTTCCGCAAGAGCAGCATTGCGATCGGCAAGCTTACTGAGGTCATCATTGACCGTGTTAAGCATACTGCTGAATGTATGGAGAATGGATATCGCAGCTTGTACCTTGCCAGTGCTGGCATTATAAATAATCGATCCACGCTGGTCAGAGAATTTAACCATATCTTCCTGCAGCTTTTTATAATCTCCTTCAGGAATCCTATCTTTGAGCTGCTTCAAAATCGTTTGAACCTCTTGGTCAAGGCTCTCAATATTTTTGATGATTTCGGCAGATTTTGCTTTGTCGGTCTCGACCATCAGCTGAAACATGTTGGATTCAATAGTTTTATTATGAATGCGCACAACGTTCAAGTCTTTTACTGGGATCAATCTGTATGTATACATTTCGTCCATTCTCGCCGTGGATTCCTGCAAATATTTGGACCCGATCAAGCCTACAATTCCGATGAATAACGATGTAAAAACAATTAGAATCAACAGCTTTTGTCTAATCGACAAGTTGTGCATGAACTGCATGTACCAAGCTCCCCCCAAAGGTTTAAATCCTGTTAACCAACGTTCAATAAATATAGCAATATATGGGTCACAACCATCATACAACAGTAACTAATTTGCTGTAAATTAAAATTATCCATTGGCCAATAGAAATCTCTTTTCCTATAGATTCCATTTCGATATGATATTCATGGAATACATAATCGATAAAGGGGAAATCAGATGAACGTTTCACTTTGGACCCATGAAGAAATGAACACCATTGGACAAGCCAATCAAGGCTGTCCGAGCATGACTTTATATCCCGTATCCAGCGGCAAACCAGCACCCGTTGTTGTTGTATGTCCTGGAGGGGGATATAGGGAAAGAGCTTCTCACGAGGGAGAACCTATTGCCAGGTGGCTAAATGGCATTGGGATCGCGGCTGTTGTTCTGGATTACAGGGTTGCTCCATATAAGCACCCGGTTCCGCTTGGGGATGCTCAGCGAGCTATTCGTAAAGTGAGGCTTCATGCAGAGGAATGGGGCTTTGATGCGAATCGGGTAGGCATTCTCGGCTTTTCCGCAGGAGGTCATCTGGCATCTTCTGTGGGAACTCATTATGATAAGGGTAAGGAGGATTCCGATGATCCGATAGACCGACATAGCTGTCGCCCTGATTTGATGGTACTGTGCTACCCGGTTATTACATTGGGTTCCTTTACGCATTCAGGCTCATTGCTCAACCTGCTGGGGGAAAATCCGGCTCCGGCCCTATTGTACATGCTGTCGAATGAAACCCAGATTACCAAGGATACCCCGCCGACTTTTCTTTGGCATACTGCAGACGATCCGGTTGTACCGGTTGAAAACAGCTTGATGTTTGCATCTCAGCTTAGCTTGAACAAGATTCCGTTTGAGCTTCATGTATTTGAAAGCGGTGCACATGGATTGGGCCTTGCTGAAGGCAGTCCGGAAGTTAGAGCATGGTCCGAGGTCTGCGGCCGCTGGCTTAAAAAGCAAGGCTTTTGATCGATTTGAGGAGAAATGGCTGCCCCGGGTTGGTAATAAATTAGTATAACCAATCTTTCACTTGAGAAAGACCTTCCGAATATGCGTAAATTAAAGTGAGCCGGCCGGCTGATTTCTAAGGAAAGGAGTGATCGATTTGGTTGCAAACAGTGAGGTGGTCTCTGCTTAGCAGAGACCGGTCATTTACGGAGGCTGCAAAGCCTCCGCATACATTTTCCAGAGCAAGGTAGACAGACAAGAGCTTTTTCCATATAATTAACATAGAGTTACCAATAAATATCCAAAAATAATTCAAGTGAAGGGAGTGCAGGTATATGAACACAATGAATATGACAATGATTGCAGCAACCGTTGAGGTGCTCGTCTCTTAACTGAATATCATTCGTGGAATAACCGTTCTCCTGATTTGTATGAATTACATATACAAGCCGCAGGCACGATACTGTTATCGTGTTTTTTTATTCCATTTTTGAAGAATGGTATAGGGTTAAAGGGATGAGACCACTCGTGCATGTAAAAGCAGGCATTTACAGCGTTAGTGAAAATTTGAGGAGGTTCTCATCCATGAGTTACAAGAACGGGAAAGATATACTTCCCCCTAATTTATTGAAACAATTGCAAGAGTATATCCAAGGCGAAATTATCTATATCCCCAAAAACGGGCAAAAGCGTGCTGGCTGGGGAGAAAATAATGGAACACGAGTTATCATCGAGCGTAGGAACAGGGAGATTTTTCGGATGTATGAGAGCGGTATCAGCGTGATGGAGCTTATCGAAACCTTCCATCTTTCTGAAGACAGCATACGCAAAATAATTGTTAAAACGCGTGAATTGACCCTGAGTCAAGTTTAAGAACAGCAACTTTACGTTGCTGTTCTTCAGACTGTTGAGAAAAGCGGTTATTTTGCTTTTCGATACAAAAGATACGTGGCGAGTGTCCCTTTCTGAGTACGACTCACCTACTCGAACAACAATCGCCCTCTACTTTGCCTTCTTGGCAAGGTGGAGGGCGATCTTTTTTATGTTCTGTACGGTTGCGGTCATCAGCGCTTGTTCCTGGACGTTATCCCTGCCACGCAAACGGCAATAGCGAAGTCCGTGGAGCTCTTTTGCATCCGCGAAACTTCGCTCAATGGTTTGGTATCGCAGGCGATACAGGTATTTGCCGGACTTGCTTAGCCGATTTAGCCGCACCCATTCCTTGCTGTCTTCCCATACGTGCCGGGTGATCACTTTCTGCTTGTTCTTGGCTCGCGTGCACGCCTCCAGCAACGGGCAATCCTTGCAATGTTTCGGGTTCGATTTGTATTCCCGATAGCCTTCGCGGTTCGTTGTAGAATACTTTAGTTCATGTTTGGCCGGACAAACATACACGTTTTTCTCAGCGTCGAACTTAAACTGCCATTTCTTCATAAGTCCTTTGACCGGTGTAAATGAACGTCCTCCGATGACGGCGAACACTTTCATCTGCTGCAGTTCTTTGCAAATGTGAGGAGTTAGGTAACCGGAGTCGACAGCCACTGCTTCAAGGGATTCGGTAAAACCAAATTTTTCGATCTGATACTTGAGCCGCTCGACATAGGGAACCGAGTCGTGTACATTTCCGGGCGTAACGTGAACGTCGGTGATGATGTTGAATTTGTGGTCGACGGTACGGTGATCCAGATAGAAGAAACCTTCCGGCTTGCCGTCACGGACCATATACCCGCTCTCAGGATCTGTGGTGCTAACCTTGATTTCCTTGGTCTCGACCACCTCCTCCCGGACTTTCAGCGACTTTTTTCCGAGGGTCCGCCGATCTTCTTCAATTGCTTTCTCCAGTTCTTCTATGTATTCCTGTGGCGAGCGCTCTACTACTTGAACGTTGTGTTTCCGTTTATTCGCGTTCGCTTTCAGGTGAGTAGAATCGGTGACGAGCACGCGGCCGGCCACCATCCGATTTTCGATTGCCAGGCGGACGACCTCGTCGAAGATGTCTTGGAATACCGTCGTATCTTTGAAGCGCTTCTTCCGGTTCCAACTGATGGTGGAATGGTCCGGCGCCTTCTTGGACAGGCCAATGCCCAGAAACCAACGGTAGCCGACATTCAGGTTGATCTCCTGTTCGAGCTGACGCTCTGACCGGATTCCGTACAAGTAACCGATAAACAGCATTTTGAAGAGCATAACTGGATCGATGGACGGACGTCCGTGTGTTTCGCTGTAGTAAGGACGTACTTTTTCCGTGATAAATGAGAAGTCCATGTATTTTGAAATATGACGTAGGAGATGATCGTCCGGAACCAAATGCTCAATGCAAACCAGTTCGAAGTCCAATTGAGGGTCGGGCTGATGAGAATACAACATGGAAAACTGCGGATCAAACAACGGTGTAAGTACCTGTGCGATTGCTTGTTGGAGCAGTCGATCTGTCACGGTTGGACGTGAGTACAACTTCTTCGAACTGGAGAAAACCGGAAAACTCACACAATCGATCATTAACGTCTTTCGAGTGGTCAGAATGCTTGGGGATTTCCAGCAACACGGCTGTATCCTTCGCAGGTAGTACAAGCAAAAGAAACTTCTACAGAGCAAGATATTTGAAGAAAGGATCCATCATTACGTAATACACTGCGAAATGAAAGAATATTCAAAGGTGACGCAGATTCATTACAAGAAGATCGCCGAGAAATTTTTGAGCTTTTTTGATGTAGTCATTCAGGCTGCGAGCGGAGATATCTTCACAATTTTGGACGCTTTTGGACTTTATGTGTAGTAACTCGTTATGCAAAGTAAACCCCACGACCCTAGACAGAAAAGGAATTTGATCCAGATTACTTTGCATAATATTCCGAAATGTTTAGTAGGAGAAGCAGATTCTCACTATACAATTCGGAGGTAGCATCATGGAAGTACCATTTTCGGAATTAACTGCTCGTCTCGAGAAAGAGCTTTACCGTCTGCACTACAACGAGCAATCGATCAAGTATTACAGGTCGATGTGGCGACGAATCGCCGTATTTTTGGAGTCGGAAAAATCAGCTAAATTCACTGAGGAAGCCGGGCTTCATTTTCTTGACCCTGCTCGGATACAGCTACAAAACGGTAGAGCAGCAACTTTGTGCGCTGCGGTCATTTCTACGCTACCTTCACAGCAACCAGCTTCATCCGCAAGATCTGGCCGAAACCATTCCATCCATAAAGGCTAGGAAGCAGAACCGCATTCCTTCTGTATGGACACAAGACCATGTCACCAAATTGCTTGGGGCGATCGACAGAGGTAACCCGGCTGGAAAAAGGGATTACGCCATGATCCTCTTAGTTGCTCGCTTAGGTCTACGAACAATCGACCTCAAACGCTTGAAACTGGAGAATCTGAAATGGCAAGAGAATCGCATTACGCTTATGCAGTCGAAGACTTCGAGGGAGCTGAACTTGCCTCTTTTGCCAGATGTCGGCTGGGCGATCATTGACTATCTCAAAAATGGGCGTCCGAAAGTAGAATCCCCTTATGTATTCTTGCGACATCTTGCGCCGTTGGAACCTTTCGCGGATGAGGACAGATTACACCAGATCATCGTTAAATACATGAAATTGGCGAAAATCCCGATCTCCCCTCAGAAGAAGAAAGGTATGCATTCTTTGCGGCACACATTGGCAAGCAAGCTTCTCCAAGAGAATACGCCCTTATCCGTCATTTCGGACATACTGGGGCATGTCAGTTCGGATTCGACAGCTGTTTATCTTAAGGTGGACGTAGACATGCTGCGCGAATGCGCGTTGAACCCTGAGGGGGTGTTTCTTCATGTCTGAATTCTTCTTCCGCAGCCCCTTACAAGAGCACATCCAAGCAATGATCCACCAAAAACAATCGCTTGGCTACAAGTATGACATCAGTGCAAGGTCACTCTTTAAGTTTGACCAGTTCTGTGTGGCATATGGCTGCACAGAACCACATATATCCAAAGAACTGGTCCAAGCATGGATTCAGAAGCGACCGAATGAAGCCCAGGCGACCCTGCAGAACCGGATTATTGTCGTACGGCAACTGGCTATGTATATGAACCGTCTTGGCGTTCAAGCTTATCTAGTGCCGAAGAACATCATGCCAAAGGGGCCCCGATACATCCCGTACATTTTCAGTAATGAAGAGCTCGCGGCGCTTTTTAAGCAGGCTAACGCTTGTCACTACCGTCCTGAGGTTCCAGATAGACAATGGATCATGCCGTTGTTGTTCCGTTTGCTCTACGGTTGCGGTTTACGAATCTCTGAAGCACTACATCTGAAATTGCGGGATGTGGACCTAGAAAGCGGCGTACTAACCATTCTGGATGGGAAATTCAATAAGGACAGACTGGTCCCACTTTCTGCGGAACTGCTTCAACGATGCCATGCCTATATGAAACAGGTTCATCCTTTTTCAGATGTAAATGCGTATTTTTTTCCGGCTCCAAATGGACGAGCTGTCACCCACAATAATGTGTACAAGAACTTCCGAAATTTCCTCTGGAAGGCTCGAATTTCTCACGGCGGATGGGGAAAAGGACCTCGCATTCACGACTTCCGCCATACCTTTGCCGTCCATTGCCTTCGACGTTGGGTTCTGGAAGGTAAAGATCTAACAGCTTATCTACCTATTCTAAAAACATATTTAGGACACCATTCGTTTAGTGATACATCCCAATACCTGAGACTTACTGCGGAACTTTACCCGGATATTACGGCAAAAGTGGAGCAGGCTTTCGGTCACGTCATCCCCGCTATGGGAGGAGATGGCCTTGAAACCAACTGACCTTGCCAAGGCGTTATCCCAATATTTATCTGCTTACCTTCCAGGACAGCGCAACGTTAGTCCCAACACCATTTCATCCTACCGAGACACTTTTAAACTGTTCCTTACTTACTGCAAACAAGAAAAAGGTCTGACTATTGAGAGGCTCGGGCTTTCGCAGATAGATGAATCACTGGTACTCGCCTTTTTGAAGTGGCTTGAAGAGGTTAGAAACAACGGCATATCTACGCGGAACCAGCGCTTGGCATGCATTCATGCATTTTTCCGTTATGTGCAGACGGAACATCCTGTCGGTTTGCTCAACTACCAGAAAATCCTTGCCATTCCAATGAAAAAGGCGCCAAAGCCGACGGTGAACCATCTTACTCCCGATTCGTTACAACTAATACTCGCACAGCCCGATCTTTCTACATCTGGAGGGCGCCGTGATGCGACGTTGTTATCCGTCTTGTACGATACTGGGGCCAGGGTGCAAGAATTAGTTGATCTACGTGTCCGTGACGTTCGCTTAGACCCGCCTCCGGTTCTAAGCCTTACTGGTAAAGGTCGAAAAACTAGACATGTCCCACTCATGTCTAACACGGAGGCCGTACTCAGGCAGTTTATGACAGAGGCCCGCTTGCTTCAAATTGGCATGCAAGATCGGCCTCTTTTTTGTAACCGACAGCATGGGAAGATGACACGGGAAGGCGTTGCATTTATCTTGGATAAATATGTTGCCCGTGCTCGTGCTGTTTCTTCAGCCATTCCGGACAAAGTAACTCCACATGTACTGAGACATACAAAAGCAATGCATTTATTACAGGCCGGTGTTAATTTGATCTACATACGGGATCTGTTAGGGCATGTTGACATTACCACGACGGAGGTTTACGCTCGGGCGGATACAGAGTTGAAACGAAAAGCGTTGGAGCAGGCCTACCCTAACATGGTTTCAGAAGGACTGCCGCAATGGAACCAAGATGAAGATCTCATTGCGTGGCTGACCAGTCTCTAACTTGAACAGATATTATGCAAAGTAAAACTAGCTACAATCCTGATGAATATTGGGTTTGTAGCGATTTACTTTGCATAATACTTTACTTCTCATAAGGTGGTCCGTTAAGTCCGCTGTTTTCCAACATTGTGCTGGATGAACTAGACCAAGAACTAGAGAAGCGTGGACTCCGCTTCGTCCGCTATGCGGACGACTGCAACATCTACGTAAAGACCCAAAGAGCAGGCGAACGAGTGAAGGCGACTGTGACCAAATTCATTGAGAGCAAGCTCAAACTTAAGGTAAACCAAGCGAAAAGTGCGATAGACCGTCCGTGGAAACGAAAGTTTCTTGGATTTAGTTTTAGCGTGAACGAACAGCCAAAAGTAAGAATTGCCAAGCAATCCTTACAGAAAGCTAAGGCCAAAATCCGAGAGATTACCTCTCGGAAGAAGCCAATGAAGATGGAGGAGCGGATTAAAGAGCTGAACCAATACCTTATCGGATGGTGCGGCTATTTCTCGCTCGCAGATACGCCAAGTATTTTTATGGATATGGACAAGTGGATTCGAAGAAGGCTACGTATGTGTCTTTGGAAGCAATGGAAGTTACCTAAGACCAAAGTAAAAAGGCTTGTATCCTTGGGGATTCCTAAGGACAAAGCCTTTGAATGGGGAAATACCCGTAAAGGGTATTGGCGCGTTGCAGGAAGTCCGATTTTAAGCCGAGCGTTGGACAACTATTATTGGAAATCCAATGGTCTGAAGAGCTTGACGGACAGATACAACTACTTACGGAATATTTCATGAACCGCCGTATACCGAACGGTACGTACGGTGGTGTGAGAGGTCGGGGGTTAGTCACCCCCTCCTACTCGATTTGATTTGAAAGTATAAGTTTTTCTAATTTTTGCGCAATGTATCCACATATTCTTATTTCCTGCCCCCTGCCGGAATGTTATAATAATCAAAATGGAATGTGAAGCGGGAGTAGCTATGAATACATTCAATGACGATGATTTATCGCCAGTGGAATCAGATAAAGATGGACTTACGGAACTGGATATGGATGAACATAATCAGCAAGGCTTGGCAGTGATGCTGGGCAGTATGCAGTGTCGACTGCTGATTGTCGACGACGATCATGTGCTTCGTTCTTATTTGAAGCGACGCTTGCAGCTGGATGGTTGTATGGTGGACGACGCTCCCGATATAGAAACAGCCAAGCGAAGGCTCCATGAGCAGACCTATGATCTGATCATGCTTGATTTAAAGCTGTATCCGCAACCGGGATACGACCTGTTTGAATATTTAAAGGAAGACCCTACCTTGAAATGGATTCCCTTGATCGTGCTTTCGGGCAGTAAAGATTTGAACGATAAGGTTCGCTGCTTCAAACTGGGTGCCGACGATTATGTAACCAAACCTTTTCAATATGAAGAGCTTGCCGCTCGTATTTACAGTCTGTTGAAGAGAAGCCGTAACTTCGAGCAATTGGCTTTTCGAGACCCGCTTACAGGAGCTAATAACAGAAGGTATTTCGATCATCAAATCGGCTTGGAGCTTCAGCGAATTGAACGCTCCTCGGTACCCATTTCACTTGTGTTTATTGATATTGACATGTTTAAGTACATTAATGATACTTATGGCCATCATGTTGGTGATTTGGTGCTGCAAGGGCTCTCGCATATGCTGCAGATGAACATTCGCACAACGGATCTCTTGGCCCGTTTTGGAGGAGAAGAATTCATTATTGTTCTGCCAGGCAGCACGGAGGAACAGGGGGTGCGTTCGATCCAAATGATTCTGGATCAAGCGAAAAGCCAGCCTGTTGCCCAATATGATGGACAGGCCTTTTCCGTAACATTTTCCGCCGGTGTTGCCCAGTGGCAGCCTGGTATGCCAATCAAGGAGTGGCTTCGTCTCGCGGATACCGCCATGTACCAAGCCAAGCAGCAGGGCCGAAACAGAGTGCTTGGAGCGCATAATAGCAATGCCCAAAAAGGCAATAAAGATATATATATCATACCCGTACAAGATCAGAAGAAAAAGCTGCTCCTGGTAGATGACGATTTAATATTAAGATCTATTGTTGTTTCACAGCTTGAGCATTTGCCAATCGAAATTATTCAGGCTTCAGATGGTGAGGAAGCCTTCCAAATCTTAAGGGAAGTTCAGATTGATATATGCATTCTCGACAGCGTCATGCCGAAGATGAATGGACTCAGCTTGATGGCCATATTGAAATCGGATCCACAGTACTCACAGCAGGGAATGAAGATCCTTATGCTATCCGGCAAACAGAGAGAGGATGACATCGTAAGGGGCTTCAAGCTTGGAGCTGATGATTACATGACCAAACCCTTCTCATTGGTCGAGCTGGAGATGAGGGTACAAAAAATGCTGAAATAGAGAAAAGGGGTGGGCTTATGTCCATCCCTCTTTTGCTTTAAGTAAGGTTAGTTTGCTAAAATCAGATGTGAACCTAATTGGAATTATGATCCGTTGTTACATATAGGAGGTACTAATTTTATGGCTGCGAAATATTTTACTTTAGCGGAAGCGAATGAGCTGATACCTGTCGTTGATCAAATCTTGCGAGCTCTGCAGTTATTGAAACGCAAATTTGAGGTCAAGCATCTCGAGCTGAAGAAACTTAAGGAGTTCAGCTATACGACAGAAAGCGGGCTCGATAGCGACCATTTTTTCACTTTGGAGGCAGAGCTGGAATTTTTACAAATTGAAGCCAAAAATCATATACAAAGCTTTCAGATGAAAGGTATTGAGCTGAAAGATATCGATATTGGACTCGTCGATTTTCCTGCTGTGCTTGAGGATCAAGAGGTGCTTCTGTGCTGGCGGCAGGGGGAAGCCAAAATCGAGTATTACCATACCCGTTACGATGGCTTTGCCGGGCGAAAACCGATTTCAGAATAAGTGCCTCTTGAGGAGCAAACTAATGTCCATGTATAGATACAAAAAGCTGATGCCCCTGATTATCATGCTTGTTTTACTTACAGCGGCTTCAGGCCTGTTCGCTCAAACGGTTTCGGCACATGCATCCTTGATTCATGCTAATCCGCCTGCGAACAGTCATTTAAAGGAATCTCCGAGCCTGATCTCCTTTACGTTCAATGAACGCTTGGATGAGGGGCTTTTTTACATCAAGCTGTTTGACCAAAAGGGATCTGAAATCGCCAAGCAAAAAGCGGTCATGAATCCGGATCATACGGGAATCGAGCTTCAGATACCGAAGCTGCCTGATGGCATCTACGTCATCAGCTATCACGTCATCTCGGCAGACGGCCATCCCGTCGGCGGCAGTTATCCCATGACGATCGGCAACCCGCCATTGTCGGACACTTCTCCCAATCTCTCCGCTCCTTCGGTGCACAATCACGGGGATCTGTCCTCAGCCAATGCCACCATCGTTGTGCAGTATGTTTCCAGGGGCTTTTGGTATTTCTCCGTTCTTGCTTTGGCAGGCTGGATTCTTTGGCTGAGGCTCCCTGGTTCGGGCGGCGCAGCAGCAAGGCTAGCACTTTCTTCGTGGACAAGGAATTTACAGCGAGTACATTTTATTGCTCTGCTCATTTTTATTTTCACCCACATGGAAGATTTGCTCGGGCATGATGGAGCAGTAGGAGGCTCCCAGATCGCTCAGCTCTTTACCTCAACAGGCGTTGGACTAAGCTGGACAGGACTTCTCGTACTTTCGCTCGCTGGTTTTGCATTGCTGCAAAGATGGCTGTGGGCTGATGCACTATGGGTCATCGCTTTATTGGCTGTGAAAAGTGGCACCGGCCATGCCGCAGCTTTCCCTCCTCAAAGCCTAACCGTGGCGCTGGACTTTATTCATTTGGCAGCCGCTGCGCTTTGGGTAGGGGGACTCGTGCTGCTGGCGGCACTTCTCCTGCAAAAAAAGGAAGAGGGAATCGGCACCTTCCTTCAAGCCTTTTCCAAAATGGCGCTGATCTCTATTGTCGTGCTGACGCTTACCGGTTCTGCGACCATCCTGCTCTTTCTGCCCAATCTGCAATATTTGTTATATACCCTCTGGGGCCAATTATTGCTCGTGAAAATAGGGCTGGTGGTCTTGATCATCCTCACAGGCATTTTCTTGCGCAGCGCGATGAGGCATAAGCGGGAACAACAATTCCAACGCTTGTTCAAGCTTGATTTCAGCTTGATGCTGATCATTATCGGGATTGTCGGTTTTATCACATACTTGGCGCCAATTCCGGCTAATGAGCCGTTAAATTGGCATGTGATGGGAGAAACCGTCCACATGTCAGCCGACATTACCCCTAATATACAAGGCGTTAACAGCTTCACTGTAAAGGTCTGGATGCCGGAAAAAACAGGGAAGCCGAAGCAGGTACAAATGATTTTACATTATGAAAATGATAAAAAAATAGCTCCTATTGAGGTTCCGCTGGCACCCTATTCCGACCAGACCGTAGAAGAATCGTACGGATTTGTCAAGACCAGCTATAAGGCGGAAGGAGCTTATCTGCCATTTAAAGGGGCATGGTTGCTGGAAGTAAGGGTAATGGACCCTGAAGATAATGAGAAGGTATATAGAAAGGATTTTATGGTGTATTGAGCTGCTCTTGACCGACAAAACAGGGCGGATATCCGCCCTGTTCGATATGTTGTTTGCTCTATCTCAAGTTGTTTGGCATGCTTCACTCTGTCTTCACTTGGGGTTCAACGTGCACGTGAACGTAGTTGATTTTATGCTTTTTCTGCATTCTATCCTCCACTTTGTCGCTGATCTCATGGCCTTCGGCAATACTGAGCTCATCATTCACATGGATCGTGACATCAATCAATACTTGATTGCCGTGCACCCTCGCTTTAATGTCTCCGATGGATTCCACACCCTGTATTTTCTCGATGGTCGATTTGAAAACATCCAGCTTACCTTCATCAAAGCCATCCGTCAGGGCATGGGTTGAATCCCAAAATATGCCCCAAGCCGTCTTGCAAATGAGTACTCCCACCAATAATGCAGCGAGCGGGTCGAGCCATGGCAAACCCCAGCCTGCGCCAAGAATTCCAGCACATGCGCCTATGCTGACCCAAGCATCAGAGCGATTGTCTTTAGCTGCAGCCAGAATGGACGGGCTGTTTACCTCCTTGGAAAGCCTGACGTTATAGCGATACACGACCAGCATGATCGCAGCAGAAAATAGTGCTGTCCAAGCAGCAATTTGGTCTGGGACGACGATATCTTGGTGCAGAATTTTTGTTCCCGCTGCAAACAAAACTTGAATACCCACAGCGGCCATGATAAAAGCGGCTATTAACGATGCAATAGTTTCAGCGCGAAAATGTCCATAAGGATGATCGCGATCAGGCGGTTTGCGAGAAATTCGCAGACCTATCAGAACCGCAATGTTTGCCAAGATATCTGTCATATTGTTAAAACCGTCGGCGGTGAGTGCGTCGGAATGGTAGGCATAGCCGATCATAATCTTTGCCGCGGATAAAATGACATAAACGGATATACTGAGCCAGGCTCCTTTTTCCGCATGCTTTAAATTCTCGTAAACTTCCAAAGCGGAAACCCCCATCCGTTTTATGACCCTATAGGAACAGTGTAACGGATGGAGTTTGTGTGGGTCTAGAGAAACAGTTTTGTCCCTTCCCCTAAAAATGGCGGGTAGAAAACTAAGTTGGATGCGTTAAACTTTTTCTCAATCTTTCCAATCCTGCGGATGGTTAGTACTTACGAGATCTACGGAGCTGGCATTAATGGTCACCTGATCTGCATTTTTACAGCCTGGAATAACGGCAGTTACCGCAGGATGCTTGAGGCACCATGCCAGCGCCCATTTGGCCATATCCATACCTTGTGGAACCTCTTGCTGCTCGATACGCTCGACCTCTTGCAGCTTCTGCAAGGTGGCTTCACGATCATGTCTATGGCGTACATCCGTTTCGTCGAAAACAGCCCCCGGTTTGTATTTGCCGCTTAAGTACCCGCTGGCTAGAGGCACACGGGCAAGCACGCCCAGATCCTGCTCTATGCAGGTAGGAAATACACGCTCCTCAGGAGCTCGGTCAAGACGGTTGTATACCACTTGAATCGCTTGTGAGTTGACTTTAGAGGAAGCTTCCGTCTGATGAATATTATCGTTCTTGCCGATAGACGTGCCCAGATGGCGAATTTTGCCCGCCTCCACCTGCTTGTTCAATACGTTCCACATTTCATCGTTGTCGAAGGCTTCATCTGGACCTGAATGGAATTGATATAGATCGATATAGTCGGTTTTGAGCGCCAGAAGCGATGCTTCCAGCTGTTTTACTACCTCTTGCGGGGTCCATTCTTCCGTGCGCTTAAAACGCTCATGAAAGTGATGCCCGAACTTGGTGGCCAGCACCCAATCCTGACGGTTGTTTCTTTGCATATAGCTGCCAATGAAGGACTCGGAGAGGTGATCTCCATAGCATTCTGCTGTGTCAATGAGGTTGATGCCCAGGTCTTTCGCTTTATCGAGAATGGCATCCGCTTCTTTCTGTGAATAATCCAATCCCCACTCGCCCCCGAACTGCCAGGTGCCAATGCCAATGATGGATACTTTCAGTTCTGTTTTGCCTAATCTGCGGTATTTCAAAGTCATCACTCCTCAATTTTTGGGTACATCTTAATTAAACAGCTAATTCCATAGGCTTGTCAAAAGGTAAGGCAACCAGTTTTTATCTAGGATTAAGGTTCTCTGAAGTCAATTCGATTAAGATAAAAGCATGCTGGAGTACCGCGATGCAACCAAGATAAAGGAGATCAAAATAATGAAAAAAATAATGGCAATTCTTAAAGAATGGGGACCCAGTCTCCTGATTGCCTTTGTCGTGACTTTCTTGTTCAACACATATGTAGCCCAAGCAATGATAGTTCCCACTGATTCGATGGTCCCGACCATCCAAATCAATGACAGGCTTATCGTGGAAAAAGTAAAAGGTCTCAGCGATTTCAAATTCGGCGATATTGTCGTCTTCTGGCCGCCAATTGAAGGAAATACCGATCGTTATGTCAAACGGCTTATCGGGCTGCCAGGCGACACGATTGAAATCAAGGATGGCGCCTTATTCCGAAACGGGCAAAAAGTTAACGAGCCTTATGTTAAGGATAAAATGACCTATACTTTCGCGAAAGTCACCGTTCCCGAGGGACACTATTTCTTCTTGGGCGATAACCGTAATATCAGTTATGATTCCCATATGTGGAAGCAAACACCATTTGTTGCTGAAAAAGATATTATCGGTAAAGCCGTTCTGCGCTTCTTTCCATTTAACCATTTGGGAACCATGAATTAAGGGCAGCGACTTCTAGCTCCAACATCTTCAGTCTGTAGAAAAGAGTCCAATTTGAAGTTGCAATTTCGTGTTCATCGTGATATATTAATTTTTGTCGCTGTTAGAGGACGAAGGTTTTACAGCCTTTCCGGGACGTAGCTCAGCTTGGTAGAGCACCTGCTTTGGGAGCAGGGGGTCGCATGTTCAAATCGTGTCGTCCCGACCACTAAACGACAATTCTGTTCATATGCGGGTGTAGTTCAATGGTAGAACTTCAGCCTTCCAAGCTGATAGCGTGGGTTCGATTCCCATCACCCGCTTAAACAAAGAAAATCCACCTTAATGGTGGTTTTTCTTTGTTGCAAGTAAGGGAAGCGAACCCTAGGGTTCGACCGTCCGTGAAAGCATCCCGAATCATCCAAGTAGGACGAGCGTCTAAATTTACCGCTGCTTTGTTTCCATAGGAAACTGTTCAATCAGAATTTAGAGTATTCCCATCACCCGCTTAAACAAAGAAAATCCACCTCAATGGTGGTTTTTCTTTGTTGCAAGAGTTTTGAATGGTGTTAGGGATTATATAAGGAGTGATTAAAGTGGGATTTTCAGCGAATGAAGTTGCTGAATGGATGCTTAATGAAGTAAAATCGGCTGGGATTTTGTATCAAGCTGATGCGGTTAACTATATAATAAATAACTTTGGCGAAACGTTTATTTATGTTAATGAAAATGGAAATCAGGCAATTTCAAAGAATGTAAAGAAAGCATTTAAAAAACTGCATGCCGGAAAAGCGGCGTGGGATCGAGACGGTTTCTTTTGGGGTTGGACTTGATTATCATTCGTAAGAGGTTTTTTCGTATTTGATTTGAGTTGACGGACATAAGGTTCTAAAGACCTTCGAATTATGTATTGTATTATATGGAAATTCATTTAGTTTTTGTGATATAGTTTTCCTATAGCATGAATCGGTACGATAAGGGCAAAACCATTGAAAAATGGTGACGCAAAGCTATAGGGGCTAATTTGGGTAATCATACACCAAAATGCCAGCCAGCTGCCGAAAAAGCCTCCGTCCGATTCAATGTAGATTTAATAAAAGGAGGAGATTTAATGTTATGGACAAAATAAGCTTAAATTTGGAAGTACAAAAATTAATTGAAAACTTGCATCTTCCTGAAGATGATATTTTGGAAATGTTCAACTTTAAGAGTAATAACAATGATTTAACGCGAGAAGAGGCTTTTAAGTTTATCCATTTTCTTAGAAGTGAACTAGACAATCGCAGTCATTAAGAAGACTCTCGCTCCGAGCTGATCGGGGCTATTTTTATGCCTACAATCGGGGAAAGGGTCTGGAACATATCGAAAAAACTTTATTGACACGACACGTAAAGTGTCATATTCTATTTTCAGATACAAAATGTATCAGTTTGGAGAGGAGAAGCAGATAATGATCCTGCATCTGATACAAGCATTGTATGATCCACGAATTCCGCTTCCCCGAAATCCGGGTTTTTATGAGAAGACGTTAGAGGATATTGAATATTTTTCGGTATCTTCCCAAATATATTTTTTATTGAAGCAGCAAGCAAAATTGGAGCAAACACCATCTTTTTTTCAGAAGCGTTTGGAACAAAAATACAATGAGATCTTATACCCCAATATCCTGATCAAAAGTCAAACAGAACGATTGCTAAAAAAATTTGAAGATGCAGGTATATCGGTCATCCCGCTCAAAGGCATAAGCTTTGCTGAAAAGTATTTTGGTCATGTTGGGGCCAGAGGTACTTCCGATATTGACCTATTAATAAACCCGTTGGATTTGGAGAAAGCAATTAACTGTGTGAAATCAATGGGCTTTACAATTGAGCAAGAGCATATCCCTTCCCATTTTCATTGGAGCTTCAGCAAACCATTACCACATTCATCTATTCCGTTGACAGTGGAATTGCATTGGCATTTGTTGAAAGACAACACGTCCGATTTAAATATAAATGAGTTTTGGAATCAGGCGAAGCCTATAAATTCGTTCACATATGTCATGGAATTGTCAGAGTTTCATACCTTTTATATGATTTGTCTTCATGGTTGGAGGCATAATTTGGACTCTTTGAAGTATTTTATAGACATCATACAAATGATTCATAGTGTAAACAAACAATTTGATTATAACGATTTGTTTAAGCAGGCGGCTGAGCATAACACACGGAGAAGAATAACCAGGACGTTAGCGATTGTATATCATCACTTTCCACACCTCGAACAGATCAAAGAACTGCCTTATCAAAAAAGTACCCGGCTGTGGTGGGACTATAAGGCAATTAGAGATTCTAGCTACAAGCCCATTGAGGTTTATTTGAATTTTTTTTACTATGAATTTTTTGACTTCGATACATTAAAACATTGTATCACAGCTCTGTTTAGGTTCCTGTTTCCCAAAGGGAGTACAACAAGATGATATATCCGAGCCGGAGAAATCCACTTACGTTAATTTGGCGGGTGGTTTTATTCGTTTGAGCCTTAAATACATACGAATGACTTTGGAGAAGGCCGGTATTGTAAGGACGATTTCACCCCAAGCTTGCATCAAAAATGAATCGGAACGAAGCCATCTCCCGTATTTTTGCATCGATTCCATAGCACCGACGATTTGATCTGAGTTGATCGGCAGGTCGATGTCGGGATTGGAATCGCCTTTGCAAATATATTGGACGATTCCGGCTTCCAAATCTACCCGCTTGATGAAGCGATGTCCGACCAAGTTGCCCGTACGAGCTACGAACAAAAGAATGTCGCCTCTCTTCACCCTGTCCGGATCGAAGGCAACGAAGCGGCAAATCGTACCCGTCTGGAGCAGCGGAAACATGCTGAGCCCATGCGACGGAATCTCGAGGTAACCCCTATTCGCGATGATTTGCTTGAAACCCCGAATCATTTCCAAGTTAGCCTTCATATTCGACCAATCCGAGGATCTTCATCCTCTGATTTCCTCCCAAACGAATTGTTTTTTTTCATTTTAGATACATATTGTATCATATTTATTACTACTCTATTATACAAAAGGAGCTGCGTCAATGATTTTATTTAGTCCAATACATCAAACCATATAGGAGATTTATCTTTGGGGTCGCCATTGTAATTTACTGTGATTTCCTCACCCTCCCTAATGTCTGCCATAGCATAAAAGTCAATCGTTTGATTATCTATGTTAGTAAAATACCTCGCATTTGGGGTGTAGGAGTGATTAAATATCGATCCATACCCTAAAGCAATCGCTAAATCCCCATCCCAACGGAAGAAGTAATTATGGAGTACGGTTTTCTTCAGATGCTCCCGTTCGGATTTAGGCGATATAATCACAGGTGCTTCATCAAGCATTTCTCCATTCTTAATATCACGTGCAGCGTAAATCCCTCGACCATACTTGCCAGTATCTTTCATATATATGGGTCTCACAGCAGCAACTCCTTTCTCTCCTAACAATTTATAGATCTTTTAAATGATTTCGGAGATAGCTGTTCCGATCAGCGATGAAACGAAGAATAAATTCGGGTTCTTTATCAAATTTAGGGATCGAATTTCTCATATAAGGATCTAGTGTTAAATAGGGTCGCAATTGTGTATGTAGACTGGTAATTTTAGGCTCCAAAGCTGCAGCAGTAAATGAGGTTTCCAAAATTTCTTCAAGTAAAAGACGATATTGATCGCGGAAATCCTTAACATCAAGAAGGCGCGCAGTCAGTGTATTATAACCTTCAATAGGAACATAATCGTGTTCCATCATACCCCCGTGCACATCCCTTCCCCATGTGGCATCATAATCCCATGGAATGATTTCATATAATCCGGTTTCTTCATTACGATAAAGTGAATAATTGTGTATAAAACCATCATAATTCTGAGTACATATTACTCCACATAACCACAGCAAATATTTTTTTACATCCAAGTATTTTATGATTTCTCCACCAAAATCACTTCTTGGGATCGTATTAATTTTATAAATCAGCATTTCTAAATCAAGGGCATCTTTATCGTTACCGATTTTTCTCCTATATCCTGAAAGCAGGGATTTTTTAGGCTCACTCTTCGGGTTCAGCAATGAAAAATTGGCATGATAATTAGTTGCATAAAATATGGGGCCATTTGGAAGCTTTCTCTTTTGCAAAAAAAGATCATCAACAGATTCAAGCTGCAAATAAATTCCTTTAGACTTTCCGTTCAGTTCGAGTAAAACATGCTTGCAATCGGGAGAAAAGGTCCCGGTTGTTTGAAAAAAATCAAAGGATAGCTTGCTTCTCATAATAGAGGGGTCACGATACTCGGCGTTAAGATGAATTTCACGACCTTCAAAATAATCGCTGCATGTTCCAAGGTCGATTCGAAACGATTTTTTGCGGAATTTGCGTATGTGATCCCCACGATAAGAAATGCCTATTTCGTAAGGGCGTTTATCCACTTCCATTATTGAAGGAACCGGTTTCTCATCCCATATGTTCTTTTGCAGTTCTTTAAGCCTTTTGGGCTCAATAGAAACTCTGTAGGTCGGAAAAATATGATGGTTCATGACATCATTCCTTCCAATATTATTCTGCCTATTATTGTATGAGGAAATCTAAGGATTTGATAACAAATTCAATATATACCCAGTACGTCCGACATTATCTTCACATAAGCTAAAGCAACCTTAAATTTAAGGAATCTGATTTTGAAGGAGGATCTATATGGGAGATGATCAAATAAATGAGTTCATTGAGCAAGCAAAAGAATTGGGACTAGATGAGTTCTTGGTTCGAAATCCCGTTGCAATAAAAGGAACCGGCAAAGGAACCGGCAAAGGAACTGGTAACAAAGGAACTGGTAACAATGGAAATGATGAAAAAGGAAATGATGAAAAAGGAAATGATGACAAAGGAAAAAATGACAAAGGAAATAATGACAAAGGAAATGGTAACAAAGGAAATGGTAATAATGGAAATGGTAACAAAGGTTAGGGCAGAGGGTAACTAATTTGCGGATTTTGATCCAGACGCACAACTATAGGGCATGTTTGTGTAGCTGTGTGCGACATAAACATGCCCTATAATTTGTTTGCGACACAAACATACTAAATGATTTGGCTATCAAATTTATTAGCTTAGGCGTAATGTAACAGGAAAACAAGAATCTAACCTCACTTTTGCAGCAGTTCCTTCCCGGGACTGTTTTTTCCTTGTTTGGGTATAATAACCTGAAAGGTGGAAGGAGGGGCTGCAGCAATGAGTGAACAGCTAGACAGTTTGCGCGAAGAGTTAGTCGACCGAATATCGTCTACGGATGACAACCAAATCCTGCAGCTTCAAAAAGAGGACGGCACCCTGCATCTGATGTATAATGTTTCCCTTTGCGATCCGAATAAACTGTACAAGTTCATCCGTGTCCCTTTTGCCGAAAAACCGAGTCTTGCCGAGTTTGCGCAATATATTCAGGATATGGCCGAAACATTCGAAGCCTCCGATACAGGAAGCCTGCAGCAAAAGCTTTACGCGGGATATGCGTTGATATTCATGGATGATCAGATCCTGGCGTTTAAAGCAGTCAAAGATTTCGGTAACCAGCAAAGTCCGTCCACTGTGGAAGGAACGTTGTACGGCCCCCAGAATGCGTTTTCTGAAGATAATGAAACCAATGTCAGCATCATCCGCCAAAGATATCCGTCCGCCGATTTGATCATGGAGAACCTTACCGCGGGAACAACAACCCAATCAAAGGTCTCCTTGTTGTATGACTCGGCTGTAGTGAACATGACCGCGCTTGGTCATGTGAAAGAAAGAATGAAGGAATTGGATGCCGCTGTAGTCCAGGCCCCCATCCAGTTGTACTTGCTCCTGAATCGTCAAAAGTACTCCCTGTTCCCAACCATGCTCCATACCGATAGGCCGGATCGCGCCGTTCTCAATCTGTCTCAGGGGAAGATCGTGTTATTTGTTCAAGGAACCCCGTTCGCCGTGATCGGTCCTGTCGTTTTTTACGATTTCGTATCGTCCATGGACGATGGTTACATGAACTACTGGTTTTCCCGGTTTACCGTTATTTTGAGATACCTGTCCATTTTTTTCACTCTGTTTCTGCCTGCGATTTACATTGCTGCCGTATCCTTCAGTCCGGAAATATTCCGTGTGCAGCTTACTTTTTCCCTTGCTGGAAGCCGGGCTGCCGTCCCGTATCCTTCCTATGTAGAAGTCTTGATTATGTTATTCATGATAGAGGCTTTAACGGAAGCCAGTATCCGTCTGCCCCGACTTATCGGTTCAACCGCCGCAACTGTAGGAGGGTTAATTCTCGGACAAGCCGCACAGCAGGCGGGGCTGGTCAGCAGTATCTTGATTATCGTGATCTCGCTCGTCGCGATTTCCAGTTTTGTGATTCCCGTGAATCCCATTTTTAATGCTATAAGGGTAATCCGTATCCCTTTGATTCTTATGGCAACCTTGCTCGGGGTGACGGGTTTGGCTGCCGGTTTTTTTGTCCTTGTGTTCTGGCTGGCAAACGTGCGCAGCTTCGGGCAGCCCTATTTTCGCATTTTCGCTGATGAACGCTCTCCCAGCGGGATGAAGAAAGGGGGGAAAGCATCATAAACCGCTATTTTTACTATAACGTGGTGATAAGCATGTTGATGAACCTGTTCTTTTTTGCGCCCCATTACCTGATAGAAGATCGGTTCAAAGGGGCAGTTATGGCTTTGATACTAGGAGGGGCGATTGGATCTTTGCTTGCCTTTCTCTTCTCTGCAGCGATCCGCAAGTTTCCCGGGATGGGATTGCCTGAAATTTTTCGGGAGTCGCTGCCCGCGTGGATTTGGAAACCCGTGCTGTTGTATTACGTACTGTATTGGTTTAGCCTTGGGACCATGTTCACGAATAATATTGCGATCATTATCGTCCGCTTCTTTAATACGGAGATCAAACTGACTTACCTCGTAGTCTTTTTTTCTCTGATTTGTATTTGGGCCGCAACCCGCCCCACCCGTACTGTGTTGTTTGGCCAAGAGACCGCCATAGTACTGGCTCTACCAACGTTGATCTTTATATTTGTCAAAGCATATAGCAGCAAGCTGCTCGACTGGGACGCCATTCGAACCGTTGCGAATTATGTTGGTCACCCGCCGTCCCTCACAGCATTATCTTCCGCTTCAATCGTATTAATCGGCTACCTCAACTTTTGCATTTTCAATCGGAATTTCAAGCAGGAAGAGAAGTTTCGTTATCGGTGGATATTACCGATTATGGGCTATTTAACATTGGCCACTTCTTTCTTTATTCCGATCGGCCTCCACGGAACCATTGGGGTGAATAATTACACCCATGTTTGGGTTTCCACTGCGGATTCCTTGCGCATGAAGTATGGCTTCTTCGAGAGGGTTGTGTTTTTTTTCGTCATGGCGTATATACTGATTTCGTTTGTTTACGTGTCTGTGTTATGGCATGTTGGGGCCGAGCTGTTCAAAGGCTTGTTTTCTTCCAAAAAGCCGAATCTCGATCGGGTGGAAACACCGGTTTTGAGCTGGTGCCTATGCGTCGTCTTCGGTTTGTTGACGGTCGTCTACCAGATTATGGTCAAAGAAAAAATGCAGAGTGTTTTTGCAGGTTATTTTCTAAACATCCGGTGTTGGAGTGAGGTCGGGCTGGTCATCCTCTTATGCTTTGCCGCATTAAAAAAAGGAAGGAAGGGAAAGGCATGAAAAAGACTGCCATTCTTGCACTGTTGGTGCTTTTCTTGACCGGATGCGGCTTCAAGGATATCGATAAACGGTTTTTCGTTACGGCGATCGGAATCGATGATAGCGGGAATCCGGATAAACGTTACCGGGTTTCGCTCAAGTTAGCCATTCCCTCCCAAACCATAGTACCCGGTAAGTCCAAGTTCGAAATCGTTCAAGAGGACGCTAATACTCTGACGGAAGCGGTTCGCCTGATCAAATCTAAGGTGGATAAAGACCTGGAATTCGGTCATGCCAAAATATGCATATTGGGAAAATCGCTTGCTGAGCAAAGCATTGCCGAACCGCTCGACTGGCTGGTGCGGCGAGGTGACATTCAATTGATCGGGTATGTGGCTGTGGGAGAACCTACGGCGAGAGCGGTGCTGAATATCAAGCCAAAATCCGAGCAGCTGGCGGGCAATGCTCTCTTTCTCAGCTTCGACCAGGAAGGGACGGAATCGTCTTACACCATAACGGAGTATCTATTCGATTTCTATCGACGCGTCAAAGAAAAAGGCAAGGATCCTTTCCTCCCCGTCATCCAGGCGAATAAGGATTCCTATACCATTAATCGGGTGATGCTTCTGAATAAAGATCGGGGAGTGCATACCCTGTCGCCCGAGCAGACACGCATATTCATCACGTATGTCCGAACATTTACCAGACTCGAGCTTACAACGAAATCGAGTATGGCCGACTTCATGCTTTCCGTCAGAGACCTCATTTGGAAATACAATATTCAGGACGGGGAGGGAAGTCAGCCCCCGACTGTCCATTTGAAAGTGAAAATAGAGGGAACAATCGAAGAGACAAACAAAGTATTTTATAATGAAAATTGGAGGGACTACGAGCAGGAAGCGGAAAAAGACGGGGAGGAACGAATTCAAAAATTATTAGTGCTGCTTCAGCAAAAAGGGGTCGATCCCGTCGGCTTCGGTCTCCGCTTCCAGGCCACTCATCCAGCTGGGGACAAGACTTGGAGCGATTGGCAAACGTTGTATCCAAACGTCCGTTTCGATGTTAAGCTTCATGTGAAAATAGCCGGTACAGGGTCTATCAAGTAATCCCCAAGAGCTTATTTGGCTCCGGGGATTTGTTGGTTAATGAAAAAAATGTCGATATATTTAATTGAACCAGAACCACATTATGACAAACTTTTTAGCTGTATTCGTTTACTATCATTTACATATAGCTGCTTAATTACGACATTTTGGCAATAGGATGTCGAGATTATAAGATAAGAGGCGATTAAGATGAGTAATGAGAACAAGCATATACCCATTCCCGCTTCAAAAGAAGAATTTGCACTAGCCTTGGTTGAACAAATTCAAGCTATGTTATCTTACTGGGATAGAAATCAAGTATGTAAGTTTGCCAACCATGCCTATCAAGACTGGTTTGGAAAATCGAAAGATGAAATGATAGGAATAACGATGAAAAAATTGCTCGGGCCCCAGTATTCAGAGGAGCTCCCCTGCATAAAGGGAGTCCTGGAAGGACACGTACAGGTTATTGAAAGAGAGGTTCCATTCCCCCATGCAGGGATTTGGCATATCCTTACAACTTACACACCCGATATTTATGACGGTTATGTCCGCGGATTTTATGTGCACATCGCAGATATAACCTCGATGAAAATGATGGAAAGTGAGCTGCAAGCTGCAAAAGAAAAGGTTGAAGAGTATAGGGTGTTGAAAGAAAAATTGATGAAAGAGCAGGATGTCATCATCGATAAATTGCATGAAGACCGGTTAAATTTAATCGGCAAAATGGCTTCCAGCATGGCCCATGAAATCCGTAATCCGTTGACTTCAATTGCCGGATTTTTAAAACTGATTCGTCAGAATATTCTCAACCGAGGCCAGGCACAATTACTTAAATACATCGATGTGATCGATGATGAATTCGAAGCCATCAATATGCAAATAACCGGTTTCCTCAGTTTTTCCCGAAATAAAGCATTTGAAGAAAAGAAAATCGATATCTCCCTTACATCGTTAATTAATTCAACACTGTTTTTGCTCATCCCGCGATTGAACAGCGAAAATATAAATTTTACGACAAACATCATAGAAAATTGTACGATACATGTTCAAAAAATATCCATCCAACAAGTACTGTCAAATATAATCAGCAATGCCATTGATGCTCTCATTACAATAAATGAGCAAAGGGAATTGAAAATATTGTGCAATGAGGATGGCGAATATATCTATATCAGCATCATCAACAATGGTCCTAAAATACCCCAAGAGTTAAGGGAATCCCTGTTTTTGCCTTTTATGACAAACAAGGAAAATGGTACGGGTTTAGGCTTGGCCATATGCAAAGAGATCATGGAAAAGAACAACGGAAGAATTGATTTTTATTCGAATGATGAGGAAACATGCTTTAGATTATCTTTTAACAAACAACTTATTTTATTTTGACAATGTCGATGGAGAGTATTTTTGGTGAGGATCAATACTGCGGCTGTAGTCCACATAAAACGGGTAAACCAATTTTTTGTCATGGATCCTATTTTCTTGGTTAATCGCGGTATCTTTCACTTGGTTAGTGGGCTTACTTTTATGGGATTTGAGTAGTTTTAAGCTGCTTTTTATTACATCTATACAAAGTACCAGCATGATAAATATAGTGAGAAATGCCACGAACGCGATTCCGCCTGAGATCGATTCAATCATTTTTGGCCTCCTATGAATCTTTTTTCATAGTTTACCAAATCACTGTTAAAAAGGTACTCGAATCCTGTTGTCGATTACAGGTATTCCCTTGTAGGAATTATCATGGATTTTTGTTATCATCAACATAGATCCAAACTTCGACTGAAAAGGTGATCAAAATGGGGACATGCAATCTCGATCATGCTCATGAGGATGTGATTCAAAAGCTTGAAAGCCAACAAGATTTTTTACCGGAACTGATTTATCAGGACTTGAAACGGTTTCTAAAGAGCGAGCACACACAACCTACATTAAACGAGCTGTTTCACCTTTTAAAAAAATATGACCTGGCTTCTAAAGAAGAACAGGATGAAAGAAATAGGAAATTGTTACAGCTTATAGATAAAATCAAATGAAATCCTAGATAAGAAACATGGCCACAATGGTTGTCACGGTAAGCCCGATGAGCACGGGGTAGAGATTGCGCCTTGCCACCTCGAAAGGGCTAACTCCACAGATCGCCGCCGCAGGAATGAGCACCCACGGTATGATCGTGCCACCGCCGACCCAGATAGCTGCAATTTGACCGAGTGCAGTCAGGGTGGCTATTCCATGTCCGATCGCGGTCGAGAATAAATGAGCGATGGAACCGACAAGGGAGATACCCGAGAACCCGGAGCCGTCCAAGCCTGTGATGGCCCCGGTCGCAGCAAGCGTTACGGCTCCAACGGGAGCATTGACAGGAACGGTATGGGCCAAGGCAACGCCAAGGTCGTTCACTATACCGTTTGAGCCTGCAGGCAATACTTTGCCGAAAATCTCAATTAAAGCGGAATCACCGAGATAGAAGAAAGCGGCGATCGGAATAACCGGGCCGAACACCTTGAAGCCAAAATGAAAACCATCGACCAGATACTCTGTAATTTTCTCCAGTCCTTTGTTTTGGTGCGCCAGCATACTGATAATCACCAGAATGAGGATCGAAGTGCCTCCCAGCAATGCCGTAGCATCCCCGCCCTGGAGCTTAAGAAAGTACATCGCCAGCACATCGATCACATACAGGAGGGTAATGATAACAGCCATCACTTTGCGTGTAGCGGGCGTGAGACTGTAAATTTGCGTCTTGTCATCAGTCGCTCCAAGATAGCCGTCTGCCTGGGAGCCTTCGCTGAAGTTGGTCAATTTACCGGATTTTAAATCTTTGCGTATCATCCAAAATGCGATAATCGTCGTCACCGCACCCATGACGAAGACCAATGGTACACTGGCAGAGATAACACTGCTGATGGGAATGCCCGCCGCATCGGCCGTGAGCTTAGGGGCAGCTTGAATGACGAAGTCTCCGGAGAGTGCGATTCCGTGCCCGAAATTCATCGCTACGGCTACGGCAATCGGTGGAAGCCCAACTCGCATGGCAGCTGGAAGCAGTACAACACCGATCAACGCAACCGCCGGTGACGGCCAGAAAAACCACGAAATAACCATCATGACGATCCCGATCGTCCAATAAGCCCAAGAAGGGGTCCGCATCAAGCGGGTAAACGGCGAGACCATAACTTCGTTGATACCGGTATTGGTCAGCACCCGGCTCATAGCGACGATGGTCGAAATAATGAGAATCGTACTAAGGAGCTCTTTGATGGCAAAAATGAAGCTGGTAAAAATACCGCTACTGAAGAAGCAATCGAATTAGTCGCCAGGATTCCTATCAGGAAAATCCCCAAGATACACAATAAAGTGGTGTCTCTTCGCAGGATCATACAACCGATTAGCATAATGACAATTGCTAAATACAACCAATGCAGCCCGATTAACTCTATACCCATAGCACACCTCCATAAGGAGAATAAGAATCTGCTATACCATAGAGAGAGTGCCGGGATGGTTGCCTAGTTCTGGCCGTTGTTAAAATAATAATTAGGTCATTAACACATCCTATATTTGTATTAAATAAAAGGAGTGATTTTTGGAAAAATGGAAAATAAAAAGCACCGTGGAAATTATGCAGGAACTGCAAACATGAAAGCAAGAAATCAGGATATGGCTTTTGTAAACGACATATTGGAAAACGCAAAAAACACAACCCCGGTTAATATCATGAAGGATGATCTTAATGAAGGCAATGAAGAAGAACCGCTTAATCAAAATGGGGTGTAGAGTTTAGAAGGATCGATAATTGAATAAGCTTAGCCAGCGCAGAATCTGCTATACTGGTTAAGCTTATATTTGTTGCAGTGACTCTTAATTTTGGAGGTTATATGAATGTCGCGTAATTGGGAAAGAATGGTGCGTAAAAACACTAAAGCAGCCAATAAAAATCGTTTGAAACAAGGCATTCCCCTTATCACTGATCGAGATCAGCCTCAAGTGTTTAAAGGTAGAAGTACATTACTTACTCTATTATGTTTAATTGTTCTCTTATTTTTGATCGTTACCTCTCCACAAGCAGGACAAGGCAATATGTCCTTATTCACAATGGCCAGTTATTTCGTCCTGGGACTGTTTGTATATTTTGTCCGTCGTCCTTACCTTAAAGTGAACAAGGCTAGTCTTGCAAAAAGAGGGCTTGTCAAGGAATACACCTTATATGCTGAAAATATCAAGCAAATCATCGTCAAGCCTGGATACGTATTGGTTGAACAAAAGGGCAAGCAGCGATGGGTGTATTCCAAATTTTTAAACCGCTTTAAAGTGGATGATATGGCAGCAAAGCTGAAGAGTTTTTCGGAACAGAATCATTTGACCTTTTTAGATGAAAGAAGCTAGAACTAATTATTTGCCTTCCACGTTTTTGAGAATCCGCAGTAATTCCTCGCGCTGGATCGGCTTACTGATATAATCATCCATGCCGATGGCTAAATAATGGTCTTTATCGGATTTGAAAGCATTAGCAGTTACGGCCACAATTTTGGGCTGATCGGCAAAAGGCAGAAGCTTTCTTATTTGCTGAGTAGTCTGAACACCGTCCAAAATGGGCATATTCACGTCCATTAGTATGAGATCGTAGCTTTTCTTTCTCACCGCTTCCAAAACTTGATCCCCGGATTCCACCACATCTGCCCGGTAGCCGTGTTTTTGGAGGATTTTGACCAAAACGATTTGATTGATTTCATTATCCTCTGCTACCAGGATGGAGAGATTAGACTGTTTAGGGAAATTCAGCACGTTATTGATAGCCGTACCGGATAAGATCTGGTTATCGTCATGGGGCATATATTGCATCGTAAATGCAAAAGTGGCACCTGGCTTTCCGTCCTCCTCTAACCAAATTTCTCCACCCATCAACTCTACTAAGCTTTTGCTGATAGCAAGCCCTAATCCTGTTCCTCCGAAGTCGCGCGTCGTGGATGCATCCAGTTGGGAGAATGGTTTAAATAGCTGATCTCTCTTGGTTAGTTCTATGCCGATGCCGGTATCTGAAATAATAATTTTCAACTTCCGGCCCCCTGCAGGCTCAACGGCCAATCTGATGTAACCGTGATGCGTAAACTTAACTGCATTTCCCATGATATTGAGCAGAATTTGTCTTAGCCGTGTGCTATCCCCGACCAAAGTGAGCGGAACATCGGAAGAGAGCGTGTAAGACACTTCTATTTCTTTTTCGTTAATCGATGAGGAGAGGATAGCAAATACTTCTTTAATTAATTCCTGGAGATCAAAGGCTCGCTGTTCCAGCTCAACCATGCCGGATTCTATTTTGGAAAAATCAAGAATATCATTGATAATCGAGAGCAGCGCATTGGTGCTGTGTGAAAGCATGTTGACATATTCTCTCTGCTGATGTTCAAGCCGGGTTTCCTGTAATAACTGGGTCATGCCCACGATTCCATTTAACGGCGTACGAATCTCATGGCTCATAGTCGCCAAAAACAGGCTTTTCCCCCGATTCGCGCTCTCGGCAGCTTCTTTAGCTAGCAATAACTGCTGTTCAAACTCCTTGCGAAGCGAGATGTCCCTGACGAATGAAGAGAACAGAAACGTATCTCCCCATTTAATCGGAGTTACTGTCAATTCTACCGGAAATTCATGCCCGTCGCGATGCATGGCGTTGATCTCGATCCGTTGATTGAGTATCTTCGCCTGGCCAGTTGCCATAAATCGTTTAATCCCGTTGCGGTGCGCTTCCCGTACCGCTTCAGGAACAATTAAACCGGATAGCTCACGGTCTAACGCTTCTTCCTTGCTCCAACCAAAAAGTGCTTCAGCCCGCTGGTTCCATTCGATCACGAGATTGGAGGAATTAATGACAATTACGGCATCCAGCGAATAATCAGTCATCGCCTTATACCGGTTTTCTATATCGGTGAGCGGAATTCGTTCCTGGTTTTGACTGCTGATATCCTGCAGCAAGATCCAGATGCCGTTCAAGTCTCCATGTTGATCATAGAAAGCAGATGCCGCAGCGCAAATAGGGATTTCATCTTCATAAGCGTTCACAAGAAGTGTATCCGTAAATGGAATATAATCGCGATGATCCACGACAATCGAATTTAAATTATAATGAGGTAAGAGCTTCTGAATGGGTTCACCGATCAGATCATCCTCCGCATATTTGAGGAAAGTAAACATCGATTTATTGACGATTTTTATCATCTGATGTCGATCCGCGAAAATCGAAATATCACCCAGATATTTTTCGTTTTTTTCCATGTTACATCTCACTCTCATAGACTTGTATTCTTTCATTATACCATTCTAAGGTGATTTACGGATTCATTTTATGGGTAATGTCTTTAGGATATTCAAACTTTCTTGTACAAAAAGGATTTTTTCAACCGACGGTCGAATATGTCAAATAGATGGGGGGATTGTCGATGATATCATTTCGGCAGGTAAACAAATATTATGGACAGTTTCACGTCTTGCAGGACATCAATATGGAAATTGCTCAAGGCGAGGTCGTAGTTGTCATTGGGCCTTCGGGCTCGGGGAAAAGCACCCTGCTGCGGTGTATCAATCGGCTCGAGTCCATCTCGGGCGGAGAGCTGACTGTAAACGGGGCAAATGTAGGTGACAAGAAAACTAATATCAACAAGCTGCGGCAGGATATTGGCATGGTATTCCAGCATTTCAATCTGTATCCGCATAAGAGGGTCATTGACAACATCACCTTGGCACCGATTAAAGTGCTGGGGGTGTCCGAGAAGCAAGCGAAAGAAACCGCAATGCTGTACCTCGAGAAGGTCGGCATCCCGGAGAAGGCGGATGTATTTCCGTCCAATCTTTCTGGTGGACAGCAGCAGCGGGTTGCCATCGCAAGAGGGCTGGCTATGAAACCGAAGATCATGCTGTTCGATGAGCCGACCTCGGCGCTCGATCCGGAAATGATCGGCGAAGTGCTCGACGTCATGAAGACACTCGCCAAAGAAGGAATGACCATGGTTGTAGTCACGCACGAAATGGGCTTTGCCAGGGAGGTCGCGGATCGCGTCGTCTTTATGGACCAAGGCCGCATTGTCGAGGAAGCGAAGCCGGATGACTTCTTTGACAATCCGCGGGAAGAGCGGGCGAAGCTGTTCCTTAGCCGTTTGATCAATCATTAAAAAAACAATTGGAGAGGGGAAATTTTCAATGAAACAAACAAGAAAGTTCATGAGTCTTAGCTTGGTTATGATGATGGTGCTGCTGGCACTCGCAGCATGCGGCAAGAACACTGCGGGAACGAATGCCGGAGGATCCTCTGCGGCTCCAACTGCAACCCCAACTGCAACACCGGCGGCCAGTGTAGCTCCATCGGCCAGTCCATCCGGCGGAACTACTGCTTCCGGCGCCAAATTGGAAGAAATCAAGAAGCGCGGCAAGCTGGTTGCAGGTGTCAAGTTCGACACGAAATTGTTTGGTCTGAAAGATCCCATTACAAACAAAGTGGAAGGCTTCGATATTGACATTGCCAAAGCGCTGGCCAAGAAAATATTTGGCGACGAGTCCAAGCTCGAGTTGAAGGAAGTTACCTCGCAGACACGGATCCCGATGTTGAACAACGGGGATATTGATATGATTATCGCAACCATGACCATCAACGAAGAACGCAAGCAGCAAGTTGACTTCACAGACGTTTATTTCAAAGCCGGACAATCGCTGCTGGTCAAAAAAGGCAGCCCGATCAAATCTATTGCTGATGTGAAGAAAGGTACCAAGGTCTTGGGCGCCAAGGGTTCTACTTCCGTGAAAAACATCAAAGAGAAAGCACCGGAGTGCGAAGTACTGGAATTTGCTAATTATCAAGATGCTTTCACAGCATTGAAAGCCGGTCAAGGCGACGTGCTGACAACAGATAACGCCATCCTTTACGGTATGATGAAACAAGATCCTAACTATGTAGTTGTCGGTGACAACTTTACCGATGAGCCTTACGGTATCGCCATTAAGAAGGGCCAAACTGAGTTCGTTACCTACGTTAACGCCTTTTTGAAAGAGATCAAAGACAATGGGACTTACGATAAGACTTACGAGCAGTGGATCGGCGAGAAGCCCAAGAAATAAATAGATGTACGGATAGAGAGAAAGGATGTGAAAATCGGGGATGCTTAACTTTTCCGTCCTGATCAATTATTACGATTTATTTTTGAGAGGATTTTACCATACGATATTGGCCAGTGTGCTTGCCCTGATTGGAAGCTTCCTGCTGGGTACGCTCTTAGCTGTCATGCGGATAGCTCCATTCAAGCCGCTGAACTGGGTCGGAACCATTTATGTGGAATTTATCCGCAACATCCCGCTATTACTGGTTGTCTATGCGTTCTATCTCGGTCTGCCTTCGTTAGGAATAACCATGAGCGGCTTTATTTGTGGAACACTTGGCCTGATTGTGTATACAGCTTCTTACATCGCCGAGGCGATCAGGGCGGGCATCATGTCCGTACCCAAGGGGCAGATGGAAGCGGCAAGAGCATCCGGGCTAACCTATGGGCAGGCTATGCTGAATGTCATTCTTCCGCAAGCGATCAAGATTGTCGTTCCGCCGATCAGCAACCAGTTTCTCAACCTGGTGAAAAACTCATCGATTCTTAGCGTTGTGGCTGGTCTGGATTTGATGTATTTTGGAGAGAAAGTGGAAGCCGAAACATTCATCACATTCGACACCTATATCATCGTCGGATTGTTTTACTTGATCCTGACCATTCCGCTCAGTTACGCGTCGGGCCTGTTGGAACGCCGCCTGGCTAAATCGGGATAAGGAGGAGAGCCATGAATTTTACTGATGCTTATCAGCCTGCTTATCTCAAATTTTTGCTGCAAGGCTTTTTGATTACTTTGGAGGTTGCGGCCCTTTCGATCGTGCTCAGCTTCATCATTGGCTGTATCGTTGGAACGGTCCGCTACTCGAAGGTGCCGATTATCTCCAGGATCTTGGCATTTCTCGTGGAGATGATTCGCAATCTGCCGCTCTTGTTAATTATTTTCTTCACCCGATTTGCACTTCCGGAGGTAGGGATCAAGATCAGTATCTTCTGGTCGGCAGTTGCTGCCTTAACCGTATTCGAAAGTGCGATGATTGCAGAAATCGTCAGAGGCGGGCTGCGTTCCGTGGACAAAGGCCAGATCGAAGCCGCACGCTCGTCAGGTCTGAGCAGCTTTCAGACGCTGTGGCATATCGTGCTGCCTCAGGCTTTGCGGCGAATGGTGCCGCCCATCGTGAGCCAGTTCATCTCACTGGTGAAAGACACTTCACTCGCGGTCATCATCAGCTTGCCGGAGCTCATGAATCAATCCAAAATCATTGCTGCCCAGCATTTTGATTATACGATCCCAGCTTTACTTGCTGCAGCTCTGCTGTATTTCCTGACCAATTTCACATTATCGCGGATCGCCAAGCGCCTGGAGGTTCGCATAAACTAACTAGAGGAGTCTTAGACTTTGGAAAATGTAACTTGGGACATGCTGCTTCTCGTGATAACCGGGGGCTTTCTGGCAGCATTTGTAGATTCTGTCGTCGGAGGCGGAGGGATGATTTCAATCCCGGTTCTGCTCATGACGGGCATGCCTCCACATTTGGCGCTTGGAACGAATAAACTGGGGGGGACCTTATCTGCTCTAACCAGTACCTTATCATTTTTGCGTTCGGGTAAAATAGATCTGAAGCTCGTCCGGGGACTATTTCCCCTGGCGCTCGTCGGAGCCGCGGCCGGTACGCTGATTCTGCAGAAAATCCCGTCCGCTTCGCTAAAGCCGCTCGTCATCGTGCTGCTGATTGCCGTTACGATTTACACCCTTTTTCGCAAAAACTGGGGGGAAATCACCACCTATCAGAAGCTGTCCGCCAAATCGGGGGTCTATATGGCCCTTGCGGCGCTTTTCTTGGGCGGTTATGATGGCTTCTTTGGACCGGGAACCGGGTCGTTCCTGATCTTCACCTTTTTGCTGCTGGGATTTGATTTTGTCAATGCCGCAGGGAATGCTAAGGTGCTCAATTTTGCCAGCAACTTCGCAAGCCTGGTGACCTTCATTCTGCTCGGATCGGTCAATTACCAAATCGGCTTGCCGCTGGCGGCTGCGATGATTGCAGGTTCCCTTATCGGCTCGCAGGTTGCGATCCGTCAAGGTGCTCGCTATGTGAAGCCTTTGTTTATCGGCATTAGCTTGCTTTTGATTGGCAAGCAGGTATGGGATTTGCTTTAATCGCAGATATGGACCTGCGGCAGCACAAAAAAAAGAGACAAACCGCTATCTGGTTTGGCTCTTTTTCATGTCATTCACCGCAGCTTCGCCCAATCGATCTCAGGCACAAGCCCTTCCTGCGCGGCTCGACTCAGCAAAGCGGTAACTGCTGCATATCCGCTATCGCCCAAATTGGCCGTGAATTCGTTCACGTACAGCTCGATGTGCGCCTGCGCCACTTCCGGAGCCAGCTCTTGTGAGTGGCTCATCACATATTGCTTGGACAACGCCGGTTGTGCCCATGCCTGTTCAACCGAAGTGCGGATATAGCCCGCAATCGCATCCAGGTCCAAGGATCTCCGGGCGACAATCGCACCCAGCGGAATCGGCAAACCCGTATCGGCTTCCCACCAGCTGCCGAGGTCGGTCATCAGGGTCAGCCCGTATGCAGGGTAAGTGAAGCGCGCTTCGTGAATCACCAGCCCGGCATCGATCAAACCATCGCGTACCGCAGGCATGATCTCATGAAAAGGCATAACCACGATCTCGCCTACGCCACCCGGCACATTCTGGGCCGCCCACAACCGGAACAGCAGGTAGGCGGTGGATCGCTCGCTGGGCACGGCCACTCGTTTGCCCGCCAACGCTGACGGATCCTGGGAGCTGGAGGCAGCGCCGCCGCTTTGGGTCAAAACCAGCGGTCCGCAGCCCCTGCCCAATGCTCCCCCGCAAGGCAGCAACGCATATTCGGACAAGACCCATGGCAAGGCGGCATACGAGATCTTGAGCACATCAAGCCCGCTCGACGTACCGGCTGCCAGAGTATTGGTAACATCAATGTCGGCATATAAGACGTCAAGCTGCGGTGCGCCGGGAATCAGCCCGTGAACCCAGGCATGAAAAACAAAAGTGTCATTGGGACATGGGGAAAAAGCTATCTTCAGGGTCATCCTAAAACCTCCATTAATATTTTACTCGCCGCTTCCAATGCGGCCAAGGCTTCACCGATCCGCCAGGCGGCTCGGTCGCGAGGACCGACCGGGTTGGAAATCGCGCGGATTTCCAAAACCGCGATGCCGCGATGGGCGGCTGCGGTGGCCACGCCGAAGCCCTCCATCGCTTCCGCGACTGCGCCCGGCACCCGGACCGCCAGCTTCGCCGCAGTCGCGGCTGACCCTGTCACGGTCGACATGGTCAGTACAGGCCCCGTCCGGACCTGCAGCCCGGACGCTTCCATTGCTTCGGCGACCCGCCTCGCCATCGCGGCATCTGCCTCGATGCTGGCGGAGCCGAAGCCCAGCTCCTCCAGACTGCTGAAGCCTTCAGCAGTCTCTGCGCCCAGATCGGCGGCGACAATTCTGTTCGCCACCGCCAAAGTGCCGACGGCGGCTTGTCCCATGAAGCCGCCGCCGATTCCGGCGCTCACCACCAAGCCGTAGTCGGCGGTGGTCAGCGCTGCAGCTGTGCGGGCCGCTGCTGAAGCCGGTCCGACGCCTGCAAGCAGGACGTCAAACCTGTTGTCGCCTTGCAGCCCGCGCAGTACCGCTTCCTGCTCGACCGCAACAGCGGTCATGATCAGGATGCGCCCGCCCGTAAAAGTGTCTCTGTAGGGTTCGGTAATCATGGATGTGTGCTCCTTATAAGTATATAATGAAATCAACCAGCCTGGCGACATATAGGGTTTAGGGGTGTTCAATCAGTGAAGAGTGTTTTAATTACGGGTTACAAGGCGACGGAATTGGGCATTTTTTCGCTCAAGCACCCGGGTATTGAAGTTATCAAAAAAGCGATCAAAAAGCAAGTCATTGCCTTGCTGGATGAGGGTCTGGAATGGATCGTCGTCAGTGGACAGTGGGGTGTAGAGCTGTGGGCCGCAGAGGCGGTACTGGAGCTGAAGAGTACTTATGAAAGCCTTCGATTAGCTGTCATTACGCCTTTTTTGGAGCAAGACGAGAACTGGTCTGATGAAAAGAAACGCTTGTACCAAAGCGTGATTCAGCAGGCAAATTATACAAACAGCGTTACGAAAAGTAAATACTCAGGCCCTTGGCAGTTCGCCGAGAAAAATAAATTTTTACTGCGGAACACGGACGGCATCATCCTTGTGTATGACGAGGAACAAGTCGGCTCCCCAAAATATATGAAAGAGCTTGCCCGGCAGCATGCCCTATCCCGGCATTATCCGATTTATAGTATCCAAGTACTTGATCTGCAAAGTATCGCTGAAGAAGATCAGCCTGAATATTGGTGAAAGCCAGCGGCTACACCAAATTGACGATGGTTACATTATGCTGCAGGCTCAAATCGAGATTTCGCTGAAGCTGGGCTGTTGATCCATCGGATTCGCGGATGATTCGGACGATGGGACGGGTGACGAGCGAGGGCTTTACTTCGGCTATAACGCCAAGTTGGCCCGTATTGAGCAGCACGGTGGATGCAACCGGAGAGACTGCAACCTGTGAGGTAAATAATTGCAGCAAGCTTAATGAAAACTGCGAATTGCCCGCCCCATATAAGTATTCCAGAGCTTCTCCGGGTGTATAGCGCTGGCGGTGCATTCGTGTAGAGGTGAGCGCCGAGTAAACGTCAGCTATCGCAATGATTTGGGCATATTCGTGAATTTCGTCCTCTTTTAATCCGTGCGGATATCCTTTGCCGTCATAGCGCTCATGATGCTGTCTGGCGCACAGCGCGGAAAGCATGCTGATATCCTCCTGCTTGCGCAGGAACAAATATCCTTCCTCCGGATGCCTGCGGAGCTGCTCCCGCTCTTCAGCAGAAAGCGACGATTGCTTATTCCAAAGCGACTTAGGCAGCTTCACCATACCGATGTCCGCTAGCAGCGCACCGATACCGAGTTCCTCCAGCTGTTTCTCGCTATAGCCTTTGGATACGCCGACAATGATCGATAAAGCGGTGACATTGATGGCTTGATGAAACAAGTAATCATCCGTCACAAAGAGATCGGCAAGATGAATCAGCATGGGTCCTTGCTGCATGATGTCGTTTAATAATCCCCGGAATACATCTCTGAATATGGAAGAGAGCTTGGGAACAGCCGCACGTGCGTCCAATACTGGATCTTCGGTCAGCGTCACGGAATGTCGCATGGCCTGAATGGTTCGCAGCCGTGTTTCTTCATTCAGGGTTTCAAAAGGCCGGATGTCTTCAGTGAGCTTGTCCTCTATGTAAACCGTATCAATACCTTGAGCTTTTAATCTTTGGATTAAAACAGTGTTTAATTCCCTGCCTGAAACAAGGAGAGCATTTCCGTTATCCATCGTAATATCACGAGCCAGCTTATCCCCCGGATTCACCACCTGGATTGAAACCTTGCGCATAAAGCCCACTTCCATTTCTATGACTGCCTGATAAAATCAAAATACACTATCTGGAAACACTGGGCAATACATATTTACGGAAATGACAAAAAGGCCTTCAAGATGAAGACCTTTATGGCAATAGGGCAGCTTTAATGGTTTTTTAAATTAATTCTGGTATTCCTGGAGCGGGATTTGCAGGTATTTCAGGTATCCCCTGCGGCGGGACCTCCGGTGTGACCTCAGGCTTGATCTCTGGAATCACATCCGGCTTAATTTCGGGAGATGGTACCGGTTTGACCTCGGGAACGGGCTCCGGTTTAACCTCAGGCGGTTGTTTAGGCGGAATTTCGGGAGTAGGACTCGGCTTCTTTTCCGGTTCTGTCATCTTAAACACCTCCAATTCTATTTATTAACCCAATTACGGATTGTTTGAATAAAATAGCCAAATGAAACAATTCTATGCATGCAGCCGTCTATTAGGTTCTACGGAGAAATCGGGAGGTAAAGCCATGTCGTACGATAATCTGACGCTGCACACGGATAAATACCAAATTAATATGATGTATGCCCATTTTCTAAATGGTTCCCATCAGGAAAAAGCCGTGTTTGAGGGGTATTTTCGCAAGCTCCCTTTCGGAAATGGATATGCCGTGTTTGCAGGGCTTCAGCGCATTGTGGATTATATTCGCAGCTTGTCCTTCGGCGACGAAGAAATAGCCTTTTTGGAGCGGCAGGAGGAGAATTACAAGACTGAATTTCTTGATGAGCTGCGCAGCTTTCGCTTCAGCGGAGATCTATCCTGCGTACAGGAAGGAACCGTTGTATTCGCGAACGAGCCCCTCATTCGAGTGGAGGCCAGGGTTTTTGAAGCCCAATTGGTGGAGACGGCCATACTGAACTTCTTGAATTATCAGACCCTGATCGCAACAAAAGCATCGCGCATCAAGCAAATCACTCTGAACGACATCCTTCTGGAGTTTGGAACTCGACGAGCGCAGGAAGCCGATGCTGCGGTATGGGGAGCAAGAGCGGCCTACATCGCTGGCTTTGATGCGACCTCCAATTTGCGAGCAGGCATGCTGTTCGGTATTCCGACCAAAGGAACGAATGCGCACAGCTGGATTCAGGGCCATGATACGGAAGCAGAAGCGTTTCAGAAATACGCGGAGGCTCTTCCCGATCAGGTGACCCTCCTGGTAGACACCTATGACACTTTAAAAAGCGGAGTTCCGAACGCCATCCGAACAGCCAAATGGCTGGAGGGGCAAGGCAAACGCATGAATGCCATTCGTCTGGACAGCGGAGACTTGGCGTATCTGTCCAAAGGCGCGAGAAAAATGCTGGACGCTGCCGGCCTGAGCTATGTTCAAATTGTCGCATCGAACGAACTCGATGAGAACATCATTTTCAACCTCAAGGCAGAGGGTGCGAAAATTGACGTTTGGGGTGTCGGCACTCATCTGATCACCGCCGAGGATCAGCCGTCGTTAGGTGGGGTCTACAAGCTTGTGGCGCGCGAGAAAGACGGGGCTTACATCCCGGTCATTAAAATATCGGGGAACCCCGAAAAGGTATCAGCACCCGGCGTGAAAGAAGTTTATCGCATCATAAACAGAGAAACGGGAAAAGCGGAAGCTGATTACATTGCATTAAGGGAAGAGGAGGATGTGCGGCAGGGAATGCGAATCAAGCTGTTCGATCCCTTGCATCCATATATTCATAAATATATGGAGAATTATGAAGCGATGACCTTGCTGTCGCCTATTTTTAAAGGCGGCGAGCTGGTGGTTGATCTCCCTGATCTGCAGCAAATTCGGGCGCACCATCGAGCTCAGCTGACTTTTTTTTGGCCGGAGTATTTGCGCAAGCTGAACCCGGAAATGTATCCGGTGGATTTAAGCACGAAGGCATGGGAACTGCGTTTGTCGATGATTCAACAGTTTAAGATGTAATTGAAAAAGTATCCGGCAGATCACCATCCACCGGATATTTTTTATTTTTTTCACACCTGTTTCAACCCATTACTAATTGGGTATATAAACAGAGAATACTTTGTCGAAACGTCTTGCATGATTCTGTTAACGGGGGTATATCTGACTATTTTAATCTTTTGATAAATGACAGTTTTTGTATAAAGTAGTAAAATAGAAGTAGCAAATATATAGTAGAAAGGATAGAGAAAATGCCTGAAAAAGAGCAAAATAACAAAGAAATTATGAAAGACCAGCTAGATTCTGGTGAACTGTTAAATGCTTTAATGGCTCTGAAAAAAGGGAACTTTTCATACCGTATGCCTTATGATCACACCGGTATAGCAGGAAAAGTAGCGGATACCTTTAATGAGATTATGGATATGCAGGAAAGCTTGGTCACCGAGGTTCAGACCGTTGCCAAGGTTGTAGGTAAAGAAGGGCAATTGAGCCGGAGATTTGCGCACAAAAATACAGGCGGTTCTTGGGAAGCTGTCTTTGAGTCCCTGAATGGGCTCGTTATTGACTTGATTCAACCAACCAGTGAAATGGTTCGTGTTATCAACGCCGTTGCGCAGGGAGATCTGTCCCAGAAGGTAGAGCTTGAGTTTGAAGGAAGAGCCTTGACGGGGGAATTCCAGCGTTCGGCCAATAACATTAATATGATGGTGAATCAACTCAGTACTTTTGCTTCCGAGGTTACACGTGTTGCACGCGAGGTAGGTACGGACGGGAAGCTGGGCGGACAAGCTGATGTAAAAGGTGTTTCCGGCACATGGAAGGATTTAACGGACAGCGTTAACAACATGGCTTCCAACTTGACGGATCAGGTGCGTAATATCGCCGCAGTTACAACAGCCGTTGCAAAAGGGGACTTATCCAAGCAAATTACAGTTAATGCGAAAGGCGAATTCCTTGAACTGAAAAATACAATCAATACGATGGTGGATCAGCTTTCCACCTTTGCTTCCGAGGTTACAAGGGTTGCTCGGGAGGTTGGTACCGAAGGCAAGCTGGGCGGACAAGCGGATGTTAAGGACGTTTCCGGAACATGGCGCGACTTGACCGAGAGCGTTAATAACATGGCGAGCAATTTGACCGATCAGGTGCGAAACATCGCGGTCGTTACAACCGCGGTTGCGAACGGAGATTTATCGAAGAAAATTACGGCCGACGTCCAAGGGGAAATGTTTGAGCTAAAGATCACGATCAATACGATGGTGGATCAGCTTTCGACTTTCGCCTCCGAGGTTACACGGATGGCTCGAGAGGTTGGAACCGAGGGGATCCTTGGCGGACAAGCTGAGGTTACGGATGTTGCCGGTACATGGCGCGATTTGACAGAAAGCGTTAACTCGATGGCGACCAATTTGACGAATCAGGTGCGGAACATAGCCGAAGTCACGACTGCCGTTGCGAACGGGGATCTATCCAAGAAGATCACGGTAGATGTCAAAGGGGAAATGCTCCAGCTCAAGAGCACGGTCAATACGATGGTGGAGCAGCTTTCAACCTTCGCTTCAGAGGTTACGCGTGTAGCGCGCGAGGTTTCTACGGAAGGTATTCTCGGGGGACAAGCTGATGTTAAAGGCGTATCCGGTACATGGAAGGACTTGACGGACAACGTTAATCTCATGGCGGGTACATTGACGGATCAAGTGCGAAACATCGCCGAGGTTACAACCGCGGTTGCGAAGGGTGATCTATCTAAGCAGATTACGGTTAACGCCAAAGGCGAAATTCTAGAATTGAAAAATACGATCAATACGATGGTGGATCAGCTCTCCATGTTTGCCTCCGAGGTTACGCGTGTGGCGCGTGAGGTAGGAACGCTCGGTATGCTCGGCGGACAAGCTCAGGTTAAAGGCGTCGCCGGAACATGGCGGGATTTGACCGAGAGCGTTAACAATATGGCCTCCAACTTGACGGGTCAGGTGCGTAATATCGCCGTCGTGACAACAGCTGTTGCGAACGGGGATCTGTCGAAGAAGATTACGGCCGACGTTCAAGGGGAAATGTTCGAACTGAAAAATACGATCAATACGATGGTGGACCAGCTCTCCACCTTTGCGTCCGAGGTTACGCGGGTGGCGCGGGAGGTTGGTACTGAAGGAAGGCTGGGCGGACAAGCTCAGGTTAAGGGGGTCGGCGGGACGTGGAGAGACCTTACCGAAAGCGTTAATTACATGGCCAGCAATTTGACCGACCAGGTGCGTAATATCGCTGATGTTACAACCGCGGTTGCGAAGGGGGATCTGGGCAAAAAGATCACCGTTGACGTCAAGGGAGAAATGCTGCAGCTGAAAAGCACGATCAATACGATGGTGGATCAGCTCAGCAACTTCGCGTCCGAGGTAACCCGCGTAGCCCGCGAGGTAGGGACAGAAGGAAAGCTGGGCGCACAAGCAGACGTAAAAGACGTATCCGGAACATGGAAAGACTTAACGGATACGGTTAACTATATGGCCAGCAACCTGACGATTCAGATGCGTAATATCGCAGGTGTGACGACGGCGGTTGCGAACGGCGATTTGTCCAAGAAAATCACCGTCGATGTTAAAGGTGAGCTGCTCGAACTGAAGAACACCATCAATACGATGGTGGATCAACTGAACTCCTTCGCATCCGAGGTTACGAGGGTTGCCCGCGAGGTTGGTACGGACGGTAAGCTGGGCGTGCAAGCGCAGGTGCGCGGCGTCGGCGGAACCTGGAAGGATCTTACCGATAACGTTAATATCATGGCGACGAATCTGACCGATCAAGTGCGCGGCATCGCCAAGGTCGTTACGGCCGTTGCTAACGGTAACTTGAACAGGAAGCTGAACGTTGAAGCCAAAGGTGAAATCGCAGAGCTTACAGATACGATCAATAACATGATCGATACGCTGGCTACCTTCGCCGATCAGGTTACTACCGTGGCTCGCGAGGTAGGAGCGGAAGGTAAGCTGGGCGGACAAGCGAACGTTCCAGGCGCAGCCGGTACTTGGCGCGATCTGACCGATAACGTTAACTATATGGCGAGTACATTGACCACTCAGGTGCGAGCCATTACGAACGTTGCGACAGCGGTGACGAAGGGTGACCTCTCCAGAACGATTGATGTCGCCACAGCAGGCGAATTGGCAACGCTGAAGGATAACATGAATGAGATGATTCGCAACCTGAAGGAAACGACCCGCATCAATACCGAGCAGGATTGGCTGAAGACCAACCTGGCCAAATTTTCCCGATTGCTGCAGGGCCAAAGAGATCTGTATGCGGTTTGCCGCATGATTCTTTCCGAGCTGGCGCCGCTGGTTTCCATGCAGCATGGAGTTTTCTACATTAATGAGCCTCAGAACGGCGAGGCCGTACTGAAGCTGTTTGCCAGCTATGCCTATCAGCAGCGCAAGAATCTGTCTAACGAATTCAGGGAGGGGCAAGGCCTGGTGGGCCAGTGCTTAATTGAGAATTCACGAATTTTGCTCACCAATGTACCTTCTGATTATGTGGTCATTTCATCCGGTTTGGGGGAAGGAAAGCCGCTTAACATTGTGCTGCTTCCGATTATCTTTGAAGATCAGGTGCTGGCTGTACTTGAGCTCGCTTCCTTCCGTCCTTTCAGTGAAATTGATCTAGCCTTCCTGGATCAGCTGACCGAATCCATTGGGATCGTGATTAACACGATGCAGGCCAACCAGCGAACAGAGGAGCTGCTGATGCAGTCCCAATCCTTGACCGAAGAGCTGCAGAACCAGCAAATGGAGCTGCAAAACACAAACGAGGAGCTGGAGGAAAAAGCCAAGCTGCTTGTTATCCAAAAAGCCGAAGTGGAAAGCAAAAACAACGAGGTCGAGGTCGCCAAACGCTTCCTGGAGGAAAAAGCAGAACAGCTTGTGGTGACCTCCAAGTACAAATCACAGTTTTTTGCCAACATGTCGCATGAACTCAGAACACCGCTGAATTCCTTGTTATTGCTTGCGGAACAGCTGGTGGAAAATCCGGAAGAGAACCTGACCGAGATTCAAGTGAAATTCGCCAAAACGATTCAAGATTCAGGCTACGAGCTGCTTAGTTTGATCAATGATATTCTGGATTTATCCAAGATTGAATCCGGCACGACTACAGCCGAATACAGCGAAACCTCGATCAGTGAATTAACCGATGGATTAGACCGCACCTTCCGTCATATGATTGATGAGAAGAAGCTCGAATACGTCATTAAACTCGAACCGAATGTACCGGAGAAAATTGTCACCGACGGCAAGAGATTGCAGCAAATTCTCAAAAATCTGCTTTCCAATTCTTTCAAATTCACGGAAAAGGGCCGCGTCATGCTTCTTATTCGCCAAGCCACGAACGAATGGAGCAGGGATAACGAAACGTTGAATCGAGCCCAATCGGTGCTTTGCTTCTCCGTCAGCGACACGGGCATCGGAATCTCCAAGGATAAGCAGCAAATTATTTTCGAAGCCTTCCAGCAAGCGGATGGAAGCACGAACCGTGAATATGGCGGTACGGGATTAGGTCTTGCTATTTCACGTGAATTAGCCTCCATGCTGGGTGGCGAAATCACGCTCTACAGCGTAGTCGGAAAAGGCTCAACCTTTAACCTGTACCTGCCGCTGGATGGAGATTTCCTCGATCCGGAGGAGGAAGCCAAATATGTGCCGGAAGTCATTGATGTGACTCCTCCGAAACGGACCCGCAATTTTATGAATGTGGATGAGGAAATTATCGATGACAGAGATAACATCTCACCGAATGATCGTGTCTTCCTGGTTATTGAAGATGATCTTAAATTCAACGAAATTTTGCTGGATACTCTGAGGAAAAAAGAAATCAAAGTCATCATCACCAATAAAGGCTCGGATGCTTTGGAGCTTGCGCACAAATACCAGCCTGCGGCGATAACCTTGGATCTGCATCTGAAGGACACGGATGGATGGCTCGTCATTGAACATTTGAAAAATGATATTTCTGTCCGCCATATTCCAGTCTGTGTCATTACCGTGGAAGAAGATGAGATTCAACTTTTGCAAAAAGGCGTGTATGACTATATTTACAAGCCGGTAAGCAAAGAGGATCTGGAAAATGCACTGAATAAGATCAATGAATTCTCGGATAAATCTCATCATACTCTGCTTATCGCAGTGAACAACGTGGAGCGCCGGAAACAATTCGTGGAGCTGATCGACTACAAGGATATCAAAATCATAGCAGTAGATACGGGGCGCAAAGCATTGAATCAATTGAAATCAAAAGATTTTGATTGTGTGCTGGCTGACATCGATTTGCCTGATATGACGGTAACTCAATTTGTGCGGGAAATGCAAAAAAATCCAAAAAACAAATACAGGCCCATCGTCCTGAATCGCAGCAAGAAGCTGTCTGCCGAGGAAGAAAATGAGCTCGAAGAACTCATGAAAACGGCGATAATCAAAGAAGTGAAATCGAATATTCAAATATTGGATGAAACGACACTTTTCCTCCATCGGAAAGCGGAGAATCTGCCGGATGGCTCCAAGGAAACACTTGTCAAGCTTCATCAATCCGATGCGATGATCGAGACCAAGAAAGTGCTCGTCGTTGATGACGATATCCGTAATATTTTTGCATTGACGACCATTTTGGAACGTCACGGAATGAAAGTCATTGCTGCCGAGAACGGTCATGATGCGATCAAGATTTTGGAAGAGACACCGGATATCAAAATTGTATTAATGGATATTATGATGCCGGTCATGGATGGGTATGAGACAACTCGCACCATCCGGGAGAATCCGGAATTCCAGGAGCTGCCGATCATTGCGCTGACCGCCAAGGCTATGAAGGGTGATCGGGAGCAATGTCTTGAAGCAGGTGCTTCCGATTACATTACCAAGCCGGTCAATAGTGCTCAATTACTGGCGATGATCCGTGATTGGTTAGGCTCAACGGATGAAGATGCTGCAAACGCACCTCACAAGGTTGAAGGATTTTTCAAGGATTTTTAAATGAACAAATCATAAAACGAATGAAAAGGCTGTTCATCCATGAACGGCCTTTTTCAGTTGATCAGAAAGTATAAGTTTTTCTAAACTTATCTTGCTTCTCATCAACCTTGACAAACGCGCTCGTCTTTTAGGACGGCTTAGCCGTTTATCCTTGCGTTTACGGAACAGTTTCCCATTTTATCCAAATAAGGAACGGGTGCTGACAAATTACTCCTCGTGTGGTTAAGTAGTAGTATAGAAGAAAGATTCATAGAGGAGATACCATTTATGAAATTCATACATACAGCCGACTGGCATTTGGGCAAGCTTGTGCAAGGTGTTTATATGACACAGGATCAACGGTACGTATTGGAGCAGCTGCTTGAGGCTATTCAAGAGGAACGGCCGGATGCGGTAATTATCGCGGGAGATCTCTACGATCGCGCTGTGCCGCCTACGGATGCAGTGGATTTGCTGGACGATCTTTTGGAACGAATCGTGATCAATTGCAAGGTTCCCGTACTCGCCATTTCGGGAAATCATGATAGTCCGGATAGGCTTGATTTTGCTACGAAAATGATGGAAGGTCAAGGTCTTTTTCTTTCCGGCCAGCTCAAAAGAGAGCTAAAACCCGTCATCCTTAGCGACAGTCACGGCGAAGTTCATTTTCATCTCCTGCCTTATGCAGATCCTGCGCAGGTGCGATTTATACTGGGAGATGAGGAAATCCGCTCACATGATGATGCGATGAAAGCTCTGATTGTAAGAATCATTGAGCAAATGGACCCTGCCGCGCGCCATGTTTGCATCTCTCATGCTTTTGTAACGCCTCACGGGGAGAAAGAGGACAATACCAGCGACTCCGAGCGTCCGCTTGCCATGGGTGGTGCCGAGCATGTGCACGCGTCCTATTTTACCCCTTTTCACTATACTGCACTTGGACACTTGCATCAGGCTCACTTGGTTCTTCAAGAGAACATCCGTTACTCAGGCTCCCCGCTTAAGTATTCCATTTCCGAGCAGTATCATGAAAAAGGTTATTTAGTGGTAGAAATGGACGGAGCAGGACAGGTGTCAGTGGTCAAAAAGCGGCTGATGCCTCTGCGAGACATGCGCAGGATAGAAGCAACTATAGATCAAATTGAAACTCATGCCATCAATGAAGATTATGTGTTTGTGACGTTGCTGGATGAAAATCCGGTATTATTCCCAATGGAAAAGGTGCGCTCCGTTTATCCGAATGCTATGCATGTAGAACGAAAGGTGAAATGGTCCGGAGGCATGGACTTTGTGGAACAAGGCACCGAGCGGTCCAAAAAGGATCAAGTCTCGCTCTTCGCCTCCTTTTATGAGGAAGTGAAAGGGAATCCTATAAGCGAGTATAAGCGGCGACTGTTCCAAGAGGTATTTGAAGAAGTCGTGCGGACGGAGGGGGAAGCCGAATGAAACCGCTGAAGCTGACCATGACGGCTTTTGGACCTTATAAGCATCGGGAAGTGATTGATTTTACCGCGCTCGGGGATCGCAGGCTGTTTGTTATTTCCGGGAGTACAGGTGCAGGGAAAACTACGATTTTTGATGCGATTTGTTTCGCTATTTATGGATCTGCAAGCGGAGAAGACCGCTACGATGCCCGTATGCTGCGCAGTCATTTTGCCGATGAGGATACGCATACCTCGGTAGAGCTGGAATTTTCTGTGGGCCGCAAGGTATATCGTGTGCTGCGTCAAATGGCTCACCGCAAGGGCTCCAATAAAAATGAGACCGGCGACAAGATAGAATTATATGAAATTATAAACGGACAAGACGTCCCCGTCACGGATCGAAATAAGGTTAAGGAAGTTAATGAAAAATTGGAGCGCATCATCGGTCTGACAAACGATCAATTCAGCCAAATTGTCATGCTGCCGCAAGGCGAGTTTCGAAAGCTTCTGACCTCGGAGACAGAGAATAAAGAGGAGATTTTACGGCGGATTTTCCGCACGCAGCTGTATCAACAGGTGGAGGGCCGCTTTCAACAGCGGACCAAGGAATTGAAAGCAGCCCTGCAAGGCGCGCAGACGGAGCTTGAGGTGCATATCAAGCATATTTCCGCAGCATTGCCTGCTCGCGAGGACAGCGCATTAGTGAAGACAATGGCTCAAGAGCACCAAAACGTGACCCAAATCCTGGAAGGATTGGGGCTGGAAAGAGCCTATTACGAGCAGCAGCTCACACAGACCCAGCTGAAACGGACAACCCTGCAAGCTGCGCTGGGCGAGAAGCAGACACGCTTTCACGAAGCAAAAGCGGTCAACGAGCTTTTCCGCAGCCTGGATGGAAAGCGGATGGAGCGAGATGCGCTGGAGAATAAGCTGCAGGAGCATACAGAACGGGTGAGACGTCTGGAGCTGGCGGAACAAGCTCACCGGCTGCAGCCTTACGAGGATCAATGGAACGCAGCGCTCCAGGCAGAGGCTCAAAAGCGCAGGGCGCAACAGTCAAAGCTGCTCGAAGTGGCAAGTGTAACTAGCGACTGGGAGAAGGCTGAGCAAAGCTATCAGGAGGAAGCGGGTAAGGAGGAGCAGCGTAAACAGGCTGAACGGGAAGAACAGCGGCTGACCGATCTTGCACCAGCAGTAGCGACCTTGCATGCGAATCAGCAGGAGGTCTTAAAACTGCAGCGCGAGGAAGAGCAAAACGCGCACAAACTGGCCGCCCATGAACGGCAGCTGTTGGACATACGCGCTGAGCGGCAAAAGCGCAATGATCTGATCCAGACTCTGGAGCATGAAACAGCTGCATTGCCTCAGCGTAAAGAGGCACTGAGCAAGCTGCGAGAGCAGGCCAAGCTGATGAAAGAGACGCTGGAGGTGCAGCGTCTGATCGAAGCCGGACTGCAAAAAGAAGCCGAGCGTCAGCAGATGCTTGCCTCCATGCAGCAGAAGCACGACACGCTGGAGCAGCTGTGGATTGAAGGGCAGTCGAGCCTGCTCGCGGCCCATCTGCACGATGGACAGCCTTGTCCGGTATGCGGCAGCACAGCGCATCCGAACAAGGCGGAGGCCGCAGCTTCTTTGCCGAGCAAAGAGGAACTGCAGGAAGTCAAACAGCAATTGCGCCGCCACGAGCAGGACTACAACGAAGTGCGGGCGCAGCTGGCTGCAACAAAAACAGGTCTGGCAGATAAGCAGACCGCACTTGCGGATTATGGCGTGGACCTCGAGGGAATAAGCAGCCAATACGACGCTCTAGTCCGCGAAGGAACCCGCGCTAAGGAAGAAACGGATCGCATGGAGGATCAAGTCAAGCTGCTGCAGCAGTACAAACAGGAAGCTGCAGCGCTTGAAATTCATTTGGACAAGCTGACTGGCGAAAAAGAAAGCTTGAACACTCATTTTCAAGATATTCGGATTAAGCGGCACGCCAAGCAGTCCATCCTGGAAAAAGAGCTGGAACGCATTCCGGAGGAAGTCCGTACACCGGAACAGCTTGCGCAGCGTCTAAAACAGCAGCAGGCTGTCACGGAGCAGCTTACACAAGCATGGAAGCTAGCCCAGGAACAGGTACAAAGACTGCAGACCAAGCTGGTCGAGGAAAAAACCAACCTCAACCAATTATCGTTACAGCTGGACGAAGCAGTCGCCTTGTTAGAGCAAGCGGCTTCACGTTTTCGGCAGGAGCTGGCAGAGGCAGGCTTCAGTTCGGCCGAGAATTACCTGCAAATCAAACTGACAGAATCACAACGGAAAGCATTGCGTGAACAAATAGAAACGTTCACCAAGGAGCTTGCTGCACTGTCGCAGCAAATTATTGAGCTGGAACACAGTCTTACTGGCAAGCAACTTGCTGATCTGGATCTATTGACAGCTGATCTTGTCCAGACTGAAGCGGAGCTTGATCTCCAAACTTCAGCATTCCAGCAGTTCAGGAGTTGTCACCAAGACACGGAACGGCTCAGTGCAAACATCCTATCCGTATATGAGCGAATGAAGATACAAGAGGAAGAGTGGCAGCAGGTCAAGGATGTTTATGATGTGCTGAGAGGAGACAATGCGCAGAAGCTTTCTTTTGAACGCTATGTGTTGATTGAATTTCTGGAGCAGATACTTCACGCTGCCAACGAAAGGCTTCGCAGCTTGTCAAATGGGCAGTTTATTTTGCAGCGCAGCGACCGCCTGGAGAAGCACAACCGCCAAAGCGGCCTCGGGCTTGATGTGTATGACGTGTATACGGGCCTAAACCGTGATGTGAAATCAATGTCGGGCGGGGAAAAATTCAATGCTTCACTCTGCTTGGCATTAGGGATGACCGACGTCATCCAAGCCTATCAGGGCGGCATTTCCATCGAGATGATGTTCATCGACGAAGGCTTCGGTTCCTTGGATGAAGACGCCTTGAACAAAGCGATTGAAACCTTAGTTGATCTGCAAAAAGCTGGCCGCATGATCGGAGTCATCTCCCACGTGCAGGAGCTCAAAGCCGCCTTTCCGGCAACACTGGAAGTCCGCAAAACCAAGGAGGGACACAGCACGACAGCAATTCTACTAAAATAAGCTAACCTGAATTCCCCTATGCTGAGTGTTTCCTATGCCAGCTTGAACAACTGGCATAGGCTTTAAGTGTCCGTTAAATATCCCGAACCCCGAACCCCGAACCCCGAACCCCGAACCCCGAACCCCGAACCCCGAACCCCGAACATTGTATCCAAACTCCGTATCCAAATCACGTACCCCCATACCCACTTAACCCTGAACCCAATCCTGAACCTAACCCTGAACCCAACCCTGAACCCAACCCCGACACCACTTCATACATCTAAATGTACTTTTCTGAGTTATATACAATATTAGATATTTCAGTAGCTGTACTAGCGACAAACCCTTAAAGATCAAATGCTTGTCATGACAATTTTTAAGCTAAAATAAAGTTTGTATATAACTCAGAATACATAAAAAAGTACTAGAAAAAAGAACGTATGTTTGCTATAATGAAATTATAGATAAATATTGGTAAAAAGTTAATCTAACCCATTTGATTTTGATTTTTTTAATTTGATTTTGATTTTGAAATTGACATTTTTTAAATTTTCGATTGGAGTTGCAAACATGGATGGTTTTTTATTAGCGCATTTCCCGGTATCGTGCTCAACGGAAGCAGAATGTGAGGATTATTTGATTCAGCTCCGCTGGGCAGATGGTTTTCATTGCCCTCGCTGTGATCATGAGTTTTTTTATAAAATTGAAATTCGTAAAGTCTATGAATGCCGGGAATGTCGGACTCAAGTTTCTGTTACAGCAGGAACAGTTATGCATAGGTCCAAATTATCATTATTAATGTGGTTTCGAGTGATCCATTTATTGGTTAGCGATGATAAAGAAAGGACTGCCTCATCCCTTACTGATCAACTTGGAATTAACTATCGAACAGCTCGATTGATGCTTAATAAATTAAAATGGGCGCTTGATACAAAAGTGAAATTCTCTGCAAGCAGGAGGGAGAAGGAAAAGGAGAAGGAGAAGGTAAAGGAAAAGAAAAAGGAAAAGCTCGAGTTGATGCAAGAGGATATAAAGTTGTCTGAGAAAGATGGTAAACATGTGGTGGAGAAAGAAGTTACTCAGGCATCGGAGTGGGCTAAGCTCATCCATAAGCTAAATGAAACATGCACTGCTATCCAAAAGGAAAAGCAGCGCATGAATAAGATGAGTCGAGCACCGTATGCTGCGCTAGGATCAAAGGGAAATTCACCTTCTGAATTGGTAACGCATTGGATGAGAGCCTTTCTGTCGATTTCCCTTTATCCGAGCTTGATGAGGTATTGGTTAAATTAATGGAATGGGCCTTGAGTTGTTTCATTGATTGGGTTTGGTTGTCTTGAGTTCAGTTAAGTTCAGTTAAGTTAAGTTCAGTGTTAGCTCAAGTTAGCATGTTTGTTAAGGACAAATTTTTCAATAACATGTTTGACGCCTTCTTCGTTATTGGACAATGTCACATAATCCGCAATTTCTTTTAATTCCTGAATGGCGTTGCCCATGGCGACACCTAATCCGGCGACTTCGAGCATTTCGCGGTCATTCCAGGAATCTCCGATAGCAATGACTTGATCCATTGTGCACCCGAAATGATCAGCCAAGAATGATAAGGCTGCGCCTTTGTTGCCTTCCAAATGTAAAAACTCCAAGAAATGCGCTTTGGATTTGGTGATATGCAACTGACCTTTTAATACTTCCCGGAGTTCGACTGCGACGCGGTCCAAGAGTTCCGGTTCATCTATGATCAGCATTTTGGTTTGCGGCTTTTGAACGAGCTCATTGAAATTTTCAGTCACCTGGTAAGTGATGTTGGACAAACGGGCATATTCTCTGACTTTTTCATTATCTTCTTTTACATATAAGGTTTCCTCAAAATAAAGCTGAAGGTGCAAGCCATGCTTCTCGCAATACTCATAGATATAGCTTGCGGCACTGGATGGGACTGATCTTTCATAGATGACACGGCCATCGATCAGGTTTTTGATTAATGAGCCTTGATACGTGATAATGGGCACATTCAATCCGATTTTTGCTGCAATTTTTTGTGCGGATACGAAGCTTCTGCCTGTAGCAAAGGTCACCTTTACTCCCTGTGAAATCGCACTTTTTATTGCTTCAATCGTACCCGGCGAGATGTGCAGATTATCATCAAGCAAAGTATCATCCAAGTCAATTGCAATCAGTTTGTACATAGTATCCATTCTCCAATCGATTGTTTTTCTTTAATTTTCCTTGTGTGCTGGATTTGCCTGATGTTTAAGAGCTTGCGGATTTTTGATTGCTTGTCTCTAATTCCGAGGTACAGAATTTACAGCGGGTCGCTTTGATCGGAATCTCGGATAAGCAATGCGGACATTCTTTGGTGACGGGGTCCTTGGACTCAGATTCCTTCTCATTGGACTCGCTCTTTTTTCTGAACTTGGACAGTTGTCGGATGACCAGGAAAATAACAAAGGAAATGATCAAAAAGTCCAAAAAGTTGGAGATGAATTGCCCATAATTCAGCGTAGGTGCTTTAGCTTGAATCGCTGCATCTAAATTTATATACGATTCTCCATTAAGCGATATAAACAGATCATTAAATCTAACTTTTCCCAGAATCAGCCCGATAAGCGGCATGACCAAATCATTCACGATGGAAGTCACGACTTTACCAAATGCTGCTCCGATAATTACCCCAACGGCAAGGTCTACCATGTTTCCCTTAAATGCAAATTCTTTAAATTCCTTAAGCATGTGATACCTCCTTTGCAACCATTTTAGCCATTTTTATCATAACTTCCAACTTTATTATAAATCGTATTTTATCATGAATAGCAGTTGTCGTATTTTAAAAAAAATAAGATTATGATAGATTTATAATAAGGCTAAAAGGATTGAGATGGAAGGCTGTGGTGACATGAATCCTGCAGAAATCGATGAGCATTCCATTTTTGACCATGTGTACAAATTTGTTCCGATAGGCATTGCGATCGTTTCTCTCGAGGGAGCATGGTTGAAAGTGAATCCAGCTTTATGCAACATTTTGGGGTATTCCAAGGAGGAGCTTGTACAGCTTACCTTTCAAGAACTCACTCATCCAGATGATTTGGATCTAAATAATAGCACAGTCAATCAATTAATTACCGGAGAGGCGTCTTCCTATGAATTGGAAAAGCGCTATATCCAAAAAAATGGGAACGTCAAATGGGCTTCCTTGCATATTTCTTTGGTTCGAGATGAAATAGATGAAACCCCTCAGTATTTTATCACTCATATCATCGATATATCGAAAAAAAAGGCAGCTGAGCAAAAGCTGCTGGAAACGGAAAGGCTGTATCAGCTTATTTCCGAGAACGCACAGGATATCATTTCATACAGTTCGCCTGATGGGATTTTGCAATATTGCTCCCCTTCGGTCTTTGACTTATTAGGCTATATGCCGGAAGAGATCGTAGGAAATACGAAGCTGATAGATTTTTTTCATCCGGAGGATTTGCGAGCAGTTCAAGCGACGTCCTTTGTGGATAATGATGTGTTTTCCACTCGCGTGCTCCACAAAAACGGAAATTACATTTGGTTTGAAACCAGCTACAAAGTCATAAGGGATGAACAGGGTGAAGTGCTTAATATTGTTGGGATTGGCCGCGATAGAACTGAGCGCAAACAAAATGAAGATAATCTGGCTGAAGCACAGCGGATCGCCATGCTTGGCAGCTGGGAGTGGGATATCCTTAACGAAAAAATTGTATTTTCGGATCAAATGTACAGGATCTACGATATAGATCCTCGTCAAAAGCTCTCAAAACCAAAAGAAGCATTAAATCTTGTGCACCCCAGCGATCAGCGGTGTGTGATGGATGCCATCAAAAAGGCTTTTCACGATGGATCGTGTAATTTGGAATTCCGCCACTTGCAGCAGGACGGTACGGTTCAGTTTTTGAATATTCGCGGGGTCGTCCAATATAACGGGGATGGCAAACCCTCCAAAATGAATGGCACGGTTCAGGATATTACCGAAAGAAAAAATGTTGAACTTAAGCTGCAGGAAAGCATTCAACGCTATACTTCGCTAAAAGATTATAACCATGATGCTGTGATTTCTCTGGATTTGGAAGGGAACATCATAAACACGAATATGATGGCTGAGAAGCTTACTGGGTATACAGTCCAGGAGATGATTGGAACGAGCATTTCAAGAATCATTGGGGGGCTGAACATTTGCACATGATTCTTACCAAACCCCAAGAGCATGTCGACACAGAAAAAAACATTAATACTGTTTACCACAGGGACGGCCATACTGTTGAAGTTTTAACGACAATTGCTACGATTGTTATCAATAGTGAAATTACCGGTTATTATATCATCGCCAAAGATATTACAAAACAAAAAGAACTGCTGATCGCCAAAGAAGCAGCCGAAAAAACCAACATAGCCAAAAGTGAGTTTTTGGCTATGATGAGTCATGAAATCCGCACGCCCATGAATGGGGTCATTGGCATGACTGATCTCCTGATAGAATCTCCCGATCTGAACTCTGAGCAAAGAGAGTATATAGAAATCATTCGGAAAAGCGGATCTTCCCTGCTTGCCATCATAAATGGTATTTTGGACTTTTCCAAAATTGAATCAGGCAGTACGGTGCTGCAGGAGGGTCCTTTGGATATCCGGCAATGCATTGCGGAAACGTTTGATATTTTATCGTTTAAAGCCTATGAAAAGCAGTTGGATTTGATTTATTCCGTTAGCCCTGACATACCTGTTCAACTTAGGGGAGATTCCGATAGGTTAAAGCAGGTGTTACTGAATCTGATCGGAAATTCTATCAAATTCACGCAAACGGGCGGAGTCACCATTAAGGTGAACAAGCTTTCGCAAAAGGGACGCCATATCAAGCTGGAATTTATCGTAAAGGATACGGGAATTGGCGTACCCAAGGAACATATCCATCAGTTATTCGAGCCCTTCTATCAGTTGGATCATTATATGACTCGTCAATATGAAGGAACAGGTTTAGGCTTAGCCATTTGCAGAAGAATTGTTACCCTTATGGATGGAGAGATTTGGGTGGAGCATGCGGATGATGAAGGCCTGAAGGTTGTTTTTACTGCGATTTTTAAGAAAGAAGATCAAGATCAAATGCAAGGCTCGGAACAAAGAGCATGGGGGGAGGCTGATCAAACAGCTCCCATGAAGCTGAAAATCCTGGTAGCCGAGGATAATGAAATCAATCAGTTTGTGATCTCAAAGATTTTGGAGAAACAGGGGCATACGGTGCGTATTGCTGTAAATGGAAATGAAGTTATCCAAATGGCGGCTTACGAAGATTTTGATATTATTTTCATGGATGTCCATATGCCTGATATGAACGGACTGGAAGCGACGGAAAGAATCAAATCCAATTTGGCCCCCGAGAGATGCCCGATCATTATAGCCGTCACCGCCAATGCGTTGAATGGAGATCGGGAAAGGTGCCTGGAAGCCGGCATGGATGAGTACTTAAGCAAGCCGATTAAGAACGAAGCGGTATCTGAAATGATTAGAAAGTTTTTTCCAACACTTGGTCAATAATCAAAAGATGGTAGTTCACCCATTTCTTGCGGTTCCGAGCAAAAAGAAATTGAACCAGCACGATGCAGGAAAATGAAGCCATACTTGCCGCTATCCAAATCAGTGAAGAATGGAATAACTGTTGAACTACTTCATTCCATTGAACAGTGAATGGATGGTTTGGCGGCAGATTCGTTGATCCGATTGCAACAACCAGTATGGGAAGTGACAGCTTCCAGAGCAAATCCAGTAAAACCTGGATAAACGATCCTAAGTTTTCTTGGGATTTTAGAATAATCCTATTTTCTATCAGTTCTTCCGAGCTTAAGCGGCTATATGCATAATAGTCTCTTTGAAAGTCTTTGTTTCTGACCCGCTTTTTGATAGGCGGAACGTTATTATCCCAATCCTTAAAATGCTTCCACAAGGGGCGTTCGAGGGTGTGGATCATGGCAGAAGTGCGGATGAATTCATATAAACCATAAAGAACCACAGCCAAAAAAGCTATTGCCCCAATCAACCAATTTTCGCTCATTTCGGCACCTCGCATCAAGCAACGGCATCTTCTGTGATGACCGTTGTTATTGTTTCTTTTGACGATTTTTCTTGGCAGCCAATTGCCTGAACGTCTCCAGGCTTTCTTTCAAATGCTCGGCTTCTTCTTGGGTAAGCTCGTACTTCAGACCTTCAAGCGCCAGAAAATCTCTGGCCGGATCCACTGTATATGTACTCGTTGATCGGCTGCTTTTCCCTGCGATCAACCACTCTAAAGATACTTCGTATAAATCTGCTAACCGAATCAGCGTATGGGTGTCAGGTTCACGATCTCCTGATTCATATTTGGCCAGGGTGCTGTTATGGATATCCAGCAATTCGGCAATTTTGTTTTGTTTGAAATTTTTATTCTCCCGGCTGGACTTAAGCCTTTCGGAGAGAGCTTTGTTCATTTGATTCATGTTTGCAACACCTCACTACTCCAGTATAGCGTCAGTTGGCGTTTTGGAACTTTTTGTTGGCGTAATGTCAATTATAAAAAATCTCAAAATGATAAATCGTATTTCGTGTCAGCACACGAAAATCGGTGCCGTCATGATCGATAGCCTGAACCTTGGTTGTTTTGAATGGAGCCTCTTGCGTCAAAGACGACAGAATCATGGGAGACCCTACTTGTATTTCCATTAATTCCTGAAAGGTCTCACCCTGAATGCGGTCAAAATCAAAGCGTTCAGAACGATGCTTGGGCGTAATTCCATCAATTTGATAAATTTGCAGCAATTTTAATCGTCTCATGCTCCATATCTCCCTGAATCAGGTTAACTCTGTCGCTTACATCATTATCGCCTTTTTCCTGAAATTTTCCAATAGCTCTGTACAACTTGTTGTACTGCTTTATAATAATGGAGAGAAATTCAATGGAAATCTAGGAGGAATCACCCATGCCTGTTAAAAGAATTGAACACGTCGGCGTTATGGTCGCCAATCTTGAGGCTTCCATCCGGTTTTATGAAGAAGTCATTGGTTTAAAGCTGAAAGGGACTTTGCTGCATACGAATGAAGTGATCCGTTTGGCATTTCTAGGATTGGATGTTGAAGGCGAAACCGAGGTTGAATTGATTGAGGGTTACCAAGAAGGGCTGCCGCAGGAAGGGAAGGTTCATCATCTTGCTTTTGCCGTGGATGACATTGAAGCGGAATTTTCCAGAATTCAAGCTCTGGAGCTCAGCGGAATTGATCAGAACATTACAACATTGCCGAATGGAGCCCGATATTTCTTTTTTAATGGACTGGATATGGAACTCATTGAGTTTTTCCAATCGACGCGCAATTAAGCCGGAACTTGTATTTGTTCTTCATACATGGTAAAGTAAGTTTCGTTGCTCATGACGGAAATCGACTTGAGCCATGAGTCAGCTTACTGACGCGGGGTGGAGCAGCCCGGTAGCTCGTCGGGCTCATAACCCGAAGGCCGCAGGTTCAAATCCTGCCCCCGCAACCAATTTTACCAGTGTGGAGCCGTGGTGTAGAGGCCTAACATGCCTGCCTGTCACGCAGGAGACCGCGGGTTCGAATCCCGTCGGCTCCGCCATTATTTTGCATCATGAGGCATTAGCTCAGCCGGTAGAGCACCTGACTTTTAATCAGGGTGTCGTAGGTTCGAATCCTACATGCCTCACCATTTGTTTATTTAATCCATGCGCGTATGGCGGAATTGGCAGACGCACCAGACTTAGGATCTGGCGGGCAACCGTGGGGGTTCAAGTCCCTCTACGCGCATCGTTTGCGGAAGTGGCTCAGTGGTAGAGCATCGCCTTGCCAAGGCGAGGGTCGCGGGTTCGAACCCCGTCTTCCGCTTTTGTGCGCCCTTAGCTCAGCTGGATAGAGCGTTTGACTACGAATCAAAAGGCCGGGAGTTCGAATCTCTCAGGGCGCGCCACATCAATCATAGATGTTTAAAATATATAAAAATCAATTGAACAGGCAAAAGACGAAGGAAAACAAGGGTTTATCGCCCTCACTCTTTCGCCTTTTTTTTCGTTATATCGCATGTTCTCTTCATTTGTAATTTATTTACACCGTAAAAGGGGTTGATCAATCAAACCAAACTATGGTAATCTAGCACAGAGAAAAAATTGCCGAATCCACAAGCAGCAAAGGCTTGGGTACGGGGGATGCTTTATTGGGGTGAATGATCGTAATCCGCTAAGGAGAAGCGAACTAGGGAAATCCTCTTCCCGAACCCGTCAACTAACCTCGGAGGCTCATAGGAGGCAGGTTATTGAAGTCATTTGCTAAACGCATTGTTTTGTCATGCGCATTAGTTTGTGGAAGCTTAGCGGTAGCTGCAGCAGCTCCGACATATGCATCGGCTGCAAGCATCGTGAAAGTACAAATTAATGATGAACTGGTTCAGTTTCCCGACGCACAGCCATTTATCGACAGCAGCAGCAATCTCCAGGTTCCACTTCGTTTTCTATCCGAGAAGTTAGGGTATAAAGTCGATTGGAGCATGGAAGGCGATACGCAAGTTAACGTCAAGTTAACGAGCAATCAGAACTCGATTATGCTGTCGACCGGCGCCAGCCAAGTTATTGTGAATGGCGCGCCAAAGAGTTTGCAGGGCAGTGCGGCATTTGTAGAAGGCCGCGCTTTCGTACCTCTTCGTTTTATCTCCGAGACCTTTGGTTCGGAAATCAAATGGGATGCAAGCAACCAGGTAGCGATCATAAAAGCAGACGGCAAAGATCATAAGTCCGCTTATATCGCTCCACCACCGCCGCCGCCAGCACCACCAATTGTCATTCCAAGCATTACAGATCAGATTGCGCAAATTGCAAATGGTTACATCGGCGTTCCTTATGTTTGGGGTGGAACCACTCCCAAAGGCTTTGATTGTTCAGGTTTTGTTCAATATGTGTTTGCAAGCAAAGGAATTGATCTGCCAAGAACTTCTTCACAAATGTTCAGCAGAGGCACTGCCGTCAAAGAATTAAAAACAGGCGATTTGGTATTCTTCGCAAATGGCAGCATCAGTCACGTCGGTATCTATCTAGGCAATGGTAATTTCATCTCCGCAACCAACCATGGAGTTAAGGTTGAAACGCTATGGGGCGGATATTGGGGTGGAAGATACGTCGGTGCCAAACGAATTGTTTAAATTCAATCATTAGGACTCATACTTAAATAACATTCGAGGATTCCCACTTACATAACATTCGATTTCCGAGCAAACTCGCTTGGAGATCGAATGTTTTTTTCATATGAGATAAACCTCTATCGAGGTCATTCGAAGATGAGCGACCGCGTTCAAAGGTAGGTTTATTCGCCAATAAGAAAGTCTATTTCGGAGATCCGAAATAGACTTTCTTATGTGGTAAAATGGAATTACCCTTGTTACAAATTTTTGAAACATTTAAGGAATGGATAGGGATGCACGATACAGATTTTGATCCCAGCTTACTTGACCTCCCAGGGATTCAATGACAGCCCGTAACGGCAAGTAAATGTGTCCATCAATAATTATCGGAGCCTCCACTAGACCTTGCGATTTCCCGTTCACCTGAACCGCTTTCTCGCCGACACGCAGGAATAATTGCTGATTACCATGCTTCACTGTTAACGATTTCGCATTGCCATCCCATTTGAAATCGGCTCCAATTCGTTCTAAAATCCCTCGAAGCGGCACCATGGTGGTTTCCGTCTGCAGGTAGCCTCGAAACTCATTCACAAATTGTCCGTTCACCGCAATTTGAATTTGGGCTTGGGGCATGCGTTCTACGATAAACGCATTGCTGAGCAAGCGGCCAGGTGAAGTCAGCTCGACTCCATTAGAGTAAAGCGCTGAACTCGAACCTCCGTCCAGATTCATGGCATCAGTAAAGCCTAATTGCTTTAGCACCCCCGCCATATTGGAAATCGTGGCAGAACTCATAGTTCCCATCACCAAGCGACCCAATCCGTCTGTGCCGATAAAGCTGCGCCCGTTGGCATTTGTGGTGATTTTCGGATCCGTGAACCCGTCTCTTTGGGTATTGATGTCGATGATTCCATTTTTCAGAAGCAGTGGACCGGCACCGACAGCTGCATCAATTTGCGGAAGTCCCATCATCAATCCCGTATCTGAATTCAAGCTTGATGAGGAGACGGCAATGGGATCGCCAACATGAAGATGGGGGAGCAAATTCTTTGTATTATTGGAGCTGTTGCCCACCATAACGACTTGGCCGTCTATCGGAATCGCAGCTGAGTTTTGCGTAATGGTTTTAATCTTGCTTTCTTCTATGACAATCTTGGTTGTCCCGGGGAAATCAATAGAGCTGCCAAAATCCTCGGTATACCAGACAACCTGGTCGATTTGGGAGCTTCCATAGTATTTATTCACACCCCAAGGCTCAAACGTATAGGAGCTTCCACCATGCTTCACACTGACTTTCATGCCGGTTTTGATTCTTTGGACAATCCCTGTTTTGTCAGGAAGTACAGTAAAAGCCTGATTTTCACCCGAATGCATGACTTGTCCGGATTTAATCATAAGCCCGTTCGGAAATCGCTGGGAATCATCTGCTTCATAGGCATCGAAGAACGCCCCGTTAATTCCTGCTGCAGCATGGTTTCTTTGCATCATCGAGCTGAAGGATTCCACGTGTCCGATTCCAGTAACAGCTGTTACAGGCTTTACACGAAGTGTGGGATCTTTCAGATCGACAGTCACCCATGTGACTGCGTACGATTTCCCATTATATGAAACGGACTTGCTTTGATCAAAAACGGAAGATTCAGCTCTGACATTCTCCCCAAAGCTAAATGAGATTCCAATGATGCTGAAAATAAGAGCTATTTTTCCAGCTTTATTAAGGGTACCGTGCACAAGGGTGGCACTGATTTTAGATAACAAGGCAATTGAGCTTCCTTTCTCGTAGAGATTTTTCACCATTCAGAGGAAAACGCCAAATAATAAAGATACGAGTAGCTTGACACATGTTCAATCAAATATTTGACGCTAATAAGACCTATTAAGTTGCTTTTTATGCCTAATTATTCCTTTACAGTGATATTTGAAAAGGGTATGATTCGGAAGTTCCTACTTTCCTGCGGCTTTTTTGCTTTGAAATTGTTCAAATGGGACAAATATAGGTAGAGATAAAATTTTTGGCTTTAAGGGAGAGAAAGAGGGGAGCATTCATGCCTAACAGATTTAAACGATTATTAATCGGCCGCCCCATGAAAAGCGGAGAAATAGAGGATGAAAAGCTTAGTAAATTAAAAGCGCTTGCTGTGCTTTCATCGGATGCGCTTTCATCTGTGGCTTATGGTACGGAACAAATTTTGCTTGTATTGATGGCAGTGGGTTTTGCAGCCGTGTGGTATTCCATTCCGATATCCTTGGCAGTACTTGGACTTTTATTAATTCTTGTTCTATCATACCGTCAGACCATTTTTGCTTACCCTTCGGGTGGAGGCGCCTACATTGTTGCAAAAGATAATCTGGGTGTTTCGACAGGTCTGCTCGCCGGAGGTTCTCTGCTTGTAGACTACATCCTTACGGTTGCAGTTAGTTCTTCTGCAGGTACAGATGCCATTACATCAGCTTTTCCATCGTTGCATGATCATCGAGTTTTAATTGCTTTGACGATGATTTTATTTCTTACAATTATGAATTTACGCGGGATTGGTGAGTCTGCTTCTGTATTGGCTGTACCGGTATACTTGTTTGTGGTGGCCATATTCATTTTGATCGGTTCAGGGATTGTCAAGTATATGATCGGCGGCGTGAATGCTGAAGTACACGAACTGGGAACAGTCGTTTCCAATATCAGTTTGTTTCTCTTGCTAAAAGCTTTCAGCTCGGGCTGTTCTGCATTGACCGGGGTTGAGGCGGTATCGAACGCCATTCCAAATTTCAAGCAGCCGGCAGAACGCAATGCGGCCAAAACTCTGATGATGATGGGTATCATTCTCGGTGTCATGTTTATTGGCATCAGCTTGCTTGCCTATTGGTATGGTATAAAGCCGGATCTGAAACAAACGGTTGTATCCCAAATTGCAGAAACTACCTTTGGTCGCGGGATGATCTACTATATCATTCAGGGAGTCACTGCACTGATTTTGTTTTTAGCAGCCAACACCGCTTATTCTGCCTTTCCTCTGCTGGCATTTATGCTCGCCAAAGACAAGTACATGCCGCATATGTTTATGGTGCGAGGCGATCGTTTAGGCTTCTCTAACGGCATTATTTTCTTGGGTGTATTCTCAGCGTTACTCGTAATTGCTTTTCATGGAAAAACAGAAAATTTAATCCCTCTTTATGCGGTTGGGGTGTTCATTCCATTCACTTTATCACAATTAGGCATGATGGTTCGTTGGCTCAATCTTAGGCCAAAGGGTTGGTGGCTGCCCTTTACTGTAAATACAATCGGGATGCTCACGACACTGGCCATCACGCTGATTTTCATTTTTACCAAGTTCAGTCAAGTATGGATGGTATTCATATTTTTGCCGATCGTTATTTTCATTTTCTACAAAATTCGTCGGCACTATCTGAACGTAGCTGATGATCTGCGAATCAGTTTAATGGAAGATAATCCCGTGATTAAGGGGAGCACAATCGTCGTTCCGGTTGCCGGTATCACCCGAGTAGTGATGAATTCTCTGAGCTATGCCAAGTCTCTGACGGAAAATGTTATTGCCGTTTATGTCGCTTTTGACGATGAGGAAATCGACCGGATGGAGGCCAAATGGGAGGAATGGAATCCGGGGGTGCGATTAATCGTACTGCGCTCCAGCTACAGAAGTATCATACGACCCTTGATCAAGTTTATTGAAACGGTAGAATGGAAGAATTCAGAAACGGACCATATTACTGTACTCATCCCGCAATTCATTACCAAGCATTGGTGGCACTATATTCTTCACAATCAATCCAGTTTAATGCTCAGAGCTTATTTGTTCACGCAAAAGGATGTAGTCATCGCTACAGTTCCCTACCACTTCCATCGCTAATAGGACAAATGATTAACCCCGCTGTACAGTCGAAGCGCTTTTGTACCTTCGACCATCGTCAGCGGGGTTTTTTCAGCTATAGACATGACCTCCCTCCTTATGAAAAAATAGGAGAAAGTCTGAATGTAATGGACAAAGATGATTTTCAGGGTAGGGTGATGAAATTGGAGGAAGAATTAAGCGAACCGAAAGAACGCTATTGGAAAAAAATAAAAGGGGACCGGCTTTCCAGTTTTCTCCAATCCATTGCCGATGAAAAGAGGTTGACACCTTTATCTGTTGTTTTTGTTTGTATTGGAACAGACCGTTCTTCGGGGGATTCATTGGGTCCGTTAGTAGGGACAGTGCTTCAGGAAGCGGGATACCCTCATGTCATCGGCACGCTGGAATCACCTTGTGATGCAAGCAATTTATGCAAGAGACTGCTGGAGATTCCTGCGCAGTGCACGGTTATCGCAATTGATGCCTGCCTGGGTCAGCCCATGTCTGTGGGCTTGTTTCAGGTATCCAATCAGCCGCTGTTTCCGGGCAAGTCAGTGGGCAAAGTGCTTCCAATCGTCGGCGACTACACGATCGCCGCTATCGTAAATGCGGATGGTCCCAAGCGTTATTCGATTCTTCAAACGACTTCTTTAAATAAGGTTTTGAAGATGTCCAAAGAAATTACGGATGCTGTTCGAGAGGTTTTCCGACTATAAGTCAGTTTTTTCAGCAGGGAGTGAGACAAAATGAGATTTGGGGGAGCCTTGGAAAGCTACACGGCAAATGGGGGTAAACCGCCAAAAGCTAAGCTGAAGGATGTATCTCTGAAAAGAATAGTATGGCTGTTCCGTGACTATTGGGGACAGCTCGCAGTCATTATCCTGCTTGCTTTGTCAGCAGCCGTAATCGGACTTATTCCTCCGCTCGTCATGCGGGAAATTATAGATAAAGCGATACCGAAGGGAAATGCACGACAGCTTGTTGAAATGGTGCTTCTGCTGACTTTGCTGCCAGTGGCAAGCGGAGTGCTTGGTGTTTGGCAAAACCACCTCAATACCAAGGTGGCCCAAGGGGTCATGAGAGACCTGGGACAAACCCTGTTTCACAATCTTCAGCGCCAATCGATGGCTTTCTTTACAGCCTCGAGATCGGGTGAAGTCGTTCAACGGCTGACAGGGGACGTACAGGCTGTGCAAAATGTGATCACTTCTCTGGTCGTTTCCTCGATCACGCAAATCGTCATTGTGGCAACGACAATTAGCATTTTGTTTGCACTGGATTGGAAGCTGGCGATCATCTCGATGATCATTTTGCCGCTTTTTGTGCTGCCGGTGCGCCGTGTTTCGAGTGTCAGAAAGCGTCTTCGCATCGAAACGCAAAAGGTTCGGTCGGACATTTCTTCGCACCTCAGCGAAACCTTTGGTGTCTCGGGAGCGCTGCTGACGCGAATCTTCGGCAAGGAGCAGCAGCAGGAGCAAGCCTTCACCCAGATGAACCAAAAGGTAATGTACCTGGAGCTGCGCCTCAACTGGGTAGGCCGTTGGTTTGGCATGGCGGTCAGCCTGCTGGGTCCTATTGGTACAGCTGTCATTTATTTATACGGCGGCTTCTCCGTAATCCAGGGCAACATGACCATCGGAGAAATCGTGGCGTTCACGTTATACCTCGGACGCCTCTATATGCCCGTAGGCACACTGCTGAATCTGCAAGTGGAGCTCGGCACGGCGCTGGGTGTATTCCAGCGCATTTTCGAATATGCGGACATGCAGGCCGATGTCCGCGAAGCCCCGAACGCGCCGCCGATGCCGGCGATTCGCGGTCATGTGGCTTATAAGCGAGTGTCCTTCGCTTATAAGCCAGAGCAGTACGCGCTGCGGGACGTGTCCTTCGAAGCGCGGCCGGGCGAGATGGTCGCGCTCGTGGGACCGAGCGGCGCCGGCAAATCGACGCTGATCGGCATGATAGCGCGCCTCTACGACGCGACTGAGGGCAGCGTCGAGATCGACGGCGTGAACGTCCGTGACGTTCAGCTGCAGTCGCTGCGCGATCAGATCGCGTACGTGACGCAGGAATCGTTCCTGTTCCATGCGACGATTCGCGAGAACTTGCTCTTTGCGAAGGAGCACGCTTCGCAGGAGGAGATGGAGGCTGCTTGCCGCCAAGCCTACATCCATGATTTTATCGCGTCGCTGCCCGAAGGCTACGACACGAGGGTTGGCGAGCGCGGGCACCGGCTCTCGGGCGGCGAACGGCAGCGGCTTGCGATTGCCCGCGCGATCCTCAAGCGCCCGCGCATCCTCATCCTCGATGAGGCGACCTCGCACCTGGACTCGGAATCCGAGTCCTATGTGCAGGCCGCGCTAGATGAGCTGATGCAGGGGCGCACGACGCTCGTGATCGCGCATCGCCTGTCCACAGTGCTTGCCGCCGATCACATTCTGGTGATCGAAGCGGGAAGCGTCGTGGAGCGAGGCACGCACAGCGAGCTGCTCGCGCAGGACGGGCTCTATGCCCGGCTGTACCGCACGCAGTTCGCCAAGGGCGAACAAGGCGATCAAGGCGATCAAGGTGGTCACCCCTCGGTTTAGGGGTGACCGCCTTTTGGGCTTTACAGCCGCGCCATTGCGCGCCGTCATGCTGCGCCAAGCAGCTTCACCGCCTCAGCGCGCCAACAGGAATGCGCCAAAGCAGCCTCACCGCTGGCAGTGGCAACACCATGAGTGCGCATGCAGCTTCACCGCTGCTACGCGCCACCAGGAAGCGCCAAAGCAGCCTCACCGCCGCCTGTGAGCTTTTTCCAGCGGTTTATGAACTTTGTTGTGGCATTTCGCAATTTTCCACTATCAGCTTAGTACCAATAACATCCAAATGCAAAAAGTACATCTCAAAAATCCTAATTTGCTAAAAATCAGAAAATGAGATGCAAAAACTACATCTATTTCCTCAGAAACTAGTGAAACGGATGAGATTTAACTTCTTGAGATGTAAGTTCTGCATCTCATTATCCCAAAAGCAGGCAAGTCGATGATTTATGTTGTATAAAATACATCTGGTCAGCAGATTGCATCAGTCGATATAGTCCCATACCCTGCGATCAAGCTCGTAATGGAGCACCCGCCCACCTTTTCCTCGCACAATAGGATGAAGCCAACCCTTATTCAAGAGCGACTGTACGATACGCAACGCTGTCCGATGCTTCACCTCGAAATGGTCAGCAACATCCTTAGGACGTATGGGCTGAGCCAGTTGGATGCCAAGTCGAATTACTTCTTTTTCCTCAATGGTCGCTTTACCGATCGGTGATTGTCCGGTTTGATATCTGCTAAGGAGCATACGCAGTAAGTTCATGCAAAGCTCAGGACGATTGGCAACATCATCATACGCAAAGGAAACCACTCTAAACCCTAATGTCTGCAAAAACAACTCCCTGTTTAATTCTTCACAGTAGCGTTTTCGATCCATGTCTTGCACATGGGAACCATAGCCTTTGATTTCCCAGATGAACTTTATGTTTGGTGGTAAGAAGGCAAAGTCAGCAAAGTAAGAACGCCCTCTCCAGTCCATAGCTTCATATTCGGGGTGCAGATGATCAAACTGGCCATGCACAGGGAACCATACATTTTGCAAAAATAATAGTTCTGCATGTTGATGTCCTCGCTCCAAACGACCTTTACGTTCTCCTGAGCGCGCCTTTAAATGGGATTCGATAAATGCAGTATGTACAGCTTGAAAATTTGCGATTTTTAAACAACCCCTCTGCATAAAATGAGATAAACCTCTATCGAGGTCATTCGAAGATGAGCGACCGCGTTTAAAGGTAGGTTTATTCGCCAATAAGAAAGTCTATTTCGGAGATCCGAAATTTTTATATTTTCTTATGTGGTAAAAAAAACGCCCCTACTCATCGATGGATGAATAGGGACGTTCTTCGTCACTTGAAACCAGTATAACTGTTTACGATGAGATTGACTAGCAGGGTTGACCTAGTAAACTTTATTCCCCAGGCACCACGGGACCCGCACCTTCACGAGTGTCCAGCTTGCCTTCTTCTTTGAGCAAGTAGACAAAATAAAGCAGGTAAAAAGACACAATGACAAAGAAAATCCCGGCGGTAAGCGGATCTTTAGAAATTTGGGAAGGATCGGCGGGGTTCATCGCATTTGGGCTGCTGGCGCTTACTATGAACAGCAACCGGTATGCGATACGCCCGAGGAACAGCACCAGGACCGTGATCTCCACCCACAGATGGGTGCGGTAAAACCAGATATCTTCCCGCTTTTCGAAACGAGTATGGCGAATGGCGATCAATCCGAGCGCGATTCCTCCGACAAGTCCGACGGCATCAGCCACAAAAAAGATCGGATGGATAAATCCGAGTCCCAAAATAACCAGACCCAATATACCGAACATGATGGTGCGAAACATGAGCCTATTGCGACTGAGCTTTTGAAAGCCAATGGTCTTTTTCGTGCGGCGGTAAATTATAAATCCAATCAATATCGCCACAAAAATATACTGCGTCCAATTCTGCATACTCGAACCTCCATTGGAAACTGTTTAAAATTTTATATTCGAGTTTACAAATACAAGGCATACATTTGATAAAACCGATGTAAGCTTACAAGTAGATTAATATCTTGACATAAGGAGTTGATAGAAAAATGCCTATGATTTCTCATTACAATTACCGGAGCAGTGAAAACGAAATCTATTGCTGCCTGCGAAATAAAATTGTAGCACTGGATCGCAATCAAGTCGAGCAATTTTGCAGCGGTTGTAAAATGTATGAAGGAGAAGCTGACGGTAAAGGGGTTACCTGCAGCTGGGACGATTCGCGAAATGTGAGCAATCCTCATATTGTTCAGGATCCTCTGTTGGAATTCGCCAGCAATCAGACCCGGCAGGTAGGTTTGGTAGATTCTAGTTATTTATCGGTTTCATACTGAAAGATTCCGAGATTGCGCCATGCTCTTTGCATGAGCGCCTTTTTTAGTTTAAAAATGAATCCAGGGAGTAAAGAAATAAACGATATAGTGTATAATAGTCAGAGATAGCTTTTCTTACCAACATTTAGGGGGATTTTTAAGTGTCGCAAATGCCGCTCAGGCCCATGAGTATCGGAAGAATATTGGATCGCAGCTTTCAAATCTACCGCAAACATTTTGTAAAGCTGATCTTGCTGATGCTTCTTCTATTCGGTCCTTTTTATTTACTTCAGAGCCTGCTGTTATTTGATCAAAATGCTGCAACCAATTCCCTGATCGATGGGCTCCGGAATTCTTTTTCTTTTAATTCTTTCTTAAATTCAACCGTGGATTTGAACCCTTCAAGCAACCTGAAAATAGCGTCTATGCTCGTTTTTTTCTTTGTGATGCTGCCGATCTATTCTTTGGGATTGGTGCCGTTAGCCTGTGCTTCCACACTTTTCCTGGTCAGCGGAGTCCTCTTCGGGGAAGAAATACCGACACTTGGCGCATTATTAAAAAAAGCATTCCGCAGGTTTTGGCCGATGGCGCTCAGTACACTTCTGATGCTGCTTATCCTGATTGGTATTTACGTGGTATTTGTGATTGTAATCTTAATCTTTTTTGCGATTTTTGCTGTTGGCTCCGGACTTACGGGAGGTATGCTAAACGGGTTTGCACCTGGGATGGGGTCCGGCATATTTTTCGGTGTGTTGATCGTTCTTCTCATTGTTGGCTTTTTGCTTGGGTGGGCGTATTTTTTGATAAGATGGGGCTATTATCTGCCTGCAGTCGCCATGAATGAACCCGCGCCAGGTATTGGTAAGAGCTGGAATCTGACCAGACGCAGCTTTTGGCGCCTGCTTCTCATGTACTTCGTGCTTATCATCATCGTGTATGTGTTTTTATTGGTGGTCAATTTGATCATAGTCGCGTTAGCCGGAAACAGCCTATTCAGCCAGCTGCTGCAAAGCTTGATTTCTGTGCTGATCACACCGCTCTGGTTATTGCCTTATGCCGTCAGCTTTTTCGATCTCAAAGTGCGCAATGAAGGCATGGGACTCGAAGATTTACTTCAACTTACCTTGGCAGAAGACGGAAAGCTCGAGGATGCATGGGAACAGGAACCCGATAAGAAGGATGAGTAGCTTGCAGCTTCCAGAGGATAAACAAAAGCTTAAGGAGATTTTGTCAAAAGATGAATATTCCGCTTACAGACAGGACTCCCATAACTCATTATGGGACCTGCTGAGCTGGGTATGGCGAAAAATAAGAGGCCTATTCCCTGATATTACGGTGTCGAAGGGGACAGGGACATTAATTTCTTATCTCCTTCTCGCTATTGTGCTGGTGCTTATTGCTCTGGCCATTTATTGGTTCTCCAAGCAGATCGTAAGGAGAAGTCATATTCGCTCAACCTCCTATTTGCCGGAAGGAGAGATCAGCCGATCTTATGCCTATTACTGGCAGCAGGCTGCCGAATATGGCGAAGCCGGCGCCTGGAGAGAAGGAGTCCGCTCGGTTTTTTTAACTCTGCTGTTTTACCTGGAAGCCCAAAAAAGGATTCGCGTGGAGAGCTGGAAGACGAATTGGGAATATGCAGCCGAGCTGGCAGACTCTGATCCGGCTTGGGTCCAGCTATTTCATGATTCTTCCTTGCTGTTTGATCAGATTTGGTATGGAAATGCTGAAGCAACAGAGCATGTTTTTACTTTGATTTACGGCAGTGTTGCTGCTCTGCTGGAAAAGGAGGCTGAGAAGCGGCATGCGAATGCTTAATAAGCTTCATGTTGGTCTTGCCATCAGTATTTGTCTGTTTCTCTTACTTGGCTATTTGATTGTGAAGCCCAAAGCGGAGGACAAGCCGCCTTTTCTTTCTTTTTCGGCGGATCTTGATGGCGTGAAAGCCTGGAGAGAGCTGCTCGAGAGCAAAAACAGCCGGGTAAAGGAATGGAGGCTGGACTGGAGCGAGCTTCCCCGTGGAAAGAACCAGCTGCTGACTGCGGTTCAGCCTGGAACTGTAACCAAGGAAGATGTGAATCATATCCTCGAATGGGTCAGGCAGGGAAATGATTTGATCCTTTTGGATCAGCAGCCGAACGAATGGAGCTCCTATTTTCCAATCGTCCCCCTGAACGGGGCGCATGGACAAAATAGCGGGAATCCATCAGCAGCGGATGAGGCCCGACCCATCTTTCGTGAAGGCGATGCCAAAGACAAATGGACAGGTGTCGTTCAAACCGGATTCCGACTAAAGCCGTCGCCTGATCAGCATGTCCTGTTTTCCGACGGAAGCGGCGTGTTAGCCAGTCAAATGGCCATGGGCGCGGGCCATTTGACGATGGTGCTGACGCCGGAGTGGCTGACCAATGAGCGTATCCTGGCCAACTCTCATTTTGAACTGGCGTGGCCGCTGTTCGACCGCCCGTGGAGCACGGTGTGGCTCGACGAGACGCACCACGGCTACGGAACCACACGCGGTCTGCCGGCGGTTTACCCCGCTTGGATCAAGCTCGCTGCCCTGCAGCTCGGCCTCGCGCTGCTCGCCTGGCTGTGGCTGCGCGGCAAGCGCTTCGGCCCCGTCTACACGCCGCGGGCGTGGACGGTCCGCCGCGGCGACGAAACGCTGCTCGCCGTCGCCGGCTGGTACGAGCGCCTCGGCTTCAGCCGAGAGGCGCTGTCGCACCAACAGCAGTACCTGCGGCAGCTGCTGCTCGCGCGCTGGGGGCTGAGCCCCAGCGCAACTGCGAAGCAGGCCGCGGATGCGGCGCGGGTCCGCTGGCCCGAGGTGCAGGCTGCGCGGCTGGAGCGGCTGCTGGAGCCGCCGCCGGCTTTGCCGGGAGGCGTGAAGCCGTTCGTGCAGCGCACGCGCGAGATGGGCGAGATGATCGCATACCTGGAGAAGGAGTGAACACGAATGGATCGATTATTGGAAGCAATGGATCGCAAGCTGCATGGGCAAAAGCTGAACATACGCTTGTTGGTTGCGGCAATGCTGGCAGGAGGCCATGTACTGCTCGAAGGTGTGCCTGGGCTGGGTAAAACGAGAATGGCACGCACCTTGGCAGCGCTGGCAGGCGGCGAGTATAAGCGCATTCAGTTTACGCCCGATCTCATGCCCGGCGATATCACGGGAAGCGTGATTTTCAACATGAAAGAAAATGAATTTACAACGATACAAGGTCCGGTTTTCACCAATGTGCTGCTTGCGGATGAAATCAACCGCTCCGGACCGAAAACTCAAGCGGCATTGCTGGAAGCGATGGAGGAGCGCCAAGTTACTATTCAAGGGAACACCTTCCTTCTTCCGGATCCATTCTTCGTCATCGCGACGCAAAACCCGGTGGAATATGAAGGAACCTATCCGCTCCCAGAAGCACAGCTGGATCGATTTTTGTTTAAACTGGTGCTGGAGTATCCGAATGAAGAAGCGGAAAAGCTGATTCTCCGCAGCCACGTTCCGTTTCTCGAAGAGCGGGAACAGCCGCTTGCTCCCGTGATCACTCCGGAACGGATCAAAGTTTGGCAAAAGCAGCTCGCTTCGGTCGTAGTGGATGATTCACTTTTCACGTACATAGCTACACTGGTGCGCCAAACCAGGGAATCGAAACGCGTTCAGCTTGGCGCCAGTCCCCGAGCAGGCATTGCTGTGCTGATGGCAGCCAAAGCATGGGCATTTATGGAAGGGCGAGGTTATGTGACCCCCGATGATATCAAAATGGTGGCTCGTCCCGCCCTTAGACACAGGCTGCTGCTGACACCGCAAGCGGAATTGGAGGGTGCAGCCAGTGACCACATCATTGAAGAAACGCTCGGCTCCATTCCGGTTCCTCGGTAAACTGCTGCTTGAGGATTTTGTGGTACCGACACGGCGGTTCATCCTGCTTCTTCTCGTTGGTGCTGCTCTAACTCTTCTTGGGTTTGGCTTGCAGCTTGGCAGCTACATATTCTGGACCTATAATGCTTTGCTGCTGGTGTTCAGTGTGATCGATGTGCGGCTGCTTCCAAGGCGAAGAGAATGGTCTGTGCAGCGTCAATTACCCAGCCGGGTCGATGTCAATGAGAGCTTTGAGGTTAGGCTCGAGTTAAGCTTGGCCAAGCCCTATTCGGTGCAGTTGGAGATCAGTGATGATCTGCCAGTTACCTTCAGCGGCGCACCGGAGCAACGAAAGGATAAACCGAATCCGGATGTGCTTGGTGATGACTATTTGACCAACCGCTCCTTAACTGGCGGGATCATGTCGGGATTGTCCGCCGCATTCAGATATAGCACTAAAGCTTATGAAAGAGGGCTATACCGCTTTTCCTATGTGTATCTGCGATATTCGGGAGGTTTTGGTCTCTGGAAAAAGCAGCTTCGTTTCGATCAAGCGGGAGAAATAGAAGTATATCCTGATTTGTCCGGGGTGCGCGGTGTATTGGGTTCGTTCCAGGATGCGCTTATCTTGGAAGGGAATCGGCTGTATAAAAAGCAAAGAAGCGGCTCGGATTTTCATTACATCCGGGATTTTGCGCAGGGTGACGATTCGCGGCATATTAACTGGAAAGCTTCGGCTCGCACAGCCAAGCTGATGACCAACCTTTTTCAACCGGAAAAAGGCAAGATTGTGACGCTCGTGCTGGATTGTGGGCGCATGATGGGGATTGAGCTGGAAGGGCAGGTGAAGCTGGACCGAACGCTGGAAGCGGCTTTGACTATGGCTGCCGTTGCGCTCAGGCAGGGTGATCAGGTTGCGCTACTGGCCTATTCGACTCGCGTCAAGGTATATGTGCCTCCCGGCAGAGGCCTTACTCACTTGCAAGAGCTGACCCGTGCCGTTTACGATTTAAAAAGCGAGTTTGTCGAATCCAGCTACAGTACTGCGTTTAGCCACATGCTCGGATTTCAAAAGAAACGCTCTCTGATCATGCTGTTTTCGGATATGGAAAGCTTCCTGCAAAGCAAGGAATTGCTCCCCTACCTAAGCAGGCTGCGCAAAAGCAATCCTGTACTCTTGCTATCGCTCCAGGATCCTGTGCTGTATGAATGGGGCCGCGTCAACGCGGAGAACAGCCGAACCGCCTTCATTCAAAGCTTGGCGCACAAATTTGCCACGGATCGTAATCATTATGTACATAAAATGGCCGGCATGAGCATCCCAGTTCTCGATGTTCCCGCCGACCAGCTCACTCTTAGTGCTGTGAATGCTTATTTGGACCTCAAAGCCAGAGATGCTCTTTAATTAAACGAGCTTCAGCCTTGTCGAATGGGGCTCCTCTGTTTACTTGCTCCGAATACATAGTAAACGGCTAATAGCAGTAATGTAGCGCCTGCTACCAGGTACTTGGCTTCGAGTGATATCGCTGATGGGGTGATATACCCCTCGATGATGCCTGCGATCACGAACAGGGGAATGGTGCCCAGCATCAGCTGTGCCGATTCCTTGGCTGATTCGAGAAAGCGATGCTTTCTCGAATAAGGACCGGGCACAAAAATGCGGTACCCCATGTAAAGGCCTGCGCCGCCAGCGATAAATATAGCCGTCAGCTCTATGACGCCATGCGGCAGTATGTACGCCCAGAAGATGTAGCTCCTGCCGGACTGCACGAACACGGCGGCTAGTGCTCCGATCAACAAACCGTTTGTCACGAGTAAATATATAGTTCCCAGCCCGAGTGTAATGCCGCTGACAAAAGCCATGACGGCTACACGAATGTTATTGGTCATGATTGTGGTAGAAACGAGCGGGCTGTGCAGATCACCGCGAGGCTGATTCGTTTGGGCAGGATCAATGCCTGCCGCCATGCTGGGAGGGACGATCTGATACAGATTCAGCGGGTCCTTCCAAACGGCAACGTAGCCGGACACACCACCGATCAGGAAGAGGGCTAGCGCAAATACGACGAACAGCTTTCTTTTACGAATCAAAGCCGGGAAATAGTTCAAAAAGAAAGCACGAAGCTGTTGCGAGCTGCGGTTATTTTCTTGATACATCACGTTATGGGCTTTAGCGACCAGTTGGTTCAGGTAAAAGGTCATTTCATCCGCCGGTCGGTACGTTTGAAGTGTCGCCAGGTGAGAGGAGACGGATTTGTACAGCTCCGTGAAACGGTCTAAATGTTCGGCATACAGGCGGGATTTTCGTTTTTTACCCATTTGCGCAAGGAGCTGCTCGAGCTCAGTCCATTGTGATTTGTGTTCTTTGATGAAGCGAGAGATTTCCATGTAGGCCCCCTGTCTTTTTCACACATCCATCTTACCACAATTAATGTAACCCGAGGAGAACCCATGAACGAGTTTCAAGAGAAAGAACTTACGGTTATAACCCCCGAGCATGTGCAGTTGCAGTTTCAAACCGCCGGTATCGGCAGCAGAGCCATAGCGCATTTGCTGGACGGATTGATTTTGATAATCTTCAATGGATTGCTCCTTGCGTGTGCTGTTGGCATAAACAAAGTGGCTGGAGGGCATTTATTTCCCGGCTTGTCCGATTATGCCTCTGCGTTTGCGATCATCATTGTGTTGCTGCTGAATACGGGTTATTTTGTACTGACAGAGATGTATATGGGCGGGCAAACACCCGGCAAACGAATACTGGGTCTGCGCGTTCTCCAGGAAAACGGACAATCGGCGACATTTTTATCGATTATCATTCGCAATCTTTTTCGCATCCTGGACCTCCTGCCGTCCTTTTATTTTCTAGGTGTACTTGTGATGCTGTTCAGCTCCAAAGATAAGCGCATCGGCGATATGGTGGCGGGCACGATTGTTATTTTTGAGCAAAGTCGAGAGCGCCTGAAACGCAAAAAAACCATCGATAAAACGATAGTAAAATGGCAGAACCGTCTGCCTGTTCTGATACTGGAAGAAGAAGCAAGACAGCGGATTACCTCTAAGGATTGGCAGCTGCTGCACGCATGGATGGAACGTTTACCCAGTTTGCCCGGTGTAAAAAGAGAGGAGCTCAGCATCCCAATCGCCCGGCATTTTGCAGCAAAGCTGGAGTATTCATCCTCACAATTGAATGAGACATCCGCTTATTTGGTTGCTTTATATAAGGAATTGCGCAGTGATTGGGAGGTTTGAGGAAGGGAGGGAATCTTATGACAAAAAAAGCATTGATTGCTGGCGCAACTGGGCTGATCGGTAAAGAACTGGTGGCGCTGCTGCTGTCTGATCCCCATTATGAACAGGTGATAGCATTAGTCAGAAAGCCGATGCCCATACAGCATACAAAGCTTGTTCAACATTTAACTGATTTTGACCATTTGGAGGAAGTATCGGAGCTTTTTCGGGATGCGGCGGACGTATTTTGCACACTTGGAACGACGATTAAAGTGGCGAAGACCAAAGCGGCTTTTCGCAAGGTGGACTATGAATATCCAGTCAGGCTTGCTCGATTAGCCATGCAAAACGGGGCACAGCAATTCTTGATCGTAACGGCTATGGGCGCGAACCGGGACTCCGGCATTTTTTACAACCAGGTAAAAGGGCAGGTGGAAGAAGAGATTAGGGGTATAGGCTTGCCTGCCCTGCATATCTTTCGTCCTTCGCTCTTATTGGGAGATCGTGCCGAAAGCCGCTTGGGTGAACAGATTGGATCCGTCCTGGCTGGAATTCTTACTCCATTTATGGTCGGCGGACTGCGCAAATATAGGCCTATCCACGTTAAAACAGTAGCCCGGGCCATGGTTCATACAGCACGAACCCAAGTGAAGGGATATGATGTGTATTCATCCGAAGAAATAGCAAAGAGGGGTTTTTGATTCAACCTCCGTACGCGTCGCGAAAAGCCCGATTCAGCACTGCGGGTTCCACTTGCCAAAGCTCTGCTATATCCCCGCTGACATGCTCCTCCCACCAGTCGGCTTGCGCCTTGCGGTTGCTCTGCATCTCCACAATCACGGCCAAATTTAGTACCACCTGTTTGTAATACGTATCTTCCGCTTGCTTCATGAGTTCCGGGGATATCCAGGTTTTCAGCCTTTTGGCTGTGCGGTACAGCTCCTTGCTGCAGGCTCTTCGAATCGCCCGGGCATTGGGATATTGAGGGTTGTGCCTTTCATTGGTTTTATTATACATACGGTGACACCTTCCTTATATGCTATAGGTATGCAGCAAAGGAAGGGGGAGCAACAAAAATGGGATAGATAGGCGATCCCGGTTTTCTTCAGTTAACGACGATATAAGCGACCATAGGTCCATTGTGTGCGATATCAGGATGTGCTGTGCAAATGATGCGATAAATGCCTGCCTTTTGGGCGGTGAACGAGACGACAGTCTCCTTGCCTTTTTTCACTTCACCTTTCACATTCAAGCCTTCGATGATAAAGGGGTGGCTGTCCCCGTTCACTCCAAAAATGCTGAGGTTAATCTTCTCACCTTTGTGCACGACAATCGTACCTGGATCCAGGCGGTATACTTCAATTGATTTGCCATCTGCCGTCTTGGACGCAAATTCTCCGGTGACCATATGAATCGTTCTGGCCGGACCCGAATCGGCAAGAGCAGGAATCAATTGTTCTTTGCCCCAGAATAGAGCTGCAGCAACAAGTAAAATCGCAGTTCCTGTAAAGACCAGGTGTTTTTTATGAATCAGGAATACTTTGGACATCTTGTGACCTCCCCTTAAAAATGAACTTGTACACTTATATATGCACCAGCTTGTCAACTCATGATTGCAATTTGTCGCAGCGCTGGTTGACATGGTAGAATAGATTAAGTTAGTTAGGGTCAAGCTTGGATAGGGAGCTCAAGATTCGGTGAGGGAGTAGATAAAGCATGAGTGCGTTTATTCATCAAGTGTTGGATTACATAACAGGTTTAGGGTATTGGGGTATTTTCCTGGGGCTGATGCTGGAAGTTATCCCGAATGAATTACTTCTGGCCTACGCGGGATTTTTGGTTTCCAATGGCCAAATCACCTTTATTGGCGCCATGCTGTGTGCGGTATTTGGAGGAACCTTGGCGCAAATCGTGCTTTACTGGATTGGGCGTTACGGCGGAAGGCCTTTTGTTGAGAGATTCGGTAAATATTTGCTTATTTCCAAGCATCACATCGATGTTGCAGAGTCCTGGTTTAACAAATATGGTACGGGCATGATTTTTACTGCCAGATTCGTACCCGTTGTGCGTCACGCCATATCCATTCCAGCGGGAATGGCAAGAATGCCATTGTCACGGTTTACGATTTATACGGCTCTGGCCTTGGTCCCCTATTCCATTTTATATATCTGGCTCGGGATGACCTTAAAGGACAATTGGCAAAAAATCAACGAATATGCGGGTCCGTACATCAAGCCGGTGATTATGGCGGCTGTTGTACTGACTGCGCTTTATATTGCATACAAATTTTTTATGAAAAGAAGACAAATCAGAGAATAAGGAGGCTGTATCCGTATGAGCATCAATCTTGCAGAAAAGCTTCGCAAAGGATTAAAACCGCAGCAATTTATTGACAGTATGGAGAAAAATCAAGAGCAATTTTTATCCTGGTATAACGGGTTTGAGTGGGACAATGAAGACGACAAGGCGTTTTTCGAATCCCTCAACAATCGTGACGATTTGAGATGCTTGATCATAGGAGCCGACTGGTGCGGCGATGTTGTTCGCAACATTCCGGTTGTTTTCCGTGCGCTGGAGAATAGCGGTGTTCCGGTAGAAGTATTTATCATGGAGCAGCATTTGGATTTTATCGATCAATTCCTGACCTTTGGCGGCCGTTCCATTCCAGTCGTACTCTTCACCGATACCGGCGGATTCGTGCTTGGTCAGTGGGGGCCTCGTCCAGAGCATGTGCAGGCTGTCATGAAGAAGTTTAAAGCAGAGAATCCAGACCGCCAAGCACCGGATTATGATGACAATATGAAAGTGACTCGCGCGGAAATGATGCGGCAATATGGTGAAGGCAGAGGGTATCAGGCTCACATTGTAAAAGAACTGCGTGAATTAATATCTACATTCTAAGAGACTGTGAGCGAAACCATGATTAAGATAGATTCTTTAGCCTTAGGGCCTTTGGCGACGAATGCGTATCTGCTGTCGAATCCTGATACAGGGAAAGGGATCATCATAGATCCAGGCATGAATGCTCAGTCTTTGATTAAACGCATTGCCCATTTGGAGATTGAAGCGATCCTTCTGACACATGCGCATTTTGACCATATCGGCGGTGTGGAGGAGATCCGTAAGCTGAAGAAATGTCCAGTGTACCTTCATGATCTGGAAGCGGACTGGCTGACCAACCCGAAGAAAAACGGCTCGTCACACTATCCGGAGCTGGGTAGTCCCATTGTAACGGAGCCTGCCGAGTATGCGCTTGATGAAGGGCAAGTGCTGCATTTTCTTGGCGCTTCGTTTAAGGTATTTCATACTCCCGGCCATTCCCCGGGAAGTGTGAGCTTCCTCTACGAGAACCATTTGTTTGGAGGAGATGTGTTATTCAAGCTCTCTGTCGGAAGAACGGATTTGTCCGGCGGTGACGAAGGTACCCTGCTCGATTCCATTCATGGCAAGCTGTTCGAGCTTGATGATAACGTGATCGTATATCCTGGACATGGACCGCGAACGACGATTGGATACGAGCGTGAGCATAATCCGTATGTGTAACACAATAACAAGGTAAAATAAGCAAAAGCTGAAGCAGTTCTCGGAAAAATTTCCGGGCTGCTTTTTTTGTTGATAAGATGGGACGGCGTAGTCGATTATCCTTGGTCGAGCTGTTTTGGTAGAACAGCTTGTTCGCCCATGGCACTAGACCAAATTTAGGTGTTGTAGGTATTTACCGTGCTCCTGTTAGGTGCACCCCCATAGACTGATGTTGTAAGTCAAGATGCCGACCTATGTTGGCGGCCAAAATATAAGGAGGTGCTTGTCCATGGAGCATGCCCAGCCAAGCTATACCGCTCCCACTTATACTTCTCCAGCTTATACTTCTCCCGCTTACACTGCTCCTGCTTATCAGGCTCCGCAGATGCCAATGCCAATGCCGCAGCAACAGCCCGTCTATCAACAACCTCTTTCGCCCAAAGCGATGATGACGGCGCCAATGGCAATGCCTGCGCAAGTTGTTCCCAAGCCGAGTCAAACAAATATCCACCTTCACACTTCGTATCAGCAAACCACGTTCATTGTGCCGCCGCCGAGACCTAAGCCAGTGATGGTTAGTTGTTACTCTGATGTCGGGGCCGTGCTCGTCTTGTTCATTTTGCTCGTCATCATTACACGCTGCTTTCCAAAATTTTAATGATGATTTCGCAGTGAAGCTTCTCACCCTTTGATCTGCCGAGGGTGGGAATTTTTTTTATTCACAAAAGAAAGTATAAAATTTCGGATCTCCAAAATAGACTTTCATAAAAAGTTCTCCAACTTGAATTTCCAAGATAAACGCGATAAGCTAACCCTATTGAAGGAGCTGCAGGTTTAACAGCAATCCAACCATACTGAAACATAAGGGGAATACATAAATGTCGAGTAATTGTATAGTTTGCCTGGGCGAGCTGTTGATTGATTTTGTGCCGGAGGAAAATGGACAGGCGCTTGCGGATGTGGGTTCGTTTCGCAAAGCGGCGGGAGGAGCGCCCGCTAATGTGGCTGCTGCCGTGGCGAAGCTTGGAGGAACAAGCCGGTTCATCGGCAAGATCGGAAGCGACCCGTTCGGCTGCTTTTTAAAGAGGAGCTTGGAAGAGGTCGGTGTGCAAGCCGCAGTCGTGGAGTCGAGTGAAGCCAAGACAGGCCTTGCTTTTGTATCACTGCGCCGGGATGGGGAGCGGGATTTCCTCTTCTATCGCGATCCGTCGGCGGATATGCTGCTTCGCGCGGATGAAATCGAAGAGGCATGGCTCGCGGACGCCGCGATCTTTCACTTCGGCTCGGTATCGCTGATCAGCGAGCCGTGCCGCGGCGCCACGCTGGAAGCGGCGCGGCGGGCAAGAGTCTTGGGCGCACTGGTGTCGTACGACCCCAATGTGCGCCTGGCGCTTTGGCCGAGCGCGGACGCCGCTCGGCAGGAAATCCTGCAGCAGCTTCCGCTTGCGGATGTGGTCAAGGTGAGCGAGGAGGAAATCGAATTCCTCCTCGGTACCGATGCGACCACAGGGGCGCAGCAGCTGCTGGAACGCGGACCCAAAGTGGTGGTTATCACTTTGGGTCCGCAGGGCTGCCGCATCGTGACCGCGCGGCAGGATTTGTGGGTCCCCGGCAAGCCTGCGGCGGCCGTGGACACCACCGGCGCCGGCGACGGCTTCGTCGGCGGCATGCTGTTTCAGCTGGCGGCGCTGGGAGTGACGCCGGCTTCCGTCGCGGACGCGCTCGGCGATGCCGAGACCGCGAAGCGGGTGCTCGCGTTCGCGAACCGCGTGGGCGCGATCACGACGACCCGCAGGGGAGCGATTCCCGCGCTCCCGACGCTGGCGGAGGTGCAAGCGGGGGAGTGAGTTCGGGTTCAAAAATTCTACTTGTAAGAATCTTGGAAATGTGATATTTTAATAATACTTTTCCATATCGGATGCGGAAGAACCGCTCGGTTCATGCTTTATTGCATAGTCGGGCGGTTTTTATTAAAATTTGTTATTTACAATAATATCTAATTATGTTAATATTTAACTATACAAAGATTTTATTAAATCTCATTTGCGAAGAACGCAAATTAACAGGCTGATTGCCTGCTAATAGCGTTCTTTTTTGTTAAATGCGCTCTTCATTTAGGACAGCGCAGCCGTTTATCCTTGTTACTCGATGAAGGGGGTGATTGCCGTTTGAATCGCAGAAGAAGCCTGCTGATCAGCATTGCGGCAGCATTGCTGTCTGGTCTTCTGGTTTATGGAGTGTATGTTCTGCAGGTCAGGCAGGTAGCTTTACAGCAAACAGTAAACATCGTTGTACCAAAGAATTTTATTCGTGCAGGCACTCTGATTGAGGAGGGATTGGTCGAACTAAGGCCTGTTTTGAAAGGCAGTTACAGTGACAATATGGTAACGAAGCTTAGCGATGTTATCGGTCAGGAAACCTTAATGCCTCTAGGCAGTAATGAACCGCTGCTCTGCTGGAAAATCAACAAGTTCCACATGCTGCCTGGAGCCCAGCAGTCAACCTTTCAGATTCCCAAGGAGTATATTCTGTCGGTTTCCAATGGGATTCGTGCGGGTGATCAGGTGAGGATTTATGCTTCTTCTTCGGATGGCGCATCACGCAAACTGCTGGATAAGGATATTAGAGTGGCATCTGTAAAATCGTCGGCCAATATCGAAATCGATAACCCAAAGAACTCCAACTTGCTGTCCAAAGCGAATGGAGATGCCGAAAAAATGTACCTCTCCCGACTGGAGGCAAACGGAGCCATTGACCAGATCAATTTAAACCTCACCGAGGAGGAATGGTTGCTGCTTGACAGGCTCTGCAGTACCAAGAAAACCAAGCTCGTTATAGCTTTCAGCTCCGCTTCAATAACTTCGCCATAACCCATCCGCAACATCTTCACAGCCTCGCTGAACTATTTTATGAGAAAAGGAGGAAATTAATGAGAATCGGTTTGCTTTCTACGGATGAAAGATTGATAGATGAGCTTACCAACGTGATTTACAGGGAGCCGTTTGAATGGATTATTCGATCCACCCCAAGAGAAATGGAATTGGAAAGCACAGTTTCACCTTTTTCATATATGGTGCTGTCAGATCGATATCTGGATTTTGCCGGATTGACAGAATTATTGGATATTTTGAAAAAACTCTCGCCAGCCGGCAGGCTGATCGTCTTGCTTTCCAACTATCATGAAGCGGCGATTAACGAAAAGTATGTCAAAATGTGCAAAATGAAACAAGTGGATTATGTGCTTCCGGGACATGGAATTGCTACAATTGCTGACTACATTCGATCTTGGGCGGATCACACCGCCGGGCATGGGACCAATCTTTCAGCTGCAGATGGTAAAATCATCAGCTTCGTCGGCTCGACGCCGAATATAGGAACGACATTGGTTTCTTTCGGCACCGCATTTTGCATGGCACAGCTAACAAGTGCAAAAGTAGGATATCTTTGTCTTAATCTGAAAAGCTCCAAGCTTCATAAATATTTGGGCAGAGATGATCGCATTTTTACACTGGATGCTTTAAGAGCAGAGCTAAAAGCCCAAAGTCTTAATAAAGAGCGGCTGCTCCAGGTTTGCGATTCCGTGTGCGAAGCTCCTGGACTCTATGTCTTATATGGAAACATGCTCAGGGAGCAAGCCGAGTTTTTTACACCGGCGGAAATTGAACATATTCTGCGAGTGGCCAGATCTGCTTTTGATATATGCATCGTGGAAGTTAACGCTTACTGGGATAATGCGGCTACGATCTGCGGGATTGTGGAAGCCAACACACGGATTGCTGTTACTACGGGGGATATGGCTCATTTTCAGGAAGATTTGAATAAATGGATTGGGCAAGTTGGCTCCGTGTTTGGATTGCAATCGCATGGTTTTGAAATGATCGCTGTGCAGATGGATAAACAATCCAAAACGGACAGCCTGTCGATTAGAGACATACGTAAAGAAACTCAGATGCATTTGATCGGCCAGGTTTCCCGGTATGTGGATTTGACGACTGTTTTGAATCAGGGAAAGCTGGTGGAAATGCTGCAATCCGGTCATCCCATGAAGGAGGAGATTGCTGCGATTACACACAAGCTGATCCATTTGCATCATCTGGCGAGATCTGAATCCGACTCCGCCCGCAAACCGTGGTTTAAGAAGATTTTAGCAGGAACAGCAGTAAGCTAACGATTATGAGAGTGAGTGAAGGATGTGAGGAACGACAAATTTTCCGTTTTATCCTATGTTCACAAGCGAAAGGGGGAAAGACCAGGCAGTTTAAAACAGGAAGCAGCAGCAACTGCCATTTCCGACAGCGAGCAAATCGCAGAAAATTTGGTTTTCAAACAATGGATCGAGGATATTCGTGCTGAATTGGAGCTGCAAGAGGGCGGTCCGAAGAAGAAAAGCAGCTTTACAATGATACGCTGAATCGCGCTATTTTGGGCTATGAAGAAGATCGAGGCAAGCTTCTCGCGTTAGTTTATGACCTTGTAGCCAAGCGCAGGCTAAAGGAATTGCCTCCATTGACCCGCAATTACGAGTCATTACCGGAAGCCATTTTTGCGGAAATTATCGGGCTTAATGTTTTGGAGCTGGTGCTTAAAAATAAAGAGGGACTTGAAGAAATCCAGGTAGTGGGAAGGCACATTTTCGAAGTCAGGAATGGCTATGCCCAGCCTTCCGTACATCGGCTTCCTTCATTAAAAGATCTGGAGCGCATCCAGCAGAATCTTGTTCTTTTTAATAATGATTCCTTAAATCCTCGTAAAAAATGGGCTGAAGTTAATCTTCGAGACGGCTCGCGCGTAACGATGACCGGTTTCGGTTTTACGTCTGAGCCGACTCTTACCATCCGCTTTTACACAGTCAAGCGATTTGACCTCGCCAGCTTGGCTCATCCCGATTTAAACACCATTGATCCCAAAATGAAGGATTTGATGCTGTGCATCATTCGAGCTTATTTTAATATGGTGGTCATTGGGCCTACGAACTCGGGAAAGACGAATTTGCTCAAAGCTTTTATTGCGGAAATGGACGATAACGAACGCATCATTACGATAGAGTCGCGATTCGAGTTAAATCTTAAACGTGATTTTCCGCAAAAAAACATCATCGAGTATGAAGTGGATGAGGAAGACAGCAAGCATTCCGGACAGCTAGCGTTCAAGCTTGCACTTCGCCAATCTCCAAAAAGAATCTGTCAGGCCGAAATCAGGGATGAAGACGCCAATTTATATGTAAAGGCGTGCACTCGAGGGCATGAAGGAAGCATAACTTCAGTACATGTCAACCAATTGGAAGATGTTCCTGACGCCATTACAGACATGTGCATGCAAGATGGAAGGAGGATGGATTCTGCTCGCTTAACAAAAAGAATTACCCAATATGTCACGCAAATCGGCTTTGAGATGGCTGTTGTGAATACAAAAAGGAGGGTTGTCAGAATAGGGGAATACAGCTATGAGGAAGGGGAGGTTCGAGTAAAAGAATTGGCGGTTTTCGACGCTATGGAACAATGCTGGACATTTCCCGGGAAATTGTCGGAATTCGCATCTGCAAAAATTAAACATCATGACCCGTCCGGGTATATTAAGCTTCAGATGCTGGGATGGATTGTATGCTGATCTATGCCATGATTAGCTTTCTATTGCTGCTTTTTGTCCTCATTTATATCGTTATTCGGTTTTTATTAACTTCAATTATTGCCCAAAGAAAAGCGCGTTATAGACTGCAATATGTGCGTAATTCCAAATTAAGCAGCCGTTTGTCGCAATATCTTTTAAAAAGCAATATGCTCTACCAGCATCTTCAGGAAATGATGGAATCCATCGGATCAAAAAGTTCCATAGGCGGGATAATGACAATTTCTTTTTTGCTGCTTGTTTCAGGGTTTTTGTCCGGTGCTTTATATTTCCAAAGCTTTAAAGGAGTGATCATCATCACATTGATATCAACCTCACTCCCTTATTTAATGCTGCGAATGAAGCTTATCAGTTTAAGGCTGCGCACGCGGCTTGAGTTTTTGCCTGCTGTCGAAATTTTTTATCAATACTATATGCTTGGCGGAAACAAGAATGTAAAAACGGCTTTGAAAACCTGCCTGGAAGAGGATAGGATGCTTCACCCCATTAAACCTATATTCGAGCAGCTCTACCGCAATCTTATGACCCAGCGTAATTCGGAGGAAAGCCTGAGAATATTTTCGATCACGCTTGGTCATGTGTGGGCCGATTATTTTACCTCTATCTTAAAAGTTGCCTTAACTGAAGGGAATTCGGTAGCCGTCAATTTAAAAGATTTAATTACCGATATGCGCAAAGCGCAAAGGTTCGACCAAACAGAAAGAAACCGGCTTTTGGAGATTCGCATTGCTAACTTTACACCTATTGCATTTTTATCACTTTTTTTATTTATAAATTTCAAAGTGAATTATGCCAATGCCTATCATTATTATGTGCTGGACCCAGCCGGACGCAATCTGCTGCTTGATGCGCTGCTGCTTATTTTTATCTCCTTTTTAATGGGTATTTATTTATCTTTGCGAAGAATGTGAAAGGAGCAACTATGGTTATTGAATCAACTCAGATGGTCGGGATTCAGATTGCTTCCAATCTGCTTCTGCTGCTCATGGGGGCTATAGCCTTTTATTATGCGCTGCTTAGTCTGCCTGTGCGAAAAAGCAGATGGAGATCAATGAAAGTTTCCGCGCTGACCAAGGATAATAAGCTGTCACAAGCTGCGGCCAAATTGTTATGGATACGGCTGAACAGTCCAAGCCTGGAATTGAGTAAACAACTGTTGATAGGCAGCGGTATTCGAATGGATGCGATTGTTTATGAGACTATTCGAAGAATGTTAATCATTTTATTAACCGTATTAATTATTACAGGTTATTTAGCTTTTCAGCAGCCGAGCCTTACACTTTTTATCAATCCGATCTATGTGATCGCGTGCAGTTTATCTTTCTTGATCTTTATCATTTTGATCAAAAAGTATTATTGCAGCTCAAGGAACGCAGGGCTCAACGAATTGTGAAAGAGATCTACTTGATCAGTCACCAGCTGCTTTATTATTCAGGCTCCAAAATGAACCTGCATGCCAAGCTTGCTCGATGCCTTTCCCAAACACGGACTTTGCGGCCCAGTTTTCAGCTTCTGCTTAATGAATGGTATCAGGATGCGGAAGCAGCTATTCATCGTTTTAAAAACAGGCTTGGCAGTGATGAAGCCCATAGCTTTGGTGAAACGCTGAATGCAATGCGGCTGGGTGAGCATGAAGATTACTATGATCTGATCAAGCAGCGGATTACGGATTATAAGGAAAAAATAGAACTCAATCGGGAAAGCAAAAAAGAAGCCGTGTCCTATGTGCTGTTCGTACTGGCCGGGTTACCGATTTTGAACACCATTCGTGTCTTCATGTATCCATGGATCGTGGAGGGACAGCAATTATTTAACTCCATCAATGGATAAAAGGGAGCTGTAACGAAAATGAGAAATATTTTGATTACGGTAATGATGTTAATCGTTGTGGCCTTTCTGTTCACTTCCATTGTAAACAACGGAAATTCAGGGATGAGGCATAACATTCAAAACCACGGGACAACAGCCAATACCAACATCACGGCGCTAACGCCTTGAGATCTATCTTGATTACTGTGATGCTGGTCATTGTAGTTATTGTCATTTATAACAATGTGGTGGGAGGCAGCGGCGGTACTAAGCAGCAGGTCAAAGACAGCGGGGCACGGATCAATGGTACGATCCAAAGTATGGATCCATGAAGCAGATATTGGTTTTTATTCTGTTTGCGGCTATGCTTTGCTGGTTTATGTTTGCGCCCGTTTATAAGCATGTGATCATTTTAAGACAAGCTTTATTGCAAAAGGAGGTCGATTATTTGCTGGAAATCGGCGCAAGCGGGCTGCATGGTTACATCAGTCCGGCCATGGTGGCAGCTTCCAAGGTACGGCTCCAGGGCAGAGGCTTTGAACCCAGCGATTTGGCATACACGGTGACCACAACCAATGCAGTAAACGGTGAAGATCCCAGCGTCCCGGTGATGAGGGGAATTGGAATTGGTTTGCAGGTGACCTATCCGTATAATCGACTATTTGTAATCGACCAACTGGTTGGTATCTCCGTTCCGGCTGCTGCTGCCCGCATGGGAGCGGCAGGAATGAAAATGAGCGAATATGTTCATTGAGCCCGAGGGTGCGTCATCATGCATAAAATGCTGCTGTTAATTCTCATGAGCTTATTTTATATGACCTTGTACGCTCTGCAGACTGATGAAGAAGTAGCGATGCATACCTATTTTCGCGGCAAGCACGGGTTGGATGCCGATGTTCACGCCGCAGCCCAGCAAAGTGATGCGGCAAAGCTGGCACAGGGTGTTCATGCCATTGATACTGCGCAAGCGCAAAGCTCGGCGCTGCAGTTTTTGCAATCCAATCTACGCCTGGATGCCAACAATGATCCGTTACCCAGCACTTTTTTTCGCAATCGGGTAGAGGTGCTGCTCTTTAAGGTAGTTAACGATCAAGAGGTGTTTCCTTATACGTATACCCATCCCCTCTACGGGTACACGGTTACTCTCCAAAAGCCGGGTGTGATCATGTTTATTCGCCTCGATTATCCCCGGACTTATTCCGTCCTGCAGCCTATCAGCTGGACCCTCAAGGCTGCAGCGGAAATGGTATATTAAGACAAAAGCTGATCTCCAAGTGGAATTTACTTGGAGATCAGCTTTTTTGATTGGGGAAGCCCTCGCCTTCATGTGCATCCATTGCCTGATCTTTGCTTTTTTGGAGGGGAACGTTTAATGTGAATTTAAGAGATGAATATTCCACACGACTTCTTAAAATCGTTCTTTCCGGAGGTTATTATGAATATTTTTGAGCAAAGACAGCAGCAGCTTCAAACCGAATTGAGCCGGAGAGGGATTGCCGGTTTTTTGGTTAATCATTATGTTGATCTCTATTATTACTCGGGGACTATGCAGACCGGGTATTTGTTTATTCCGGCTGAGGGAGAATCCGTGTATTTCGTGCGCAGGAGTCTTTCCCGAGCAGCTGAAGAAGCATCAGCCCTTGTCGAGCCGTTTGGCTCGATGAAAACACTCAAAGAGCGCATCGCTGCGCGAAATCCGCACATGTTTGAACCAGCGGGAGCCGACCCCGCCGCGGCTCCCGTTCGCTTCGCGACCGAGCTGGACGTGCTGCCCGTCCAGCATCTCCAGCGCCTCGAGGCCGCCTTCGCCGGCATCGCCTGGGAGGATGGCTCCCTCCTCGTGAGGGAGCAGCGCATGCTGAAATCGCCGGACGAGGTCGCGGCGATCAAAAAGGCTGCGTTCGCGGTGGACGCAGCCTTGGAAGCAGCCATCCGACACGTGCGAGTCGGCATGGCCGAGTTCGAGCTGATGGCTTTCATCGAGCATCAGCTTAGAATGCAAGGGCACCAGGGGCTCACGCGCATGCGCACTTACAATTCCGAGTTGATCACCGGAATGGTGGCGGCAGGCGCTTCGGCGGCGGTGCCCACTTATTTTGACGGGCCGGCCGGGGGCACGGGACTTCACCCGTCCAGCCCGCAAAGCTCAGGCCGGGCGCTGATCCAGCACGGCGAACCGATTCTCGTCGATATCGGCTGCACGCTCGACGGCTATTTGATCGATCAGACGCGTACGCTCGTGATCGGCGATCTGGACCCGGAGCTGCAGCGCGCTTACGAGGTGGCGGAGCAGGTGCTCCGCGCAACCGAGGCCAGGCTGCAGCCGGGCACAATCAGTGAGCATCTGTATCTGCTCGCTCTGGATCAAGTGAAGGAAGCGGGGCTCAGCGACCACTTCATGGGTTACGGCGAGGACCAAGTGAAATTCCTTGGTCACGGCATCGGGCTCGAAATCGACGAGCTGCCCGTTCTCGCCAAGGGGTTCAAAACCCCGCTGGCGCCGGGCATGGTCATCGCCATCGAGCCCAAGTTTACCTTTCCGGGCCGAGGCGTCGTCGGCATCGAGAACACCTATCTCATCACCGAACAGGGTTATGAGAATCTTTCGATTTCCCGAGAAGGAATCATACGCATTTTTGAGTGAATTCCTTAATGACTTGATCTTCCCAGCCCTACTAAGTCTTAAATCTTCTCAATAACCTTATCAATCAATCCATAAGACTGCGCATCCTCAGCGGACAAGAAATAGTCGCGGTCCGTATCGCGTTCTACCTTTTCCATAGGCTGCTTGGTCGTATCGGAAATAATTTGATTCAACACACGCCTTGTCTTCAAAATATGATTTGCGCGAATACTGATATCGCTGGCTTGTCCCTGAGCTCCGCCCCATGGCTGATGGATCATCACTTCAGCGTTGGGCAAAGCAAATCTTTTGCCGGGAGCTCCGGCTGTCAGGAGAATCGCGCCCATCGAAGCGGCCATTCCTACACAAATGGTGGATACATCAGGTTTGATGAAACGCATCGTATCATAGATAGCTAGCCCCGCCGTTGTGCTTCCCCCAGGTGAATTCACATATAAACTGATGTCCTTCTCCGGATCCTCAGCCGACAAAAACAGCAGCTGAGCAATTACTGCATTCGCTATCTGATCATTAATTTCGGTTCCCACAAATACAATCCGATCTTTTAGCAGTCTGGAATAAATATCATAAGAACGCTCTCCACGAGAGCTTTGTTCTACAACCATAGGTATAAAACTCATTGAACTCATCCTCTCTTTGTAAACCTTGAAATTAACCTCTAACCAGCCAGCTTTAAGCAGCCAAACCTTGTACAGAATTACTTTCATGAATGCTTTTTCCAAACCCGGAGGAAATCATGATTAGCTTTACAGATTGTTCGGCAGGTGCCGGAAAAAGCTCCCAACGGGTGATCGTTGCTTCTGATTCGCCAGTATTCAGCAATTGTCGATAAGCATCCATATCCACAACCTTGTCAGCAGCAGCTTTTTGCGGTATGCGGCTCTGTTCCCAAACCAATATAGGATTTTCTTGGACTTCCCTTTTTGAACCTTCATCAGCCTTATTCATTTCCTCATTCATCTGCATTTCCTCCTTGTGCTGGCTTTGGATATACGGCAAGCAATACATTGTAATCTACGCTGCAGTCCTTTTTGCCATGATAACGATCCACTAATTGCTGTACGAGAGCCACATACTCCTCTACAAAAGCATTCCTTTCTTCCTGATCGGAGAGCTGAACCCGCAATTGCAGGGCTGCACTGGGTATTGTCTCGTTTTCATCGGATTGCTCCATAAGCAGTAGCGCATCCCTTTTAATTCGCTCGGAAGTGTCAATCAAATGAGCGAGTGCGCTTTGATCCTTAAGCTTTTGCATCGTCTCCGGTTTCATGCTAAGGGATTCTGCGAGAACGAAGCTCTTGGCGATAGATCTGTACAGCAGCTCAACCAAATTGCGTACTTGCCTGGAACCGACTCGTTCGACCAAACCTGCTTTTTCCAGTGCTTTCAAATGATAATTCACCCGTTGCGGCTGTTCGCCAAGCTGACGGGCCACTTCTGCGGCGGATGCCGGCTCCATCAAACGGGCGACAATTTCACCCCGTAAAGGATTGAGCAGAGCCATAGCCTGTTCCGGTGTCTCGACCACATAGCTATTTGGAAGTTCGCTCAACAAGGCCATATCACACCTTTAATAATATTATATTACGTAAAAACATTTTATTACGTGGGATTGTGTTTGTCAAATATTTTTGTTGTTGGTTGTTGTCGGCTGACAAATATGTTTTGAAGTAGACAAATATGTTTTGAAGTGCCAAACATTGTTTTGAAGTGCCAAATAAAGTTTTGAAGTACGGGTTTATACGCTAAATTTAATGGAGAAAATAAGTAGTAACCATTCAGACGTAGCAGACAATAGTTGCTTCAACATGCGCCCTTACCACATGGTATGGGCGATTATCATTTTATGGACGGTGATTCTCTTGAATAGAGGTAATGCAGTCAGAAAATATCAAGAAAATAAAAAGAAAGATGGACGTGGACAAGGGTACGGTGCCGAGTACAAGCCGTTTATACAAGCTAGTGATAATAAAACTCCTTCCGATGGTTATCTAACTCGGGATCTAGGATGGAAAACAGGAAGAATTCATCATACCTTGTCAAAGGTCGAGTACCGATATTTAATGCTTCTGAATTGGATGGATAATGTCGTGGATATAAGAGAGCAGTACCCTCTTGAAATAGAGCGGACGTTAGAAATATCAAAACAGTTGAATATACCTCATGCACATATTGATAACGTGCCAGTATATCCTACTACAGATCTATTGGATCAGACAAAGGAGTAATCGATTCTGTACGAACTGTAAAGGAAGTTAGCGATCTGAGTACAAGAACTCTTGAGTTATTTGAGATTGAAAAACACTATTTTCTTGAGCAGGGGATCGATTGGGGGATAATCATTAATTCACAATTGCCAGTGAACATGGTACGAAATATTGAATGGATGTTCGAAGGGAGATTTTTGGATAGTGACCTGGTCTGGACGGTGATTTGGTAGAGTACATTCAGCTGCCTTTCATAAAACTCTTAATAGAAGATGGCGCTTTAACTCCAATTCAGAAATTATGTTTGCAAGCGGATAATAAATTCGGTCTGGAACAGGGCTCAAGCATGTTTTTATTGAAACATCTGTTAGCCAATAAGATTATCCACACCGATATGAATAGATTCATTAGAAATTCATCACCATTGTTGATAAGTAAGGAGATGATTAGATGATATACGAAAATTCAATTATACAACTTCTTCATAGTGATAATAAACAAAATCGTTTGATTCGAGTCTGCTGGATCTCAAACGATCTTCAGAATCTTATAGTGATTGATATTACAGATTTCAAAAACGTGGACTTCCCATATTTCGTAAAAATGGAGGACCTGTTAAATGATTTTGAGGAATCGAGGGCTAAAAAAATAGATTTCGAACCGGATTTACATATAATAAATCCTTCGGAAGAGTACCTAATGAAATATGCCGATAAATTGAATATGAAGTGGAAACTGATTGAGGAATTAGTGTCTACCGAACCCGCCATATACATCCCAGAGGAGCGGTGGAAACTTCTTGAAGAGTTGACCGCAAAAACTGGTGTTCAAGCCAATGTAATTTATGATCTGCTTAAGCGTTACTGGTTTTATGGGAAGACAATAAACGGGTTACTTCCTAATTACTTTGATTGTGGAGCGAAAGGTGAGTCAAGGCATATATTCCGTTTGTGTCTCCTTTTTTGGAGAAATCAACATGGGGAAACTTATTTGATGATGTATATAAATTTCATAGTATCGATAGAATTTTCGATCAGCAAATTAAATATTGTCCTCAATGTATGTGGGATGATTATAACCAAGAAGGAAATTGCTATGTTCATCGTGAACACCAATTTGGCTTTATGAATTTTTGTGTAAAGCATAAAATTAATTTAGTAAAAGAGTGCCCTGAATGTAAGGAACTCTATGCAGATATAAAAGGACAATATCTATCTTTGTTGCCTATATGCAAAAATAATCATATTGTTCAAGTACCTGAATCGGAATGTTATGATTCGTTCTTGATGGAAATCATAGATGATTTCAAAATATTAATTAAGCATTATGGAAAACTTGATGCTGATCTATTCATGGACAAGTTAATAATTGCTCTGGGAAACAGAGGGTACATACATTATAAAGGTGCGATTGATAAAATTAGGGTAATAGAAGATCTGTTTACTTTTTTTGATGTAAGCAATCTTGAAAAAATTGGAGTTTATAAAGAAAATCTTGTTAAACATTTTAAAATAACAAAGTTATTTACTAGGGAAAATATGGTTATGGTAATCTTGAGAATTTCATACTTAGTAATGAAACTTATTCATTAGACCTTCCATTTGGTTGTGGACCCTGGCCTTGCTTAAATAAAAATAATATATGTCCATTTAGTAGTGAGTTTGTTATTAAACATTGTAACAGAGCATACAAACAAATCATCTCGGCTTCATTTTCCTGTCCACATTGCGGGTTTACCTATATTAAACGCTACTATCCTAAAGATATTGAAAATAAGAGTAGATATTTCATCGCTGATCACGGTGAGTTGTGGAGAGAAAAAGTTAATGGTTTACTTAGAGAAAATAAATCTATTCTATTTATTTCTAAGTTTGTGGGTTCCGATATGGAAACAATTAATAAATTTAGGGATAATATTAATTATCAAGATGAAAAAGGTCTTGCTGGCAGACCTGGACATGCATTAAATGACCTTAAGAAAGAGTTAGTAGATTTATTGCAAAGTCAATTAAAAGGAAAAAATAGAAAGCAGATTAAAATTTTTTTTGGATTTTCAAAATACGATAAGCTTATGAAGCATGAGAGAGTGTGGATGGAGGAAATGTTGCCACCAAGAAAAATTAACTTAATAAAAAAAATCAATTATAAAGAGCATGATGAAGAAACTTATCCACTTATTGAACAAGTGGCGAAGCAAATATATTTGGAAAATCCTCCAGTAAGAATTACAAAAACTATGATTTTGAAAAGGGTATCGTCTTTTGAATTGGCAAGATTGAATGGAAGGAATAAACATAAATTCGTCAGAATAAATCAAACTCTTGAAGTTTATTCAGAGAAAATAGATGATTTCTTAATAAGGATTTTCCCCATAGTAATCAATCGATTTGAACAAAGCGAGAAATATAAGACTTTGAATTGGGGATTAATAATTCATAAATTACATAGTGGTTACAAAGGAGCATCACCCAAAACTAAAGAATGGGTTATCGGTAAAATTGAAGAATATAATTCTTGTACTAAAAGGATGTGAAGTAGACAAATTTATTAATGAATTTTATTTACAATGACGCAGGGTTTGTTCAGCACCCTCAATAGCGATATCCACCCAATAAAGGTTGCACGGATTTGAAAATAAATGATCGCTATCTAAAGGTGTCTATTGGTGAAAAGAAAGGTGGTCTAGACCCCTTTACTGTCGGCTCCACAAGAAGGCAAGTTGAAAGGCTGCTAAGTCATAACGATCGGCAACCTTATTTTTCAAACTTCCTTTTTGTACCAATTATCCGCCTGCATTCCGCAATGGAGTAACAAGAGACTTTTTATTGCTCCTGCTTGGGAGATTTGGAGTTTAGGTAGTACTCTATGCCGTCCAGAATTCGCTCCAGTCCGAAATCGAAGTCGTTTAAGACGGTGTGATCTTCTTCGTTCTCACCTGTATAGGCACCAGACATTACAACCGGATGCAAATTCGGAAAACGTTCTGGTGTGACCAGTTGCTTCAACGCGGCACTGTAATCTAGCCCGCTGAAAGCGCCTGGACTTGCACCCGCCCGAAGGGCACTTTCAATGTCACGAACCAACATACCGCTCGCACGAGCATAACTGCTCAAAAGAAGAATAACGGACATTTTTTCATTGTTGTTCAGACGGAGTCCGTCCATAGCGCCCAGCGCCCAATCCACGACTCGGAGGTTGTTTGGGGTAATGGGGACGCCTGAAATCGGAATATCTCCGAACCAGGAATGCTCCCGGTAGACAGCCATGATTGCCGGAACAAATTTCTGCAGGCTTTCACGCCAGTGTTCCCCTTCCATCCTCTCGGGAAGAACTCTGTCGCATGCGGCCTCCTGCATGAGCAATAACAAGTCGTCCTTGCTTGGAATGTACCTGTAGAGGGACATCGTAGTAAAGCCCAGGGAAGCCGCTACCCGATTCATGGAAACGGAGGACAGCCCCTCTTTGTCAGCGATTGAAACCGCAGCATCCACGATTTGTTTAATGCTCATCTCACGCTTCGGTCCCCGCTGAGGTTGTTTGACGAGCCCCCAGCTGAGCGCCACTCCGCGCGGCAATTTTCCCTCAATTTCGCAATTCATTGTGAAGACCCTCCTGAGTGTCAATATGTCTCTTAATCGCATTCAAAATTAATCCTTGCACAATAACTGTATACATAATATACTGTGTATGCAATATACTGTTTATTATATAAGCAGAAAGGAAGTCGGAAAATATGAGTGCAGCGATTGAAATGAAAAGTCTACGCAAAGCCTTCGGAGATCATGTAGTGCTGGACAGTATCGATCTGTCGGTTCCATCAGGAGTGATTTTTGCGCTTCTGGGTCCGAACGGGGCCGGGAAGACGACGCTGATCCACATCCTTTCCACGCTGGTCACTCCGGATGAGGGAACCGTGCACGTAGCAGGACATGATATCATCACCGATAAGGAAGGGGTGAAGCGATCCATCAGCCTAACCGGCCAGTTCGCAGCCGTCGACGAGGTGTTAACCGCGGATGAGAACCTGCGCATGATGGGTAGGCTCTCTGGCCTTACAACAGCGGAAGCTCGCATAAGAGCGACCGAGTTGCTGGAGAGCTTCGATCTTACGGCAGCAGCGCACAAACGGGTAAAGACATATTCAGGAGGGATGCGTCGCCGGCTGGATCTGGCGTTAAGCCTGGTGGTTAGTCGACCGATCCTGTTTCTAGACGAACCGACAATGGGTCTAGACACCCAGAGCAGGCGGGAGCTTTGGAAGAATATCAGACAGCTTGCTGCGCAGGGCGTAACTGTTTTTCTAACCACGCAATACCTCGAGGAAGCAGATCAATTGGCGGATGTCATTGCCGTCATTGCCGGAGGCCGCGTCGTGGCGCAAGGAACCACGGATCAGCTCAAATCTCGCATCGGCGGCGAGGTAGTCGAGCTGAGGGACGAGAATGACGAAATCATCCGTGAAATACCGACAGGCGGCAGCATCGGTGAAGTCAAAATGACCATCGATGAGTTGGCCCGTACAGCGCCAGATGGATCGCGCGTGAACATTCGCAGACCGAGCATGGACGATGTATTTATCGCTTTGACCACCAAACAAATGGAGGGGTCCATCATATGATCAATTTCATCAATCCGTCCAAATCGGCAGCTATCGGAACCACCATTGCCGTCTTCATTGGACGGAGCATCCGACACAGCCTGCGCAACACAGAGGCGTTGGTAATGGCAATCGCGCTTCCGATTATGCTAATGCTGCTGTTCACCTACGTGTTTGGAGGTGCGATCGATCACAGTGGGCAATACGTTAACTACGTTGTACCGGGCATTATCCTGCTTTGCGCAGGATTCGGATCCTCAAGCACTGCGGTGGACGTGGCTGGAGACATGACAAACGGCATTATCAACCGATTTCGAACAATGCCAATACGCAGCATGAATGTTATTGTAGGGCATGTCATCGCGAGTCTTGCTCGCAACTTAGTGGCAACTGCCATCGTCATTGGCGTCGCGTTGCTAGTTGGGTTCCGCACATCAGCAGGAATTGTGGAATGGCTCGGCGCATTCGGTGTAATAACCCTGTTCATTCTCGCATTTACCTGGCTCTACGCTGCCATCGGCCTTGTCGCCGGCAGTCCATCTGCCGCGAGTGGTTACGGTTTCGCTCTACTTTTTCTCCCCTACCTCTCCAGTGCATTCGTCCCGACAGAAACCATGCCAACTTGGCTGCGAGGGATAGCTGACAATCAACCCATTACGCCTGTTATCGAAACGATCCGTCGCCTGCTCACCGGAGCCCCAATCCAAGAGGTTGCATGGTGGGCCGTTGGATGGTGCGTGTTCATTCTTCTCGGATCTTACGGTTGGGCCTGGTGGACGTTTGATCGGAAGGCAGGACGGCTGTAGCAGAATCGCTATAAGTTATCGAATGAAAAGGTACCTTCGGGTTAAGCTAACGAAAAACGCGTAGCAAAGCCCATCATACTTAACAATGGAAAATACAGTATATGGTATAATGTTTTGGTCAATATACAGTTTTATAGACAAGATATGGGGGAATCAAATGGAATGTCCATTCTGCTATCCAAAATTAGATGAAGATGAAAGTATCGTTTATAGTAACGAATATTGTTTATTTTTGCAAAAACCTCAACCAGTATTAGTAGGATCAGGTTTAATAATACCTAAGGCTCATAGGGAAACAGTGTTTGACTTAACTCCCCAAGAATGGCAAGCTACATTCGACTTATTACATCAGGTAAAGGGGTATATTGAGAAGACATATAAATCACAGGGATTTAATGTTGGTTGGAATTGTGGTCACGTTGGTGGACAAGAAATATTTCATGCTCATCTACACGTTATTCCTAGATTTGAGGATGAACCTTTAGCAGGTAAGGGTTTAAGGTATTGGTTAAAGCAACCTAATAATAAACGTATAGGAGTATAAGAGCCATTGAGCTCCCATGAAAATAAAAAGCTCAAAAATCTAAAAAAAGGCAAATTAAAGTAGACCCAGAAAAAACTTTTTTTTAAAAACTACGACAGCAAGATTGACTAGCAGGAATTTCCAATCTTTTATCGAAAGTATAAAGGTCAGAATTTATTGTAGGAGATGACCTTAATGCTTGAGAAAAATAGATTGGGTGCTGCGCCCAGAGTTTACTTCAGACCTGAGTTTAAAAAATGTCCGCACTGTGAGTCAAAATTGCGGAGAACCCATACAGCATGGGAGAAAAAGATTGTCACAACAAACGGAATCATCCATGCATGGAGTATGGCTTATGCTTGCAAAAATCTAGATTGTACACATACAGGAGTTGCGTATAAATCTGCTGAAGCTGAGATGCTTAGCATGAAGCATTCCTCATATGGATATGATGTGCTTGCTCTCGTTGGAGAACTGCGCTTTAAGCAGCATCGAACAGTTAAAGAAGTTGCTGATGCGTTGAATGAACGAGGTATTCCAACGAGTGAAAGGCATGCTCAAAATTTGTACGAACGCTATCAGACGTTGCTTTCTGCGAGTTTGGATGATCATGTAAACAAAGTACTTGCAGAGACTACCGAACAAAATGGCGGCGTCATCTTATCGATGGATGGCGTTCAGCCTGAGAAAGGGAATGAAACTCTATATGTCCTACGCGAAGTATTCAGCGGCACGGTACTCGCTGCACAAAACATGAAGAGCGGAACGGCAGAAGAGCTGAAGACGCTCATTGAACCCATCATGGAGTTGGGCTATCCAATCGTAGGTATTGTAAGTGACGGGCAAAAATCCATTCGGCTGGCATTTGAGACCTTGTTACCGGATGTGCCTTACCAATACTGTCAGTACCATTATCTGAAGGACATAGCCAAACCCATTGTCGAAGCCGATCGTAAATTAAAAATGGAACTCAAAAAAAGCATGCGCGGGATTCGGGACATCGAACGAAAAATAGAACAGGCTGAGATCCAAGCATCCGAGACGGGGAAAACGGAACAGCCAGATTCGGAAACTGCTGAAATTACCGAAGCGCAGATTGCCAAGGGATATGTGGCAGCTGTCCGAGCCTTGCTCCTAGAAGACGGAGATCCACCATTGGAGCTTCCTGGATTAATGATTTATGAACGTGCACAAGCGATTCAGGCTTCTTTACAAAGATGCTTGAGTAAAAAAAGAGCCTAGTTTGCTTCAAAATATTATCAGAATATTCAGCAAAATAGATGAAATGAATCCTGTTTATGAAGCCGTATCGCGGCTAATGAAACCGATGGATTATATCGCCATTATCCTTACCCCTGGTGAAGATAAAACTAGCGAGACGGTTGAATGGGAGCTATCAATGTTACTGAATTGGGTAAAACAAACCTACACGCTTGAGAATGACGAACTCATGGTTAACAATTTACTCAACTTTTCCAAAGGGTTTTGGAGAGGTCTATTCACTTGTTATGATCATTATTACATTCCAAGAACAAATAATGACTTGGAGCAATTCTTTCGACAGACGAAGGCTAGTCACCGTCGAATTACAGGACTTCGTAACTGGAACAGCTACATCGTACGCAATGGTGAAATGATCGTATTGGTGAACGATGCGCTTCGTCAAGAGCATGTGATTTCACGACTGCGTTCCGTTTCCTTTAGTCGTTATAAAGCACGGAAAGCACAGTGGGACCAGCGTTTAACCTGTGTCATATTACGTAAAAAGTTTAATCGCAATACCGAAGGCTACCTCAACGACTTAGAGCATAAATGGAATTTATTGAACAGTTAGTTGATTATGCTGTCGTAGTTAAAAAAGGCTGAGCCTCTGATTGATCCTTATGGAGTTGGGTGGTAATGTAGCAACTTTCTTCTAAAAAAAGGTGAGGCTGGTGCAACCAATCAAAAAGGATTAATCTCCCATAAGTGCTACCCATATTGGGTGCGACAGTCTGTGATGCACCGTGATGGTTGGAGTCAGACTAACGGTTGGGCTCTAAATGGCACCATAGCTTATAGACCTTCTTCTCCCAGCCATAGTAGAAGTATTGACAGATTTTATCCATTTTCATCCTCTGTGGTGCAGCGCTGGTCTTGCGATGCATGAATGACGGGTACGTTAGTTGATAAACGATCCATAAAAAAACGAAGGAGCTGCCGCGGCAGTTCTTTTTGACATGATCACAAAATAAATGTTTATGTACATATGCCTAAAAACGTAAAGGTCCTCTTTTATTTTTATGGATACATCCGCACAACCGCCAACTTTTTAAAAATTACTCATTTAAATCTCATCTAAATCTCATTTTCCATTAAGCTTATCTTCAGAAATTATGGTTACCCTAAAAAATGTAAGATAAAATTTGGATAACAAGGCGGAATGAGACTGTGAAATCGATTAGTAAGAAAATCGTTGTAGGCACATTAGCAGCAAGTTTGATATTTGGAGGTGGCTTGATCGTAATGCCACATAATCAGTCATTCGCGGCAGTTACAGGAACTTCTACCGCAAACACGACAATAACAACAACAGACGACCAAGAGACAGCCGATGATGCAGGACCGATAGCAGATGACCAAAATAAAGAAGCCGCGGATTTAAGTCAAGTCGATCTGCAGAAGCAAGCCAAAATTACAAAAGAGCAAAGTACCACCATTGCTACGGCACAAGTTCATGGAACCGTAAAAGATGTTCAACTGGAAGATGAAAACGGCACAGCTGTATACAATGTACAGATTCAAGACAGTAATGGTAAAATCACGGAAGTTAAGGTAGATGCTGCGACAGGGAAAATCACGAAACAAGAACAAGCAGATAATGAGCAAGAAGATCAAGATTAGGAAACGAATGACGATCAACAACAATAAAGGCTTGGGCTCCGACAATATTTAACGAAAGAAGCAAACTGTTTGTTCTATACTTTCCTTAAAGGAGTTGGCACCTTTGTTGGCACTTACAAAACGAGAAAGGAAACAAATCAACATGAAGAAGTTACTCGTAGTAGGGCTTTCCGCTTGTTTATTGCTTAGTTTCACAGGCTCTGCTTTTGCTGCTACTAAAGCTACCGTTCAAACTAAACACACCGTAACTCATGCTAAGAAAAAGGTTACAACAGCTAAGAAAACAACTAAGGCTAACTCTAAAAACTACGCTGTGAGTAAAAATAAAAAGGCAAAGGCTGTACATAAAAAAACAACAAAGACTGCAAAAACAGCGTAATGCATAAAGTTGAATATCAAATTTTGGAGTCGCGGACCAGTGTCGCGGCTTTTTATTTTACATATCGAAGACCTTACATGAAATTTGGGGAGCGGTGCATTAGAATTAACAAAAAACGTTGAATAGGATTTGTAAAAATGAGGTTACTTGTTACGCTAACGGAAACGATAGCGGGATAGCAGTTGCTTCGGCAGCCGTTTTTTATTTAAACCGGTTATTGCTAAAACAACTATGATGCCGATAAACTCGGCGTATGCTATCGCGGTTGCACATTAGCAACCATTAGCGGAACGTTCCCATCAGATGTTAGTCGTCGAACGTCATCCCCACGAAACCTCGACCCCTTATTTTTGTATAACTTTTGGATCATCGTTTACGTCTAAGATATTGAATACTAACGTTTGCATGTGAACAGAATCACTAACGGAGGAAACGATGATGAAAAGCCTATTAATCTCAATTGCATTGCTTATATTGGTATTGACCGCCTGCAAGAATTTGCTCGTCACCCCTACAAATGAAGTGTCTACAGTACCTGCGACAACGAAACCTCATGAAGAGAATACCCCAGTTGTATTCTCCTCCACTCCACCTCTTAATCAAACCCCCGCAAAACCAGATCCGACTTGAACTTCTAGCGATGGCTGAATCGGTATACGAACAGTTATTCAAAAGTTGACTTTGTTCCGCTAACGGATAACAATAGCGGAATATAACGGCTGCAGATCTGAAGATCAGCAGCCGATTGCTCAGCTAACGGGCAGTTATTTAGAACCGAATGACATTTATTAAGCAGTCCTGACACCCAACAAAACTGAGTCATGATCAAAGCTTCGGCATTATCTCGCTGAGGCTTTTTAACACATAGTCAAGGAGCCAAATGGCATAATATCAATAGTTTGACACACATAGCTGACTGACCGTTTTCATGCGTAGTTTAAAAATGTTGTTGACAAGATACCAAATGGTGTCCTATAATCAAAGAGTCACCAAATAGTGTCCTATCAGAGGATCAACAAAGAACTTAGGAGGGGGTGTTGTGAACGAGAACAACCAGTTACGGGATGTGTTTGACGCGCTTGCAGATCCAACTAGGCGCCGACTGATTCGTCTGTTAGCAGAGGCAGAGGAGATACCGCTTCATGAATTAACGGCACAGTTTCAAATGGGCCGTACAGCGGTATCCAAGCATTTGACAATCCTTAAAGAGGCCGGATTGGTACTTGACCGAAAAGTCGGCAGAGAAACGCGATTTAGGCTAAACGCCTCTCCACTCAGAGAAATTCAAGATTGGGTGGCTTTCTACAGCAAGTTCTGGAGTACGAATATGTTGCGCTTGAACCAACTATTAGAGGAGGAAGAAGAATGAGTTTAGCATTATCCTTGGATTTTCAGTACACGACATCGATCGAGAAACTTTGGTCCGCCTTAACCGATTCAAGCAAGCTTGCCAAGTGGGTGGTCAACATCCACAATGGTCAGGCGATGGATAATGATTTTGAGCCCGTCGTAGGACACCGTTTTCAGTTTCGCACTCAGCCGTCCGAATATTGGGATGGCATTATTGACGGAGAAGTGCTTATCGTGGACGCACCAAACCGGGTGTCCTATACTTGGGCCAGCGGAGGGGAGAAGCACACGGTCACCTGGACGCTGCAGGATTTAGGAGACGGAAAGGTTAACCTTCATCTCGAACAAACCGGGTTCGCCAATGCTCAAGGTCTCGAAGGCGCTAGGTATGGCTGGGGTAAATGGTGCGGCGAGCTTGAAAAGGTATTGGCCTAGTTGTAAAAGGAAGGAGAGCCATATGAATATCATTTTTTGTTATTTTACAAAGTTTTCTGCTCGTCTCCATGGCCTTTGGCGGCGGAAGCAAGCTGGCTGGTGCGAAAAATTTTGTTGAAATGTTCGAGTCGATTAAACTGCCGCAATGGTTTCGAGTTGTTACTGGGCTCGTTCAACTAGCCGGGGCAGCCGGACTTGTTATCGGATACTGGAATCCGGTAGCAGCCATATGGGCAGGCATTTGGATTGGCATCACGATGCTAGTGGCATGCCTTTTACATTTCAGAGTCAAGCATCCTATTGGAAAAGCGATACCGGCCTTTGTGATTACTTTGATTGCAGCCACTCTGGTAGCAATCAAATGAGTACACTAGGCAGAGGAGATACCGCTTCTTGAATTAACGACTCAGTTTCCAAAGGGGCCGTACAGCGGTATCCAAGCATTTGACCATCCTTTAAGAGGCAAGACTGGTACTTGACCGAAAAGTCGGCAGCACAACCTCGATGTGATTAGCCAAGCGGATTGGATTATCGATATGGGACCGGACGGAGGCAGCAGGGGCGGCCAGGTGGTGTTCGAGGGCACACCTCCGCAGATCATCCATGCGGAGCAGTCGATCACGGGAAAATACTTGATATAATTGAGGATGATCATTCCTCTCTGTCAGCGGATCGAAAAATTGAAATGGGGTGTTCCTTGATGACAAAAGGTGAAAGGAATCTTAAGATTGATCCATATTTTAGTAAGGCTAAAAAGTGGAAGGAAGAATTCGAGCTGTTGAGAAATATCGTTCTTGACTGCGAGTTGACCGAAGAGTTTAAGTGGATGCATCCTTGTTACACGTATCAGGATAAAAACATTGTTTTAATACATGGATTTAAAGAATACTGCGCGCTTCTGTTTCACAAAGGTGCCTTGTTAAAAGATCCCCATGGTATCCTAATCCAACAAACGGAGAATGTGCAGGCGGCGCGCCAGATTCGGTTCACCAATGTTCAAGAAATAGATGAGATGCAGCTTATCTTGAAAACTTATATCGATGAAGCCATTGAAGTTGAAAAAGCTGGTTTGCAAGCGAACTATAAAAAGAATACGGAATACATAATTCCTGAAGAATTACAAAATAAATTCGTTGAAATCCCTTACTTGAAAACTGCTTTTGAAGCATTGACGCCGGGACGGCAAAGAGCGTACATTCTTCATTTTTCTGCACCCAAACAATCCAAAACTCGAGAGTCAAGGGTTGAAAAATATTTGCCGCATATTCTCAACGGAAAGGGATTAGATGATTAGGATATTCGATGAGAAAATAAATGAAATCAAAGTATGTCGGGAGTCAAGAACATTGTCCCATAAATTGTCGCGTAAATCGCGGCTTTTTTTATTTATGGAATCAAGTTCTTGACATTGAGTGATGCCAAGAACTTGATCCCATTCCCGTTTTGTGACAAGAACATTATCCCATTCCCGACGGTAGTATCGATGGGGTCATTGCGCTAACGGGCAGTTAAGTTGAATCGTTTATGTTAGAATTGAGACACTAATCAAACAGGAGGAAAAGATCAATGAATATTCGAGTTTTGGATGAGCCCGATGCTAGGTTATATCAAGAATTACGATTAAGTGCCCTATCATATGTATCGTTTCAATTCCTGTTTATCGGTCAAAACAAGCATTGTCACTAATAGATTTCGTAAATAGTCAGTAAAAACAGACCCGCTATTTGAAATCAATTGAAAATGACCTAAAATATTTAGAATGCTGCGAAAACTATGAAAGGATCAACTGATAGGAAAAGAGGAAGGGATGAGTAAGAATGGACCGACCTTTAATTTCGGAACATGAAATGATTAAAGAAACGGAAATATTTTTTAAGATTTATTCTGAATTCATTGATGAGATTGACCAGATTGAGAGCGTAAGGGGAAAGCTAAACGATTTTCAGCTCATGCAAGCTGTTTCACGCGCTAAAGAAAATATGGGAATCCTGGGCTGGGAACGTCGGCAAACAGTAAATTCAATTTTTGAAAAATACATGCATATCTATCGAGTATTTGGGCGAGCAAAAGCAGATGAATGGGTAAAAGTAACGTTCGGTTACAGCATTAAGATGAGAAATGATACAGAACCTGAAGCACCTACAGAACTTCCAAAACTAGAAAACAGTCTGTCAGCAAACGAAGAAACAAGCAGCAATCACAAAAATGCAGAATCCAGTATTCAGGAGTTATCTCGTCTAATCTTAGAGAAGGAAGCCGAACTGCTACAGCTCTACCGAGAGTTTTACTTATTGCAACAAGGTTTCTGATCCGCGAATCCAATGTCTAACGGGTCATGAAATATTTCTCTTGCGATAGAGGCCAGGAGTCAAAATAAAGAATCGATGATAGAGCAAGATTTTATTTGATTTCTCTGCTAGTAGAGACTGGTCAAAGACCTTTAGTTCAATAAAGCAGCGGTAGTCTAGGACTTTATTTACCCGTTAAAGACTGCCGTTTATATTTATAACAGATCTGTCTAATACTCCGCTGATTCTTGAGCTAGCAACGGGTACGTTAGTACAACAATACCCAATTAAGACTAAACCCTCCCAATTCTAGCAAAGCTAGAGATAACTTATAATTGGGAGGGTTTTTATTATGAGATTGAGTGATTTATGGCTGCTTTATGAAGCTGATAAACGTATTTTGGGATTCAGCACGCATACAATGAAAGCATACTTTCTACAATTAAAAATGTTAATCCGTGAACTCGGTTATCTGGAGATCGAAGAAATCTCTTTAAACTTGCTAAAGGACTACCTCGCTAAGGCATCAGAACAGCTAAAACCCAGCAGTCTAGGCCATCGAATACGATTTGTACGATCCCTTTTTCGTTTTGCATTTGAAGAAGGACATATCACACGGAATCCTTCTCTTAAGCTGAGAGAGCCAAAGATGGATAAACGTATTCCGAAATTTCTGATTGAGGAGGATGTTATTCATCTTAAGATTACCTGTCAATCTCAACGTGAGCATGCTCTTTTGGAATTTCTATATTGTACGGGTTGCCGCATTGGAGAAGTACAGAAAATAAATATTGAAGACATCAACTGGGAGAACTGTTCAGCCATTGTTAACGGTAAGGGATCTAAACAACGAGAGGTTTATTTTACTACCGAGTGTAAGGTGTGGTTAAAGAGATACCTGGAGAGTCGAGAAGATGCCTGCAAGGCATTATTTGTCACCGAAACGAATCCTACTCGTCGATTGACGATACCAACGATACGTTGGTCTTTAAAGAAACTAGCAAAACGAGGGAAAATTACTGCCAATGTGTATCCTCATCGATTTCGTCACACCTATGCCTGTCAATTACTAGATAACGGTGCTCCACTAGAATTTATTCAGGGTATGCTTGGACATGAAAAGGCATCTACTACACAGATATATGCGCAGCTGCGCGGGGAGCGTAGGAGAGAATTATATCGTCGATATTTTTAAGGAAATTCATTATTACTTCTCAATAAAGGTAGGATAGTGCAATAAAGGCAGCGGCAGTCTATTACTTTATTTTCACAGTCCTTAGCTGCCGCTGTTTACTTTAATCAGTCTTAAACATATTTTTCAAAAGCTGACGATCTTCTTATTTACTCAAAAACTGCATCAATTCAACGCTTTTAGTCTAGTACTTTATTTTCACCGTACTTCTGTCGATAGTAAGGATGACGAAGAAGATCGTTGAACTATTTTCGAACGCCATTTCTTTAGTCTGACTACGTGAATATGGTGTCTCACGGATTGTGATGAATTTGAAATGAAAAGAAAAGGATTGGGAGCAACCATGAAAAAAAAGTGGGTAGTCATTGGAATCAGCTTCATTACCGTAGTCACGGGGGGAATGATTTCTGCTTTTCAAAAATCTGCGTATTCCGATGTTCTGGATTCAGCCGCTCCTAATACTTCCGCAGTCATCTTGACAAAAGATATTTATGTCTCACCATCTGGTAACGATAACAACCCCGGCACCGTCGACGCACCTTTAGCCAACATTCAAACCGCCATCGACGCCGTGCTGCCGGGAGGGACGGTCTTTCTGGAGGGTGGTGTTTATCATCAAACTGTGAAAATCCAAAAATCAGGCTCCGAATCTGAAGGCTTTATCACACTGAGAAGCGCCGAAGGAGAACATGCGATTTTGGATGGAACAGGCGTGAAGGTGGATACCGAGGGTATATGTTTTATTATAGATGCGAGCTACGTTCAGGTTCAAGATATTGAGATGCGCAACTATAGAACGGAACAAGCCGGTACAGTTCCAATCGGAATTTTTGTCAAAGGTGCAAGCCATCATATCGGAATTTCCGGAAACATCATTCATGATATGGGGACTGACTTCCAAGGCCTTAATGGCGGTGACGCACATGGAATCGCAGTATACGGAACATCGGACTCCCCGCAGCATGATATTTTCATCGATTTCAACGAGTTGTATAACCTGAAGTTGGGTTCCAGCGAGGCTCTTGCCATCAATGGCAATGTGGATGGATTTCGGGTGGTAAGCAACTCTATTCACGACAACAATAATATAGGCATCGTTATCATCGGATTTGAAGGTGTTTCACCGGATCCGGCGAATGACAGGGCTAGAAACGGCGTAATTCGCCAAAATCACGTTTACAACATCTCTTCTTATCGCAACCCGGCTTACGGCAACCAATATGCTGCTGCGGGAATTTATGTTGACGGCGGTACGAAAGTGTCTATTGAGGATAATGATATCCATGACAACGATTATGGCCTTGAACTTGCCAGCGAGCATGCCGGCGGGAAAACTTCGGAAGTGGAGGCCTTGCATAACCGAATATACCACAACCGCGCTTCGGGAATTTCGCTTGGCGGATACGACGAACACCGGGGATCGACCTTGAACTGCGTCATTCAGGAGAATGAATTAATATATAACAACGCCAACCATCTCGGCTACGGTGAGCTCAATTTAGCGTTTGATACCAGAAGCAATCAGATTATTAACAACCAGATTAAAGCCAATGAAGACGGACTGATGATCACCAACGAATTTACACAAAACGTGGGCAACACTATCGACTATAATGTTTATTCCAGTAAAGGGAATCCCCAATGGAGCTGGAAAGGTGAGAAATTCAATGATTTTGTAACCTTTATGAAGAAAACCGGCAACGATCTCCACTCTTCAATTAAACTTATTAAATAATCTGGGATTGAGCTAACGGAGAACGTTAGTTCGATAGCAGAAAAGATTGTGCTAATAGTGACTGTGTGGCTTTTATGTTAACAATATAGGTTCTTGTCCTGGCGATGGGACAAGAACCTATATTGTTTCCGGACTTGGACAAGAACTTGCTTGTTTGCCGCGCAACATGAAGGACATACTTTTTAAATGGTTTCTAAAGCTGTCAATTGAGGGATTTCCGATTCTTACGACGTAGTATTACATATAAAGAAGCCGCGAAGGACTGAAAGGGAGAAGACATGAACACAGAAGATCAAAACTTGGTAGAAGCCTTGCGGAACGAACTTCCATCAGCACTCGAACAACTGATGGACAGATATGGAAACGGTGTTTATGGCCTCGTCAGCCGAGTTATGGCGGGAGCAGGTCGAGCGGAGAGATGAAGAATATACAGCTGAGAAGTTTCTGATGTTTCTGCGGCGAATCGTGGAGGCTTACCCCAAAGGAAAAATAACAATGGTGTTGGACAATGCCCGCGCTCACCACGCGAAACTGCTTGAACCCTTTCTTAAGGAGCAGCAAGGTCGGCTTAAATTTGTTTTTCTACCTCCGTACAGCCCCAAACTTAATGTCGTGGAAGGACTATGGAAATGGTTAAAGTCGGATGTGATTAATAATGTGTTCTATCACACCGTCTCCGAAATCCGAAAAAACGTACATACCTTCATGGAACAAATCATGAAAGATCCCTTAAACCTCATTGATCGTCTTTGCATTAGGATGGAATCAGGGGATTTACTAGAAAATCAATAATTCAACTTATATAGTTCAATAATACAGCGGCAGTCTAGGACTTTATTGTCTCGTCCATGGATGCCGCTGTTTCTATTTTTGGAGTCAGTCTAATACTTATTTTATTTTACGAAGTCTGACGGATTTGTAATTCGAAAAGGCGCGTGGGATCAACCCATCCAGTTACTGCCGATAAACACCATTCTGTGACCATTATGTTCAATTCAGAAGGGATAATTAATCAGTGTTAATGAGCAAGGCAATGAATTAACATGGAAAAAGAACATTACGCTATAAGTTAGCAGCGAAAAAGCAGCCGATCATGGCTGCTTTTTCTTTTTCAAGTAAACTTACCATGGAATCGAAAATCGGTGGCGCGTACTTTTCCAATTCAACGTACCCGTCAATACGAGTGCGGCGAAATAGAGAAACAAGGAACAGACGATTGAAGTGATTACGCACCATAACTGCGGCATACCATTGCTGGCAACATAGTTATAGGTCCAGTGTCCGCATATCACCATCAGCATCATGCAGATCCCAACCTTGAAATAAGGACGAATACTCCAATAAAATCCGATCAAGCTTGAGATGGAAAAGAAGTTCAGCAGTGTTTGAATCACAATGCCGATACCAATGCCGTACGCAACGCCAATAATACCAAATTGGCTGCCGAACACGAAGATCGAGACACCCTTGAATACGGTGGCTATTACGTAATTCCACAGCGTAGCTTTCGCGCGGCCGAGCCCGAGCAGAATCGCATGAAGCGGAGCGTCGAAATAATGCAGGAAAAACATCGGCGCCAGTATTTTCAAAAGCAATCCTGCTTCCGGCGCATTATAGACAAGTGTCGTTAGTGGAGTTGCCCACTCGTACAGGATAACTGTCGCCGGCGCGCCGATCAGGAGTCCCAAGTTCATAGCCTGATTCATCCGCTCATGTATGAGCACACTGTTCTTGTTCGCTGCTGCTTCGCCAATCGCAGGAATTAGAGCGGTGGACAAGGACTGCGTGATAAAGCTTGGCATGAACAGCAGCGGAAACGCATAGCCGGCCAGCAGGCCGAATTGTTTCGTGGCTAACCCCGTGCCGATGCCGGCCAGCGCCAGGCTGGTTGTAATAAGAAGCGGTTGGAAGGTGCTGTATAAAGAATGAATGACACCGTGCCCGGTCGTCGGCAGTCCGATCTGCAGCAGCTCGCCGAGTGTGCTTCTTCCTTGTTTCAGGTGGCTTGCCCAAGTCTCGCCCGGCATCTTCGATTCACCGTATAGCTTGTAGCTTGTCACCAGGAATAGGAGGCTGATCGCTTCGCTGACAACAGAGGCAGCCATTGCTCCGGCAGCCGCATAAGCGACGCCGTAAGGCAGCAATAGGTGGACCAGCGCAAGTACACAGGCGATTTGCACCGTATGCTCCAGCACATCGGAAGCGGCAATGGTCTTCATCTGCTGCATGCCGCGGAAATATCCCTTTAATACGGCGGAGACAGCGACGATCGGCGCGATCGGCGTAATCGCCAGCATCGCGTAATAAGCGCGTTGGTCGCTTAGCAGAATGGATGCGATCCACTCAGATCCAAGTAACGATATGGTCGTGAGCGCTACGCTCAAGACGCCCGTGACAGCGAGCGAGACATGCAGGATGCGCCTCACTTTCATCCGTTCGCTGCGAGCGTGGGCCTCTGCCACCAACTTTGAAATTGCCACCGGCAATCCAAGCTCCGTAATCGTAATGACGAGCGGGACGAGCGGATGAGCCATCATCAAGATGCCGATTCCCTCTGCGCCCAGTACGCGAGCGATATACATGCCGCTGATAAAACCGAGAATACGGTTGATGAAAGCAGCGACAGACAAGACCAGCGTACCTCTCATGAACGATTGCCCGTGTTGTGACATGACTTGTGTCCTCCTGTTATCGAATACTTAAATGTATTCAAAAATTGGAAAAGCATGCGAACGAGCCGGTGTTGATGTCATTTTTGGACATGTGATGGTGCATAGCGGCGTGGCGGCTTTTTCTATTTAATCTCGGCGATAGTATTCTAATGTTTGTTCTTGGCTTGATTGTGTTGGTGGTTGAATATTTTAACAAGGAGTAGTGCCAAGTCATAGTGCCACTTGTTACGCTAACGGGAAACGAGTTGAATGAACTTCACGAGAGGGCTACCGACAGGAATGGTTCGGCAGCTATATGTGCTGACGGGCAGTAGAGCATTGTATTTTCCCAGTAAAAGGAAACTTTTGTCGGTTTGCTCAGTCTAATATAATAAAGGGGGTGGGGATTATGACACTACTCAAGGACAGTGAGGATGCTGATAAGCTCAGATTGGTACATAGTGAGATTTGGACAAAACTCCAAGACCAGGATGATTTATACGCAAAAACTTTTCTTGATAATTGTTTAAAATCATGTGAGAAAAAGCGAGTTAAATACACTATATCCGAAACGATAAAAGATTACATAAAAAGTCCAATTATATGGATCTCAATATTAATTGAAGTTTTAATTGTGCCAGTTTTCTCGCTAGCATTTATCGGGATATCATTAATTCTTGAATAGGTAAGATATTTTTGGGAACTTGGCGAGGTTTGGGCAGTAAACTCATTTTTGGGGAACATTTATTTTACGGCAACGGCATTGAACTAAACGGGTACGATAGTTCAGTCCCCAATGGGTTGCCGAGTGGCAGTCCTTCGCCACTCTTACGGGCAGAATAGCTTAATCACACTTTATTTTGCAATCAAAGAACCGCTAAACCTTGCGAACCAAAATACGGATAGTAGGTCCATGCGGCCACCTGCAATCTGACTAGACTGCCATCATCCTTGATATTAAATACCGAGACTGTGCCCTGATTACCGTTAAGGGTGTAGAAATTGCGCCCATCTTTACTCACTCCAGCGTCTATTGGCAGGCCGGCAATTGTACCTGCCGGTGTGCTGGTTATATTTCCGAGAACCGTCAGCGCTCCGCGGACATCTATACGGTAGGTGGTGATTGAACCGCTTAAGGTGTTGGTGGTGTAAGCAAATTGTTCATTCCTCGTTGTTACAACCCAGCAAGTGGTCAGCTGGCCGTTCGGTACAGAGCCGCTGATAACATTCAGAATCCCGTTTTCGCTCATTGAATAAGATGACAGCGCACTAGTAAAAGATTCCGTAACTAAAAGGAGTCCTGAAGATAGGAAATAAGAGCCGAACGGACCCATACCATTAGAATTATTAACGATCGGCCCTGTAACCGTACCGTTGTTATTCACATGGAACACACTGAGATGGTTTGAAGTAAGCTCGGATACAACGATTTTACTGCCGTCTGGAGTGAAGAGAACCTGCGCCGGCTGAGCATTGAAAGTACTGAGAGAATGGGTGGATCCGGGAATAGGAGTGAGGCGTCCGTTATCATCTATGCGAAAACCGGAGATATTGGATGCAAAACGGTTAGCGGCATTACCTACATTAGAAACATATACAAGATCACCGAACACATCTACGCTATTGGGCTGAGCACCTCCTGATGGCTTCACATCCACGAGAACAGGTGCTCCGCTGTCGGTTATGACGAAACTACTGATACTGCTGCTGCCCGCGTTAACGGCAAGCAGGAAACGTCCATCACGGGACAAAGTTAGAGAGCCTTGTGATGCAAGGGGATCGACACCATCGTTTGCTGTTGCAGTGGAGACTTCCCTTGTACCAGTCCCTCTGCCATAGGTTGGGTAGCGCCCCATAAAGGTGAGGATTCCATTCATGTCCCGCTTAAAGGCAATGACTTCATTCATTACTTCCATATTGGTCATGATGTAAACCATGCTCGTTCGAAAATAGTTGTTTGATATCGGCATTTAACGACGACCCTCCTTTGAGCAGTTGCTTCTTCGCCCCACCTGAGATAAGGCAATCGTTTAATATTATTCACCTGTATGAATTTACATGTTCGTCTTCGCCTAACAAATGAAATAGCTCCACTTACAGGTACGATACTTCTATATAAAATAAAAAACGAGGCTGCCGCGGGATATCGATCGGCAGCCTCGTTACGCTAAACGGATAACGATAGCGTAATGGTGGTTGCTTCGGCAGCCGCTTTTTATTGCGTCCGAGGGACGGATAACGATAGCTCAAAGGTCATCCTTACAAAACATTAGCTTTGGTGAGCAAGTCCATAAACCACGACGAAGGAGCTGCGCGGCAGCTCTTTTTGCTTCTTCACATCTCCGTTTTTGTATAAGTCGTAAATGTTCCACAGGGGTGTAGGTGTTTTTCGGTTATGCTAACGATCCCCGTACAATTTTTATTAACGGACCATCGTATTGGTAAATGCACTTATCCTTCAACGTTTTAAATCCATAGATTGCAGGTCGAGGAATGAGATCCTGATTGGCTAGCAAAGATTTGGATACATTAAGCTTGGTTGCAAACCCTCCCATACAACCCAATCCTTTCCGTGATAGAAATAAAAAAGGATATGGGTTTTTTAGTAATTGTTACATGGACTAATACCCATCAGTTTTTTTATGGGGCGAAGTTTTCTCAATTGGAATCATGACTTTATGGATTTTGGAAAAACTAAATAGAAAATCCACATCCTAGAAGGAAAATGCCTTGTATTGTCCACTATGGCTATATAGGCATCTTCGGTGCTTCTTGGCATTATTGGTGTGGCCGGTTCCAGATGAGCTCTTAATGGCCTTTGAGGGATACTTAATTTCGCAAGGTAAACTTCACTATTTTCCGACAGTTCCTGTCTCGGTGTTAATGCCGGATTTATTTTCAGTAAAAGGGTGGGTAACTCTGAATGATAAAAAAGACTGCATTCCTTAGTTTCTTTCTTTTTCTTATATTTTTACAGTCTGATATTTCAGGAAGCGCTAAAGTTCCACAAATTTATATTAACGGAACTAAGATTAACACAGAAGTATCCAGAAAAGGAAATGGATGTGTTTCAATACAAAATGCAGAAAAAAATCAAATCACTATTAAATTGGTCGGTGATTCGCATCCTTTATATAAAATTGTTATTGATCCCGGACACGGAGGTGTTGATGTAGGTACAGTGGGTATTAGTGGCCGATTTGAAAAGGATTTCTCCTTATCCACAGCACTTAAAGTCAAAAGGCTCATGAGCTTGGAACCTGCGGTCAAGGTCTATTTAACGAGAACTGACGATACTTTTATCCCACTTAATGATCGGATCACAATGGCCAATCAACTTTCAGCCGATCTATATCTTTCCATTCACCCCAATATGGTTAGAAACTCCATGACAAAAGGCACGGAAACCTTTTTTTATCGAGAAAGCAGTATGTTATTCGCACAAATCGTTCATAAGCATGTGCTGAAAGCTACAGGCTTTCCAGACCTTCATGTTGATTATGAAAATTTTCGGGTAATCAAGAATACGATTATGCCTGCTGCCTTGGTAGAGGTGGGTTTTTTGTCCAATGCTGCGGAGGAAAAGGCGCTTTTTATGAGTAATAATCAAGACAAAATAGCAGCAGCTATGGTGGATGGGATTAAGGAGTATTTGGGGATTTAGTAAGTTTAATCACGTTGGTTAGTTTGAGTGTCATCATATAAACTAGAATTGACAGACAAATCGTCCCCAACACATTCCACGATAAAACATACCCGATATGCTCCATGAACGAAAAAGCAGAAATCCCGCAGATTGTCATGATTAACACACCAAATGCCGCTTTCATAATGTTCCGCATATCCACATAAAATCCAATAATGCTTGAAATTGAAGAGAAATTCAGAAGGGTCAATACAAACATGCCGAAAGCGAGGCCTATTGCAACTCCATGAACGCCAAATTTAGAACCAAGCATTATAATTGCAACTACCTCAAAGAGGTTTGCGATTATAAGATTCCACATTACTGCAGAAGCCTTACCTAAACCTAATAATATCGCATATAATGGAGACTCAAAATAATACAAGAAGAAAATAGGAGCTAAAATCTTCAAAAGAGCTCCAGCATCCGGCGAATGGTAAATAACGGTTGTTAACGGAACTGCCCATACATATAAAATAACTGTGCTAGGAGCTCCCACATAAAGAGCGATCTGCATGGCCTGATCCATTCTTCGATGCATCAGCATGCCATTATGATTAGCCTTTGCTTCACTTATGGCTGGAATCAGCGCCGTGGACAGCGACCGCGTGATGAAATTTGGAAGAAATAATAAAGGGAAAGCATAGCCGAACAATAAACCATATTGTTCGGTCGCCGCTACAGTGCTGATTCCCGAGAGTACTATACTTTTGGTTACAAGCATCGGCAGAAATGCACTGTAAATCGAAAGAAAAACACCGTTGCCCATGGTCGGCAATCCAATATGTAATAATTCAAATAACGTTTGTTTTCCCAGCAATAAAGAGTCAGAGATTTTGTGCTTGATCCCGATTTTCTTGCTATACAATCTAAACATGGTGAACACACAGAGTAGTCCCGCGCCTTCACCGATAACGACACTGATCATTGCGCCCGCTGCTGCATATTCAATTCCATACGGCAATAGAAAACGAACCATAACGAAGATAAATGTGATCTGTACCAAATGCTCAATGACATCAGAAAAAGCGAGTGGTTTCATATACTGTTTTCCGCGGAAATAACCCTTCAATACCGCGGAAATGGCTATAATTGGCGCGATTGGCGTAATGGCAATCATAGAATAATATGCCCTTTGATCAGCCAAAAACACGGATGCAATCATCTTAGAACAGAAGAAAGAGATAAGGGTTAGAATAATACTAAGAGTGCCTGTAACGATAAGAGAAACGACCAGGATTCGTTTCACTTTTAATGGATTACCTTGTGCATCTGCTTCGGAGACAAGCTTGGATATGGCCACAGGCAGTCCTAATTCAGTTAATGTAATAACAAGTGGAACAAGCGGATGAGCCATCATCAGCAATCCGATACCCTCTGTGCCTAATAAACGGGATAAAATGATACCATTGACGAAACCAAGTATTCTTGTGATAAAAGCCGCTGTTGTTAGTATAACAGTACCACGTACAAAAGATTGTTTTTGCATTTCGATACATCTCCAGTAAAATTATCATTCTCTATCCACTATATTCGCAATCCATTAATACATGCGAACAAGCTAAACCAGCGGTAGTCTAGGACTTTATTTTCACGTCCAATTCTGCCGCTTGGTAGCCCTTCACTCCACTATTCCAGCTAATAGCTTGTCAATATTTAATTATTAATGGTGGATTCATGAGGTGGTATACTTAAAAAAGTGCATGGGAAAGAACCGTCCCATAAAGCACGGAAAAAAATTCCATATATTTCTATTTCTTGCTACTTACTCTAAACGGAACGCTTCCTTAGTAGTTAAGATGGCAAAAATCCAGTGGATGAGTTTATTCACACAAGCAATTATCGCTACTTTGAACAGCTTTCCTTCAGCACGTTTCTTATCATAATAAGCCCTTAATTTCTTATTTCTATTACTACGAATACCACATCGTACAGCTTGATATAGGGCAGTACGAAGTCTTCTGGAGCCATGCTTAGTGATTTTATTTGGGTAGCTACAAACTTGCCTGAAGAAAAAACACTTGGATCAACACCGGCAAAGGCCACCAGTTTCTTTGCGTGATCAAACCGATCGATTTCCCCGATCTCAGCTAAAATTGTTGCAGCAATTTTAGTGCCAATACCGGGTATCGATTGGATTAAATCATATTCAAGTAACTCTTCAGCCAGGGCCTCTATCGATTTATTAAGGTCTGCTAGATGGTCCTGGTATTGAAGAAGCAATTTGATGAGCAACTGAATGGAGATCAAATGGCTTGAAAAAGCCGTCTCCTTAAAGGGATTTCGCTTTGCTGCAGCCCCTAGGATTTGAGCTCGTTCCAAGCACCATGAGACGGATCTGCCGCGTCCAGTAAGACGCCCGATTGCAGTTGTAATCTCCAACTCGGACATTTCTAGGACCTCTTTGGACGTTGGGTGTAAAGCCAGAAATCGAAGGGAAACCTTTGAATAAAGGTCACCAAACACGCCATGATATTCAGGGAAAACTTGATCCAGAATAGCCTGAAACTGTAGTTTTGCTTGGACATACATACCCGTTAAAGATTCATGTTGGCGTGTTAGATAGCGTAAATTCATGAGATGCTGACCCCGCTTTTTGTAGGGTTCAAACTCTTCTTTATAGAACAGCGTCCCTAATAGATGGGCATCAGCGGCATCCGTCTTCAACCGTCGCAAATTGGTTTTCTTGGCGTTATGTGAGATTAAAGGATTAATGACGATGTTCAAATACTGGTGCTCATCCAGAAACTGAACAACGGGGCTATGATAATGGCCTGTTGCTTCCATAACAATGGAGGGACGTATCCCTGCAGCTGATTCCACTCCTCTCATATAATTTAGAAAAGACGCTAACCCTTCAAGATCATGATTAAACCTAAAGATCTTCCCATGAGGTACTCCACGGTCTAAAAAAGCTTGTGCATGGCTCTCTCCCTTTGATACATCCAAACCAATGACTGGATTCATGACATCACTCCTGTAGTATTTTCACCGGCAACCCCTAACCTTCTTGTCTTCCACACTATCGCATGTGATACGGGATTCATGTCCCAACCAGCCTAACCATGGTTGAACAAGTAGGGGGGATGAACTGAATAGCTCTCGGGATCCAAGTCCCACGGGCAGAAACGTTCGATCCCCGGCTACCGCTATCTTACGACCTTACAAAAAAGAGGTCGACCAGAAAGATCTGGTGACCTCATAATACGAACGGGCAGTATAGTGGAATGAGGTTACGGGATTATGAAAAAGGCGAGCCATAAATGTTGCTCACTATTTTGATTGCAACCTAACTACTTGTTCTTTCGTTTGAACAATAAACATCGTTATAAAGACTGGAGGGGCTGGATTTGAAGATATTTCTATTATTTTTCGTGATGGCTCTAGTGCTCATGGGCTCAGTTGGTTGTTCTGGTGCTCAGTCAAATGGTGCAAAACAGCCAATAGGCAAGGAATTTGAGGGAGAGCAACCGCCTAAGGCTGAGATTCAGATTGGTAACCGAATGTATGAGACAAAGCTCGGCACATATTGCTGGCAATCAAAAAATCAAGGAAGATGTGTGGATACTATTGGTCCAGTTGAACTCTTAAAAGGCGAGAATCCAGTTTCAGTACAGCCTGGTGAATTTATTAAGTTCCTTATGAATTATGAGCCGCAACCGAACAAATACCATATCGATCAAATCAATGAAGGTAAAATTACAGAAGTTGTGGTGAAAGAAAACAGTTTTCATGCACCTACACAAAAAGGGACTTATTTTTATTCATACGGAGTTTGGTGGATGGATGAACATATAGAGAACCAATCTCGTGGTGATGCTTTTTATTATTTCGTCCTAAAAGTTATCTAGATGAATTAAGCTAACGGATAACGATAGTTGAACACCGAGAGGGGGTGCCGCGGCACCCCTTCGCTATGCTAACAGGATGTAGAGTTAAGGAAATTTTATACAAATACCAAACTAAAAATATATAATAAGAGAAAAATGGAGGATAAAACATGGCACTTAATTTTGATACAACTCGTTTATTGCTTCGGTTTTTTGAGTTATCTGATGCAAGAATGGTTCAACAACTAGCTGGCAACGAAGAAGTAGCACGCACAACTCTAGCAATTCCTCATCCTTACCCAGATGGTGCAGCGGAACAATGGATTGAAAATGTTCGTCAATCCTCAGAAAAAGGGGATAGTTATGCTTTTGCGATGATAAAAAAGGAAGATGGATCATTGATTGGCAATATGAGCATGGGAGTATCTCAAAAGCATAAACGTGCTGAACTTGCTTATTGGGTTGGTCAACCATTTTGGGGGCAAGGATTTGCAACAGAAGCTGCTCGTAGGATCGTTCAATTTGGATTTGAAGATTTAGACTTAAATCGCATTTTTGCCGCTGCAATGACAAAAAATCCTGGGTCATATAAGGTAATGAGAAAAATCGGTATGAAAGAAGAAGGCACTCTCCCTCAGCATGTATTGAAGTGGGGAATCTACGAAGATTTAGTGTTTTACGGAATGGTCAAATCAGATTATTTAAAAGAAGGCTTGTTAAGCTAACGGAAACGATACCTCAAATAAGTGGTTAAGCAGGCTGTCGGCGATCGGCAGTCTGTTGCTGTTGCATTGATCGCTTTGCTATTACAAATGTTTCAGTATATGATCTGCTTCGCATTTAGGATTTTGGCCGAAACGATAACAACATGAAAATAGCAGAATGCCGTTTGGGGTGAATTCTAATGCAACAATTTGGTCGTATTAAATAACTGAAACCTTTTTCATTTTCATGAGTCATTATTGTAGAAAGGAAGGTGCCACGTATGGATCAGAAAGAGCAACTTAAATTGTGGATTCAGCAGTATTATGACCGACTAACCTATATAGCGTACACGTATTTAAAAGATCACAGCCATGCGGAGGACATTGTCCAAGATAGTTTCGTAAACGCCTATCGCTCGAATCAGCAGCTAAAAGATCCAACTCGTCCATTTCCGTGGTTGGTTCGGATTGTAATAAACGAATGTCATAACTCTATTCGGCAAAACCGACGAGAACAGCCAACAGAATTCTTACCTGAACAGAGAAGTATTAGTACAGAAGATCTTTATCTGGAGCAGAGTAGAGATCAAGAAGTGTATTCCGCAATCATGTCCCTAAATGAAAAATTTCGCACACCAGTGATCCTATTTTATTTTGAGGATATGTCAATTCGTGAAATTGCTCATGCACTTAAGCTCAGTGAAGGAGCGGTTAAGACGCGGCTTGCAAGAGGTAGAGACAAACTGAAAGGTAAATTGAGGAGGGGTGATTTAGATGAGCTTGGAGACGATTATTCGGCAAGCAAAGCCAACTTATATCCACGCTGAAAAGAATGAGGTAACATCGGTCATCTTGAACAAATTGGAGCAGCCGGAGTTAGAGCTTGCGAAGGTTACAACCTCAAGGAAATTTTCTTGGCTGAAGAAGGTTACATCAATAGTTGCCCTTGTGGGAGTCGTTCTTGTTGGATTCGGTTCTATTGCGGCTTGGGCCAGTGGCACAAATATGCTTAATGTAGCTGTAAAGTTCGTAAACAACATTAGAGGCGGCGATGCATTCGGAACTTCTTGGGGTCTACAGCATACACGAATGGATCTTTCCCATGTCCAAGACAGTATTCGCGAAAATAGATACACCGATACTTTAAGTACTTTTATTGGTACAAATCAATTTCCGCGTTTAGATGTGAGCGATGTAATTGTAAACAATATTAGTGCTTTTATGGTTGACCGTAGTAAGCAGGCGTTCTATATCTTTGCCGATGGATATTTACAAAACAGTAAGGATGAGGTTGTGCGTCTTAATTTGTACCATAATACCGGTGGTGACGTATCGATCAGTGGTCAAACGCTCACAAACAAACAGGAAACGATGAGCCTTTCTGGCATTGAAGCAACGTATATCGAGTTTACAAACGATAAGTCGACGAATAATTTTATTACGTGGAAGTCAGGTGATTGGATTTTCGTGTTATTTTCATCCAACGTTCCTAAACAGCAGTTGGTGAAGTATGCTCTGGATATTGAGAATCAAATGAAGTAATGTTCGGTTCATTTTGGGCGGCTGCTACGATGACGAGAGCACAAGTTTATTCGACGTAGTGACCTTTTCTGCTCACATGGTCGTATCGTTCCGTTAAACTAACGGATAACGATTGTTCAACAACAAAACGGCTTGGGGCAGCCGTCATTGCGAACGGGCAGAAGATTGGAAGAAGGAATAAAACGCTTTGTTATAGAAAAAGAACACAAGTGATTTTTTAATATGGGTAGAGGGGTGATTCGGATTGAAAACTATCCAAAAGATGTATGAGCATTTAAATTGGGCTAACCAACGTATTTTTAAAACACTGCAAAGTATTGAAGATGAAAACCAGGAGGTATGGCGTTTATTTTCCCATATCCTTAATGCTGAAAAAGTATGGATAACTAGATTACGTGGATTGGACAGTTCACAACTTTCCATATGGTCGGAGGTCGGTATAGAGATCTGTGCAGAACTTGTTAAACAAAATGAAGAGAGCTTCACAGCTTTTTTTACTAATTTAGCAAATACTGACCTAGATAAAATAATATCCTACACAAATAGTAAAGGAAGAGAGTTTAAAAATTCTGTACGGGATATTTTAACTCATGTAGCATTGCATGGTCAGTATCATCGAGGACAGATTAACTCACGACTTCGAGCAGTTGGTATTGAACCAGTTAATATTGACTTTATTACATTTGTGAGATAAATGTATTCGGGTTTGTTCAACTAACGAAGAAGTATGACAAGTTCTGCTATAAGCGCTTAACGGCGTGAAAAGCAGGAGATTACAATGAGTAATCTTAACTATACAACCGAGGATGGGAATGACGGAACCATGTATCCCGAAACCATCCCGCCAATACTCCTGCGCTCGTCATGACTAACAGCTCATGTGGTGTGAAGTACAGGTAGATTCGGCAGAACGAAGGCTGAAGCCATTCTAATAGAAAAGGTATGCCAACGGATATGCCGCGCGGCTGAAAAACTGGATATGGTGAGAATGTTCAAATAGACTGAACTGACGAACTTCCGAATGTACAGGTCTAAAGTTAGAGCATATGGAAACATATGTACCATCAAACGATGGGGTGAGCGGCGTAAAGTAAAAATTTTTTCTATGAAATACGCTATGCCGAACAATGGCGGCATTGGTCTCACAGGCTTAGAGGAAGCACCTAAGTCCAGAAAGAATAGCTAGGATGTAAGGGACTTGGAAAGCAAGGGACGTTGCAACAAGGGCTGTTACCCGAAACGTTTGTTATAAGGCTTACGCCGAAATACATTTATCCTTGTGAGGGCAGGGGCACGACTGATGAATCTCCTGTAATGGGAGTAGAGGAACAGCCCCAAGTCTAACTGAAAAGAAAGGTTGTTTTCCAAGCGTGAATTGCACCGGTCAGGTAAGAACGTGGGGACATCACTTCGCAAAGAATGGATGCCACAGTGCGAGCTTAACGAGAATGGGATACTTAAAACCCCATACCCTTAACCACGAGGAACTTATGATCTAGTACATTCAATTAGAGGGAACGCCGGATGCCGGGAAACTGGCACGTCCGGTGTGGAGCAGGGGAAAAGCTGGAGATAACATCAAACGCTTACCTATTGTTACCGATAGCTCCATAATCAGATTGTTCAATAGGAGGTGGAGTACATAGAATACTTGGCTATTGTGCTTGACTTGGACGGAACATTCCTCAGCTCCGGTAAAACGGTTTCCAAGCGTAATCTTGATGCGGTGTTAAAATGTGTGGCAATTGGAATGAGGGTAATCGTGGCAACCGCCAGGCCGCCCCGATCGGTGCGCGCGCTGTTACCGGACGAAATTCTGGGCGTATGCTCATTCGTCTATTATAACGGCGCACTTATTCAAGACATAAGAAGTGGCTTTGAGAAGCACATTTCTATCGATAGATTCACGATTGCCTCGATTTTAGATTACTGCTCGGCACACTTGCCGAACTGCGGAATTAGCCTTGAGGTAAGGGATCAATGGTTCGCCAATCCCGGTCCTATCGATGAAAATATTTTTTATACACGGCTCTTCCAGCCGCAGGTCCGTTCGAATGACGAATTGAAGTCGCTTGACGCCACCAAGCTACTCATCACTTACTTCGACAGCCCAGAGAAATTACGGAGAAGTTTCGGGGAACATGTCCATTTCGTGGTAACGGACCGGGGGACGCTAATCCAGATCATGAATTGCACGGTAAGCAAGGCAAGCGGTGTGGAGTTGCTGCTTCATCACTTCGGTATACCCACATCCCAGGTTGTAGTGTTCGGAGACGATTATAACGACCTCGAGCTCTTTGCAATGCCGGTCCACAAAGTGGCCATGTTTAATGCCATCGAAGAATTGAAAGAGCTGGCTGACCAGATCACGGATTCCAACGATAACGATGGTGTGGCGAAAGTGTTGGAACGGATCTCGTAATCGGGAACCTCGACATTATATTAACTTAAAAGGATACGATACCTCAATAACCAGGAGAAGGCTACCGACAATAAGGGTTAAGTCGCCTTTCTCAACTAACGGAAACGATAGTTCAATGGCATGCCTGGCATCTACAGGGGGAGTAGGTTAAGGTATTAGCGGCGAAGTCCTTGATATTCAAGGGCTTTTTTGTATTGGAAGCATAAGTTTGCCACAGTGATTTGGAAGCATAAGCTTGCCAAAGCGGCAAACTTATGGGTTAAGTGACAGGGGACGTTTTAAAACATTCATCATCAAAGGTGGCCCATCACGGCACCAAAACATTTTTACGTTGCTTTGTGTTCACAATGTCAAAAAATTCGACAACACCGGTGAGGACCTGGAGGATTTGATAAGCATTGGGACCATCGGGCTGATAAAAGCGATCGAGTCGTTCTCGCCGAACAAGGGCACCAAATTGGCTACGTTTGCAGCGCGCTGTATCGAGAATGAGATCCTGATGCACCTAAGGTCATTGAAAAAAACTCGGAAGGATGTATCGCTGCACGATCCTATTGGGACGGACAAAGAAGGAAACGAGATCACCTTGATCGATATACTTGGTACAGAAGCTGATGATGTTGTAGATAAGGTGCAGCTTAAGATTGAGAAGAGCAAAATATATAAAAATTTATGGATGATCGGGAGAAGGAAGTTGTGATGGGGCGGTTTGGCCTTGAGCACGGGGGAGAGGAACGGACGCAATATTAAAGTAAAGGAGAAGGATTATGCGCCGAATATTTGGAATTCTGACTCTATTAATTTTTATTGTTTTAACCGGCTGCATGAAAGGATCTACGGATTCATCAAAAAATTTGAAGGCATCAAGCGTACAACCAACAACCTTACCGATCGTTCAACCATCCCCTCAACCCACAGCTGCAATTGATCAGGTAAAGCAACAAATGAACATAGAATATGCGTTTAGCCAGGCACACCAGCATCCAGAAAAAATGCTGATCGACGTAATTAATTCCACCAAAGAAACATTGGATATTGCAATCTACAGCTTAACTCATCCGGATATCGTGGCTGCGATAAAAGAAGCAAAGAAAAGAGGCGTGACCGTACGGATCATCAGTGATAAGATCCAATCCACCGGCAAGACTCAAGATGAGGCCCTGAAACTTTTGGGTAGCGCGGGAATTCCAATGAAGGTAAATAAACATAATGGACTCATGCATTTGAAGGTTACCATCGCGGATAAGAAGGTGGCCACTACAGGATCATACAATTACAGCCAGGCAGCTAGCACGTCCAATGATGAGGTTTTAATGGTCATACATGATGAGGCAGCAGCAAAGGCCTTCACCGATCAATTTGAAAGAATGTGGAATGATACCAAGGGTTTTGAAACCCTACAAAAGAAAATTGCTCAATGATTGGCAAAAAGCCCTCTTTCATCACCATTGAACTCCCTCGGATAACTATTGTGCAAAAGCTGCTTTGAAGCGGCTCCTTTTTGATTATCATTGAAGTAACGGGCAGTAGAGTGAAAGAAGCGTTTGAGATAGTTCAACTGTTGGTTGAATATTATAAAAAATCAATTTAAAGGGTATTGTACCTTTCAGCTAACATCAATACAATTGGTGTTAACAAGGAGCGTGAGTAATTATGAAGGAAACATTGGCAAGAAACATAAGCAGATATCGAAAAGAAAGAGGATTAACACAAGAGGAGCTTGCACAGATACTTGGACTTTCTTTTCAAGCCGTTTCAAAATGGGAAAATGCACAGACGATGCCTGACATATCCTTACTGCCAGAGTTATCAAATGCATTGGATATAAATGTAGATAAACTACTTGGGTATGTGTCGCAGGATAAACAAATTACCATTTATGAAGAAGAATACAAGACACCTGATTATTATTGGGGGTTTCAACCCAATTCAGCATGTTATCAAGTCATACAGTTAATGCCTCCAACCAAACAGCTTACGTTATTGGATATTGGTTGCGGCGAGGGAAAAGACTCGGTTTTTTTTGCAAGAAATGGATATGACGTTACAGCATTTGATGTATCGGATGCAGGTATTGAGAAAACGAAAAGACTCGCCAATAAGATCGGTGTAAATGTTAAAGTTTTCAAAGCAGACATACTGGATTTTCGCTTAGATTCATTTTTTGACATTATATATTCAAGCGGTGTTCTTCACTACATTAAACCTGAATATCGTAAAGAGATATTTAATAATTATAAACAGTTTACCAACCCGAGCGGTTTACATATCTTTAATGTGTTTGTAGAAAAGCCCTTTATAGCACCACCTCCTGAAAAGGAACCTAATGCGTATAAGTGGTATTCAGGTGAATTACTTTCAGATTATCATGACTGGCTTATTAGAGACAGCTCAGAAGTTGTATTTGATTGTAATTCATCTGGCATTCCTCATCAACATGCAATGACTAAAATGATTGCTCAAAAGATTTCGTCATTAAACTAAACATTCCTGTATAGCTTAAGAAATGGCCTTTGTCAAAAAAGGAGCGCCTCGGTTATGATGGGTTTGTCCACAACACCATCAAAGGAGGCGCTCTTATTATGAAGTTTAAGCAAATCAACGGACAAAATCAACGGATTGAACGAATTTCCCCGACTCAGCTCGTTGTAGGCATCGACATGGCAAAGGAAATTCATGTAGCTCAAGCCACTAACTTTCGAGGCATCGTTCTTGCTAAGCGACATCTCACATTCAAAAACGCAATTGAAGGTTATGAAAAGTTACAACGTTGGATGGATGAACTACAACAGAAACACCGACTGAAGACGGTCATCATCGGTATGGAACCCACTGGACATTATTGGTGGAGCTTGGCGAATTGGCTTGCAAACAAAGGCCTTAACGTCGTCTTGGTGAACCCGGCCACCACCAAACGAAACAAGGAGAACCGCGATAACAGTCCATCCAAGAGCGATCCCAAGGACGCGCTTGTCATCGCAGACGTCGTCTGTCGAGGATACTACTACGATTACACTCGACAGGCAAACGTGTTCCAAAGGTTGCGTACGATTATGAGTGATCGGGAATTTTGGGTGACCCATAGCGTCCGGCTGCAGAATCGGATCATCCGTTGGTTGGACATTCGGTTCCCCGAATACACGTCGGTTTTCAAAGATTGGACCTGCCCACGATCCTTGGCTACGCTCAAACATTTCCCTTCTCCGCTAGAATTAGAATCTCTATCCGTATCGGAGGTCATCACCGGTTGGAGAGAGCAGCATATGCAGCGAGCGGGCGGAACAACTGGAATGGAGAAAGCGGCGCAACTCATCGCTCAAGCGAAGAAGAGTGTCGGAGACACGACAGCTATGCGCGAAGCAAAGCAAGATTTAGAGCGGTTATTGGAAGAGTATGAGCGTATCGTTGAAACACTAGAGAAGATTGAACAGGAAGTACGGGCACTTCTCGGTGAAATTCCTATGGCCCAGCAATTACGGTCGGTCAAAGGCCTTGGCCCGATCTTCATCGGGGCCATTCTCTCCGGTGCAGGCGACCTCAAACAGTATGCCCATGGACGTCAGTTATTGCGTAAAGCGGGCTTAAATCTGGCCGAAAGCATGTCTGGCAAGCGCAAGGGGCAGATCGTGCTTTCCAAACGGGGAGATGCGAAGCTACGAAAATATATGTATCTGGCTACGATCACCCTCGTGGGAACGAATCCCGTCTTTCGACAGTTGCATGAAAACAATGTCCAAGTTAAGAAAATGAAGAAACAACAGTCGATCTTTAAACTGCTTGGAAAACTGGCTCGGATCCTGATCGGCATCGTCCAAGGAGGAGAAACGTTTTCTCCCGAAAAAGCGAGTCCCTTTTTTACAGAAGCAGCGTAAGACATCTGAATGCCACGTAGATTGACTCATTCGCAGGATTTCAAACAAAGAAAGCACGGAGGACCGAGTTCGTATCCGATAAGGGCACAGACCCATCCGCTAAACGCTATCGGTCTCCACACCTTGGACATGTATGACGATGGAATGTAAGGGCCTAGACCCGTTGAGCCATGGGATGGTGAACTTCCAGGGAGATAGTGGAGGAAGCGTGCAGTAGAAAAAGGCTTTGGGGAAATGCTCCAGCCATTTCTTCTATTCCCGCATGCCCCAAAATGTAACGGCGGGCTCTCACCAGCTTACTTCCCTAACGATCACTGTATCCTAAGGTAATGAAATCCTGCGAGTGAGTGAGCATACGTGAGATAATCCCTTAAAACCGAGGGACGGAAACGATAGTGGAACGGGTCTCATCGAACTTCGAAACCCATACGTCTCGAACGCTTCGAGCTAATGTTTGGGTTGTATTATAACGGATAAACCCCGCCCGGCACATCAGGAGTGCCCTGGCGGGGTTTATCGTTTACAGTAAACAAGATAAGTGAGCTTGGGCATCTCCGAATTCTTAAAGATTAGTTGCCGACACCTTTGCCCTTCAGCACATAACGCTCTCCGGGTGCTAGTACATGAAATCTGCTCTCCGAACGGGTTATATGCGGAGACAGCTTTTCCGGATCGCCATTAAAAGGCAGTATCTCAGGCCCATAATAGGTACCGTAGTGGTGGGTGATAATATCCGCATTCTCAAGATGATTCGCTAATTTAACCGCATTCTCAATCCCGAAATGATAAGGATCATTCGATACATCGAGCAGTAAGACGTCAACCTCGCTCATCTGCATATGCTCGACCAAAAGACGCGAGTCCCCCGTATGCCATATACTTCCATCCGGGGTGCTGATAAAGAAGCCGCAGCAGTCCTCCGGTCCGTAAGGATCCTGGCTTTGCCAAGAATGATCAGCTCGTGTGAGTGTAATTTCAACATTTCCTATACGGAACGTCTCACCGATATGGAAGGCCCGAGCTTGTCTTGAAGGGACCCCCAACCGCTCTAGCTCCTGCACTACAATAGCAGGCCCCCCGTACAAGCCCCCTGTCCCGATTAAAGCCGGAGCCGTAATCGGGGCCAAGTGATCATCATCCAAATGGGAATAGAGAATAGCATCCAATCGGGGTACTTCCGCTGCCACAATCGGTAAAGGCACTAACATTCGATGTCCGAGCTCGCAAATCTCGCTGGAGCCGGCTTGCATTGTAATAACGGGATCAATCATAATCAAGGATCCGCGGGAGTTAATCAGAAATCCTGCGCCTGATAGCCACCAAATGGAGGTGTTTTCCGATGGATCAAAGTCTTTGGCCGTGATTGGCTTTGTATAAGGTGCACGGACTTGTGGAACGGAATTTTCTTTCGCCATTAAAAAATCTCAGCTCCTTTTATGAGATAAGCTTTCAGAAACACACTGGTCTTCTTCTAAGTATATGTTTCAATCTTATTCTGCATAGTGCTTCCTGACAATGATCCGCACGGCTTAACCAGGTACTCTCAGTGTCAACGGCTGTTGCTGTTAAAACCTGTCTTCGGAATCAATCCAGGTGGTGTCTTCCAAATTTGGACTTCCCGTAGAATGGAACAGCGGTAGTAGGAGTGTCAATGTGGTGATGCGTTCGTTGGTGCGAATTCGATAGTTCTTTGTTCGATAGCGGAACAAGAACTAAGGTAGTATTACATTTTTAAGCTAACGGAAACGATAGCGTAATAAAAATACTGAAGTAAGCACCGCGGCAAAAGGTTCCTATCGTTAAAATGTCGTAAGGAATACTTGGCTGGAATACTTGGCTAAAAAACATTTGGAGTTCTCGTTGATTTCCCATTTTTTAGGTGTATAATTACATAGAAAATATCCAAGCAAGGCAAAGTATTTTGAATTGGAGGCTAACAATATGCAGTATAATAACTTGTCAAAAACAAGTCTCAAAGTTTCCTCGTTGAGTCTTGGAACCATGATGTTCGGAGGGCAAACAAGCGAAGCTGACAGTCTTAAAATCATGGACTACGCATTTGAGCATGGCATCAATTTTTTTGATACTGCAAACTCATATAATCAGGGCGAAAGCGAAAAGATCGTCAGCAAGGGTCTCAAAGGCAGGCGTGATGAGATTATTCTTGCGACCAAGGTACGCAGTCAAATGGGTGAAAACCCAAATAACGCTGGACTAAGCCGCCGAAATATCCTATCTGCTGTTGATGCCAGCTTGAAGAGATTGGATACTGATTATATCGACATCTACTACATGCATGCGCCCGACTACGAAACCTCCATTGAAGAATCACTTGAAACCATGACTACTTTGGTGAAATCGGGGAAAATTCGATATATTGGTGTCAGCAACTATGCCGCATGGCAGATCGCCGATATGTTGTCTATCTGCGACAAACGCAATTATATAGCACCCATTATCACCCAGAATGTCTATAACCCTATTACCCGCGGCATAGAAGCAGAACTCGTTCCTTTTTTAAAAGCGCATGACGTGGGCATGGCCATCTACAATCCTATCGCCGGCGGGTTGCTGGCCGGTAAGCATAAGCAAGGCGGGCCTGCGGAAAATACCCGGTTTGCCAACAATGAAACATACTTTAACCGGTACTGGTCAGATGAGAACTTTGCCGCTGTCGACAAGCTTACTCACATTGCTGCGGAATGCGGACTAAGTATCCTGCAGCTTGCGATGAAGTGGTGCGCTGTGCAAGAATCCGTGACGAGTATCATTTCTGGAGTAAGCCGGTTGGATCAGATCGAGCAAAATATTGCGTCGATTGAGGGGGAACCGCTGGATGCCGAAACTCTGTTGAAGTGCGATGAAGTATGGCGTTCATTGGCAGGAACACGTTTTGGATACAACCGATAAGTAAGCCGAATTTTAATATTACTAAAAGAAATAAGGCGGGACCCGATGATCTCGCCTTATAATCATTTTTCGTTGGGCCGATTGGCCCTGACTTTCTCCTTTGGCAATATCCAGGCCGATAACTGGGTTCATTTGATGTATCACCTTCACTCGAATGTTTTAGCCGGTAGCCTCTAATCCTTCTTGCAGCGCAGAAGAGTTTTGGGATTGGTATTAAAAATATTGCTTTTGTTGGTGACGAGGAGAAAGATATTAAAGCAGCAAAAAATGCTGGAATAATATCCATCCTTATAAATAGAGAAGAACAGAAAAAATGCTATGGCGAAGATTTACAAATAAAAAGTTTAATCGAAATAACGAAGCTTTTGGAAACACAGGTTTCTTGAGTCAAACACATCGAACTGCATTCACTGATTAAACTAACCGGATACGATAGTTCCATAACAAAGATCAAGCAGGCTGCCGATGATAAACTCGGTGGCCTGCTGTGCTAACGGGCAGCATAGTTGAATAGTATTAAAGGGATTTTTTGGTTGGTTGGAGAATAATTCAATAACTTTTGATACTATGGAGGATGAATTAATGGAAGCAAAAGTTGTAATATTACCTGATTACCTGATTTTCATGTTGTGGGATGCTCGATTAAAGGAAATTTGAAAGAGTTAGAGTCTGATCTTGGCAAGAATACTTATCAATCACATCCAGAATGGGTTAGGATATTTGTTGATATCGTTGACAAGGAGGGAGATTGAAAATTGAGTACCCTTGTTAATCCTAAGGATGGTGCAACTTTAGTATGGGTTCAGCCAGGAACATTTGTCATGGGAAGCAGCAAGGAGGATGTAAAATCCTTATGGTCAAAGTACGATTGGGATGACAGTTGGTTCAATGCACAAGTTGGTGGTATAGATTGGATAGGTGAGCTGCATGCTCACGAAGTTGAATTAAATAGTTTTTGGATATACCGAGATGTAGTCACAATTGGACAATACTATAATTTTATGCAGGAATCCGGATATTCAGCCCCAACTGACCCTTTAGTACATGGACCATGGAATAGTGCATGGAAAGATGGGAAGCCGCTTCCTGGTACGGAAATGATACCAGTAAGCTCAGTTTCATGGGAAGATGCTGTCGCCTATTGTAGCTGGGCAGGTGTAAGGCTCCCAACTGAAGCGGAGTGGGAGTACGCTGCAAGAGGTTCGGAAGGGTCAATATTTCCGTGGGGAGATACATGGAAAAATAATATATGCCGGTGTGCAGATGAACTCGCAAATACAAATTTCAAATCAAACGATAATTGGAGATTATGAATAAACGGTGGAGGGAAAGGATCCGACGGTACATATCCTTCTCATTGCTGGCTGGCTAATCATGTTGCCCAAATTGAAGGGCCGACAGCAATAAAGGAATACCCTTTCGATGTAAGTTGGTGTGGTATACATGGAATGGCAGGGCAAGTTCGGGAATGGTGCAGTGATTGGTATGATCCCGACTATTATATTCAAAGTCCTCGCAAAAATCCAAGAGGTCCAAACCAACATGGAAGCCGTCCAGGGTATACTCCTTGTAGGGTGATGCGAGGAGGCGCGTGGAATGGTCCTGTTTACCAATGCCGAGGATCACAACGACTATTCTATCCTCCAGACAGTCGTGATACAACGATCACGGTTTTCGACCGGTAATGAACAACATATTAAATACACGAACGGATAATAACTGATCAAAAGCATCTGGCTTCAATGACAATGAAGATGTGTTCGCAAACGAGTACAAGAGCTTAAAATAACAAAGCGAGGCGACCGGCACACGAGCTCTGGTTGCCTCGCTGAACGGGCAGGATTGTTGAGGATAGGTAACGCTCATAATGAATATGACTTTTCTAATATATTTCTTCTTGAGTAAATTGTTTATATTCCAATTACCAACCTTATCTTAATCGACCGTTAGGAGCGTTCCTCGTTACTATTCTTTGCATTTTGAATGATGCGATTGATACTGTTAACTGCAGAAACATGCAATCCCCAATGAAAACATAATAAAACCAGCAATTCCCCTACCGTTGCGGGCTTTTCTGCCGTAGGAGATGATCGCTGCGTGCTTAATTTTTCGTCCAAACGATTGTGGAACGTTTCTTTGATGCGGGAAACTTGTTCCGCCAATTGAGCAAGGAGTGTCTGGAGCGTGGGCGGTTCCGCTATCCAGTCGGCAGGCTTCGTGCCCCTCAAAAACATCTCCATGTAACTGTCGGGCACCTTCATCTCTCGATTGGTGTCGCCGAATATTTCCTTCTCCGTAAACGTTACAATATGTCCAATATTCCAAAGAATAGAGTTGTTGAAGCCTTTGGGGATCACTCTGGCCTCGCTTTCAGAGACGTTTTTCACGTAATGCTCAAGGAAATCGCGGGCCAGATCAAGGGTCTGGAATTGAAAAGTGCTATTGGACATTTATTCGACAACCTTTCATGTACATTTTTAAAAAGCTATATCTGTTCTGTGCTTAAATTCGTCTCAGAAAGATAGCTATTCCCTATCAGCATATCCCAATAATTACATTTGCCCTTGCCGTGAATACTATTTGTACAAAATAAATACCAACACTGCTCCCAAATCTCATTAATTATTACTATAATAACTTAACAGATAGTTGAAAGTAAACTCCGCATAGTGATCTAACTAGAAAATAACTTGTAAAAAACAAGTAATAATGTTTCCTTTATTTTAACTTGAAAATGGAAGTTATTATAAGGAGGAGAAACGATGAAATACATGATCTTGACGTATGAATCTCAGGAAGATTTCGAGGCTAGGACAGACAGTAAGCGGCAAGAGCAATACTGGGCAGGCTGGAAGGACTATGGCGGTGCGATGAAAGAGGCTGGTGTCATCTCGAGCATGCATGGACTCCAACCGAGGAATATGGCGACAACTGTGCAACTTATCGATAGGGAACTTCAAGTTCAGGAAGGACCATACGCAGACACGAAAGATCAGCTCGGCGGATATTTCATTATCGATGTGCCTGACATTAATAAGGCGATCGAATGGGCAGCTCGTTGTCCAGCGGCAGCGACAGGCGCTGTCGAGGTCCGACCCGTGATGTAAAAAGGCTCAGATTCCAGTATAGAACTCTAAACGGGGGTCATTCGGGGGAAAAGAAGATATCAAGATTTTCTAAACTCAAAAGAGAAAATATCAACCAATATTTTGGCCGAACGGCTCGTCAGGCTCGAGAAATTACACATCATTACCAAATCCAATGATCCAACAAATAAAAAACAATATCTTTATTCGCCTACGCAAAAGGCACTTGATTTGTTACCAATCCTTTTTGAGTTCATGCGATGGGCCATCAAACATGAACCTGAAACGGACCTCACTATACCTTTTGTGAAAAAACTGCAGGCAGACGAAAAGGGACTAATGGAAGAAATTTTAGCTCAATTCGAAAAATCTGAGATGTCATCGTGAACGTGTAAATGGTGCAAACAGCGAATGCGCGAATTCGACTTGCAAGTGAGCTCGTTGAAGGTGTCAGACGGATAGACTGCAAACATGGCGACGTCTACGAACAAAAATGTGCCGCATTGTATGCTGCAGCTCCATCTTGTATAATTCAAGTCAATCGGCGGAAATGCACTAGTCTGACTTAAGAGAGGCAATAATGGATCGTCGAATGCAACCCAGGAAAAAATTTTATGGAGGAGGATACCCCATGGTAGTGGAAATCATTCGGTATGGCATAGCGCCAGAATCAGCTGAGCTTTTCATTAAGGCTTATAAAGAGGCTGGGACATATTTAAACCGCTCTACGCATTGTTTGTCCTACGAAGTCATAAAGGGCATTGAAGAACCTAACAATTTCATTGTCAGAATAGAATGGGACTCGTTGGAGGGACATATGCAAGGCTTTCGAACGGGACCGGATTTTCAGTATTTCTTTGCATTGGTTAAACCCTTCTTCAATGCGATCTTAGAGATGAAGCATTATAGCGTTATCGCTAACTCCTGATGACCAAGACCCGGCTTGAGGCTCTGAGCGACGGCGTCATAGCGATCGTGATGACCATTCTAATCCTTGAATTTAAAGTTCCGAAGATCGAATCAGCCGAAGGAGATTGGGTGCTCGTAAAGGATTTTATCCTCAATTTGCCTGTAGTTCTTAGCTATATTATTAGTTTTTTGGTTCTAACCGTTTGGTGGATGTCTCATCATCAATTGTTTCATGCAGTCAAACACATAGATCGCAAAACGATTTTTCTGAACGGCATTTTTCTGATGTTTATCGCTTTCGTCCCTTACCCAACGGCGCTCATGGGTGAATATCCGAGCCTTCATTTCCCTTCTATTTTGTATGGTGTAATTGGTCTGTTCAGCGGGGCGACTTATTATTGTCTGTACCACCATATTTTGAGAAAGAATGCCGATCATCCGTTTACCGCTAGTCCGGATGCGTTTGCATTTAAGAATACTTGGCTGCATTTACTCGTTTATATTATCGCAATAGGTATCGCCTTCGTCTCCCCGTATATTTCGATTGCCGTATACGCGGCAATTCCGATCTACTATTTTCTTAAGAAAAATGGATAAAAACCAAATCTGGAGAACTCTCATCTGCTCTCCCGTTCAAAACCTTGTATTTAACATTCAGAACACTCTTTAGCAGAAGAGTGTTCTTTAACTTTTCACCTGACGATGATACGCTGAACCTTTCATAAGTAATGGCGAGTGTTAATTCTAACGGAGAACGATAGTTCAACTCCAAAACGGTACCGCTGGGCAGTCATCATTACGCACTAACGGAGAACGATAGTGAAAACATCGAAAGGGGGCCGCGCGGCACCCCTTCGCTTACTAAACGGGCAGTTTAGTTGAATCAGGAAAGCTATAAAAAGTGACCTATAACAACTTGGGGTAGTCCAGCGAACCTTACACCTTCCGCAAGGTCTTAATAAATGGTATTTTGTATCGTTGAATTGTGTTCACGCATAAATTCCCTTCTTCATTGAAAAAATAAGAGGTGAGATTAAGTGACAGTATTATAAATCAGCAGCAAAACATTTCAAGCCTTGGTTGAATGGGCTCCAACAGCAAAATGCGGATTTACAGGCCTTTTGTACGCCCTTTACAATGCCACCATAAGATGATATTCTATAAACACGACGGTAACGTCATGTTTAGGGGTGACCAATGAAAGACCGCATGCGCATAGGTGATTTAACCGAACGAGCCGGGGTAACTCACCGCACTGTTCGATATTACGAGAGTATAGGACTGATACCTTCAGGTGAGCGTGAAGGCAACGGCCAGCACTACTACACAGAAGAGACGGTTGCCCGCCTCCGAAAAATTGACCAATTAAAGAAGCTTGGACTTAGTCTGGAAGAAATAAGAGACGTTATTGATCTCTATTTCATTGACCCAAGTGGTGTACAACCTAAACAGAAAGTCCTCGCTATCCTGCGGCAGCATCTCGCAGAGGCTGACCAGAAGATCGATGGGTTACAGCAATTCCGGACTGATTTACAGGCCAACATCGAACGCTTCGAGCGCTGGTTCAAGGAAAAAGAATAGCATTAATTTTTTTTGCTTCAAACATGTCGTCAACGTCATGTTTGAATATAAGTTTTTTGTAGGAGGGTTAAAAATTATGAATGAAGCTATCGGATTCATCGGACTTGGCAATTTAGGATTACCTATGGCTACCAATCTCCTTAATGCCGGATATTCTCTCACGGTGTACAACCGAACTGCGAGTAAAGCAGCATCTCTAGTTGCTCAGGGCGCACGGCTGGCGTCCCAGCCGGTTGAGGCTGTAACGGCCGGAGGAATTATCGCAACTATTTTGTGGGATGATGCATCTGTGGAAAGCATCGTCATGAGCGATGGCTTTTTAGAAAAGCTTGGTACGGGTGGTGTTCACATCTCGATGAGCACGGTATCGCCAGATACATCAAGGAAGCTTGCAGCTCTTCACGCAGAGCATGGGAGTATCCTGGTGGAAGCGCCAATCTTCGGAGTCCCACAGGCAGCGGTCGCCCGTCAACTCTCCATCCCCATGGCGGGTCCGCAGAAGGCCAAGGAATGCGTTAGACCGATTCTAGAGGCGATGGGAGGATTGAATATTTTCGACTTCGGTGAAGAAGTGGGCGCAGCAAATCAAGTTAAGCTCGTGGGAAACTTCATGATTACTTCAGCCGTGTACACAATTAGAGAAGCCCTCGCGATGGTCGAGAAGAATGGGGGCGATCCCAAAGCCGTGATTGATATGCTAACCCAAACGCTGTTTAACGCTCCTATCTATAAGAGATATGGCCAGATGGTTGTCGACAAAGTAGATCATCTCTTCACACAAAACAAGATCCCGCTGAAGGATGTGGGCATCTTTAAAAAAACATCACAACACGTGGAGTCTCCCACTCCTATGTCAAGTCTATTGTACGACCTATTGAGTAGCGAGCAAGGACAAGGCTAACATCAAAAATCCGGTGCGATGTTCATGTTAAGAATTGGTAGTATGGGATCGACCAGTTCGAAACCTAAGAAAAGACTGAACTAAACGGGGCGCTTCATCCGGCATCGGCAAGGTATATGCCGAGGAATTGGCGGCCAAAGGCAGCCATGTTATTCTGAAGACAAGCTGGAAGTACAGGCTAATGAATTAGCCGAAAAGTATGGCATTCAAGCCTAAGCCCTAGCTAGCGATTTATCCAAACCTGGCGCAGCACGCCGATTGGCTGAGCAAATTACCGCCCTCGGCCTGTTCGTTAATATTCTAATTAACAATGCAGGCTTCGGTACCTATGGACGCTTCGAGGACATCTCCAGCGATCGAGAACAAGAAGAGATTATGCTTAATATTGCCTCGCTCGTTGAATTGACTCATCAATTTTTACCTGATATGGTGCAGAAGAAAGATGGCATCATCGTGAATGTGGCTTCCTTGGCTGCTTTTCAACCGGGAGCGTATATGGCCGTTTACTGTGCTAGCAAAGCTTTTGTCCTGTCCTTCACCGAGGCGTGATCAGTGCGAGCTTGCCTTTGTAGTGAACCATAAATTCGACCTCCTAAGTACGGTGATTGATTTTAGGATAAACCTTTTTTTCTGCACCAAATGCATTTAGAATATTTATTCTATTGTAGTATAGGGGTTTAGATACTACTGCCCGGGAAACGACTGCCTGCGGCAATCCCTTTAGGCGAGATGCGTTCGATCTGCGCCAGATCATCTGCTGACAAGGAAACCTGCAGAGCACCGAGGTTCTCCTGAACGCGGTCCAGTCGTTTCGTTCCTGGAATCGGAACGATCTGTTCGCCCTGCGCCAAAAGCCATGCCAGTCCCAGCTGGGCGGCGGTGCAGCCTTTTTGCGCGGCCATCTTTTCTATCAGAGTGACGACATTTACGTTCTTGACAAAATTCTCGCCTTGGAATCTTGGGTAATAGCGCCGATAATCGTCTTCCGGCAAATCCTCAAACTTCTTGATCTGACCGGTCAGGAAGCCTCGGCCCAGCGGGCTGTAAGGTACTAAGCCGATACCGAGCTCCCTTAGAACCGGCAGCACTTCATCCTCCACTTCCCGGCTCCAAAGCGAATACTCGGTTTCTACCGCGGCAATTGGATGCACGGCATGCGCACGGCGTATAAGATCGGCCGGAGCTTCTGACAATCCGATGTAGCGTACCTTCCCTTGTTGGACTAAATCAGCCAGCGTTCCGACCGTCTCTTCGATGGGAGTATTCGGATCAGGACGGTGCTGATAATACAGGTCGATATAATCAATGTCTAGACTGAAGAGGCTGGCATCGATGGACTTCTTGATATAAGCTGGATCTCCTTTTGGACCCTGACTGTGCGTAATCCCGAATTTAGTCGCTATAATTGCCTCCCCGCGCCGGCCTTTGAGAGCCCGCCCAACGAGTTTCTCATTGCTTCCGAACCGTCCTAGCGTGTATTCACCGTAAAGATCCGCTGTATCGAACATCGTTACGCCGAGATCCAGTGCTCCCTGGATGGTGTGCACAGACTCTTCGTTGTTTGGCATCATCATCGTTCCGAGGCCAAGAGCCGACACTTCAAGCTCGCGTCCCAGCATTCTTTTTTGCATCGTATGATTCCCTCTTTTCAGTAGTTTATGATGTAGGTTGAACATGTACCTATTCTACCCGACCTGCACCGAGGCAACCACAGTACGCTTATACTAGTAAGAAAATTACCAGGCTGCAGGTGGCAAACAGCCACTTTACGGAGATTTTATACCATCTGCCGTAACCGGTGTATAGATACATACATACAGATCCTGATTGTCAGAGAGACTGGATAGGGAATTAATATCGAAAGGAACCGGCTTCGCAGTTCCAGGCAGCTGCAAGAAAACCCGACTGACTTTCTTGAGCTGAATATCATACAGTCTCCATATCGTTCCAAACTCCATGCTACTCTCGAGAAGCTGCTCCACCGTCTCCTCAAACCAAGGATCTCCCTTATACTTATCATAATAAGTTCTGAACACAGCAACCGAAGAGCGCGCAAATTCTTCCCAGTTGATCATGCGGCGACGCATCTCAGGATCCGTGAACAGTAAACGAATCAAGATGCGATCAGCACCAGGCATAGAAGTGAAGTCGGCAAGCGTCTCATTGGCTGCTTGATTCCAAGCTAGCACTTCCGACCTTTCATTGGTGATGTACGAAGGATACGACAATTGACCGATAATGTTATGCCACTGCGAATGTAGCACAGATGGTACGGAGTGAATGACAGTAGGTTCATTGGGATTCCATAGCTGGAACAAATGCACGCTCTCGTCCGGAGTCAACTGGAGCGCTTTTGCGATATTCTCGATAATCTCCTTCGAAGCCGTTACTTCCCTGCCTTGTTCCAGCCACGTATAATACGTTGTGCTAACTCCTGCCAGCATGGCGATTTCTTCCCGCCGCAGTCCCGGCGTTCTTCGCTGCCCATAAGAGTGGCTGAATCCCACTTCCTCCGGCTGAAGCCGTTCCCTGCGGGATTTCAGAAAAGCCCCCATCGTTTTTGCTTTGCTATTTTCAACGGCCATATGCCACCTGCTCTCGCAACCAAAATAACTACACCATCCATTTTACCTTAACCTTGTCTGCACTTAAACATCGTCAACAAATAACCTAAGAGTGATATGGTGAATCGTACCATCAGCCGCCGAGGCTTTTCTTTTTTAATCGCTCATAAAACACCAACTTTTGTGCACATGTGAAACTGGTCATTAAGCTAAACGGGTACGATAGTTGAGCAACATCGTGCCATTAATACATAGGTCATCATTACTGGTGGAAATGAAGGGATGACGACATGTATGATGAAATCAATATCCAGGTTTTGAAATTTGGTGATCACCTACATTATGAGTGGACAACAAAGCTTTTAGAAAAAACCGAAACTCATATTTTTGTGTTAGGTGAATACGGAAGAAAATTAAACCATCACACTAAGCAAAAAATATTTACAGTAGATAATTGGACAATTGAATTTTTTTCATTTGATTTGTGGTTTACTGTCAGCGCTGACGTAGTTGACGGGAAGATAAAGCAGTACTATTGCAATATTAACGAACCTGCGAAGATCAAGGGAAATACAGTTTCATTTGTAGATTTAGACTTAGATCTAATCCAACGAAACGGTGATTGGAAGGTTGTTGATGAAGATGAATTTGAAATCAATTCTGTTAGATTTAATTATCCAGAAGAATTAATCAGGAGAAGCAGGAAAGAGCTAAATAACTTACAAGATCGAGTAAAGAACAACAAGTTTCCTTTTGATGGCGCAATCGAACGATTTATAAAGTTTATCCCAAAGTGAAATATTTATGGTAACAGCCGAATGGCACAACGAATCCATTGTTACGCTAACGGAGAACGAGGGAGTTGAGGAGCTTGCCTTGAGGTAGCTCCTTTTTCGTTTATTGAAGTAATGGGCGGGAGTGTTAACAAAAAGTGTTAAGATGATGTGGGCAACATTTAGTTGTTTGGATTCGTTATAAAAGCAAGAAATAATTAGCAATAATGAGGAGGACAGGATGAACCGAAAATTTAAGAACCTTTCTGTATTGGTCATATTATTAATATTCGGTGTGACTGTTTGGGCGACATTACAACGTAACTGGGCAAAAAATTCAAAATTTCATCCATCCAGCATAACTATCGAAAGAATAGGTGAATTACAACAAGTAAAGCAGGAACCTCCTACCATTTTACCAAGTAGATAATCCACTATTGACACAAAAAATCTATGATACTCTTTTGGATTTAAAACCTGTACCCGATGGTGAGTATCACTGTCGGATTGATTTTGGTATATCGTATAATATGAGTTTCTATGAAAACGGGAAGAAAGTATTTTTCGCCAATGCGAACGGTGGGGGATGCAATTCATTCAGATTCAAGGAAAAAATGGTTTCAGATCAAACGATTCTTTTTGGAGACTGATGCAAGAAGCTACGGGAATGAATACACAACAACTTGGGGGATCTCCAGGATCATTTTAGCCTCTTAATCTACCCTTTAACGCACGCACAATGCCAATGACCATTTACTTCACTAACGGATAACTATAGAAAGTGAATTATAAGGGCGTTTGACTCACGATGATTGCTGAGATTAAAGCCATTCGCTCCACGGCTGACAAAGGTGCAATTGTCAATAACAGCAGCGATTGAAAATTAAAACAAGAAGCGAGGAAATCTGATGAATTTTAACATGTTAACTCTCTGCAATGGATTGCCCGTTCATTGAAAGATGTGCGGTTGAATACAATATGGTGAACATAAGTGTTAACATTATCCTGAGTTGAAAGGATGACTGAGCATTGTGATCACCGTATCAGGAATGAATTCTATAGATCCATCCCTATTTTCGGGTATGGAACGTGCCATTTTTATGCGAAAGGATCAAAGCCCGATTGTATACAGATATGAATCGCTTACACAGTTGAGATTCGAACTGAATTTAAGAATAAAAATACTTGAAGCCGCGAATGGACTCTTAAGGAGCAAAGCAGCATTTGCTTCCTTTAAGAAATCAAGATGCAACACTATATTTTGGAACCTTACAGCATATGGGGGGTTTGCTCTTAAGAGGGGTGATTTGCCCTCAACAGCGATAAGAGATATTTTCACAAACGGTGCTCTCTATGCTTTTGAGTGCTCTACAGCGATGGTCATCGTTTTGTATAAGGCAGTTCTTGATTCCATCGGCGAATATAGATTCAACCAATATTTTGCGGATCTCCTTTTGTGGTACTGGGTCCTTGATAAAGATCTTAGGTATATCACCATAAATAGCAGCAGAGAAAGCTATCCGGGAGATATTCTTTATTTTAATAATCCGGACTTCATCCCCGATACACCGGAATGGCGGGGTGAGAATGTTGTTAAATTCGACGAAAACCTTTATTACGGACATGGTATTGGCATAACCAATGCAGAAGGCATAATAGCTGTACTTAACAAAATAAGAAAACCGAATAGTACACGATCCGCTTACCTTCTAGAACAAGCCTCATACCCGGATTTCAAATATTTATTTCATATTGCGGCTGGCCGCAGCTCCGATCATTATGTTTATGAATCCGTACAGCAATTCAACAGAAACCTCATAACTGCAAAAATTGGGCTCTCTCGTCAAATCAGAGTGTTTGACATTTGTAATCACTAAAAAAAGGTAGAGTAGATTTTTTTAAGAGGACGTACTATTCAAATAGCTGTCAAGGATGTGGATCAGAGGGATTCTGGATCGTTCGCTAAGTATGATTTAGTACAGTGGTATGACAAGAAGCTTATCTCCAATTAGGAGAACAGAAAGGAACCACTATAGATTTATAAATAATTGGTTTACTCGGAGAACTGGACAAGCCTGTTAAGAATTATTGAGAACAAACCAATTTATCGGAAGAAGATTGAGAAGACTTAGTTTCTTTTTCGAGGTTAATAAGTTGTAGGACAGATGTTACCCTATAAATTACTTCAGCTACCTTTTGTTCACAAAGTCCATTTTGTTCTTGATCGTATAATGTTAGGGCATCAGTTAAGTCTTAATGTTAGCTTTCGGACGCGGGCGTCATGAATGCCGGTGTTGCCGCCGAATCCGCCCGTAGGCGGCATCACGTGAGCCGCGTCGCCGACTAGAAACGCTCGCCCTACGGTGTGTGGTCAGCTATATAGGCAGCCTTCAGGCATGGTTTAAGGACCCGAGCAAGAAACTGTCGCCAGCCGAGAAGATCGTCGATGATAACGCCGTCGTCTTGGGGCGCTCATTCCCGAATATGGGTTTTCTGATGAAAAATTTGAGAATCCGCATACGCCGTCGGGACGACCCGGCTCACTCGCGGCGCACGTGCTTGTCGAGCACCAAGGCGAGCGGGCTCTCCACAATTGATATCTGTAACGGCCAACGCGCCATAGCGGATCTTTATCATCATAATTTATGGGACTTTGCGAGGATCGGCAATCGACGATTGCTTCTCTACCTGAGATCATCCTTGGAATTAAGAAAAAAGGATTGAAATTGGTAACAGTTTCATCCAAACCTTAATTGGGTGGCTTTCATTGCTGATTGTAAGGGGTCTTAAATATCATTCGTCTGTCCTTTAAGCGGTAGAAATGATCAATCAATTATTTGGATTGGCAGCATAGTCTAACCAATAAAGTGTGAGTGACCAACCCACGATAACGTGTCGCAAATATTCATTAGAAATCGGTGTCCTATCACCGTTATTATCATCGTTATCTTCAGACATACGACTTTGATTCTGAGAATCATGCTTTTCTTTTTGAGTACCCTGTTCCCCATTCGCCACAATGTCTTCGATGCGCCAAGGCGATTGTTTGGACTTCCGGTTGAAAATAAACAAATATGCGATGTTTCGTTTCGAATCTCCTTTCTTATGAATAGCAACCTGCAATTCGAGTTCTACGGATAAGTTCTCATCCCAGCCGGAATCGTTTGTGTTGTCCGTATTCCCCGATCCTCGGTGTTTTTTGGTTCGAATGGACATCAACGATTCCATTTCCTGAATGAAAAACTCGAATTTTTCTTTTGCAATTCCTTCTGAAACTTGCCGGAGTATTTCCGAATCCTGCTGATTCATTGCTTCAACAAAGCTTTCCGCTAAAATAAGCGGGGAAGCGGAATCGAAAAACGATCTTAGATTTCCTGCAGCCTTATGCACCATCAACTGATGCGCAAGATCAGGATCATTGGATCGATGCGTAGTGCTACGAAAGAAATGGACACAAAAATGTCCTGAAAAACCATTGTCTGGAATACCATCCCCACCATGGGGCATGCCATTCATGGATGCAGCTAACCATTCATGATTCGAATGAACGAGAATCGCTTTCCGCTTCCAGCTCCAACGGCCGTTATAAATTTGTTTCATGATTTTCGTGTCTTCTTTCGTGAGTGGTTGTACATCCGCATGATCGTTTCCCGCCCGTCGTTGAACCTGAAAAGTAAGACCCGTTTCCAAATCCGTTATGGAGAAAATGCTTTTACGAGACACAATATGCTCAGCATCTTCCCATGAAATCAATTTCCCGTAATGGTTTTTTCTCAACGTATCTGCATAATTCAGCAATTTGCTCGAAACATTTCTTGGCAGTACAAGCCGTTTCAATTCAGATTCATCCCATAAATTTCCCGATTGCTCTAAACGAAAACGCTTTTCTTGATTGCCTTGCAGCATGGTTACATAAATATCGGTCATACAGGAGGCGTTGGTAACATTCTCCTTTTTAGCATTATTCAATGCTTGAGCGATTTCGGGACTGTCGATATCGAGCCTACTTTCCAACTCCGAGCTTTGACTCGAACGTACGCTTATGGTAACCATGGTTTTCTGGGAAACCTCTGCGGCAAATGCCGGGAATCGTTGTTCCGGAAGCGTAAAAATAACCACTACCGCAAGCATCGTCGCAATTCCTCGATAAAATTGTTTAAACATGTCTTACCCCCTGCCCAACATAATTGAAGTCCAAGAAAATAATACTAACTCCTGTCTTTATTATTTTCCGCAAAATGGATAGATATGTGATGAAAAGGGGGGGGACTCAGTTTGTCGACGAAACCACGCTATATCTCATTTTCTACTTCGTTTGTTTATTCATAGTAACCGGTTTTGCGAAAAAACCTCATAAGGATGAGCGAAGTTATTACGAGTCCCGTGGATATCGATTCTGGTGCAAAAATATTTTTACATACCATATGTAGTGTGAAGTTGAAGTCAAATGAAATTTTAGGGCACTGTTCATTGCTTTTCAATATTCATTACAGATGAAAAAGCAATTGAGCAAGCATTTTGAAATCGAAAAGATCACATTTGTTCCCATGAACGTACCGCCAGCATTCGTATATGTCTGTCGCAAAAAGGAGGCCCAGTAAGATGACTGAGGATCATTTCCCCAAGGTAAATTGCGGCATAAGAATAACCGATGACTGGTTGATGATCGCGCTCGTCATCTTTGCACAGTTGATGCCGTCTGCTTTCCTGAGTGTCTTCATCAGTCCACTTACCGATCGTTTTCCCAAGCAGTTGAGCATGATCTTCGCCGACCTTACTCGGGTCGTCTTGATACTAAGTATGATCTTTTTCGTCCATTCTCGTGGATGTTGCTGTTCCTCGTGCTGCTCAATGGCGTTGCCAAAACGATCTTTGAACCAGCGCGCATCGCTTCGGTACGTCGAATTGTCGGGAACCATAGCATCCCGACGGTATCGCCTTGTTCCAATACGAAAACAGCAGGTTGAAAAAACACCTGCTATTTCTGAGCCAATGGATCAATAATTTGTCGGGTTGACTGCATAAAATTCTTATAATCTATAATTAAGACTACCCTTTTTAATTTTTGCAACACAACCGATAGGTCCAATGACCTTTCACTTTGATATAGGTCTCATCGCACCTCCATGAATCATTCACAGGTTTTAGATGGGGACGAACTTTATTGGCTATTTCTAGAGAATATTCATCGACCCATCTCATAGAGGGCACTGAAAAAGTCACTTTTTTAAAAACAATAAAATAGCAGAAAAAAACGAGCCTCTAGAATCGCTTCTAAGGCTCGTTATGCATTTAGGGAGACATCTTTGAATCCCCTAATTTCTTTGTTTTTTCAAAAACAGTACTATTTCAGTGCCCTCCATAATGGTTGTGTGAGAGATTGATATGCCTCGTTCAGACATCATTTCTACCAAATCACGTTAACTTAATCGGTATAGAAGATACCACCTTACCGTTAGTAAAATGATTTCCACCCCAAAATGTTTCCATTTGAATAGATTGAGTCCTTTTTCCATTTTTATAAGTTCGATCTCCAGCCCCCCTCGGACTTTAATCAAATAACATTCAATGTAGGGGCAGTGAGCGAACGACTAAAGTCGGCTTCTACTGCTTCTTTTTGATTTACTTATTTTGAACTGAATGCTTTTGTGCGTCAGAATTAGAACTAACCAAGATCCTAAAGCAATTATACCTTCGCCGGTATTAGATTTGAGTTCCGTAAAATAATGACTTAACAACACTCCAGTCATTGTTATTGCAAGACAATCGAAAAAAATGACTGAAGCAGATTGTCCCGTGTTAAAAAACGCATACCTAATGAAAGACAGCATACAAAATATTATTTGTATAACAACCATTATAAAAAAGAGATTGGCTTTCATATCTTTAACTCCTTATCTGAAATCTTTACATCTGACTTTCTCTTGTAACACGGAGGTCAACAAAGAGAGTTCCCTTGCTGTCCATCTGCACGAATAACACATTTTCAAGCTGAACGCCGCGTTTATACAGTTCTTTCAGCAACCATTTTCGGCTCTTTCCGACTGGTTTAAGGTTTTCTTCGAGTACGTTCCCTTCCACAACGCATAGGATTGGTAATCCTCTGGATGATGATTGAATATTCATGTCGCTCCGACTAAGTGGTAGGGCTTGAGCCTTCTTTAATACAGTTATAGTCCCATCCGTCTCCAAGATCGCAGTCTCAACTTCGTCCAGGTAAAAAATATCTTTCTTACGTAGCAACATAAGCAGCTCATGAACACTTAGTCGGATTCCTTTCAAAAGGTCGTCACGCACTTGTCCGTTTTCAATGATTACCGTGTACTGGCTTTCGAGTAGCCGGCGACCACGAGATGATTTCATGGCGATAAAGTCCGACAGCAAAACAAGAAGTGAAAACGCGGAAAGGCTCAGGAGACCCAGCCATAGGGGCACATCTTTTTTGAACATAAGATTGCCACCAATTGATCCGAAGGTCGTTCCGGCAACGAAATCGAAGAACGTCATTTGGGAAATCAGCTTTTTACCGAGTATCCGTGACCAGAGTATCAGCCCGCCAAGAGCCATTACCGATCGTAACAGTGAATCCCATACATCCAAGGTGAGAACCCCCCTTCTTTGTAATTCATTCTTGCCGATTTCTGTCATTCGATACAATATGTACAGATTTTCCCATCCACACAAATCAGACCGGATGCCTCTTAAAAGAGATACCCGGTCTGATAAGGGATTAGTTGTTAAAATTATAACGATAATACACTATAATGATAAGGTCGATAAAGTGATGAAATAGTACATCTGAACAAAACACTAGATTTTATACATATGTCCAATTTTAATGTTATGCTAAAACTTAATAATCCTTCGAAAGTACGAGATGGCACACTGAATAGGAGTGATATTTATGGAGAGTTGTTGTCAAACATCTAGCAAACCTAAAACCATCTATATTTGCCCTTCTTGTGGGCAGAATGGAAAAAGCGTCCCACCAGTTACTCTTAAAGCATTGCTTAAACCTTCTGCATTGGAGATTTTCCAACCCGAATTACCATATGCTTTTTGCTCCACTCCTTCATGTGATGTTGTCTATTTTAGTGATACGCAAACCTTTAGCAAAGATACCCTCAAAGTCTCGGTTTTCCAAAAGGAGGATTCGCTGGATGTACCCGTTTGTTATTGTTTTGGCTGGACGAGAGAGCGTCTAAAGGCAGTTCAAGATAAAAAACAACCAATTGACCATATTCGAGAACAAGTTCAAGCTGATCGTTGTGGTTGTGAAGTCAACAATCCGCAAGGGTCTTGCTGTTTAGGCAATGTCACTGCATTTGTTCGTAACCTCGGCACGTAACAACACAATTGCTCTTGTGATGCGTTCTTAGCGTATGGAAAAATGCTTATTTTGAGGGCATTTCCGGCTTATCGTACGAAATCCGCGTTTTGTTGGCGGGACTGAGTCAATAACATGAATCTGTAATTGGTCCTCGTCTCTATGATGGACACCGCCGTATCCACCACTGTGATCGTGGTGTACTCCGTACCCACCGTATATACCACCATAACCTACGTATCCGTAGTAGGGATACGGATAATGATGTCCATGGTGATGCCCGTAATATGCCATTAAATAATCCCCTCCCAAATTCTCAGTTAGAATAACAGCTTATGTGTGTCAGGGCAATGGAGAAGCTTGGCTAATCGAATTGGGCCGGATAAAGTTCATGGTCAGGAAGACAAAACAATTCGTTCGTACCATACTGAGTATTTTTATAAATCACTAATTGCCATCGGGGCGACGAAAGCTGAACTCCTCTTGGTTGATGGCGTAGGACATGGGAAAACCTTACGTTCAAAAACTTGGGATTATTGGACGAACTGGATATTCAACTAACGGAAAACGATAGCACAATAAAGGTCGGCCTTTCTGTTGTAGTGGTGGGGAAGGAATTCACTAATGATAAAATATGAAGTGATCAACTCAAAATTGTCAGAAGTAAAGTTGCTAGTGTCAGGTGATAAAAAAGTCTGGAACCAATTTTGTTGATTTTACTGGGCTTGCCGCAGTACGTGATAAAGACGACAAAAAGAAAGTGTGGAACCGCTAGAATTTACCATGTAAAGAAAGTGGGAAACCGCTATTTTAACGAGTGAATAAAGTATGAAATTAAATGTTTATATTCTAAACTTAAAATTTAGAAAAGGCCATGAATGATTCGGTTCTGGTGCAAAAATATTTTTACCTACCATATGTAGTGTGAATTTGAAATCAAATCAGAATTTATGTCACTATATATTGTGGCCATAAAATTTTTTGCACCAGAACCATAAAAAAAACGATTCGTATAAGCTTACTTCTTCAAGGTGGTCAAGCTTTCGTAATCGTGAATGGCATACCCCACGAAAGAGGCGCGGCTTTGGAGAGTATCGACTACTTTCCCGAGTTCCTGCATCATTAGCGTCTGTCCTTTATCATGAAAGGTAATGGGCCCTTCGTTGCTCGGTTTCGTTTCCACAGCGACAATAATGGACTTCCCATCTTTATCCGCCTCATCCATTTCTTTCGCGACACTGCTGAGAATATCGTTCGAATTGTCATGATAAGCCATCAGGGTAGTTTGATCAAGCTCTCGAATCATCCAGTCGGACAAGGTAGTACGTCCGCCATGTCCATCCGGCACATTGATCTTCTCCAACCATACCGGTAAATCGGCTCCTACGATCAAATGAGGGGAATCTTTTTTGATCTCTTCAACGAAACCGCTCACCGTATCTGTCCATAACCCAAGCATCGTATCGGTGTTCTGGTTCCATACCGGCATAACGAACGGCTCTACGTCTAGATGGATTCCTTTGAACTGTTGATTAGCCTGGGCTTTTTTATTGTAGTTTTTAACCCAATCGAGAAGCTTGTACATATTAATCTGGTTTTCGAGCAAAATCCAATTGGGTGCTCCTCCCAATGCATGAACCTCAATGCCAAGAGTACCGGCTTTCGAAATAAAATCCCCGTATTCATTCGCAGGAATATCAGGATCAATCTGCAGAAAAATGAGGTTGATTTTGTTTTGCTGGAGAAACTGTAACACTTCGTCTTTTTTCGGCAGAAGCGAATTGGTATTCCAAAGCCAGGTGGCATTATACTTCGGTTTTCCTGCAGCCGCCGCAGTTTTGTTCAGACTGCCGGGCACAGTCTTCATCGACAAATCGAGCAATGCGGCCATTTCCTGGCGTGTCATAAGTTCCTGCGGCCGATATGACCATACATCATCGTTATGCGAAACGTCCGCACCGTACCACCCTTGGGCGATCACACTGCTAATCGCTTCCACCGCCCAGTTGTCGGATTTTTCACGGAAGTTCAGAGCAGGACCGGGGGACAGTCCGCTTTTTTTGGCATACCGCCAGACCATGGCGGAGGCTTCTTGGCGTTTAGCGGGTTTATCCGGTGAAAAGATTGCATCCGAGGTGCCGTCTATGATCCCCGCTTGATAAGCGGCGCGTATATAAGGCGCAGCCCAATGTTCTTGGATGTCCGTAAACGGTACCGGATTGCCATCATCTTTTAATTGAAAAGCAACTGCCAAAAATTTTGCAAGCTGAGCACGGGTCAACGTCTGTTCAGGGCCAAATAAACCTTGACCAATCCCGTCGACGACATCGAGTTGCTTTAAATCTTCAATATAGGGAAGGTATGAATTGGTATGCGGTATGTCTGTGAAAGCTTCTGCTAACACAGGGGGTCCCGTCAATGAAATTGTGGCAAGAGCAATAGACAAAATGAACGTAATTTTTTTCATTCAGGTTCCTCACTTGTTTTGTTTTTTATGCAACAGCACGCAACTAAAATCACTGACTTTGCAGCATTCTCAACACTGTGGCAACAAGTCCACCTCTTTATGTATTCGTATGTGACTGCAGTTTTCCGTCTTCATGAACCCCCCCTTTAAAAGAGGGCCCTTAAAGGGTTGTGGTGCAAAGCTCTAATTCATGATAACGTAATTGATAATGAAGTCAGGGATGGTGAGCGAGCGGGGTTTAAAGATATCCCATACAACGATCATGAGATGGGTCCATGAGTTTGGGCCCGAAATAGATAAACGAATCCGCAGCTATTTGAAACCCTCAAACGATTCGTGGCGAACGGACGAAACATACATCAAAGTCAAAGGTCAATGGAAGTATTTATATCGTGCAGTTGATTCTATGGGGAAAACGATTGATTTCATGTTATCTGAAAATCGTGATATGCCGGCAGCTAAGCGTTTTCTTTACAAAAGCTCTGTCCTCTTCACATCATCAATTACCTCGTGTGATCACTTTGGATAAAAACCCGGCAATCCACCAGCAATATTAATCAGACTTAATACTTCTCTGTTTCTTAAATTTAATAAATCATCATCATACCTCACTAAATGATTTTGGACCGTCCTGAAGTAAAAATTAGGACGGCCATGATGTCATTTTATTCTTCTAGCGGTTCCACACTTTTTAACTGGTTCCAGAGTTTTTTACTGGTTCCAAACTTTCTTTACTGGTTCCACACTTTTTTATCACCGAAAAGCTAGATGTGGATATTGTTGTTCAACCTATTGAAGAGATCATTGCTAACTTTCACCTTGATGTGACTCAAAAGACAACACTTTCTACAATGAAGGGTTCTTATCACTATCAAGAAGTCGGGAGTTCTTGAGGTAACATATTGGCCTCAAAAAAAGAGTTTATTCATTGAGATTCATGAAAATAGAATATCAGATTGGAATAAAAACCTGATTCTTCCGTTTTCAGAATCATTAGCTGAGCGCTTTTCTGGAGTAGTCCAGTCAAGCAATTAAATATTTAAAGACGTTTTATAAGGACAAGAACTTTCATCAATGCCGATCCTTATTAAATTCGTTATGCGATTGGTTGTCCGCACGTTTGCCACCATTTCGCACAATGAAGAAACGACTCCCACCGACATGTCCTCATAAAAAGACTAATATTCGATAGTGGCTGTTGCGGCTGGGTCATCGTTACTGATAAGAACAGTAGCAAATCTACCTTGGTCATTAGGATTCAAAATAGGTCCTGAAGTAAAAGCGTGCTAACTGAACGGCAAGTTTTAAGGCCATCCTTTGCGGGATGGCCCTTTCTGTGTAGAACATCACTAAACTAAACATTCCTGTAAGGGCTAAGAAATGGCCTTTGTCAAAAAAGGAGCACCTCGGTATGATGGGTTTGTAGACGGGTTTGTAACCCAACACCATCAAAGGAGGCGCTCTTATTATGAAGTTTAAGCAAATCAACGGACAAAATCAACGGATTGAACGAATTTCCCCGCTCAGCTTGTTGTAGGCATCGACATGGCAAAGGAAATTCATGTAGCTCAAGCCACTAACTTTCGAGGCATTGTTCTTGCCAAGCGACATCTCACGTTCAAAAACGCAATTGAAGGCTATGAAAAATTACAACGTTGGATGGATGAATTACAACAAAAGCACCGACTGAAGACCGTCATCATCGGTATGGAACCCACCGGACACTATTGGTGGAACTTGGCGAATTGGCTTGCAAATAAAGGCCTTAACGTCGTCATGGTGAACCCGGCCACCACCAAACGAAACAAGGAGAACCGCGATAACAGTCCATCCAAGAGCGATCCCAAGGACGCGCTTGTCATCGCAGACGTCGTCTGTCGAGGATACTACTACGATTACACTCGACAGGCAAACGTGTTCCAAAGGTTGCGTACGGTTATGAGTGATCGGGAATTTTGGGTGACTCATAGCGTCCGATTGCAGAATCGGATCATCCGTTGGTTGGACATTCGGTTTCCCGAATACACGTCGGTTTTCAAGGATTGGACCTGCCCACGATCCTTGGCTACGCTCAAAGAATTCCCTTCTCCGCTAGATCTAAAATCTCGATCCGTATCGGAGGTGATCACCGGTTGGAGAGAGCATATGCAGCGAGCGGGCGGTTCAACCGGAATGGAAAAAGCGGCGCAACTCATCGCTCAAGCGAAGCAGGATTTAGAACGGTTATTGGAAGAGTATGAGCGTATCGTTGAAACACTAGAGAAGATGGAACAGGAACTGTTGGCACTTCTCGGTGAAATTCCTATGGCCAAGCAACTACGGTCGGTCAAAGGCCTCGGCACGATCTTCATCGCGGCCATTCTCTCCGGTGCAGGCGACCTCAAACAGTATGCCCATGGACGTCAGTTATTGCGTAAAGCGGGCTTAAATCTGGCCGAAAGCATGTCTGGCAAGCGCAAGGGGCAGATCGTGCTTTCCAAACGGGGAGATGCGAAGCTGCGAAAATATATGTATCTGGCTACGATCACCCTCGTGGGAACGAATCCCGTCTTTCGACAGATGCATGAAAACAATGTTCAAGTCAAGAAAATGAAGAAACAACAGTCGATATTTAAACTGCTTGGAAAACTGGCTCGGATACTGATCGGCATCGTTGGGCGGGGAGAAACGTTTTCTCCCGAAAAAGCGAGTGCCGTTTTTACAGACGCTGCATAAGAAATCTGAAAGCCACGTAGATTGACTCATTCGCAGGATTTCAAACAAAGAAAGCACGGAGAACCAAGTTCGTATCCGATAAGGGCACAGACCCATCCGCTAAACGCTATCGGTCTCCACACCTTGGACAAGTATGACGATGGAATGTAAGGGCCTAGACCCGTTGAGCCATGGGATGGTGAACTTCCAGGGAAATGGTGGAGGAAGCGTGCAGTAGAAAAAAAGGCTTTGGGGAAATGCTCCAGCCATTTCTTCTATTCCCGCATGCCCAAAAATGTAACGGCGGGCTCTCACCAGCTTACTTCCCTAACGATCACTGTATCCAAAGGTGATGAAATCCTGCGAATGAGTGAGCATACGTGAGAAAACCCCTTAAAACCGAGGGACGGGTACGATAGCTTAATGAGATCTATAAATACATGTATGTAAAAAGTACTTCAAAACTTATTTGTAAATCAGCATTTTTAGCTAGAAAAACCACTTCAAAACTTTATTTGTAAATCACTTTTATAAGAAAAACCAGCAAGCCCTTGAATTTGTTGGTTTCTTGTACTTCAAAACTTATTTGTCACCCAACATTTTGTTGTTGGTTTACAAATAAGTTTTTGAAGTATCGAGTTCTCAAATATAGCAATCGATAAGAAATCATTAAAAATGTTACTTGCTATAATAATGGAAAGTTAAGATCGTCATGCAGTGCGGTAATCCAACCCGAGAAAGGAGAAATAAAAATGAGAAAAGTAATTGCAGCGTCATATGTTACACTTGATGGCTTTATAGTAGGATTAAATGAAGACATGAGTTGGGTTAGTAACAACCCCGATGAAGAAATGAAGAAAGAAGAAATCATCGATGGACAAAGTACGGTGGACACTCTTTTACTAGGGCGAGTGACTTATGAACTTTGGTCGGGTTACTGGCCAAACAAGAATGGGGATGTTAACCCCGCAGCTGAACATATAAATCATACACCCAAAATTGTTTTTTCAAAGACACTGGAAACTGCCCCTTGGGGTAAGTGGAATAATGCAAAAGTGGTTAAAGACAATATTACTGAAAAAATCCAAAATCTGAAACATCAATCTGGTAATGATATGATGATATGGGGTAGTGCCAGCATCGTACAAACTTTTACGAATCTTGGCTTAATCGATGAGTATCGACTTTTAGTTTGTCCCGTTGTTTTAGGAAGCGGAAAACCATTGTTTGAAAATATTAATGACAGGGTTAATCTCAAGCTTGTAAAGTCTAAGACGTTTAAGAATGGTGTAGTTTCGCTTTACTATCAGCCAGGGAAAAAACCATAAGGTGAAGTTATGTTCAAGTTTGTAATGTTTTCGAATTTTTAAATATTATATTTACCTCACAAGGGTTTTTTGATAATATAATCACAATATTTAAATGCGATGAAGAGAAGAGTAGATAGAGGGATTCTTTCACAGAGAGCTCCGTTAGCTGAAAAGGAGTAAAGAATTTTTTATTGAAAAAAGCCTCAGAGCAGCACACCGGAACCCCGTGAAAAGGAGGATGGTGTGACAGGAGCTCCTGTTACAGAGCTAGAGTATAAGCATTAATTGTAATGTCGTACTTGAAGAGGTTAATATGGCGACATATTAGCGAATCTGGGGTGGTACCACGAGCATACCAAATCTCGTCCCTAAGACTGAATCAAGTCTTGGGGGTGGGATTTTTTTTATTGTTGCAAAGAAGATAGAGCTCACATGCAACATATGGTACAAATCAGACTGTTTAATCATGCCATTTTGAAAGGATTTGAATATCTAATGACAGAAAAACTGAAGGTAGGGATTGTCGGAGGAACGGGAATGGTTGGACAGCGGTTTGTTCAGTTACTAGATCATCATCCGTGGTTTAAGGTAACAGCGATTGCAGCTAGTGCCAGTTCGGCGAGTAAAACTTATGAAGAATCTGTACAAGGCAGATGGAAGGTGCTTGACCCGATTCCTGAAGAAGTGAAAAACCTCGTTGTTCATGACGCTTCGAAAGTGGAAGAGGTTGCCAATCAAGTCGATTTCATTTTTTGTGCCGTTGATATGAAAAAGAAAGAAATTCAAGCATTGGAAGAGGAATACGCAAAAACGGGTACGCCTGTGATATCAAATAACTCCGCTCACCGTTGGACGCCTGACATCCCGATGGTCATTCCGGAAATTAATCCCGGGCATATTGAAGTGATTGCCGCTCAGAGAAAGAGGCTCGGAACCTCGACCGGATTTATTGCCGTAAAACCCAATTGTTCGATTCAGAGCTATGTGCCAATGCTTCATGCACTGCTGGATTTCAAACCAACAAAAGTGGTTGCATCGATGTATCAGGCGATTTCCGGAGCCGGCAAAAACTTTACCGATTGGCCCGATATGTTGGATAATGTAATCCCTTATATTGGCGGCGAGGAAGAAAAAAGCGAGCATGAGCCGCTGCGCATTTGGGGAAGCCTTGTAAATGGTGAAATTATAAAAGCCAGCGCACCATTAATTACAACACAGTGTTTTCGTGTTCCAGTAACGGATGGACATTTGGCTGCGGTATTTGCATCGTTCGAGAACAAACCTTCGAAAGAAGAAATTCTCGATCGCTGGCTGCAATTCAAAGGACGGCCTCAGGAGCTTGGCCTGCCAAGCGCACCAAAGCAATTCATAACTTATTTTGAAGAAGAGAACAGACCACAGACGAAACTTGATCGTGACATTGAGCGAGGTATGGGGGTTTCAGCAGGTAGATTGCGCGAGGATGCCATATACGATTTTAAATTTGTAGGACTATCGCATAATACATTACGTGGAGCAGCAGGTGGCTCTGTTCTGATTGCCGAACTGCTTAAAGCGGAAGGGTATATTCAGCCAAAGTAGAAGCACGCACATTGATTCGATAGACAAAACAGCTAACGGAAATGATGGTACAGGAAATGATAACTGAGGAGTTGCCTACGTGGCAGCTCTTTTGTTTATTCAAGTAAACAGGTAGAAGGGATAGTTAATAAAGGGAATAGCTAGATTGTATTGAATATAAAATTTAAGAATTCCGTTTTATGTATGGTAAAAAAGTAGAGGGTGAGAGAATTTGTTGAAAAAGGTGGTTTTTCTTATCACGGGCTTGACGGCATTATTAGGCGGTATCATTTGGCTTTGTGTAGGTTTCAAATTATCCATGCTGCCTCCAGGTAATCCCGGCTATAATTTATACCGTAATTCCCAATTATTCATGCCTTGGTTCGGATACGGCATGGCTTGCATCGGGATCGGCTTGGTCGGCTTGTATGTTTCGGCTAAGGGCGTAGTACAATTTGCACGATGGTCACTCATCGTTTCATTGATCGGTTCCTTTCTTTATTTATTTGGTACAATATCCCGTTTGTCGATGAACTTGAGCGTGCAATACGAAGCGGCACAACCGATTGGCTTTCTAATGACCATTTTCGGAATATTATTTTTTAATATAAGTTTGTTGAGATCGAAATTATTACCGTCATGGTGCAGAGTTTTACTGATATTGAGTGTCGGTTCACTGCTCATATTTAACGATCAATTTATTACCTCATGGTCGTCCGTTCCCTTCGGAATATCATGGATAGGGTTAAGTGTATATCTATTTATGAGTTTTTTCCAAGGTGCATCATGAAAGACATGAATTATTACGGTGCTTTTATTCAAGTTGCCGAAAACTGCCATGTTAGAGTGGCCGAAATCCCAGAATCTAAGGGTGACTCTAAGACAATACCGGTTTTACAGTACGAGATGATATCGAACCATCCATACAAATACACGCAAGAAGATGTGTTATTTGAAGTATTCGCTCATCGCAACAAATTAACAGAAGCGGATAGGAAAGCAGCACGTGAGGACTTTTTCTCCAAAGGGCAGCCCTGCCTCCGTTCATCGTCATTGGGCAAGCGCTATGGTTGGGGTATCCATAATGACGCACAGGGCAAAGTTGCGCTGTATGCTGTTGAGTCAGATGAATATATAAAAATCATGAACGATAAAAGTATAAAACAATTTAAGGCAATGCGTACAAATCGAGCTTAGGTGAGGAAGGCGATGTTATATGGAGAATAAATTTATATTCAGATTTATAATATATATCCTGAAATATTCATAGCGCTACACTAAGAACGCCGTCAGACCAGTAACAGCAAGGGAATGCAGGAAATTAATGCTTCACTTAAAAGGTGAAGAGAAAACATGGAAAAAGAGCCCTTACTTTGGTAGTGTTAAAGGTGACGAAACCAATCACACCAAAGGGAGACTCTTCTATGGCAAGTTTACAAGAGTACGGCATGAACTTCAACCCCCGAATGAAAGTGAATTTTGAAGGCGGCGATCTGACCTCGGACGCAGGCTTGCTATTATACAAAGAATTCGATCACAAACTCGGTCTTTCCGAAGCCGTTAAAGAGATGCTCGTCGTGCAAGACTCCGTTCACCACCGAGACCATCCCAATTCCGATGTCGTTCTTCAAAAGATGTATCAACATCTTGCAGGGTATCACACCGACGATCATGCGGATGACCTCAGCGTAGAACCATTGCTGACCGCTATGATGGGGAAAGAGCGCTTGGCCTCACAGCCAACGATTTCCCGATTTAATGACAAAGCGACTATGGATACCGCTAAGTCTTTAGAACGCATAAACGGCGTGCTTCAAGGTCGCGTCTATACGCTCGAGGCCAGAGACCAATTCGTCATGGATCTGGATTCTTCCGGCTTTGCCGCTTACGGTGAGCAACATGGAGCGAATTACAATGCCCACTATCAGCAGAACGGATTTCATCCGCTGTTTTGTTTTGATGGGCTGACGGGTGATTGTCTCGGTGCTGAACTTCGCGCCGGCAACGTCTATACCTCTCGTCAAGCCGTACGTTTCATGGGACCGATTCTCACGCGATACGAGTCGTATGCGCCGGATGCCTTGATCGTCCTGCGCGGCGACAGTGGCTTCGCCCTTCCGGGACTGTTTGAACTGACGGAAACAAAGGGCCATAAATACGCTATTCGCTTGAAATCCAACGCCCGCCTGCAATCAGCGGCACAGGCTATGGCGAATCCATTGTTAAACCCGAAAAAGTTGCATGAGCGCCAAGTCCATTACCGGGAATTTCAATATAAAGCGGACAAGTGGAGTCGAACTCGCCGTGTGGTTGTTAAGATGGAACGTCTAGCCGGTGAACTGCACTTTCAGTTCACGTTTATTGTCACGAACATGACATTGCAGCCCTGCAACGTGATCCGGTTTTACTTTCAACGTGGGCATATGGAAAACTTTATTAAGGAAGCTAAAAACGGGTTTGCTTGCGACAAGATGAGCAGTACAAATTTTGAATCGAATGCAGTTAAACTGCAATTGGCCATGTTAGCTTACAACTTCAACAACTGGTTTCGCCGCCTATGCTTACCCGAGAAACTAAAGCCAAGCCGTATGGAGACGTTACGTAACAAGTTGATTAAAATTGCGGGAAAACTGATCTATTCCGGTCGCTACTGGACATGGAAATTGTGCAGTTCTTGCATCTACCGAGAGCCCTTCATCCAAACGTTGAACAATATCCAGCGTTTGCCTAGATTCGGGTGACGGTTAAGTCATTCTAGCAAAATCTCAAAAGCTTCATTCTGACCTAACGGGAACGCATGTCTATTTCAAAGTCCATATAATGGGAATTTATTAATTCACTTCATTATTGCTTAAGCGCTCCGCCAGATTGCATCTCCAAAACCCCACTGCAAGTGATTTTCGAAGGTCTAACTCCTATATTTCCCATTTGAGTAAAGGGACTCAAGGCTCCATGAATATTTCAGGTATATTATTCCTCCTTGTGAAGAAACATTTTACGATTCCATCAAGGAGTGAGAGAAAATGAAGGACTATCACTGTTGTGCAACCTGTATACATTATGAGATACGGAGAGGTACTTCCGAGAAGTTTTTTTGTCGCCGATTAGGTTATGCTACGAGTCCAAAATATCAGTTCAAATGCTGGATCCCGAAGGACAACATTCGAATCAAGATCAAGATTGGTGAATAATTGAATGCCTCCGTATTGCATGATGCCATCACTCCCCATGAAAACGTAGTATACGTGATTTAAGGCTTTCATAAATAGCTTCCTGATAGCGAAAATATGGTAATATATAATGAGATAAATTTTAATCAACTACGGAGAAACCAGATTCAAGAATAGAGGTGCTGTTGTTGCTGCAAACGGTTTCAGGTTTAATTACTGCGCAGGAAGCGGGACGAATTTTGGAACATGAGCATGTCCTCGTTGGGTTTGTAGAAGACGGGAAGCTTACGCCGGAGCATTATAACCGTGACGAGGTGGTCACGTCCATCCTCCCTTTCTTGTTGAAATTGGAGGAAACCGGATGCGGCACCATGGTGGACTGTGCGCCGGAGTACTTAGGCAGGGACCCTTACATCCTGCGGCGGCTATCGGAGCTGTCCGGAATCCATCTGATCACGAACACCGGATTTTACAAGAAGCCGTATCTGCCTTCCTTCGTTTACGAGATTTCAGAACGAGACCTGGCCGATATATGGACACGGGAAGCGCGAGACGGCATCGGGGAGAGCGGCGTGTATCCGGGTTTTATCAAAATCGCACTTAACGACGGGACGGCAATCGACGATACGCAGCAGAAGATCCTCCTTGCCGCTATGCGAACCTCGTTGGAAACCGGCCTGCCGATTCAGTGTCATACGATAGGCCCTGACATCGCCATGCACGCCTATGAGATCATGAAACTAGCGCATTTCGACCAGGAACGATTCATTTGGGTGCACGCGCAAACATTTAAAGACATTGACGTATACGAGCGGCTTGCGGAGGCAGGCGGTTGGATTTCCGTGGACTCCATTTTGCAGGGAACTTATGAGGAGCATGTGGAGTTGCTGGGTCAACTGCTCGACTGCGGCGTCGGCGAACACCTGCTGTTATCTCAGGATACTGGTTGGTACAATGTTGGACAGCACAAAGGCGGTAGCTTGCGTCCTTATCATCACTTGTTCACTGACTTCTTCCCTGCCGCAGCGGCCGGTGGTCTCGATCCGCATTGGCTGGAGCAATGCGTTACGAGCCATGCCTTTCAAGCAATGAGCAGGCGAGCCTAACACAGATATATGTGATTCAATTCACACCTTCACTATATCAAAAAAAGTAGCACACCAAACTTAAGGAACTTGACGGCCAAATTGAAGAGGTAAAGTCAATGGGTACTTCTTCTTATTGTATTTTGCGAACATATGTTTGTTAAAGTTATTCACCCAAAGAATTGGATTTCTCATTCGTTACTGGAATTTATTAAAACAAGTTAAACCTAGTTCTGGTGTAGTCTTTAGCTTTTTCAAGTTAACAGAATGTAACCAACTTCTTGCGCAACCAATAAGGGACAACGTTCCATCCGAAAAATATAGGCATATGGTATCTCATCACTATGATGGAGGTTTTCCCATTGTCCGAAAATTCAAGAGTACCCCAGCCCCAGCACCTGGCCTGGCATGAGACCCTCGAGCTGCACGAGGTAGTAGCCACGCTAGCCCATCAGCTGATCGCGTTCAAAATGCAGCATGCGAACATACAGGACCCGACGCTTCGAAGTCTTTATACGGAGGCGATCCGCGGCCTCGAGAAAGATATGCACGATTTGCTTCCTTATTATGAAAAAGTACCGATTCCCACGATGCGCAGAGACAGCCGCGAACCGGATCACCCAACGCCCACGGGAGTGGACATGACCGCCTTCTATGCGGGAAACCTGCTTGTGTTTTTCAAAACCGCCACTCGCAACTACGCGGCCGTCATTACGGAAACAGCTACGCCGTCGTTGCATGAAATGTTCCAGAGACACTTGCTAAATGCGGTCAACATGCACTACAAGGTGTTCAATTTTATGCTGGAGAGGAACTATTACCCAGCCTACCATCTGGATCGGCTGCTAGCCGGCGATTTGAGAAACGCCAAAGCCGCCTTGTCCATGTAAAGCGCGGTCAACCTCCTCAGTCGCATCTCTGTAGTCCACTTTTCATATTCTTTCGAAATCCCTTGCTGCAGCGCGAGGGATTTCTTTTCGTGAATGTATGGCCAGAGGATAAATTTCAAAGGAGACTGCCCAATCTGTCTACAGCCAGAGAACATTACCCTCGGTTCGATAACTCCGTTGCTCTATAAAACAAATAGATGATAAATCTTGTTATGCTGTGGCAGCTCCTTTTTTTTGGTTCATTGAAGTAACGGCAAAGTATAATTATAACGATACAATACATGGCTACTTTTCTAATTATTAATGTAGTATAGTTTTACACTCATAAAAATGATTCCATAAAAAGGAAAACTCAACTGTGAATAAAAAAAACTACGACGGCACAATCAACAAACTAACACTTGATCCCATTGATTCTCCAGTTGTTGCAGAAAATTGTGGGGATTGCGATTAAACCGTCTTCGTTGAACGCTTTCGGATAGTCGTTCGCTCCATTGTGCTTTGCGCTTTGTATAGGTTTCATAGCTCACGGTTCGTAAACGGGCGACGACGTGCTTCTGACGAAGCGCATCATCAACAAGTACAATCATTTCTCCGTTACGTATGATGTAACTATTCCAATTCCGAAGACCTGTGATCCGACGATGGCAAGATTTCGTCCGCCGAAAAAATTGCTCCAGATCGTTGTTCGTTCGCGGGAGGTAATAATGGTCGTAGCAGGTAAACAACCCTTTCCAGAACCCGCGAGAGTAGCGGATCACATTGTCGACCATGGGAGCATCGGTCTCGTCGGAATACGTCTGTTTGAGCCAGTTCAGCACATGAGTCATTTCCCATTCAGCCGTTTCGCTGGTCTTGTCTACTTCCGGCTCCAACGCCGCCGCTATATGTGAAATCGGCTTTGCCCAGCGACATACGGTTTCATAAAGGACCCCAAGTTCGTCTAGTTTACTGAAAATTCTGACCATACCCTGAAGAAGATGAGGCTCTTTTTTTAGTCAAGCATCGCTGCAGCGACGCCTGTATGGCCTGGGCTCGTTCATAGATCAGCATACCGGGCAAATCAAGTGGTGGTTCGCCATCTTCCAGGAGTAAAGCGCGCACTGCAGCGGCATAACCCTTTGCCACCTGGGCCTCCTTGTACGAGGGCGCTTCTGGTGCATCGCTCAATGCAAGGGGACTCGCTTTTGCGCTTGCCTGTGCTTCCGTGATTGCTTTTTTCTCGGTTTGCTCGATTTTTCGCTCTATATCCCGCAGGCCGCGCATGCTCTTTTTCAGTTCCATTTTGAGTTTGCGATCGGCATCCACAACAGGCTTTGCGATGTCTTTCAGATAATGATATTGGCAGTACTGATACGGTACATCAGGCAAGAGCGATTCGAAAGCCTGCCGGATGGAAACCTGCCCGTCGCTGACAATCCCTACGATGGGATAACCCAGTTCAATAATCGGATCGATAAGTGTCCGTAATTCGGCGGCGGCTCCGCTCTTCATGTTCTGAGCCGCTAGAATCGTGCCGCTAAATACTTCTCGGATGACGTATAACATCTCGTTTCCTTTTTCGGGTTGGACGCCATCCATGGAAAGGATGATGCCGCCATTCTGTGCTGTGGTTTCCGCCAAGATTTGTTTGACGTAATCGTCAAGGCTTGCAGCTAGCAGTGTTTGATACCGTTCATATAAGGTTTGTGCATATCTTTCACTCGTCACTATACCGCGCTCATTTAGCGTATCCGCAATCTCCTTGCAGGTGCGATGCTGTTTGAAGCGCAGTTCGCCGACGAGACAGAGCACATCGTAACTGTATGAGGAGTGCTTCATACTCAGCGCTTCCGCTTCAGCTGATTTGTACGTGACACCAGCGTGCGGACAGTCTACGTTGGGACAGGCATAAGCCATGCTCCAAGCGTGAATGACGCCGCTGAGTGTTGAAATTTTCTTGTTCCATGCAGTGTGGGAACGCTTTAATCTGATCCCGCAATGCGGGCAGTTTTTCATTTCGGGTCTGAAGTAAATTTTCGGCGCGGCGCCGAGGCGATTTTTCGAAAGCAAAAGGGTCAACTCCTACAAAAATTGTTGTCCCTTATGTATTCGACAAAAGAAAGGAAAATCCTGTTTGTTAATTGTGCTATCGTAGAAAAAAAACCTTTAAATTCGTCTGACCTCGTCATTAGAAGCGCGGTCATCGACGACGTCGATACGTTGCGCGACGTTTTTCGCCGTGCGTCACTGGCAATCGAGGGCGACCGTGATCTCATAACCGCTCATCCCGAGTGGCTCGTGTGGGACGACGCGATGCTGCCGTTCGCGCGTGTCGCTGTTGTTGATGGGCGGGTCGTCGGCTTCGCGTCGGCACGTCTTGTCGACGACTTCCTCGAACTCGAGGATTTGTTCACTGATCCTGACTGGATGCGCCAAGGCATCGCGAGTGACCTGATCGAAGACATTGCGCGGCTCGGTGTGCGTGTGGATGTGACCGCCAACCCGCACGCGATGGGGTTTTACGAATCGGTTGGCTTCATCGCAAGCGGCGTCGCCAACACAGAGGGCGGACCGGCGCCGCGGATGCACCTCGATGTCAAGCGTGCTCGACCTTGACGATCTTGATGCGATCGAAATGGCTAGAGTAATCAGATATCAAAAGACACTTATATTATCACCCCTTCATTACCAGGCTACCGCAGATTTAACCCTCTGGTGGCGATCAAGTCGATTGGACCGAATCGGCGACTATCGTCCTGTCTGCGGTCATGCTGTTCCCGCTTTTGATCGTATTTAATAAGCTACGTCGGCAGCAGGAAAGGGGCTGACCGGCAAATGGGAAGTTAAGCGAGGTGATTACGGACGAATTTCCTGGAAACAATCGTGCAGCAAAATCGCTTGGCGGCACACCGGTAATTATGTATTTATACGTTGATAATGTTGACGATACGGTACAAAGAGCTATGAATTAAGGTGCAATATCACTTAGACCAATTCAGGAACGGGAAGGTTAGTGTGGTAATATGAGGAGATAATTGAGAGTTGGGAGGTAACCTGGAATGAAAAAACCTAAAAGAATTATGCCTGGTTCAAGAATTGCAATAATATCGCCTTCAAGTGGCCTACCTTCTTTGTTCCCAGATATCTACGAGCTCGGACTAAAAAATCTTCATGAAGTATTGGGTTTTGAAGTTGTTGAAATGCCAACAGCAAGAATGTCTCCTGATGATTTGTACAAGAATCCACAACTTCGTGCAAATGATATTAACCAATGTTTCGAGGATAATAAAATAGATGGAATAATTACTTCAATAGGCGGATATGAATCGGTCAGAATTTTACCATTTCTAAATACGGAAATGATTATCAACAATCCGAAATTTATTATGGGATTTTCAGATGCAACTACTTTTTTAACTTATTTAAACCAGTTAGGAATGGTGACATTTTATGGACCTTCAATTATGGCGGGGTTAGCTCAGATTAAGAACCTTCCTTTTGAATTTACCCAGCATTTGAAATCGATTTTATTCTCAAATCAATTCCCTTATAAATACTCTTCGTTTCAGAAATGGACAAATGCATATAAAGATTGGAACGATCTTGATACGCTGGGTGATTGTCAGGAATTTTATGAAAATGAGAATGGATGGACGTTTTTACAGGGAAACTCCGTAGAACAAGGGTATTTGTGGGGGGGATGTATCGAAGTATTAGAATTTATGAAATCGACTACCTATTGGGCTAATGAATCTTTCTGGAATGATAAAGTTTTGTTTTTCGAAACATCAGAAGAAAAACCTTCACCTAGTCAAGTTGGATATATGTTACGGAATTATGGTATGCAAGGCATATTCTCGAAGATAAAAGGGATTATTTTGGGAAGAGCGAAGGATTATTCCGAAGAAGAGAAACTAAAACTTAATGAGATAACAGTGAATGTCATAAAAGGTGAGTTTGGTGCTGATAAGGTACCAATAGTCGTTGATTTTGATTTTGGTCATACAGATCCAAAATTAATTTTACCTCTTGGAGGTAAAGTAGAATTAAATCCTTACACACATGAAATTATACTCTTAGAAAGCCCATTCACCGAGTAATTTACTAAACTAGCGGATAACGATAGTGGAGGAGCTGGCTCGTGTTAACTCCTCTTTTGGTTTGTTGAAGTAACGGGCAGGATACTATAATAATTCCGCGAATAATTAAAGTAGAATATTTTTCTTGGTCAATTTTGCGAGGAAAGAGGCTCATGCAGAACAATCAAATCGAGATCGTTACTCTTGAGCAATAACAAGCGACGACAAGTGATGATCCGATATGATGGAAGAGGAGGATATAGAATACCATGTGTTATACCGGCGCTGGAGCAACTGAAGTGCATGCTAGATTGATCATCAACAGCTACAAGAGATGGACGGGAAAATCTCTTCTGGATGAAGCAACCGAATCCGTCAAGGAATTCGATCAGCTGTTTCATGCTCCGATCGTGATACTGTCCCATGGGTTGGAGACCGATCCGATCTTGAATTTCGGTAACCAGTCAGCGCTCGAGCTATGGGAGATGGACTGGGAGACGTTCACACATACACCGTCGAGACTGACCGCAGAACCAATGGAACGCGAGGAGCGAGCTGACTTCCTGAAGGCCGTCAATGAAAAAGGCTACGTTGACAATTATACGGGAGTTCGGATTTCCAGCACCGGCCGGAGATTTTACATCATGCGGGCGACAGTATGGAATCTCACTGACGAAAACGGTACTATTCGTGGGCAGGCCGCTACTTTCCGAGAGCATCGTTTTATTTGACTTATCAGTTTTGGAAATATTCCAAAAGCCGCTAATCGCATGAAATTGGCTGATAACAGATTCCTGAGATGTTTCAACTTCAAAATAAACTTTGGAAGAATCAGTAATTAACCATTTTTTATCAAGCTGCTTGGGCGTAAGAGAGCTGCTGTTTTTAGGGACTTGCGAAGAATCAAACACCTCTTTTACAACAATATGGTTGCCTGTGTAATATTTAAATAGCCAAATCCTCCAACAATGATAACAACAATCAAAGTCACCCCCATAACAACTTATTCTTCAAGCACCCAACCTCTCTTATTCTTCTATTAATAATCGTATATTGAATTCTTTTTATTAACTTTTGATGGCAGTGAGCTCGGAGTGGTTCTAATATCAGCAGTTGATAGGTACTGATGGGCTAGCGGTACTGATAGGTTTGGTGCTTGTTAGTTTGGATGGTTTAAGAATGAAGTGAAAATTAGCAGAATCAGTAAGGCACTAGATACGATGCTTAGCAACCATATAATGTTATTCACAACTAAACGCCTTTTTTTTAAACCTTATACCAGTGAGTTTTCCGTTACATTGTATAATGTTGCGACGATAGTATGTTATTTTATTCCAATTAAAATATGACCTGTCTCCCAACAATCAGATTTATATATCGAATCAGTACTATAATAGGTATAAGAAGAGAAAACGGAAAAGAATTTGGCCAAGTACACAGGCACGAAATGTCTGGGGCTCTTAATGGAATGATGCGAGTCCGTACATTTTGTCAGGACGATGCTCATATTTTTGTTCAACCCGGTCAGATTGAGGACGAAATTAGTCGTGTTATTGAACTCATCGACCATATTTACAAAGTCTTTGGGTTTGAATACAAGATTGAGCTGTCAACTCGTCCAGAAGATTTCATGGGATCAGAAATATTATGGGATCAGGCTGAAAAGTCATTGCAAAACGTTTTGGATAATCGTGATATCATCTATCGTGTAAATGAAGGGGATGGGGCATTCTACGGTCCGAAAATTGATTTTCATATTTTAGATGCACTTAAACGCTGCTGGCAATGTGGGACTATACAACTTGATTTCCAGATGCCTGAAAAGTTCGATCTTTCTTACATTGGCGAGGACAATCAAAAACACCGGCCGGTCGTTATACACCGTGCTATTTATGGCTCGATTGATCGGTTTATGGGTATTTTAACCGAACACTACTCCGGAGCATTTCCACTTTGGCTTTCTCCAGTACAAGCTAAACTTCTACCAGTGTCCGAAAATTATCTGAACTATGCTTTTCAAGTGAAAAAATCCCTAGACGAGGCCGGAATACGTGTAGAGGTTGATATAAGAGATGAAAAGCTTGGTTACAAGATCCGCGAAGCACAACTCGAGAAAGTACCTTTCATGCTTGTGCTTGGTGAGAATGAGAAAAATTCGGGAACAGTGGCTGTTAGAAAACGAGGTGAAGGCGATCTTGGTTCAAAGAGTATCTTAGATATTATCGAACAAATCAAAGAAGGAATTCACAGTAAGGTGTAAATGAAGGAGAAGTATTGTATGACCAATCTGATTATCGATCAACAAACCTATGAAATTGAAGCGATTCTATTTGATAAAGATGGCACCTTATTGGAATTTTTAGAGCTGTGGGGTCGTTTTGCTGAGCGGATGACAATGCAAGTGATCGATCAAATTTCATCCATGGGCGGTGAATTGCTTGGATTGGATCCCTCGAAATTATTAGGTATCGAGATGGATGAAACTGGAAGGCTAACTGGTTATGATATCCAAGGGCCTTTATCCATTGGGTCCATGCCAGAGATTGAAGCGATCTTGGCTTGGCAGTTATACCGGTGTGGATTGACATGGAATGAAGCAATCACGCGAATTCGCGAGTTTCAAAAGCAAGCAAGCGTTGAAATGGAGCGAGAACGTCCGGCTGTTCCGATCCACGGTTTAATCGATTTTTTAGAGCAGTGTGAGAAATTACAGCTTCCTTTATGTGTGGTCACGGCTGATTACACCCAAGAAGCCAAGAAACATTTATCTTGGATCCATTCAGATCATTATTTTCGAGAAATTATTGGAAGTGACCAAGTGACTGTAGGCAAGCCTTACCCTGAAATGATTCATACCGCATGCCAAAGAATAGGGGTTTCACCTGCCAAGGTGGCTTTGATCGGGGATACCAACGGAGATATGCAAATGGGAAAAGCAGCGGGGGTTGCGGTGACAATTGGTATGAGCAAAAATTTGGCAGGAAGCGGAAGGCTGTATCAAGCAGACTATATGATTTCAACTTATAATCAATTAACTTTAAGTGTTACTCGATTGTCGTCCGATCCACGTGACTAGCCCTTTACCGCTCCTGACGTTAAGCCGGAAATGATTCTTCTCTGGAAAAGCAGCACCATGACGATAAGCGGTACCGTTACGATGACAGAAGCCGCGGAAAGATCGCCCCACGGCAGATCGTGTTCTCCGGGAAACATGGCGATGCCGACGGGAACCGTTCTCATGATGTCTTTGGACATGAACGAGAACGCAAACAAAAATTCATTCCATGCGGCAATAAAGACGAGGATTGCTGTTGTGAAAACGCCTGGAGCGGCTAACGGTACGATCACCCTCCAAAACGCGCCGAGTCGGGAAGTGCCGTCGATTCGCGCGGATTCCTCCAGTTCGAATGGGATTTCTTTAAAGAAACTCGCTAATACCCAGATGGTGAGCGGCAAGCCGTGCGTCGTATAGGGAAAGATCAGCCCTTGGAACGTGTTCAGCAGGTTGAATTGCCTTAACAGAATATAAAGAGGGCTAAGAATGGCTATGGACGGAAACATGGATACCGCGAGCACGAGCATCAGAATGATTCTTTTTCCCGAGAAATTCAGCCGTGCCACTGCATAAGCGCAAAGCGAACCGATGATGATGCTGTACAGTGTGGTGGCTGCCGCAATAATCAAGCTGTTCTCTAAATAAATCGTAAAAGGATGCTTGGAAAAGGTGGCGATATAACCGCCGAAATAAACGGGAGAAGGAATCCAGTCAGGCGGCATCCTATAAAGGTGGTCAGGCGATTTTAAGGAGGTGGTGATCTGCCAAAAAAACGGAAACATGACGATCAACACGAAAATCCAAACTGCAGCATAGAACAAAGTTGTTTTGGTCCGAGCAATGAGCATAGGTCTCCCCCTTAAGATCTTTTATCTATGTTGACGCCAAGAATTTTGATGTAAAAGAAGCTGATCAGCAGCACGCATAGAAACGTGATCACCGACAAAGCGGACCCTTTGCCGAAATCCAAATAACGCATCAGCGTAGTCTGTGCATACATGGACAGTGTTTCCGTAGAGTTGGCCGGACCTCCGCCGGTCATGACAAATACGACATCGAATACGCGGAATGCATCCAACGTTCTGAACAATAAAGCGACCAACACGGCCGGCTTGACTAGCGGTATCGTGATTTTCACAAGCTGTTGAAAGCGGTTTGCCCCATCCACTTTAGCCGCTTCGTACATATCCGATGGAATTACCTGCAAGCCCGCCAATATGAGTAACGCCATAAAGGGCGTTGTTTTCCATACGTCGGTGACAATGATGGACCAAAGGGCCGTTTCTTTACTGCCGAGCCAGGCAATATAGTGGTTGAGAATGCCGGCCTTTACAAAGATATCGTTAATAACTCCCAACTGGTCGTTAAACATAAATTTCCACATCAAAGCTGATACAACGGTAGGAATCGCCCACGGCACCAATACAGCCGCTCGAACGATCCCCCGCCCGCGAAAGCTGCGGTTAATTAAGATGGCAATGGCAAATCCAAGAATCAATTCCAGCAATACCGAGAAAAATGTGAAATATACCGTATTCCAAAGTGAAGCCCAAAATCTAACATCGGTGCTCAAGGTAGCATATTGCTGAAATCCGACAAACGGCTTGCCCAAAAACGGCATATTCAGCTTAAATTCGTGCAGGCTGAGCCAAACAGAGCTCAAAATCGGATACAGCGCGAATAAGCCGATGGTCAATAGCGAAGGCGCAGTCAGCGTATAAGCCAACAGTGATTCCTGCCGTTGACTGTTGAAAAACCGTTTTTTCCTCTTTAATGCGGAGTGCCCCTCCATCGTTAGTTCAGCTTGATGCTTCATTTCGCAAACCTCCTAACTGGCTTTACGTCCACAATATGGCGACGACACAAGACAATAAGGGGCCGTTCCTGGCAAGCGGGAACGCCCCCGTTGCGCGTGCTATTTTTTGTACTTCGCGAGCAAATCGGATATGCTCTTCTGCATATTTTTCACAGATTGATCAGGCGTTTGACCGCCTGTGATCGCTTTATGAACTTGTATTTGAATCACGTCGGAAATTTGCGGATAAATCGGCGATACCGGCCGCGGCTTTGCGTTAATGAACACATCGTACAAAGACTCAAAATGCGGGTTAGCTTTCAAAACGTCGGCGTTTTTAAATGCTGACTTGGCAATCGGAATACGTCCGCTGTTGACAGCCGAAAACGCCTGAGTTTCATCCGAAGCCAAATACTTCAGGAATTTCGCCGCGGCATCTTTCTTTTCCTTCGTAATATTAACATTGATCCCGAGGTTCCAGCCCCCAAGCGTCGCTGCCGGAGTTTTCCCTGACGGACCAACAGGCATCGGAACAACTCCGACCTTGCCTTTGACCTTTGAGCCGTCCTCTTGCGATTTGGCCCATGCATAAGGCCAGTTTCTCATGAAAATAGACTTGCCTTCCGTGAATACGGTGCGGGCATCTTCTTCTACGTACGTTGTGATTCCTTTCGGCACAAGATCGGATTGGGTCATATCGGTAAAGAATTTCAATGCTTCTACGTTATTCGGCGAATCGATGATCGCTTTATTGTCCGCACCAAGCACGTCTCCGCCATTCGCCCAGAAATATTCCAGGACGTTGCAAACAAGCCCCTCATACTGATTGCCCTGATAGACGAACCCGTATTCTGTGCCGCCTTTGCCTTTCAGCGATTTGGCAAGCTTGTTCAATTCGTCGAACGTTTTCGGCGGCTTCACTCCAGCTTCGTCAAGGATGTCTTTTCTGTAAAAGAGCATCCCCGCATCGGTATAAAATGGAATGCCGTACAGCTTTCCGTTCAAGGTGTTGCCTTGCACCGGACCCGGAAGCAATTTATCAAGCTCTTCTTTGGAAAAATAACTGTTCAGCGGCTCAAGCCATTCAGAAGCTCCGAATTCCGGGGGCCAAATGATATCAATGTTCATAATATCGATGCTTGTATCTTTCGAGGAAAGCTTCGTTACGTAATCGTTATGCTGAGCGTCCGATTTTTGCGGCATTTCGAGAATGTTGATTTTGATGCCGGGATTCTTCTCCATGAACGCTTTGGCCAATTTTTCATTGACTCCGGTGGCGTCTTTGCCGAACGACCATGTCAGCGAAACTTCTTTTTGCGGCTGCTGCGCCGGCTTGCCCGGATCGGCAGGTTTTGCGCTGGGAGCGGAAGCAGTCGTATCGCTTCGTGAACAAGCGACCAGTGAAGTAACCATCATAGCTGATGCGAGCACAATGAATAAAGACTTCAGTCCTTTTTTCATGGTTGACCTCCTCATACACATTTTTCATTCGGATAAAAACCTTTGCGTTTCACATAATGGCTGGATTTTCACACTTACAAGGACCATCACCTCCTTTATCGAATCCATTGAAAGCCTTTTCAAATAGGTTCGCTGTGCTTTTTCTTGACAGAATCTCTTTCGATAATGGAATGGGGCAGGTACGTTCTTAGTTCGCTAACCGTACCGGTTTTAATTAGCTGCTCCAGTTTCTTTACTGCTAGAGACCCGATATCGCGAATGGGCTGAGCGACCGTGGTGATTTTCGGTAGGCTCATATAAGAATTTCTGGTATTATCGAAGCCGATGACCGAGATATCGTCGGGCACCTTCAAACCGTGCTGATACAAACAGGAAATGACGCCTAATGCGATTTCATCACTTGCAGCGAAAATGGCTGAAATGCCGGAAGTCTGCCGCAGCAGCAATTCCGTCGCTTCGAAAGCATGATCATACCGAGAAGAGCTGAATTGTATGTTGCGAAGCGGGTCAACTTGCAGTCCGTAAGTCCGGACTGCTTTCATAAACCCTTCATATCGTGGGAGTCCCGCGATCGGGTTCGTCAGCTTGAAGCTGATCATGCCAAGCATTTCATGTCCTGCTTCAATAAGATATTTGGCGGCATCGTAACCCGCTTGCTCGTCGTTTACCTTAACCGAAGGCAAATCGTACTCCAAGCTGTGTGTCGAGGCCAAGACTACAGGTATTCGGAGGCCTTGAATTATGCCGTAGTAGTCAGGTTCTATCGGTAGGCTGGTAAATACAATCCCGTCGACTTGTTTTTCTTTCAGCATCTTTAAATTTTCAATCAAACGCCTTTTGTCGTTGTCCGTATTGCAGATAATTAAATTTCTGCCTCCAACGATAGCTTCATCCTCAAGGCCCCGAATTAATTCGGCATAGTAGCTGTTTGAAATATCAGGCACAAGGACTCCGAACGTTTGCGTTCGCTTGTAAATCAATCCTCTTGCCAGAGCATTGGGCTGAAACTCCAAATCTGAAATCGCTTTCAATACATTGTTTCGCGTGTCTTCAGCTACAAGATCAGGTTTATTAAACACTCTTGAAACTGTGGAAATGGACACGTTTGCCGCTTTCGCCACATCCCTAATGGTTGGCTTCATGCGTTTATCATCCTTTAATGAAAACCTTTTCATAAAAGATTATATCCAAATTTCTGGGATCGAGCAATACCAATTTTTAATAATTCCGAATATTCATTCATTGCAAATAAAAAAGGAACCAGTGATAGAATTGAATTCTACCTCTGTTCCTTTTTTGTCCAACGATCGAAATTGAATTTGATGTTCTAGCCACTGTTTTATGGCACCGGGATAGGCGTCGGTGTATTAGCTGGTAAAATAGTCGTTGAAGTGAGATCGGTGTGCAAGCAGGGAATGGCTTGTGCATGTGAGGATTTTGTCGCAAAACAATGAAAATAGCCTGCTTGTATTTGTGAATTTTCGCGGTTTAATTTTCATGGAAGTTCAACAAAACGAGCCGACCACAGTTGCAGCCGGCTCATCTATGTTATTGCATTATTAATCCCCGATTGTTGAATTATGGCGCGGGAGTGCTTGTCGCAGGAGCGCTTGCCACAGGCGCCGTGGTGGTCGGAGCCGGTATCAGCAAATTAGAATAATGATCATCGGTTTTGGCTTTGGCAATCCAAGCCGGAGCCATTGTTTGAACTTGGCTGTCAATATAATTGGTTTTGACTTTGTCCTTAACCGAGTCGAAAGTTGGCACAACAGCTGGTTTTATATCCGTCACCAGGATGATATGGAAGCCATTCGGGGATTGCACAACCCCGCTCATTTCACCTTTCTTCAAAGCAAATGCCGCCGTCTCGAATTGTGGATTCATGACCCCTTTTCCGAAGTAACCGAGATCACCGCCCTTAGCTTTGGAACCTGGATCCGTTGATTTTTGACTGGCAAGTGTCGCAAAATCCGCACCTTTTTTCAGTTCTGCCAGCACTGCATCAGCCTCCGCTTGCGTAGCCAATAGGATGTGGGAAGCTTTGACCTGTTCCGGAGTTCCGTAACTGGCTTTGTTAGTTTCAAAATATTTCTGCAATACTGCGTCCGTCACCGGAATTTGCGGCTCGAGAATTTTCCGAAGCTCCAGGTTCGTTTTGATATTTTCTTTTAAGCTGTCAATCGTCATGTTGCTTTGAGCCAATGCTTGATTCAGTTGGTCATCGGTAGTAATGTTGTTTTTGATTTTAAGATTTTGCAATTCTGTATTAATGTCGGCATCGGTGACATTCACTTTTGCTTTAGTCGCTTCCAACGCGATTAGCTTGAGCGTCATATAATTGTCTAGAATTTGCCCCGGCTGTGTTCCTAATTTTTTCACCATTTCATCATATAAATTGGCTTTGGTAATTTTTTCTCCGTTTAAAGTGCCGACAGTTTCAGACATGCTATTGCTCTTTTGACCGGTGACGAGCACGATAACCAGAGCAACAATAGCAATCGCGGCTACCGCCTTCCATGGCCAGCTTTTATTCATGGTTCGCGCAGGCTGCACGGCTTCATCTTCAACAACAGCCGGTGCTACCGCTATCGATTCGCCGACTGCAGGATCAGCTGGTGTAGAATCGTCCACAACTGTAGTGGCTGTATTCTCTTCTATAGGCTTGTTCACTTTCAATCCTTCTTTATCTTGCGGATTCTTTTCGAAATCACTCATATGCTATAATCCTCCTAGTGTTTTGGCAACGCATTTCTCCACTATACCAATTAAACGGGAATTAAACCTTAATATAACCTAAAAAAATTTAATCATGCGAAATAAGCGAGCATGCGGTAACGGGCAGGATAATGTAACAGCAATAGCCAATGTGTATAGTATAGAGTAATCGGAACATCCCATAAACCGTGGAGCAATTTTGACTTTAAAACACTGGAAGAAAGGGGGTGCCGACAATGGAGTCAGATCAATCAAATAATCTTGAACGAATTATTAAAGAACTGGGTGTTGAACAGATCGTTGAATTATTGACTGATCAAATATCAGGTTCCGATTTATACACGCTCTTACTCCAGGTTTTTCGAGAAAAGACCAAGAGGTTAGTTCCCAGCGAATTACTTAAAAGATACCAGGAAAACCGTTTTGTGCATCCTGCTTCAGTTGATCCTATCCAATTAAAGCAATTGGAACTAGATATTTTGAAAATAGCAAGCAACCATTTCGCTACACCAGTTCAGTTATCTCCCGTGGCTCCTTTAGGATCTTGTTCTGTTGTAGCGACAGTCGATCAAAATAAAGTTCTTTCTGCAATCAGAGGAACTGAAGTAGTGTCAGACGCGACCAACCTTCTAGCTTTGCATATTAGCGATTTGTTAAAGTCACGCAAAAAGAGCAACAGGTTGAACTATATCCGCTTATGCACAACCCATAGACATGTTAGAACTCAATATTTCAGTAACGATCCTGGAATGCTTCCGCATTTTCATCTATTCTGTATGGTCACTTCTGGTACAGATACAGGTTCTTATCATTTTGAAAAGCAAACATTTTGGGAGCACATTAGAGTATACCAAGATATATTCCAATCATTGTTCCAATCAGATATTGAGGTTATCCTGAGCGGCCGTGGTGGTTATAAAGATTCCGAGGGGTTGCTGCGGAGAGTCGCACAGCATGGGGAACGGTTTTCGATTAATGTATCAATAAAGGAGCCTAATTTAGAAAATCAGTATTATAAAGGTTTACAATTTACTGTCATCACTAAAATAAACGGAGAAGAACATAATATTGGTGATGGTGGATTCGTCGATTGGTCTCAACAATTACTGGAAAGTAGGAAAGAACGGTTGATTATTAGTGCGATAGGCTTAGATAGGCTGCTTTCGTAGCTTATTGCAGTACAGGGGATCAATCATATTTACTCTTTGTCACTGGAACCCAAAGCTCAAATTTATTACTCTCATTCAGTTTTCGAAAGAAATGAGCATTTTCATCAAGTTCATACCCATACATAGGAAACCACTCTGTAAATAAATGATGCCATAAACCTCTCCTTAAAATTTTTGGAAAACAAAGATGATAGGATGCAAACCCTTAAGACTAAGAGGGTAAGTATCAATTAAAGCTAAATTCATAGATTCAGCTTCCTGTTTGATTTCATCCCAATTTTCCGATAGAACTACAGCTATACCTTGTTGGACAAGTACCCTAGTTATTTCGTATAGTATTTGGCGATTCATTTCATTAGTTTTTTCACCAAATGATATTTGTCTTCCAAAAGGAAGATTAGTTACAATTTTGTTAATGGAAGCATCAGAAAAATTCATTTGGCGAGCATCCCATCGTATTACCTCTGCGAAGCTGCCATTGAGATTTGCTTGAGCTATATGAATTGCGACGTTGTCTATATCACCACCACCGACACGTAAAGGGGTACGTTAATCGTTCTTCAAGGATTGTGCCTGATCCACAGCTGAAGCAATCGGTCCCTTTCCAGATACATTACAGAATGTATGGGGTCGCATTTATTCTGAATGGTTTCCATCCTCAATGTATGAACAAATAGAAGGTCCAGAAATACTGTGGAATAGGGATAGTGACATATCTTCACCAACTTTCAAAAGTGAAATTTGGATACCCATTACTAAAAGGTGAGTGTTTGAATTTTATATATAATTAAGCTTATGGGATAAGAAATCAATAATTGAACCATGAGTCTGCCGTTGAGATGAGTGGGACTTCTCAACTGAGTTAAAAAGGAACATGAAGCAAATATAACAAAGCCCCTGCCAGCGAGTGCCAGCAAGGGCGGGTGCAAGAAACTACTGTGTTAACCCATCATCGGTTGCCATCGGTTGAATTTCGTTCGTGCTGCCCTTTTTGTTTTCTTCATTTGTAGGATTTTGTTGCTCAAGTTGTTCAAGTTGTTTTTCTACATTTTGTTCATGTATCATACCGATCTGATTGTCTTTCTTCATCTTTGTTCATTACCTCCTTCGCCAGATAATTAACCATGATTATATTGTGGAAATTATTTAAAATTTATGCAAAGTACAATTACGCATAAAGCAGTAGTTAACAGCTCCAAGAGAGAAAGGGCATGGCATCGCAAGCCCAGTAACACATATATGAAACGCGACTTTAGTAACATTCATTTCGTTTAGAATATGGGCCGGCTGATGAGCCTTGGGGCGTTAGGAGATTCTATGTTCGCGATCCGTTTGATAAGCTTATCAACATTCTCTCTCATGTCATTCGGAATGACTAAACTAATCTATTTATTGCATGTTATAGAACATAGCATACTTCCCATTTTTTTCTAAAAGCATGGCATGAGTACCTTCTTCTGCAATCCCTTGTTCCGAAAGCACTATAATCCTTTCCGCATTTTTGATAGTGGACAGCCTGTGTGCTATTACAAAGGTAGTGCGGTTTTTAGCCAACTTTTCAAAACTTTCCTGCACCATCCTTTCGCTCTCATTGTCTAGGGCGGATGTGGCTTCATCAAATATAAGGATAGAAGGGTTTTTCAAAAATACACGTGCAATACTTATGCGTTGTTTCTGACCACCAGAAAGCTTTACACCGCGTTGCCCGATATAGGCATTGTAGCCGTCCGGCAGCCCCATTATAAATTCATGAGCATTTGCATTTTTAGCGGCGTTTATAATTTCCTCCTCTAAAGCCCCAGGTTTTCCATATAATATGTTCTCTTTAATTGTACCCGAAAACAAATACACATCTTGTTGTACGATCCCAATATTGTCACGCAATGACTTTAGCTTTATGGTTTTTATATCCATACCGTCAATTTTAATTGTACCATCGCTGGTTTCATAAAAACGCGGGATCAAACTGCAAAGCGTCGTTTTTCCAACTCCAGATGAACCAACAAGTGCTACATAATCACCGGGATTTGCCGTAATGTTTATATGGCTAAACACGTAATTAGACTCACTATTATACTGAAAGCCTACGTTTACAAATTCCACCTTGCCTTTTACATTGCTTAACACCGAAGCATCTTTTGCATCTGTAATGTCTGGCTGAGCTGCCAAAGTTTCCATAAATCGTTCAAATCCAGCCACTCCATTTTGAAGATTCTGGGTAAAGTTCACTATCCTTTTCACTGGGTCAATCAGAGTGTTTATGTATAATAAAAAGGTAATAAGCTCTGTTAAAAGCAACTGTTTATAACTTATAAGAATGGCGCCCACGATAATAACCAAAATATTAATAAATGAAATGAACCCGGTCAAGCCATTGAAGAACAAGGCCTCAACCCTATAATCGTTCTTCCTGCTCCCCAAAAAACGACTATTACTGCTTTTGAATTTATCCATTTCGATTTCTTCATTAGCAAATGATTGTACGACTCTAATCCCGGAAAGGCTGTCCTCGATTTGAGAGTTGATGTCAGCTATACGTTCCTTATTCTTTTTAAGAGCGTTTTTCAGCTTTATGCTATAGTGATATGCAAAAATAAGCATTAAAGGTAACATCAAAAAAATAGTTAAAGTGAGTTTCCAATTAATACTTACCAAAATAAAGAAAGACCCTATTATTCTCACCAAAGAAATAACCGTATCTTCCGGTCCATGGTGTGCAAGCTCCGATATATCGAATAAGTCTGTTGTTGTACGCGACATCAGCTGCCCTGTTGTAGTATTGTCGTGATACTGAAACGACAGCTTTTGAAAATGCTGAAACAAATCATTTCGCATGTCGGACTCCATTTTCGCCCCCATCACATGCCCAAAATAATCCGTATAGAAGTTGCTGATATACTCCACTACCATCAAAAACAAGAAGATCCCAACCATTTTTATAACTAAATCTGTATTGATTCCAGCATCACTTATTGCGTTTTTGATAATTTGATTGACAAGCATGGGATATGCAAGTACGGTCATCGAAGCCAGTGAGGCAAAGAACAAATCAGCAATCAGCGCCTTTTTATAAGGTTTGTAGTAAGTTAAAAACTTTTTAAACTTATCCAAGAAATCATGCCTCCCTCCAGTCGCTTTATATTCATGGTAGCTTCCCAATACCAAGCAGACCATCTAAAAATTCGTTATAATCAATTTTTATCATTTTTGAATCATGGCTAAGGAAACCTTAAGGCACTTTGGATTGTCTATTAAGCACGAGGGGAGGAAAGTCGTGGATGAGGAATATCTAAAAACCGTCTCGCTGATCGATTCACCCGAGATAGAGACGTTGGTTCGTAAATATTGGCATGATATTTGGCAATATGCATTTTTTTTGACACGTAAAGAGCACATGGCTGATGACATCGCCCAAGACACGTTTATCCGAGCATTTCGTTCGATCAATTCCTTCCGAGGGCAAAGCACGGTTAAAACCTGGTTGTTAAAAATCACCCGTAATATTGCTTACAATTACAAAAAGTCAGCTTTTCTTAAAAAAGTTTCTCTTATCGGGTTTCTACAGGAGACAAGTTCCATGCCCTCAGCTGAATCCGAATATTTCACAATGGCTTTTTCGGACGAATAATGGAATTCAGTGCTTAAACTGCCTCAAAGCAGCCGCGAGATATTAATTTTAAGCGCACAATACGGACTGCAGCAACCCGAACTGGCTGAATTACTTGGTATTCCCGAAGGGACGGTCAAATCACGACTGCACAGGGCGAGGAAGAGATTGATAAAAAGAATGAGGGAGGAGGAAGAACATGCTGAAAGAGACCCCAAATGACATACTGGATATTGATGAGAAATTAAAGAAAAGTCCGTTCAATGAGAAACGGATTCCTTCCAATGAACGCATTAGCATGATACAAAATAACGTTAAGCGGGCAAAAAGAAGAAGCAAAAAATCATTTTTGACTGCTGCGGGAGTAGGATTGGTTTGTTTTATTATACTTTTAACGTTATCTTATCTGAACGAAATGCCTGGCGGGTTTGCAGACCAGCGGATGTCGCAAGCTATTGGATTGGAAGGCTCGAATAAAATTCCACTCGGTCGGACACCAGAGGAAGCAATTCAAAAATTGCGGAATTATACATCTATGCAGATCATTCACAAAGAACCTGTGGATGGCGGTACTCTTCTTTTCATTAAACGAGCGTACCAGAAGGATGGTACCGACTTAGAGATTGATTATTTACGCAAAACGTGGCTTGGATGGAAATGGACCTGGGGAGGTATGTTTGGATTTGGCGGCAATATAGAGGGTGTTAGATCCGTACTGAGTTATATGTTCATGCCGAAGCTTTCGGGCATTAATACTCCCTTCCCTGTCATCTATGGAGATGTTCTAGATCCCACAGTAAACAGGATTATCATCATTGAAAACGGCGCTAATCCAATGATATACTCTGCCAATCTCGCCAAATCCCAAACAGGTCATACCATATGGTTCGCTTATTTGCCAACTTCCCTTACCGTTCCTTATGAGATCCGAGCTCTTAATGTAATCGGGGATATCGTTGTAAGTAAAACAATTACTGAGCCGAATGATAGCGGTCTGATTCAACTCCCAATCAAATGAAAATGAACTTTAAAAACTACTTTTAAGCTTGAATCATAGGATTAATGTATGGCAATAGAATAGGTGCTTAATTGATTCAAAGTATATCAGATTGGTTATATATATATGTTAAAGAGAAGATTGGGGGAGGTAATGGGGAGAATGCAGAATTTGAATGTAGATGACCACCCATCGTTATTTGAGCATGTATATATGAATGCTCCAATTGGAATAGCCATGCTATCGATGGAACGAAAGTTGATAAGTGTTAATCCTACGATGTGCAGGATATTTGGATATACAGAAGATGAAATGTTGACACATAACATTACTGACTTTATATACTCTGAAGATGTAAGCATTGACGAGCATTTATTAAAAGAATTGTTGGATGGTATTACTTCTTCTTTCGAAGTAGAAAAAAGATACCTTAATAAGAATAGAGATATTATTTGGGGATCATTACATGTTTCCCTAGTACGTGATGAAATGGACAGAAGACCTTTGTACTTCATTTCTCAAGTTATTGACATTACTAAGAGTAAATTTGATGAACAAAAGTTGCAGGAAAGTGTGGAGCGATATACCTCGTTAAAAAGATATAATCACGATGCCATAATCTCGTTTGGTTTGGACGGCCATATAATAAATGGCAATCCTATTGCGGAGCGCTTAACCGGATATACCATTAAAGAACTCATTGGATCGAAAATTTCCATATTAATCGGCATAACAAACCTTACTAAAGTACTTTCAGTTTCAGAAGATTACACGGCTATTGAACAAAATATAAATTATATCATATGCAAAGATGGTGACACAGTTGAAGTATTATCTACACTAGCGCCGATTATCATTCATGAAAAAATTGTAGGTTTTTACCTCATTGCGAAAGATATATCCGAACAAAAGAAGCTGATTATTGAGAAAGAAGCCGCGGAAAGGACGAATAAAGCAAAGAGTGAGTTTTTAGCCATGATGAGTCATGAAATCCGTACACCGATGAATGGGGTCATCGGAATGACAGACTTGCTCTTGGAAACGGATTTGGATTCTGAGCAAAATGAATATGTGCATATTATTAAAAATAGTGGTGCTACGCTTCTTACGATTATTAACGACATTCTGGATTTTTCCAAAATTGAATCAGGTAAGGCCGAGATATTTGAAGAACAAATTAACATAAGAGCTGTTCTATCAGAAACGCTAAATGTCATCATGCCAAAAGCACTTGAAAAAAATTTAGAAGTGACTACCACCGTATCTCCTAACGTTCCCAACATTGCTCTTGGAGATGTAACGAAGTTAAAACAAGTGATGCTGAATTTGCTTAGCAATGCCATTAAGTTTACTCCTCATGGAGCGATTTCGATCTTTGTGGAAAGTGTTTTCCAAGAAAAGGATGAGGTATGTCTTCAATTTACAGTAAAAGATACAGGTATAGGGGTGCCTAGAGGCAAAGTTGCCCACCTTTTTGAACCCTTTTATCAGGCGGAACATTTTATGACACGCATTGCCGAAGGAACAGGATTAGGATTAGCTATCTGTAAAAAGCTTGTTCAGCTTATGGGCGGTGAAATTTGGTATGAACCATTTACAGAACAATCGGGATCTATTTTTAATTTTACAGTTAATTTTAAGATCCTGAACTATTTAGAATCCATGACCTATGATATGTCAAATCTATTTGAGAACTCAGCCGAAAATTTTCTTAAAATTCTTATTGCGGAAGATAATGAAATTAATCAAATTCTAATAAGAAGAATGGTCGAGAAGCTTGGTTACAATTCAACCGTTGTCCGAGATGGAAAAGCAGCAGTAGAAGCTATTAAAAGATATGAATATGATCTTATCTTTATGGATATTCAAATGCCTTTGATGGATGGGATAGAAGCCACTAAAATGATCAAAACAACTGTACCCTTAAAGAAAAATCCTTATATTGTTGCGGTAACGGCACATGCTATAAAAGGTGATCGTGAAAAATATTTGGCCATGGGAATGGATGATTATATAAGCAAGCCGATAAGTTTGGTTGCTGTATCGGATATAATCGATAAAACCCTTAAACTTAAAACCACACCCTGACAGGTGTGTTTTTTTGATTGGAGGCAAGATATAATCGTTATACATATTATGGGAGGTGGTTGAGTTGAGAAATTTTATTGGATTTATGTTGTTAGTACTCATTCTTGCAGGTTGCTCAAATGAAGCAACTACAATTTCAAAGGGATGGAGCGTAACTCCTACTATTGACTTGAAAATTAATAATGAAAAGGGCGAAGAATTATCTGATAAATGGATTGGAGAAACGGGACGATTAGCGATTAGCAACAATCCATTTATTGAAGGAAAAGCACAAAAGTATATGTGGTTATTATGGGGAAATCAAAATGATCTTGTCGGGAAGAGCTTTAAAGTTATTGCAACAAGCGAAAAAGGTGAGGAAAAAACTGTTCTATCAGATAGGACACTAGGAGGATCGAATTGGGGAGCACAAGCATCTCTCCCCTCAATGATTACTTTACCGACGTTGGGCTTATGGAAACTTGACGCTTTTGTCGAAAACAAGCTACATGGAACTATAATTGTTAAAGTGGGACTATAGATTAGTAGCAGCTTACTGGAGGTGGTTCAATGAATAATAATCACGAAACCCAATCTGATAAAGAACCAATTGTAAACAATGGTCAAGTTGTAGTAAATGAATTGATGCAGGAAATTCAAATCATCGAGGCTGGCGGACCGCCAAGAAGAGTCGAATGGAATTCAATGCCAAAGCCTGTAAGGTATTTTGGATATTTTTATATTGGCTGCATAATTCTTATGGGCATTTTTGTTATAATCGCTGCTTGTAATAAGTCATAATAAACAGGAGAATCTCAATGAAAAACCGTAGTTATTCAAAAGACTAGTGGAGAATATAATGGAGCTCTCACGGATTTACAAATGCACGACCACAAGCATCGATTAGAGAAACCATTCAATAATGTGTATAATAAGGTGTCCAGCTTAAAATCGCGCAATGGAGATGAGAATTTGATGGGAATGGTCATCAGTCACGGAAATCCGAAACAGCCTCATTATGCATTTACTTTTGATGATGGTCCCACATTTTTGAAAATGGAAGATTGGCTGGAAGCGCTGGAGCAGCATCAGGCGGTGGGAACCTTCTTCTTTACAGGCGAATGGTTAGACCGTTTTCCTCAGCAAGAAAGAATTCTTTTATCCCGAGGTCATGAACTAGCTCCTCATACGTATCATCATCGGAGAATGGCCGAGGTTTCCAGGGAAGTTTTTTTTGAAGAATTAAAGCTCACTGAATTGGCCTATCAGGAGGCGACCGGACTGGCTTGTCCAACCTTTATGAGGTTCCCTTACCGTTCTTATAAGGAAGAAAACATAGCATGGCTGGCTGAATGGGGGTACATTGATATAGAGGGTGAGGATTCTGGGGATTGGGCAGGGACAAGCTCTGAAGAAATCGTCGAGAAACTCCTGCCCTCTCTCGCAAACGGAGTTATTTTGGTCCATCATTGTAACGATATTGCAAAGGGTACTCCTGATGCCGTTAGGAAATTGGCTCAAATAGCCAATAGCAGAGGATTAATACCTGTAACCATATCCCAACATTTGAAGTCTATGGATATTTCGCCGCGCTATCGCCGGTGGACAATTAGCATCGATATACCTGCTTTCAAACTGCCATTTTCAACCAAGGATTGGGTACCTGTCGTACAGGCTGAAGATCTGAAGCAGCTTGCTTTTGAATCGTTTAATTGGGGCATTCGGCACATTAACATGGGTTATGAGGGTGAAGATCAATGGCTGCAAATGTTATCTGAAACCTTGATTTCAGGAAGGCCTTCAGAATCCCAAGCGTTTTGTTACGCTCGTCGTTTTGCCGACCAATATTGGGCTTACGTTCTCGTAGAGGTACAAGAGGATACACTTGTCTTGAAGGATTTTGCAACGAAGGAATTCCATGCAGATGCGCTGGTATATGTAATCAATTGGTGTATTAAAATTGCATTGGAATTAGGCTGCAAACGCCTCTTGGCAAGTCGGGATATACGTCGCTTGAATACATTATGCGATCAACTGGGCTTGTCTTCTGAATTGCTGGCAGAATTGATTTGATCAATCCCAAAAACGTTAACGTCAATAAAACGTTAGCGTTTTTTTTCTATTAATCCGATAAATGGAGAGCTTTTTTATTTTCGATAGAAGCAGGAATACTTTTAAGTTTAAAAATAACTGCGATGCATAATAGAAGAAAACCGTTGATCAAAAAGACAATCGGAATGGATAGCAAATTGGCCAGAACGCCGCCAAGGATCGGGCCGATTAACAAACCCAACTGGTTAGCTGTTTGATTCAAGCTAAAGGCGCGCCCTCGAAACTCGGGCTCCGTCATTTGCACGATTAAAGCGTTGAGAGCCGGAAATACAGCGGCAAAAAACAGCCCGTAAACAAAGCGCAGCACACCAAATCCAATTAAATTATTGAACATGATTTGAAGTATATTTCCGATTCCCCCTCCCAGAAGGCCATAGAATAGAACTTTATTGTAGCCAATCCTCGCGCCTATTTTCCCCCAAAGTGGTGCCCCGAGCAAAGTAGCGATTCCTACTATTGAAAAGATGATTCCAGAATTCATCGATGCAGAGCTTTTGCTGGAACCCAATTTAAGTACGTAAACGGTCAACAGAGGCTCAACGATCATGATGGATAAGGACGTTGTGAACACTATCAGGAGAATAAACATCAGCCTGGGATTGGATAGAGCTTCTTTTAAATCTTTTGCAACACTTTGTCGCTTCTCTGCTTTTTTGCGAAAATTAGGCTCTTTCACCCATAAAAGCGCTATGAAAAAAGCGACAAAGACGAGAATGGCTGAAAGGAAGAAAGTGTTGCGGGTTCCTACCCATTGACTAATAAAACCTCCGACTAGTGGGCCTATGATTAAAGCTGTTGCGTTTGAAGTGGATATCAATCCAAGGGCGTAACCCACATCCTTTTCCGGAGTGTTGGTAGCCACAATAGAGATAGCGGAAGGAATATAGCCTGCAAGCAGTCCTTCTATGATGCGGACACCGGTGAGCTGAAATGGAGTTTGTACAAAAAAATAGGCCAGGTAAGCCAAGGTAAGACAAATTCCCGCGCGCAGCATCATGGGCTTGCGTCCATATTTGTCTGCGAGGGATCCCCAAAACGGTGCTATCAGGGAGCTGAAAAGGAAAGTAATCGCAAAAATAAAGCCCGTCCATGTTTCCAAATGGCTTTTGATCCCTAATTGATCTTGCAAAAAAATAGAGAGGAAAGGAATAGAGACGGAGTATGCCATGCTAACCAGAAAACACCCAAGCCATAGGACGATAAGATTTCGTTTCCAGGAAAAATTCAATAGGTGCACACTTCCAATCGAAAGCATTTTTTACTTATCATAACACCAAAAAGGGGTCCACAATGATAACTGAATATAATCGAGATGAACATTATTAGTTATCAGCAGGAAGCAAATACTGGGTTTTGTAGTATTTCGGATATTATCATATTTCCGTAGGATATCGACTCTTAACCTTAGCGTTTATAATTATTGCTAACTGAATCAAGGAGGAAGAGAAATGAAGATTTCAAGGCATCCAGAGAACCCCATTGTAGTGCCTGGAAAATATGATTGGCGAAAAGTAACCGTATTCAATCCCGCGGTTATTATAGAAAATGATAAATTTTATATGATTGAACGAACGGCTGAATCTTTAACTCCTTGTAAAAACTTCTTAGGGCTGCTGGAAAGCGATGATGGTGTTCACTTTCGCCATGTGGTTGAAGAACCTATCGTGACTCCGGATATGCTCGGGTTTCCTTACGGCAGCATTCAGGATCCGCGTATTGTAAAGATCGACGATACATTTTACTTGAATTATGCTTTGCGTCCATGTGCGATGAACTACTATCCGACCGGGGCCGGAGTACCGGACCGTTCCGTTCCGTCTTATCCTGACGGCTGGGGGGAGAAACCGGAGCATTGGCTCACTCGCTCTGGAATTTTAACCTCCAAAGACCTGATTCACTGGGATTATTTGTGCGATACGACTCAGCTTGATATTAACGATAGAGACAACATCTTGTTTCCTGAGAAAATAAACGGGAAATACGCACTTCTCCGCAGGCCGGAGGAATATGTCGGTGAAGCCTACGGCACGGAAAAAGCAGCGATGTGGATTACGTATTCTGAAGATTTGATCCATTGGGAACAACCGAAGCTGCTTGCCAAAGCTGAAAACGAGGATTGGGAATTCAAGAAAATTGGAGGCTCCACTCCGCCAGTCAGAACGGATAAAGGCTGGCTTACTTTATATCATGGTGTTGATAAGGATACGGTATATCGTGTTGGCGCTTTGCTGCTCGATCTTGAAAACCCTGAGAAAATTATTGCAAGAACCCGTAACTTTATCATGGAGCCGGAAGCCTATTACGAAAAATTCGGTTTTCAAATTCCGAATGTCATTTTTCCAACGGGAAATGTGGTGAAAGACGGACTGTTGTATATTTATTATGGTGTCACAGATACGGCTATAGCTCTAGCCACAGTGCCACTGGATGAATTGGTAACTTACATGCTTATGGAGAATACTAGCAATGTTAAATTATGATTCGTTATACAATCCTTACCCTGCCGGGCGGATGGTTACCTATGCAAGAAAAGGAATGGTTGCGACTACCCAGCCTCTTGCCGCGCAGGCGGGATTGGACATGATCAAAAGAGGCGGGAATGCGATTGATGCGGCCATCGCTGCAGCTGCTTGTTTGACTGTCGTTGAGCCGAATTCAAACAGTATTGGAGGAGATTCCTTTGCTCTTGTATGGGCAGAGGGAAAACTGCATGGTTTAAACTCCAGCGGGCCTTCCCCAGCTTCCATTTCACTTGATAAAGTCAAGGCTGCCGGGCATAGTGCAATGCCAGCCTACGGTTTGCTGCCGGTAACCGTTCCGGGAACGCCGGCAGCTTGGGCGGCTTTATCAGAGCGATTCGGCCGCCTTTCCTTAACGGAAGTTCTTCGACCGGCTATTGAATACGCTGACAATGGTTTTCCGGTATCGCCAACCATCAGCAAATACTGGGAGCATGGCTATAACAACATCGGTGCGTTAAAAAGTGAATTGTATGATCCATGGATGAAAACCTTTGCTCTACAAGGCCGCGCTCCCTTCGCAGGAGAAATTTGGCGATCTTCGGATCATGCCCGTACACTGCAATCCATTGCGGAAACCGGTGCTGAATCGTTTTATCGCGGGGAATTGGCGGAACGAATTGACGCGTTTTTCAAAAAACACGAAGGCTTCCTGACCAAAGAGGACTTGGCGGCATATAAGCCGGAGTGGGTAGACCCAATTCATGTAAATTACAGAGGATACGATGTTTGGGAAATACCACCGAACGGTCAGGGCTTGGTTGCTCTTATCGCGTTGAATATTCTAAAAGGAATGGATTTCGACGCCAAAGATACAGTGGCTACTTACCATAAACAGATTGAGGCCGTAAAGCTCGCCTATGTTGACGGATTAAAATATATTACAGATCCCAGAAAAATGAAGGTCTCTGTAGATGAATTGCTTTCGGAAGATTACGCCCGTGAAAGAAGGGGATTAATCGGCATGAAAGCATTGCTGCCTTTAGCAGGTGAACCGTTCAAAGGGGGCACTGTATATTTGGCAGCGGCTGACGGGGAAGGAAACATGGTATCGTTCATTCAAAGCCATTCCGGCGACTTTGGATCCGGTATCGTTATTCCCGATACAGGGATTTGCATGCAAAACAGGGGAGCAAGCTTCTCCCTGGACCCTGAGCATCATAACGTCCTCGAGCCACGTAAGAAAACATACCATACCATCATTCCGGGATTTATTACCAAGGATGGATTGCCTATTGGTCCCTTTGGCGTGATGTGCGGCTCTATTCAACCTCAAGCCCATGTGCAGGTTGTTATGAATGCAATCGATTTTCATCTGAACCCGCAAGCTACCCTTGACGCACCCAGATGGCGCTGGTTGAAAGAAAAAACGATAGAAGTGGAGCCTCAGTTTCCAGACCATATTGCGCAAGCTCTGGCGAGAAAGGGACATGTTGTGCAGCGGGCGCTGGATTCCGGCATGTTCGGTCGAGGGCAGATTATTTGGAGAGATGCCGCAAGCGGAGTATTGGCAGGCGGAACGGAATCCAGAGCGGATGGAGAAGTGGCGGCCTGGTGAGTAAGCATTGTGTGTAAATGCTGTTATCTAGCGTGATTACCTATATTTGGAACATTAAAAATTTGGATATTATCATAATTCATAGGATAGTGCTGAAAGTTTCCCTCATTATATAATAACTTTGTAAAGTTTATGTCACTAAAAATAACATGAGAAGAAGAGGGGATTGTATGATTAAAGGTATATATCAAAAATCACTGTTTGTTGCCGCCTCCACAGCATTGGTCACATTAACAGCATGTGGAAACGCCGGAACGACAACACCATCAAGCCAACCGCAAGCAACCGCAAAGGATACACCAGTTACACTGACAATGGAGTACAACTGGTCCACTCCCAATGTGGACAATCAGATTTATAAAGCACGGATTCAGAAGTTCATGGAGCTCAATCCGAATATCAAGATTGAGGCGCAGGATATCCCTTCGGCTCAATACCGGACCAAGCTGCGTACCGAAGCAGCCGGCAACAGTATGCCTGATATGTTCGTCCTCTACCCCAGAACTGAGATGACTCCTTATATCCAAGCCGACGTCCTTATGCCACTCGATGAAATTATGAATACATGGAAGGGTATAATCCCTCCAGAGGCTTTAGCAGGATATAACGTAAACGGCAAGCAGTATGCCATTCCGGCGAAAATGACTTTTGTCGATATCATTTACTACCACAAAGATATGCTGAGTAAAGTCGGATATAATGAGTTTCCGAAAACCTATACAGATTTTCTTGATTTGGTGAAGAAGTTAAATGGAACAGGTGTCACACCGTTAGCGATTGGAAACAAGAACAGATGGCCGATGCAGTCCACCTTTTTATCGCCGGTCGTAGATCGTATAGCCGGAACCGACTTCCTGGATAAGGTAAGCAAGGGCCAAGCCAAATTTACAGACCCTGATTTTGTCAAATCATTGGGCATTATAGATGAGTTGACCAAGGCAAATGCCTTCAACGCCGATATGAATACGATGGATGAAGTTCAGGTGCAGGATTACTTCATGCAAAATAAAGCAACGATGGTGATGACAAGCTCGACCATTGACGCCAAATTCAGAGTCAACAACACGACAAACGCAGACAGTATAGGTATAGCTCTCTTCCCTGCCATTAATGGAGGAAAAGGTGATCCAAGTAAAAGCGCGGGAGTTGTCCAATACGGAATTGGACTGAGCAAATCATTGAGCGGAGCGAAGAAGGCTGCAGCGCTCAAATTCCTGCAATACTTCTATGCTCCTGAGCTGTATCAAAACTTGATGAGCAAAGGAATCGTCGTTCCGGCGAAAGTAGACATGCCGGCAGATACAAGTAAGTATTTGAAAGAAATGATGGCTTTGACTGCAAAAGGAGATGCTTATGTGTTTGATAGCATCATACCGGTAAATGTCGTAGACATCGTTCAGAATGGGATACAAGCTATTACTATTAAACAAACTACACCGGATCAGCTTGCCAAGGATATGCAGGCCGCTATGGATAATATTAAAAAGTAAAGCTTACCATTGCCGTAGGCGGGGATCCTATCTCCGTCTTCGGCAATACTTTCATTACATTCACAGATAAGGAGGCTCATTATGCAAGTAGCCAGGCGTGTGGGAATAACCATATTTATCGGAATGCTGCCTGCCTTGATTATTTATATCGGTCTAGCTTTAATCCCGATTGCAATGTCCTTTTATTATTCCTTCTACGATTGGAACGGACTATCTGCAATGACCTTCACAGGCTTGGACAACTACATTTCCATATTCAAAGACAGAGTATTCTGGGGTGGAGTAAAAAACAACTTATTTATGATGGCTACCGGAATTTTAGGTCAGCTACCTTTAGGATTGTTTTTCGCACTGCTGTTAAACCGATCATTGAAGGGGATTAAATTTTACCGATCCACGTTGTTTCTTCCGGTTATCATCTCGGCGGTTATCGTTTCCCTGATTTGGAGCATGGTTTATGGGACAGAATCCGGCTTGATCAATAATATTTTAAAAAACGTCGGTCTCGGCACCTGGAAACAAAACTGGCTTGGCAGCAAGCCCTGGGGAATGATATCGGTAAGCATCACCTATCTCTGGCAAAATTACGGCTTTTATATGGTTATTTTTCTGGCCGGATTGCAAAATATTCCCGAAGAAGTGAAAGAAGCGGCAGTAATGGATGGAGCCAGCAGCTGGAAGCGATTTTGGTTAGTAACTCTTCCCATGCTTAAGGAAACCATTTGGGTGACGCTAATTTTCTCAATCAGCAATAGTTTTAAGATATTTGATTTGATCTATGTCATGACAGCCGGAGGTCCGGCGCATAATACCGAGGTCATGACCATTTATATGTACACGAATGCCTTCAATAACATGAGTTTTGGTCTAGGGAGCGCAGTTTCCATCCTGATTCTGTTATTCAGCCTGATTGTCATTTATGCAGCGAAATTATTAACCGCAGCAAGAAATTAAACTGGAACAGCAGGGAAGGAGGAACTATGCAAACATCACGTGGAAAAAAAGCACTCATTCATATATTGTTAACCGTACTTTGTGTCATAAATATTCTTCCTATCCTGTGGATGGTTATCAGTTCCTTTAAAACCGAGCAGGATTTTTCCACAAATCCCTTAGGGCTTCCCAAGCATTGGAATCTAAGCAACTATGCCGAGGCGTGGAAGGTTGCCCACCTTGGTACTTATTTCTGGAACAGTGTAATCGTAACAGCAGGTGCCATTGTTTTAACGGTTTTACTAGGTGCGTTGACATCCTTCTTTTTATCGAGATTCGAATTCAGACTTCGCGGCTGGTTATATGGGTTATTTATAGTGGGAATGACGATCCCGATTCATGCGACGCTGGTACCGATTTTTATTTTAATGAAGAAAATCGGGCTTATGAATTCCCATATGGCATTGGTGCTTCCGTACACGGCATTTCACCTGTCGATGACGATCTTTATTCTGGTTGGCTTCATGAAGGAGTTTCCGAAAGACATTGAAGAGTCTGCAGTTATGGACGGCGGCGGTATTTTCAGAATTTTCTTCTCGATTATACTTCCGATGACAAGACCTGCCCTCGCAACAGTCATCATCATCAATTTCATTAATAACTGGAATGAATTCCTATTTGCGCTTGTTCTGATCAATAAAGCGGCCTTGAAGACGCTGCCTTTGGGGTTAGCTAATTTTGCCGGTACGGAGACAACCTTTCAAACTCTGCAAATGGCGGCCTTGACCATGGCCCTTATTCCGTTGGTCGTTTTTTTTCTGGCCATGGAGAAACAGCTTGTGCAAGGGATGACGAGCGGCGCTGTAAAAGGATAGCCTTTCTGGTAAATTAAGTGTTTGGGTAGCATCTGTTTCTAACTTTCCTTTATAATCAAGGAAGAGGGAGAAAGGATGAATATGAAAACAAGCAGATTCAAATTTTTGAATTTCAACTTAAGAAAAAAATCGATAGCCATCTTCGTCCTGCTGGTCACTCTTCCTTCACTCCTGATCGGGTTTGTAGTTTTAAACCGTTATGACTCCATACTTAGACAGCAGTTCATCGATTCCATGGAAAAAAACCTAAATACGATCGAGTTGAACTTGAGTGAAAAGATCAAGGCTGTCAATGATTTGTCGGATTATATGATTTACCAGGAAAATTTCCGTAGTTTTATGGAAACTAAAGCTTCCTTGACCAATTTGGAGCTTATTAATAAAAATAAAACGGCCATCGAAGGGTTTGTATCGTTCCAAATCATGTCGAAGAGCTATATCAACTCTATTTCATTGCAAGGCGTAGGCGGCAATCAGCTTCAAATGGGGGAGCCTGTCAAGGGTTTAGAGACGCCATGGAGTGACTCAGCGCATGTGAAACGAGGGGGAATTGTCTGGACCGATTCTTATCCGCTTGAGAGTGGTTGGACCGGCAGCAAACGCGTGGTTTCTATGTTCCGTGTTATTAATTCCTTCGATAGACCTTCAATTCCGGTTGGAGAGGTCACCGTGCGTTTGAACGAATCAGAAATAACGAATGTGATGATGAAAGCAGTTCCCAAGGATCAAGGCTCGATATTTATTGTCCGTTCCGAGGGCAGCGTCCTTCTGCACCAAAATGAGAATTTGGTAGGTCATCCGTATCCGAATAACATTTTTTTGCAAAAAATGGCCTCACCATCGAACAAAGTATTTGCTTTGCGGGAGAATGGAACCTCTTACGTCGTTTTCAATCAGTACATGCCATCGACAGGGTGGCATATCATTGCGATGATCAAGGACGAGACTATTGTAGCAAAAACACAAGCTGTTAAATCGTCGCTGCAGATTTTGCTGCTGCTTATTCTGGTTTTCGGATTGTTCGCTTTAACAGGCTTTGAATTTGCGATTATTCGCCCAATCCTTGAAATGAAGAAAGAGACGCAGCGGCTCAAGCAAGGAGACTTCTCCGCGCATGTTGAAGTTCGCACCCGTGATGAAATTGGTGAGCTTGGCCGGCAATTCAACATGATGGTCATGACGATCAAGGAGCTGATCGATAAAGAATATAAATTGGAGATTCGGCAGAAAGAATCTGAACTGAGAATATTGCAGAGTCAGATGGACCCGCATTTCCTTTATAACACGCTCGACATGATAAGGTGGAAGGCAAGACTGGAAAGGGCGTCGGAAACAAGTCAATTGATCGAGAAGCTATCCCGCTTTTTCCGCATGAGTCTGAGCAGCGGGAAACGATTCACGACATTGACGGAGGAATTGAATTTTGTACGTGCTTACCTGGAAATCCAACAGAAGCGCATGGGAAGCAAGCTTCAATTCGCTTTATATATGGAGGCATCGCTTGAGGAAGCTGTGCTGCTGAAAAACATGATTCAACCGCTTGTTGAAAATAGCATCAAGCACGGATTCAGGCAGAAGGCCGGAAAGGTTGAAGTGCGCTGCTACTTGGATAACCATGATCTGGTCATAGACGTAATCGATTCAGGGATCGGATTTAAGCAGGAAAAAATTCAAATCATTCGTCAGTCGCTTCTGCAAAAGACTAAGGATGCAAGTGTTACTGATCATGCCATCTGTAACATTCATGAGCGGATATTGCTTGTTTATGGCAGCAGCTACGGAGTTGAACTCCCAATGGAACAGATCGAAGCGGGAGCATGTGTACGGTTAAGATTACCTCTTTGGATGAACGAAAAGGAGGAGGAAGCATGAGCATTAAGGTGCTAATCGTAGATGATGAACCAATTATTTGTCAAGGGCTGAGGCAGACGATTCCTTGGGATACGATCGGTGTAGAAGTGGTTGGGGAAGCCTATGACGGCGCGGAAGCTCTGCAATTCGTCACCCGTCAGCATGTCGACCTGGTTCTTACGGATATTCATATGGATGGAATGGATGGACTCGCATTGGCTAAAGGGCTGAAGGAGCTGCTGCCGCAGATTCGCGTCATCATCCTAAGCGGTTATGATGATTTTGAATATGCGCGCCGAGCTCTTCGTCTTGGAATTGAAGATTATTTGCTTAAGCCGGTTAATATCGAGGAGCTTATGGCGATGGTCCAAAGTATCGGTAAAGAATTGACGCATGATGCAGAGCTGGAGAAAAAATTTGAACGAGAACAATGGTCCAATTGGCTGGTTCAGCTCGTTCAAGGCAGCGGGGTCGTTCAGAAAGATGCGGACATTCCGCCGCCATTCATTATAGATGGAATTCATTCTTTCAGGTTTATTGCCAGCCAGCTTGAGGATTATTATGCTTTGGTCGAAAGCTCCACAGATGAAAAGCGACAGTCGATACGGAAAATGTGGGAGATGACGGTAAATACGGCTTTGAAGGCTGATCATGAAGAGGTCATCTCCTTCTTCTATCATCCGAATTTGCTGATATCGCTGTGTATGGGTTCCGATCCATTGAGCCAATCTGATTTGACTGCTGCTTTATTGAAGGCGCAGAGCATGATATCGTCAGCTCCACGCCTGATTTTCGGCGTTTCGCAACCTTTTTCCGAAATTGCTGAAATTTATCCGCGCAGTATGGAAGCAGTATCCGTTTTGCAGCTTGGAGCGATTCCAGATTCCAGTTCCATTTTGTTCCATCATGAAGAGCTGACATCCAGAAGGAGTCATTTGCAGATTGCTCCGATCGAGCAGGAAAAGCAATTGATCCATATTCTTTTTGATGGCAGCTACGATGATTTAGAAGAAATGATCGGGAAGATCATGCAGGAATTTCGTGAAAGGGGCTATCTGTTGAAGGGGATATTGCAGGCTTTCAAGGAGCTGAGTATTGTGCTTCTACGCAAACTGCATATGAACGGAATTGATCTGTCCGAACATATCGATTTGTTCAACACGAAGGAAATTGATCTGTTCGTGCATAATTCCTACCGGGCGATGGAATCGTTGCTTCGCTTGGAGCTTAGATCCTTGTATTCGATTACGAATTCTTCTCTTGCAGGAAAAAATCATTGGATTACGGAAAGAGTCAAAAAGTTTATCGATACCCATTACCATACGGATTTGAAAGCTTCCGAGATTGCAGCCTGGCTCAAAATAACACCTAATTATTTCAGTTTTGTCTTTAAGCAAAACTTCGGCAAAGGATTTGCGGAATATTTGAATGAATTGCGAATCGAGCGTGCTAAAGCAAGCCTTGCCGGAACCGATGAGCGCGTATTTGAGATCGCCGAAAAAGTCGGATACAAGGAGTATAAATACTTCTGCTCCATCTTCAAATCGTTCACGGGGATTACACCTACTCAATATCGAAATCTTGCGAAAACGAATGTAACAATCTAGTCTAGGTTTAAGTACCTTTGTCAAATCAATCAAATGGAGGACAAAAAATGAAGAAGATCAAAGTTGGAGTTATTGGTGCAGGATCCATTTCAAGCGCGCATATGGATGCATATGCAAACAACAAAGAAGTTGAGCTTTATGCGATTTGCGATTTGAATCGGGAAAGGGCTGATGAAAAAGCCGTCAAATACGGAATTCCACACGTGTATTCGGATGTCAGGGAATTTTTGGCGAATCCCGACATTGAAGCTGTGAGCATCTGCACCTGGAACAATACGCATGCCGAATTCAGTATCGCCGCTTTGGCAGCCGGCAAGCATGTGCTCTGTGAAAAACCGCTTTGTCAAACGGTTGAACAAGCCCTGGAAGTCCAATCTGCCGTTCAAAGCAGCGGCAAAGTATTTCAGGTTGGATTTGTCCGCCGTTACGGAAATACGGCCAAGATGCTGCGCAGCTTCATTGATGCAGGGGATCTTGGCGAGATTTATTATGCCAAAGCAAGCTATTTGCGCCGTCTTGGCAATCCCGGCGGTTGGTTTTCGGATAAGAGCCGATCCGGCGGCGGACCGCTTATCGATCTCGGCGTTCACGTTATCGATTTATGCTGGTATTTGATGGGTAAGCCAAAGGTTAAATCGGTGTCCGGCAATACATATAACAAGCTCGGCAACCGGTCGAACGTGCAGCATTTATCCTTTTATAAAGCTGCTGATTATGATGCTGACAAAAATGATGTAGAGGACTTGGCCAACGCGCTTATTCGGTTTGAGAATGGAGCTTCCATTCTTGTGGATGTCAGTTTTACGTTGCACGCCATTAAGAATGAAGGCAGCATCAACATTTACGGCACTAAGGGTGGGGCGCAAGTGGAACCGGCACTGCAAATCGCAACCGAAAAACACGATATGATGCTCAATCTGTTACCGCAAGTCGATACGCTTTCCTTCGACTTTGTCGAAGGCTTCCAGAATGAGATCAATCATTTTGTCAACTGCTGTTTGGGTAAGGCGGAGACACTAAGTCCTGTGGAGGACGGCGTGGAAATCATGAAGATCTTATGCGCCATCTACGAGTCGGCAGCAACCGGAAAAGAAATCAGGTTTAATGAAAATTAGGATTTGCTCAAGGGGAGTAGCATCATGAAACCTGCATTTAAAACGAGCTTGAGTGTATGGAGCTGCCATAAATATTTTTTCGATAAAGTGTGGACAAATGCAGATTTCATTCATTTTGCAGGTCAACAGACGCTGGTTGACGGAGTTGAGCTTCTGCATAAATTTTGGAACCCTGTCATCGACATTCCGCAAATTGAAAAAGCGCTGCAGCAGGAGGGGCTCGAGGTGGCATGTGTGGGGGCCAGCAATAATTTTGCTCTGCCTAACACGGCCGACCGTGATACTCAACTGCAGCAAGTTATAGACTCCATAAATATTGCCGATTTATATGGTGCAAAAGTTGTCCGTGTTTTTTCCGGCAGCTTGCAGGAGGGTGTTTCCTTTGAGCAAGGGCAGCGCTGGATTATCGAAGGACTGAAAGCTGCAGCCGAGTATGCTGGAAAAAAAGACATCACGCTGTGCTTGGAGAACCATGGTTTATTCGCAGGCAAAGCAGGTCAGGTGCAAAAGATCATCAGGGAAGTAAACTCTCCGGCGCTTCGCAGCACGTTTGATACGGGAAATTTTATACTGGTCGACGAAAATCCGAACGACGCATTGGAACAGTTAAATACGATGATTGCCCACGTGCACTGCAAAGATTTCATCAAGGTGGAGGAAATCTTCCAAGGAGAGACTTATGTTTCTTTATCCGGAGTCCGGTATGCCGGCACAGTAATTGGTGAAGGCAGTGTACCCCTGGACTCCCTTTTGGCCCGCCTACATGAGTTAGGTTACGATGGATGGTTAACTGTAGAATTTGAAGGGAATGAAGAACAGAAGTCGGGCTCGATCCGATCAGTCGCCAATTTAACCAGCATGCTGGAGAAGCTTTGATCTCTCTTGGATCATTCATAGGAATTGAAAAAAGGCTTGCCATCCGTTAAACAACGGGGCAAGCCTTTTGCAAAATTCCTTTTAGTCGCGAATTTCAGCGATAATTTCGATTTCAACCGGCGTATGAAAGGGCAGGTCACTCGTGCCGATAGCCGATCGGGCATGCTTGCCATTCTCGCCGAAAACAGAAACAAGCAGGTCGGATGCGCCGTTCATCACGTAAGGCTGATCGGCGAAGCCGGGAGCGCTGTTGACGAAGCCGAGAATTTTAACGATCTTTACCACCCTGTCTAAATCGCCGAGATAGCCTTTCATCACGGCCAAACAGTTGATGATGGTTTGACGTGCAGCTTCTTGGCCTTGTTCAATCGTAAGCTCGTTTCCAAGCTTGCCTTCATACATCAAGGTTCCATTAATGCGGCAATCTTGTCCCGATAAGTAAATCAGGTTTCCTGTACGATTGCAGGGAATGTAAGTGAAACGAGGCTCCGGTGAAGGAGGAAGTGTGATACCTAGCTCATTTAAACGTTGTTCGATTAGTGCCATTGCTCGGCACCTCCATATTCATGTATTTGGTTGATTAATGCTGGCATTGGTGCTGGGCCCGAATGAGGCCGCCTTCCCGAGCATGAGTATGCTGTCCGTGCAGAAGTGTGGGCTTGCCCTTCACGAACACGTGTGAAATGCCTTCGGGATATTGTCTTGGCTGTTCAAAGGTAGCGAGATCTTGAATCGTGTCCGGATCAAAGACGGCCAAATCGGCTGCATATCCGGGTACGATTAGACCGCGTTTGCCCAGCTTGAATCTTTGTACCGGGAACGAGGTAATTTTGCGGACGGCTTGCTCCAAAGACAGCAGACGATCCTCCCTTACATATTTGGCAAATACGCGGGGGAATGTTCCGTAGAGCCTCGGGTGAGGCTTCCCGGTTTCGCAGGTTAAACTGTCAGATGCGATCAAAGATTTCTCATAACCGATGACTTGCTTAACATCCTCATCGGACATATGAAAATAGACGATGGTGATGCGGCCTTCTTCTTCATTCAGCAGGTCCAGCACACAATCTACAGGATGCTGACCTCTGGCCTCACTGATCTCGGCTATATGCTTTCCTTCCAGGCTCCGGTTAGCCTCGGTGTGAACGGTTGAGATGAAGACGCTCTGCCATCCTGTGGAGCTGACGAGATTGTCCCAATCCGGCTGCTCTCGGCTCAGTTCTTCACGAATCCGGGGACGGAGACTCTTGTCACCCGTCACTTCAAGCAAGCTGTCTATTCCTCCTTCCAGCATCCATGGGGGGAGAACGGTTGTTAAGCTTGTCGAACCGGCATTGTAAGGATATACGTCGCAAGTCACATCCATGCCGCGAGCTCTTGCATCCTCAACCAATTCCAGAGCTTCGAGCACCTTGCCCCAATTGCTCTTGCCTGCTGCCTTCAAATGGCTGATATGGAGGGAGACGCCAGCTTTCTCCGCAATCCAGATCACCTCTTTGATGGAGGGCAGCAGGTTGTTGCCTTCTCCGCGGATGTGCGTTGAGAAAAGTCCGTTATACTTGGGCAGTACCGAACAGAGCTCAGCAATTTCCTCTTTTGTCGTGTAACTGCCCGGAGCGTAAAGAAGTCCGATGGAGAAGCCGATTGCGCCTGCTTTAAGGCCTTCCTCCAGCATTTGCTTCATAAGCTGCAATTCGGCTGAGGTGGCTGGCCGCTTAGCAAATCCCATAACGGCAATACGCAAGGCGCCATGTGCCACATAAGTGGCGATATGCTCAGAGATCTGAGAAGCGGCAACGGTTTCCATATACTGCCCAACGGTTTCCCAGGGCCAATCCCATGAAGTTTTGCCAATCACAGGCTGGATGTAGCTTTTCAACAGCTCAGCATTGCTTTTTACGAAAGGTGCAGGGGCTAAGCCGCAGTTGCCGACAACCTCTGTGGTCACTCCTTGCTGGATTTTAATTTCACTGAAGGGATGATCCAGGATCATTAAATCGGAATGACAATGCCCATCGATAAAGCCAGGGGAAATGACCTGACGGTGTACATCAATAACTTTCCCTGCCTCCTGCTCGGAAAGGCTGCCGACAGCAACAATTTGCCCGTCTTTGACACCAACATCGCCAAGGAACCAAGGGTTTCCTGTGCCGTCAACAATACGTCCGTTGGTAAGAATGAGATCAAGCATACTTTATAAACCTCCCAGAGAGATGAATGCTATTCGTGATGTTAGTCGACCTGCTACTCCAACATTCCGCGGCCAAGTACAGGAACAGACTCAAACCGGTCGCCGCTTCGCAGGATGATGCGATTATGCAAATTTACGGTACTGCAAATATGATTGGGAATAATATGCAGGCGGTCGCCGATGCGTGGGTTTGCCGCTTGTGCTGAAGGTCCTAATCGCAGCATGCCATGCTCCTCGGTTAGACGTTCCAGTAATGCGTCCGGCAGCTCGATCACATGCCCGAAGCCCTTCAGCTGCAGCGGCTCAGTACCCGGCTGGACATCGGTGGCAAAGGTTTTGCTGCCCCCGTCGATAATGGCAAGATCAGGGGAAGGACGGCTCACAACTGTAACTTCCATGGTTCCTGCACAATCATCCAAACTGCATAGCCCATAACGGGCTTGCATTCGATCCTTGTACACATAAGTACCCGGCCTGACTTCCGTGATGCCTTCCACTGCAGCTACCGCAACTGCAGTAGGTGAAGAACCGACGCTGACATCCGTTATCGGAATGCCTGCCGCACGAATTTGCTCAGCGAGCTTAACCATTAGCTTGCCTTCCTCTTCGCCTGCAGCGCGGATATCAAGAGTCGGTTTGCCGGACAAAATCGGTCCGCGGAACGTAAAGATGCCGGTCAGACGCAGATGTTTCAGACTGTTGATTTTGACGGCCAGCTCAAGCGCTTCCTCATAGAGTACACCGGTTCTGCGCAGCCCTGTATCGATTTCCAATCGAACCTGCAGTACATGATCATGCTTAGCTGCTGTTGCCTCGACACGCAAGGCGCCCTCTAAGCTGTCGACACCGATGATCAGCTCAATGCGTTCGCTCAATCGGATCGCGCGCTCAATTTTACTGGGAGTAACAAGTGGGTAAGCGATAAATATATTGGTGATCCCATGCTGCGCCATAACTTCGGCTTCCGATACTTTCGCTACGGTGATGCCGACCGCCCCTTCTTGCAGCTGAAGGTGTGCAATGTACGGCAGCTTATGCGTTTTGGCATGGGGACGCAGGTTAACCTTATGATGGCTAATGACCTCTGCCATGGATTTGATGTTGTGCTTGACTTTTTCGGTATCAATGATTAAACAGGGGGTTTCCAAATCAGCTTGTTCCATCACTTTTGGATCGTTGTCCGGCATTATACGGTTTCACTCCTATTCACGTTATTTTTCGAATTTTCAAGGTAGCTGTAAAGCGTATATTTGGAGATATTGAGGTAGCTGCTTATCCGCTCTCCGCCCTTTTTGATCAGGAAAGCGCCCTTGCTGTCCAACATTTGAATCATCCTGGTCTTGTCTTCCTTAGTCATGACGGCAACCGGCTTGCCTACCTTCTCTTGCGCTTCTTGAATCATGGCCGTGAGCAAATCATTTACGTTGCTGACGAAAGATTCTTGAATTTGGGTTTGTAAGCCCGCGGCAGTCAACGATTTTAGTGTTTTTTCAGCCATCATCAGCTCAGTGATATCGAAATTAATACACAGCGAGCCAATCGTGCTGCCCTCGCTATTTTTCATATACCAGGAACTGGAGCGCAGGATACGCCCTTCTTTTGTTTGGGTAATATAATTGAATTTATTGCCGTTAACTTCATTGCCGCGCAATATTTCAAGCCCGAGATTGGTTCCCGGATCGCCGATTTTTCTTCCGGTTATGTGACCATTCTCGATGGCTCTGATCGTACTGTCATAGGAGCCTGTTAAATCATGCAGCACAACCTCACAGTTACTTCCGAATTGGGAGGCAAGTCCCTTGACCAATTCGTTCAAGAATTCGAACTCATCGCTTATGTTTTCCATAGTTCCTCTACCTCCCTTTATGTTAAAAGTTTATCACAAAAAAAATGTTTTTCAAACAAAAAGTTTGTTTGAATTTCTGGTTAAAAGGTGCTATTATGGGTTTGTTTTAAGGCAATTTGAATCCGATTCATAGTATTTTAACCGAACTTTCATTATTATTTAGAGAGGTTGTGAATTCGATGAAACTTGGCATCAGCAGCTATTGCTTGTCACCCAGCTTAAAGTCACAGCAAATCGATATATTTGAAGGCTTGGAATGGATCAAAGAGCAAGGAGCCGAGCACGTAGAAATTGTCCCGATCGGCATTGACCTGGAAGGGAATTTTCCATTAGCCGATGCTATAGCTGCCAAAGCCAATGAAATCCAAATCGAGGTTTCCAACTATTCATTTTCCGGCGATGTGCTTAAAGAAACTCAAGAGGAATACAAACAAGAGATTGAGCGTATCAAAAAGCAAGTGGAGCTCGCTGCTCGACTGGGTGCCAAAAGGGTACGTCACGACATTGTCCAATGGGGATTCGAGACGGAGCAAATCGGACAGTTCGAAGCGGATTTTCCCAAGCTTGTCGAAGCATGCGGTACCATTTCAGAATACGCGGCCCAATACGGGATAACAACGATGATTGAAAATCACGGCTTTTATATAACCCCGAGCGACAGGCTGCTGCGAATTGCTAAAGCGGTCAACAGACCTAATTTCAAACTTTTGCTCGATATCGGCAATTTTCTTTGTGTGGATGAGGATCCGGTATCTGCTGTCAAGAAATGCTTGCCGTTTGCCGAAGTCATACACTTTAAAGACTTTTTCATCCGTCAACCTTACCAATTTCCAGGAGAAGGATGGCTTCAGACCTTGAGCGGCAAATACATCCGTGGAACGATTTTCGGTCATGGCGATGTGGAGACGCGGCATATTGTCCGCACTATTAGGGAATTTGGGTATAACGGTTATATCTCCCTCGAATTTGAGGGTATGGAATCGGATAAAATCGGTACGAGATACAGCTTTGACAATGCCCGCCGTTTTTGGAATGAAGCATAGATGGACTAAACTGATTGTATCGTGGAGGAAAATGGAATGAAATTAACCAATAAAATAGGCGTTATCGTTGACAGCTTTGGACTTGGCGTCCGTGAAGGACTATTGAAAGCCAAAGATGTAGGTGCTGATGGTGTGCAGATTTATGCGGTCAGCGGTGAGCTGGATCCTGACATTATAACGCAAGCTGGTCGTAAGGAGCTGAAAGCTTTCATTGCTTCGCTGGGTCTTGAAATTTCGGCTCTTTGCGGGGACTTGGGCGGACACGGCTTTCAGGATAAACATGCCAATGCGGCTAAGGTGGAGAAATCGAAACGAATTCTAGACCTTGCTTTGGATTTGGGCACGAATATCGTCACGACTCATATCGGGATCGTCCCGGAGGATACACAAGGTGAGGTGTTCCACAGCCTGCAGAAGGCTTGTGAAGAGCTTGGACAATATGCCCATGACAACAAAGCTTATTTTGCAATCGAAACCGGACCCGAACGCGCCTCTCATTTGAAAAGCTTTCTGGACACACTCAGCACAAAAGGCGTCTCGGTTAATTTTGACCCGGCCAATATGGTTATGGTAACAGGAGATGACCCGGTGCAGGGTGTTCATATTTTAAAAGACTACATCGTGCATACACATGTAAAAGACGGAATGCGTATTCGTGAAGTAGACCCTCGCGAGGTATATGGCGCTCTTGGCTTTGAGCCGATGGATCACGGCAAGATTGCCCAGATGGTTACTTCCGGAGAAATTTTTAAGGAATTGCCGCTCGGAGCGGGAAAAGTACCTTTTGATGCTTATTTTGCAGCGCTGCAGGACATTAGCTACAATGGATATTTGACGATTGAACGTGAAGTGGGAACCCAACCGGAAGTTGATATTCGCATGGCGGTAGAATTTATTAAAAAATACAAGTAACTTGGCAAATTGGGATTTTGATCACGAGGAGGTTGCATATGGCAGAGATACGTCAAGTACAAGGACATGAGATGAACGAAGCTATTCAACTTGCAGATGCTGTATTTCGGGATGCAGAACAAAGTTCAATGGCAGAAGCCTTCCCGCTCGTTTTTTCTCAAAGCCTGGGACAATCTTTCGGAGCTTTTGAACAGGGGAAGTTGGTTGCCTTTATTGGTATCGTTCCGACATTTATGCAAGTAGGGCTATCCAGATTGCCGATTTATTCCTTAGGTGCTGTTTGTACACATCCTGATTATCGGGGAAAAGGCTACGCCGGAGAGATACTAAGTGCCATTCAGCAATTTGCAAGCAAGACACCAGCCTCTCTAATTTTCATATCAGGAGATAGATCCCTATACATTCGTTCACACTGCTATCATTTTGGATCTGTGAAACGATATGTATTAAATTCAAACAGCGCACAGGCCATAACAGACAGACAAGCGCTCAGCGGTTATACAGTAAGGCAATTGGAATCCAGGGATTGGTTCTCTTTAAATGAAGTATTCGCTTCCAGAAAAATCCGCTATGAGCAAAGTATATCTGAATTAGCTTCGATGATTCATGCCCATGCTTACGCCAGCTGTGTGAAGTTGGAGCATAGAGTGCTTGTAGCGGAAAAAGACAATCGCATTCAAGCGTGCGTCGTGGTTAGCGTGCCTAATCAATTTACCTATAAACGTGCTCCGTTTACTGTAGAGACAGCAGGGGATGCTGCATTGGTTAGCGCACTGCTGGCCCATGCTTTTGATGCATATCTGCTTCCTCTTCTGGATATCGTTGTTCCATGGCAGGACAGTCAATTTCATCATGAGCTGGAAGTCGTTAATCACCAAGATGAGAAAAACAGCGGAACCGTGTACGTAGTTAATCCGGAAACCTTAATTGAACAGCTTCGCCCTTTTTTAAATGAAAAAAATAAAGCATCCAGTCAAGCCTTCCGTATCCAGAATCTTGATGGCGGTCACTGCCAAATCACGATGAATCATTCATCATTCGAGCTTGAGCCCCAAGAGCTGGTCTCTCTGTTGTTTGATGTTCAGCCGGAATATAAGGCCGAGCCTTCGATAAAGGATGCTCTAAAGATGTTATTCCCAATCCCGCTTCCTTACGTTTCAGGACTCAATTACGTGTAAGGGTTAATGAGCATAAACTCACAAATAATAAACCAAGCCTCATTATTTTACATTTTAATCTTAATGTAACTTGCCATAGTGATCGAAAACTCAGTATTAGTGAACCAAACTTTCCCAATAAGGACATTTTGTTCACTGCAGCACGCTAGACAAGAAAAATTGGACAAATAATGACTTTGGAGTCATTAATCCTAAGTTTAGCCTCATAAAATGAAAACGGTAAGGGTAAGATCCTCTGCCGTCAGAGCCAATGGGCTCCCAGGCTGTCGAGAAGGTCTCGACGTAACACAAAAAGAAACCCGTCGACGCGGGTTTCTCGATAATCTGACCGGCAAACCATTGAGTTTGCTGGTTTTTTGCATGTCAAATTTATTTTGATTTGAACATAATCAATTGCTCCAGCAGCTTGCTCACAGCCATTGTCGTCGTTAGTTCTTTGCGATGAATGATGTAGAAGGAGCGGCTAAGCTTTCTGTCTTTCAGTCTGCGTATGAGTATGTCCCCTAAAGCTTGTTCTTTTCTAACAATCCAATAAGAGACGATTGCCATTCCCAAACCAGAAGAGACAGCTTCTTTCACGGCCTGGCTGCTGCTAAACTCATAGGATCGCTTCACTTGAATCCTGTAGTCATGGATCAGACCGTCTGTGAAAGCGCGCGTACCGGATCCCTTTTCCCTGAAAATCCAGATGTGATCCTGAAGATGATCTTGCGAGAGCGTCTCGTGCATGGCTAAGGGATGGTTAGAAGGCAAGATAATGACCATTTCGTCATCCATCAGTTTTTCTGTCCTGAGATCAGAGAATTGGATCTCCTCACTTACCAGCCCTATTTCAAAGTCATGCTTGCGAACCCCTTGTAAAATATCACTCGTATTGGCGATTGTCGCTTTAATGTCAACCAATGGGAATTGTAACGCATACTCCGATAAAATTTTCGGCAATATCGACTCCCCGATCGAATAGCTCGCCCCGATGCGCACTGCCCCCGACACCACATTGTGCAGTCGTCCAATATCGATCTTCGCTTCTTCGTAGGTTTGTAGTATCTGTTTGGCTTTAATGTATAAAAGTTGTCCGGCTTCCGTGGCCTTGACATATTTCGACGTGCGTTCGATCAATTTCGTACCCATATCGTTCTCCAAGTTGCGGATTTGCTGGCTAACGGTAGGCTGTGTCACATATAACTGTTCTGCAGCTCTTGAGAAACTTTCCAGTTCCATCACGCACACAAAAATTTTCAGAGCCTCGATCATGGCTTGTCCCCCATGTTTTTATAGATTTGTTGTTGGATTACAAACTCTTAACAAAGGATTTTCGAATGATGAGGATTATATTTTCCTATTGTACCACTACCAAGTGCCGGGGTTATACTCTTACTCGTAAGGACGCTGTTTAAAGCAACCAGAACGTTGGAGGAATTGTTTGCATGACATCAGTGCTTATATTTAACGGAATTATTGTTACACCTAATGAGGCGTTTCCAGGAGCAATTTGGATCGATAACAGAACGATTGTCGGAATAAGCCGAAACGCGGAGTCCCCGCTGAACGATTTCCCCCAAGCGGAGCATGCGGAGAAAGTGAACGCACAGGGCTGTTTTGTGCTTCCGGGCTTGATCGATTTACATGGAGATGCGTTCGAAAAAGCGATTCAGCCGCGTAAAAGTGTGATGATTCAGGTCCCGCTCGCACTTCGTTCCCTGCAGTCATATCTATTGTCTGCAGGCATTACAACAATGTTTCATTCGATTTCATTTACAGGGGAGCCAGGAATTCGTTCGAACGATTCCGGATACTCGATTGCCGAGGAAATCGTTCGTTTGCGGGAAAGCTCGGATGCTCTACTGAGGCACCGCATTCATGTCCGTTATGAGTTGGTGAACAGCCAAGGAGTCACGGGAATCACCCGCATGATCGATAATGGATGGGTTGACTTGTTTTCTGTCATGGATCATACGCCGCAATACGGCAAATATAAGACGCTGGATGAATACAGATACTATGTAGAAAAGACATATCAATTGACCGGAGAGGCTCGAGAGGTATTCATCGAAGAGCAGCGGGCCAAACGCGAAGCTATTGATTTCGAAGCGACCAAGCAATTGATGGAGCACGCGATCAGGCGCGGAATCACACTCTGCTCCCATGACGACGATACACCGCTCAAATTAGATGAAATGAAGGCAAATGGAGCTACCGTCAGCGAGTTTCCTCTCAATGAGCAAACGGCAGCCTACGCGATACAAAGCGGGATGTTTGCCGTTGTGGGAGGACCGAATGTGCTGCGCGGAATTTCGCATGAGAACAACTTGTCGGCACGCCATGCGCTGAAGGAAGGGTTAGCGAATATCATCTGTTCCGACTACTATCCGTACTCCATGCTTGCTGCCGTATTTTCACTTGTCGATGAAGGTTTGAATTTACCGCAGTCTGTGGCCTATGCCAGTCTCTATCCGGCACGCGCCATCGGCTCTGAGGACAAGCTCGGCTCTCTGGAGACGGGCAAGCAGGCCGACCTGCTCCTGGTTCGTAAATCGGCGGTGACAGAGCTGCCGCAAGTTGTTCGCGCGATGGTCGAGGGAAAATGGCAGCTTATCCACAGCTGTTAAATATAGATACATAAACTTACTGAGGAGGAAATTGTTAAGGAAATTTATTGATGATTCCAAGATTTACACAATCTCCAAAGTGAGCTTACATTACCAATATAAATCTACGTTAATCTAGTATTGTCTAAGAAAAATAGATACATAATCAGAAGGAGAGATCGTATGTTAAAGAAATTAGCAGCAGGATCAATCGTTTCCGCATTAATGATCACTTTATTAGCAGCATGCGCACAATCGAACACAGCACAAAATGGTTCGTCTGCCAGCCCATCCAGTGCAGCTACAACTGCTGCTACAGCTACAGCTACACCAGCCCCGTCGGCAAAGGTAGATACACTGGTTATCGCTTATCTTCCGAACGAAGCTAAAGAAGAGCTGGCTCAAGCGCGTCAAGGCTTGGCAAAGGATCTTGGAGCGGCTCTCCACGTAACAGTTAAAGAGTTTCTTGGCAGCGACTATAACGCAGTTATCGAAGCTATGAGAACAGGTAAAGCGGATATTGCCAATTTCGGACCTCTTTCCTACTCGCAAGCTCAAGAACGTTCAAAAGCAGAGCCTATGGTGGTGCCGGCAGCTGACGGCAAAACAGAGAATGCTACTTACAATTCTTACATTATTACTCAAGCAAAGAACGACAAAATCAATTCCATCGCCGACCTGAAAGGCAAGACCTTCGCTTTCGTAGACCCGAATTCCACTTCCGGAAATCTGGTTCCTTCTTTTGAGATTCTCAAGGCTATAAATGACAACAATCTTACATTCGATGACCTGCATACTAACGGAAAGTTTTTTAAATCCGTCTCATTCTCCGGAGCGCATCAAAATGGTCTGCAAGCTGTAGCCAAAGGAGATATCGAAGCTGCTCCGGTTGCCTCCGATACTTTTGACCGCGAAATCGCAGCAGGCAGAGTTGATAAAAACGCAGTAAAAATTATTTTTAAATCGCCTCCGATTCCTCAAGGGCCGTTAGCTATTCGCGGCGATCTGCCTGCAGACTTGAAAAAGCAGGTAAAAGATTTTCTAGTGAAATACGATAACGACAAATTTTTCACGGATTTTGTAGGCCAGAAAGCGGGACAGAAGATTCGTTATGTTCCTGTAGAGGATAAGTTGTACACTGATATATTGGCTTTGAGAAAGAAATTCAATCTGTAATCAGCAAGTCAAAATAAAATGCACAATCATTCCAAAGGGCAAAGGGGACAAAACCTTTGCCCTTTTAAGGAGGAAAAAGAAATTGAATGCGCATTTAATCATTGACCATGTTACCAAATCGTACGGGGCGGGTTCACTGGCTGTGGATGACATAAGCTTTGAAGTGAAGCAAGGGGAATTCGTCGTCATTATCGGGTCTTCCGGCGCAGGCAAGTCAACCCTCCTTAGATGCCTGAATCGCATGGTCGAGCCGACCGATGGGAGTGTCATTTTCGAGGGACATGACATCACTCATTTCAAAGGGAAACAAATCAGGGAAGCTAGAAGACGAATCGGCATGATTTTTCAACATTTTAACCTTGCATCCCGCCTAACCGTCATGCAGAACGTCATGCATGGCAGACTTGGCTACATGTCCACGCTGGAGAGCGTTCTAAACCAGTATAAGGAAGAGGACAAACAGAAAGCCGTCGCCTATTTGGAAAAAGTAGGACTTCTGGAACATATGTATAAGAGGGCCAGCGAGCTGTCGGGAGGTCAGAAGCAAAGGGTCGGAATCGTTCGGGCGCTTATGCAGGAGCCTTCTCTGCTGCTTTGCGACGAGCCGATCGCATCGCTTGATCCGAACAGCTCCAAAGTCATCATGGATTTGATTCGCGATTTGACACGGGAACAGAATATTTCCTGTATCGTCAACCTCCACCAAGTCCATGTGGCCAAACAATATGCAACAAGGATTATAGGCATTCGCAAAGGGAAGCTCGTGTTTGACGGCCCGCCCTCAAAGCTCGGGGACAATACGATTGAAGAAATTTATAATACTTCAATCGATAAGCTGATGATGAGCGAGGAGGTGCAGGCTGTTGTCTGAAAAGCCCAAACGCCTGCATCTGATCGACAGACGAGAGAAAAGAAATTATTTGATAGCATTCTTCATTATGGCCGTATTTTTTATTGCGGCTACTGTCTATACCCAGTACAATCCATTTATCATTTTTACTGAGCAGGGTGTTTTTTGGAAATTTATCACGCAGGATTTTTTGCCGCCGAATGTTGTGAAAGCGAAAGGGTTATGGGAATCATTGCTGCAAACTGTCGAAATGGCGCTATCAGCCACATTCATCGCTGCCATCTTCGCTTTTGTGTTCGCTTTTTTCGGCTCTATGCTCACTTCGCCGTACTCGTGGCTGGCGAGAATCATACGCGCGATCGGTTCCTTCACGAGAAACATACCGGCGCTCGTATGGGCGTTAATCCTTGTCATGGCTTTTGGAATCGGCACTTCCGTAGGCTTGATCGCGCTTATCGTAGAAACCTTCGGTTTTCTGCTCAGGGCATATATTGAAACGATTGATGAGGTCGGAGGGGACGTTCTGGAGGCATTAAACGCTTCAGGCGCCAATTTCTTTCAAAGGATAACCCAAGGAGTGATTCCGGCCGCGATCCCAGGCTATATTTCCTGGTTTCTTTATGGTATTGAGCTGAACATCAGGGCTTCAACGATAGTCGGGATGGTTGGCGGCGGCGGTGTTGGCCTAGTTCTGATACAAAATATCAAGTCGTTCAATTATCATGTTGCCTGCGCGATTATTCTTACGATCGCAGTGCTTATTATTTTGATTGATATATTAACCAACTGGCTGAGAAGGAAGGTTCTTGTATGATGCAAAACCGATCCGGAAAAATCAGAATCAACAACCCTGCTTTCAATCGTTCGATTCATGTATTCCTATGGATTGCAGCTATCCTTTCAATCGTATCCATAATAAGTCTTCAGATCGATTGGATCAAGCTTGCTTCCCGTGTCGGCAAGCTGGCCAGCGTGTTTACGGATTTGTCCAAACTCAATTTTGCCAATATCGAATTAGTTCTTTTTGGCTTTGCCGATTCGGTTACGGTAACCATTCTTGCAACTGTATACAGCTTGCTCCTGGGTTTGGTTATGGCTGCCTTTATGGCCAAAAATATTACACTGAGCAAGAAACTAGCCGCTGCAATGTCCGCTTTTTTTTCATTTCTAAGAGCTGTTCCTACTCCGGTCTGGGTACTGCTTGCGCTGGTGTCCCTGGGGTTTGGCCCTGCTCCTGGCGTTGTAGGTCTTTCCGTACATGCAACTTCATTTTTTGCACGCGCATTTGCGCAGTCTTTCGAAGAAGTTCCGCAGGAAATTATCGAGGCGCTGCAGGCTGCCGGGGCAAACCGCATCCAAATCTTTTTCAGCGCGGTTTTGCCGGCGTCCATTACTGCTTTGATCGCTTGGGGAGCCTTGCGGTTTGAACATAATTTCTCGGAATCCGCGATACTCGGTATGGTCGGCGCCGGGGGAATCGGTTATTTAATCGCCGCAAGTATATCCGGTTACAACTTTGGTCGGGCTGGACTTGCGATTTTATTGGTGTTCCTTTTTGCCTACACGCTTGAACTTACATTTGTTGCTATAAAGCGCAGAATGAAAATCTGATCATTCTGCATGAACAAGGAGGGGAAGTTAGAATGAAGCGATCTCGCAGGACTAAAGTTCTTGTAGAAGGAAATCGCTCGCTGCTGGAGCGGCTGACCTCGGAAATCGAAGCGTCGTCGAATGTTCGAACCGTGCGCTCTCCCGAAACGAGTCTGGTGATGGGCAAGGCCCGTGACTCGGTTTCCGGACAGCCTTTTTTTATCGGGGAAATATTAGTGACGGAATGTACGGTAGAGTTGGACGGAACGACCGGCTTCGGAATTTGCTTGGGCGAAGAGCCGGAAAAGGCATACTGCCTGGCTGTCGTGGATGCAGCATTTCAAGCGGGTCATCCCGAAATTCCGGTTTGGACCGAGCTGCTGCACGAAGAGGAAGAGCAGTTAGAGCTGCGTGAAAAGCAAGAGCTGGAGCGCATTCTGCAAACGAAAGTACACTTTGAGACGGCGGAGGAATATTATGCCAAACGCAGCTGAGACAGGGTTCGATAGCGTTCACGATACACAGCAGGTGTACCGCCGATTGCTGGATACACTCAGCAGGCCTGGTACAACGGCTTCCATTGCGGCAGCTGCGGAAAAGCTTATATTTTCGGAACCCTTGCATAATTCCATCGCGGCTGCAGCGCTCACACTGCTCGATAACGAGGTCACGTTCCATATGGCCTTGCCAGGTGCGGAGGCGTTGGAGAACTGGATTCGACAATCGACCTTCTCTCGTTCGGTGAATCCGGGAGAGGCGGATTATATATTTGCATCGGGAAGCGAAACACAGTCTTGGGCGTCGAAGCTTAAGATCGGGCTTCCGGAATTTCCCGAAACCGGAGCTACTGTGCTATTGACTGTAGACAATTGTATGGCTTCCGAGGAGGAAAGCACCGTTTATCTTCTTCAAGGACCTGGAATTCGCGGGGAAGCGATGATTCGCATCGGCGGGCTTGACCCGGCATGGATGCACATTCGTGAATTGCTGAACGAAGAATTTCCGAGAGGCATTGATATATGGCTGCTCGATAAGAACGGGAACCTAATCGGAATTCCGCGCACGACACGGATCAAGGAGGCGAACTGACATGGCATATGTATCCGTTATGGGCGGGCAAGAAGCGATCACTCAGGCGAATCGGCTGACCCAATTTTTCCGGCTTCGGAACAGCGACGCGGAGCTCACGATCGACGGTATCGAGCATCGGCTTCGCCTGCTTTCTGATCGCGTGATGAGCGAGGGGGGGCTTTATGCCCAAGAATATGCGGCGCTCTCCATTTTCCAATCGGAAGGCGACCCGTTTGAGGCAGCTTTTTTGCTGCGCGCTTACCGTTCCACCTTGGCCCGCAATCAATACACATTGACGATGGAGCCCGGCCGGATGCGGATCATTCGGCGCATTTCCTCCTCCTTCCGTGATATTCCCGGAGGTCAAATCCTCGGTCCTACCTATGATTATACGCATCGGCTGCTCGATTTTTCACTGCGCGGCGAGACAGCTCAGGAGATTGAAGCGTTTGTCAGCGAGTATTTGGCTGAGCAGGCTGACGCTGAGCAGCAGGCTGAAGAGCTCACTTTTGCCAAAGTGGCGGATTTGCTCCGCTCTCAGGGTTTAGTTGCAAGGATGCATACGGTTCAGGAAGAAGAACCTTATGATCTTACGAGGGAAAAGCTGACTTTCCCCTCCTCCCGTTCCGCCCGCCTGCAAGCGCTCGCCCGTGGAGAAACCGGGGCGATGACGGCGCTCGCTTACGGCAGTATGCGCGGTTATGGTGCCGTGCATCCGACGATCGGTGAATTGCGGGTCGGTTATGTGCCGGCTTATGTCCCCTATCCCTTTGCCGCCGAGGACGAGCAAACGGAAGAGGATGCGGTATATATCGGTGAAATTATGATGACGGAAGTGGAGAGCATCAACTCGTTTCAACAGGATCCAGCCAGTGGTCAAGTCCAGTTTCAGTTGGGCTACGGACTTTGCTTTGGCCAAAATGAAGTGAAGGCGATCTCCATGTCGATTTTGGAACATAGCCTCGAAAATGGCGGAGATCTTCCTACGCAGGATGAGGAATTTGTTCTGTCACACATCGACAGCGTTGAATCGAGCGGTTTCGTCAGCCATTTGAAGCTGCCTCATTACGTCACGTTCCAATCGGAGCTCGACCGGATTCGCGATGTGAAAGTGAATAAAGAACAGCAGCCCGAACAGAAAACGATCGAGCAAAAGGAGGAAACGCATGAACAGCACGAAAGTCCGACCTCCGTTTGAAATCAAGCCGTACAATTTTGCTTTTCTCGATGAAGGGTCGAAAAGAGAGATTCGCCGCAAGTCGCTGAAGGCCGTGGCGATTCCCGGCTATCAGGTGCCCTTTGCTTCACGGGAGCTTCCAATCGGACGAGGCTGGGGCACCGGGGGCTTGCAGCTGACCTTATCCTTGGTCGGACTGGACGATTGTTTGAAGGTGATCGACCAGGGCAGTGACGACAGTGTCAATGCAGTCAGCATCCGCAAGCTGGCCGAGAAAACATGCGGGATCAAGACGACGACGGATACGGTGGAAGCGAGTGTCATTCAATCCAGGCACCGGATTCCGGAGGAGCGCCTGCGCAGCGATCAAATCCTCGTGCTTCAGGTGCCGCAGCCCGAACCGCTGCGTAAAGTGGAAAAGATGGAAACGGCAACGCGAAGAATGCATGCGGAAAAAGATTACAGCTCCATCTGGCTGTCGCTTTATGAAAATATCGTGAAATGGGGAGGAATCACACACGGCGCCGATTATCCGGCAATGGTCGAAGACCGCTACATTATGGCGCCCAGTCCTATTCCCCGTTGGGATATGCCCAAGCTGAACGATGCCGATCATTTGACGCTTCTTGGGGCCGGCAGGGAGAAAAAAATATATGCCGTTCCTCCCTATACCCGAGTCATACCACTTCAATTCGACGATTATCCATTTGAGATAGAGCGGTTTGAAGGTAAAGCCTGCTCCCGCTGCGGAAGCCGGGATACGTTCCTCGATGAAGTAACGGGGGATCAAGGCGAATTGACATATCAATGCTCGGATACCGCCTATTGCGAGAAACAAATGCTCCAGAGCAATGGGCCGTCATTCTGAAAGGGAGACAGCGATGAGTAAGATTTTGAAAATTGGCGGAGGGCGTATCGTCACGCCGCATGGCATCAAGGATAATCATACGTTGATTCTTGAAGACGGAAAGATTGCCGCAATCTTACGCTCGGAGGCTTCGGGAGTACCCGATATGGATGTAGAGGGCCGATGGATACTTCCAGGCATCATCGATACCCACAGCGATGCGATCGAAAACGAAGTGCAGCCAAGGCCTACAAGCCAGTTTCCATTTGATCAGTCATTATATGAGCTGGAGCGCAAGCTGGTCTCACAAGGGATCACGACCATTTATCACTGCTTGGGCATGCTGGATGACAGATCCAAAACTTTGATACGACAGAACGATTATGTCCTCTCGTCTATTCGTGCCTTAAAAGAGTTCGCCCTGCAGCGCCGATTGATCCGGCACCGTATTCATCTTCGTTTTGAAATTACCAATTTGACTGCTGTGGAAGCGATTCGAGAATTGCTCGTACAAGGAGAAATCGATCAAATTTCCTTTATGGACCATACGCCGGGACAAGGTCAATGGCGCAGCATCGAGGCGCATAAAGCGTTGATTATGGGCCGTCAAGGGATCAGCGATGAAGAAGCCGAAGAGATGCTTAATGCAAGGCGGAACCTGCCCCGAGCGAGCGGCGAGGTGCTCTCCGAATTGGCAGGGCTGGCCAAGATCAAACGGATTCCTCTTGCTTCTCATGACGACGACTCCGTGGAGAAACTGGATTTGGTCGAAGCTTGGGAAGCATCAATCGCAGAATTCCCGATTAAGCTGGACGTTGCAGTAGAAGCGCGCAAAAGAGGGCTGTTCGTTGCCATGGGGGCGCCAAACGTGCTGCTTGGGCGCTCGCACAGCGACAATTTATCTGCGATGGAAGCCATCCGTGCCGGTGTCGTCGATATTTTGTGCTCCGATTATTATCCTCCATCTTTGTTGCAAGCCGTGTTTCGATTGAAGCACGAAGGTATACCTGTTCACCAAGCCGTCAACATGGTCTCCTTGAATCCGGCGCTGGCCCTTGATATCGCCACCAATACGGGATCCTTGGAGGCTGGCAAAGAGGCCATTTGCTCATCGTTGCGGAGGACGGCGGCCGCCCTGTCATTGAGAAGGTGTTCGTCGGAGGCGCGCTTGTTTGTCAAATGTCTTATCCGCTTGCCGTTTCTGAAGAGAAAGCTTTGAATATATGAAACTCGGCGTCGAGAGGGGAATGAGCGATGTCATTCAAACATATTCATCATGAGCATCAGGAGCATCAGCTGTCGGAGGAGCCGACTATCCACGAAACAGCAAATCTTCGGGATTGCTGGGTCGGGGCTTGGACCTCGATCGGTCCAGGTACCCGTATGAACGAAGTGCGCTTCGGCGATTACAGCTATTGTATGGATCAAGTCATTATCCACTATGCGGAGATCGGGAAATTTTGTTCGATTGCCTCCCATACGGCTATAAACCCGGGGGATCATCCCACTTGGCGGGTAACCCAGCATCATGCCACGTACCGTAAAGCGTCTTATCGTTTCGACGATCAGGACGATGCGGAATTTTTTGAATGGCGGCGTGAGGACAAGGTCGTCATCGGTCATGACGTCTGGATCGGCCACGGGGCTTCGATTATGGCGGGCGTGACGATTGGCACCGGGGCGGTCATCGCGGCCGGAGCGGTAGTGACTAAGGATGTACCCCCGTATTCGATCGTCGGAGGCGTTCCTGCTCGGTTCATTAAAGAACGATTCCCAAAGGATACCGCCGAAGCTTTGATGCGGACGGCATGGTGGGATTGGCCGCGCGAAATCCTGGAGGAGCGTTTTGCCGATTTGAACGATGTTCCTCTGTTTCTGCAGAAATACGGTAGCCTGAGCCAGTCAATTTCAAAACACGAATGATGCAGAAGGAGGCCTTTGCAGTGACCCCTGACAGATTATATAAACAACTGGAAAACTCCGTCGCGAGCATTGATACGGCGGCATCAGAGCCGGAACCAATGCTCATGGTGAAGAATCTGAATAAAATATACGGTCCATCCTGCGACGATTGTTTGTCGCTTACCGGACCTGAATTCGACCGCAATATTTGTCCGCGCTGCGGCTCTATCATCGCTTGCGGAGACGTCAGTTTCGACGTGCATCCGGGTGAAATCCTCGGGATCGTTGGTGAGAGCGGATCGGGCAAAAGCACGTTGGTCAAAACGTTGTATTTCGATGAAGCCCCGACCTTCGGCGAAATGCATGTTTCCCGTTTTCCGGGCGGAACTACGAATCTGTTTGAGCTGAGCGCGCAAAAAAAACGCTGGATCCGCCATCATCTGATGGGTATGGTGTATCAGCACCCGCATCTCGGGCTGCGGTTGGATTTTTCCAGCGGCGGCAATATTGCCGAGAAGCTGCTAATGGCCGACGTCTTTCATGTCGGGCAAATTCGCGAAAGAGCGAGCGAGCTGCTGCAGCGAACCGAAATACCGGTTTTGCGCATGGACGAACCGCCGCGCCGATTCAGCGGAGGGATGCAGCAGCGGGTTCAAATTTCTAAGGCGATTGCCAACAATCCGCCGCTGCTGCTGCTTGACGAAATTACAACTGGTCTGGACGTATCGGTGCAGGCTAGCGTTTTGGATATGGTGCGGCAGCTCCAGCGCGAGATGGGCATTACCATGGTCGTGGTCTCTCACGACTTCGGCGTCATCCGCATGCTGACCGCACGTACGATTGTGATGAAGAACGGGAGAATCGTCGAAGCGGGTCTGACCGACCAAATCCTGGAGGATCCCCAACACCCATATACACAGCTGCTCGTCAATTCGATGCTGTAAGGAGGTACGGACATGCTTTTGGAAGTTCGCAATTTACAAAAAACGTTCCTGCTCTATCAGCAGGTTGCAAAAAACATCGTCGGGTGCCGCGATGTAAACTTGACCTTGCATGACGGAGAATTCATCGGCATTACAGGCAAGAGCGGCGTGGGCAAGTCGACGATTTTAAAATGCTTATATCGCACCTATCTTTCTACGGGCGGTCAAATTCTGTTCCGTTCCGGCCAGTTCGGCACGATCGATTTGGCTCAAGCGAGTGAGCAGCAGATTATTGAAATCCGCAAAAAAGAAATCGGCTATGTGTCCCAATTCTTGTCGGTGCTGCCGCGAGTGACCGCCTTCGGCGTCGTCAAGGAAGCCTTCCTAGAAACCGGCGTCGGTGAAGAAGCGGCGGCTGCGGAGTCGGAGACGTCACTCTCCTTTTTCGAACTCCCCCAAACGCTGTGGGATGCTTATCCCGGCACATTCAGCGGTGGGGAGAAGCTGCGCCTGAACTTGGCCAGAGCGATGGTGAAGCGCCCGAAGCTGCTGCTTCTTGACGAGCCGACAGCATCGCTGGATAATCGTTCGAAAGAAGCGGTAAAAGAGATGATTTTGCGGCTGAAGCAAGGCGGCACGAGCATGGTCGGAATTTTCCATGACCTTGATTTCATGCAGCAGGTAATCGATAAGCATTACGCGATGGAAAACGGTGTAATGATGGAAAGGACAATATCATGAAGCATCACGCCATTGTGATTACGGGTTGCCAGTTGGTGCTGCCGGATCGAACGACGGAAGGCGCCGTTTGGATTGAGGACGGACGTATCGTACGTGTGGAAACGGGTGCTTCGGGTTATAGTGCAGTAAATTCGGCAAGAGACAGCTCAGCCGTCGTGCTGCATGCGGAAGGCTCGTATTTGCTGCCCGGCTTGATCGATATGCACAGCGATGCGATTGAGAAAGAAATTCAGCCAAGGCCAAACACCCATTTCCCACTTCCCATGTCCCATTTTGAGCTGGAGAAGAAGCTGGCGGGCTGCGGCATCACAACGATGTATCACGCTATCTCACTATCGGACGGCATTGGTGTCAGAAACAACGAAACCGTAAGGGAGATCGCCCAAGCAATCTCAACATACCGCAAGAAAACAGCGCTGATCCGCCACCGCATCCATCTTCGTTACGAATTGACGAATCTGGAAGGCCTTTCCCAAGTCGAGGAAATGTTGGAGGGGGATCTTATCGATTTGCTTTCGTACATGGATCATACTCCGGGTCAAGGGCAGTTCTCGGCGCCGGGCAGCTATGTAAATTTCATGAAAAAAACGTACGGCGGCGATGAATCAGAAATTCAAGAGCTCGTCGAAATGATTAGTGAAAACCAAAAACGTCTTGATTGGAAGGCATTGAAAAGCTTGGCCTCCCGAGCATCGGAAAAAGGCATTCGACTGGCATCCCACGACGACGATACTCCGGATAAAGTCGATCAGGTTATCCATTTAGGAGCCGACATCAGCGAATTTCCGGTCAATTTGGAAACGGCCTTCTATGCGAAGTCGCAGGGGATGCATGTTTGCGTCGGTGCACCGAACGTCGTTCGCGGCAGCTCCCATAGCAACAACATGCGTGCTATAGACGCCATTCTGGCTGGAGCGGCCGATATGCTTTGCTCCGATTATGTGCCGTCGACGATGCTGGCCGCTATTTTTCAATTGGCTGAACAGCATATGCCGCTGCACGAAGCGGTACGGCTCGCGACGCTTAACCCTGCTGAGGCGCTGGGACTGGATGGCGAATTGGGCTCCGTTGAAGCAGGAAAGCACGCGGACCTGATACTTGTCGAGCTGCAAGAAGGCTATCCGCTAATTCGAGCCACGATCGTTGACGGAATAATCGTCTATCAAACTGATTATCGCCATGGCGCGGGCATAGGGGAGGTCGTAAAGCATGCGAATTCGTGAAGCGCGGAAACAGGATTTACCCGAGATCTTAAGATTGCTCAGCGTTCTGGATGCGGAAGCGGAGATGAGTATTTCCGATGCGGAGGACATCTTTGAACGCATGGCAGCTTATCCGCATTATCGTTGCTATCTGGCGGTTGAAGACGACAAGACTGTCGGTACCTTTTGCATGATCATATGCGATAACCTCGGTCACGCCGGCCAGAAATTTGCTATTGTGGAGAATGTCGTCGTCGACCCTTCCAGCCAGGGTCAAGGCATCGGTAAGATCCTCATGGAGGCAGCAATGGAAGAGGCGGTACGGCAAGGATGCTATAAACTCATGCTGTCGAGCAACGAAAAAAGAACAGATGCCCATCGCTTTTACGACAATCTTGGATTTTCCAGACATGGCATCAGTTTTAAGGTTGAGATTAATTGACAGCGAGAATACGGATACGTCAGATATTGAAAATCGTTTGAAGGAGGATAAAGAATGATCGACCTTCACTGTCATACCAAAATCTCGGATAATTCGTTCACGATCCGGGAGGTCATCACGATGGCCAAAAACGAAGGGGTAACTCATTTGGCTATTACGGATCATGACACTACAATAGGCTTGGAAGAAGCTGCGCAAACGGGTCAAGATCTTGGAGTGGAAATTATTCCGGGTATTGAGATCTCCGCTTATGATTTCCAACGGAATACCAGGGCTCATATTCTTGGATATTACATAACACCTGGACATGCAGCCCTTTCACAGCTTTGCGATCCGATGATCAAAAAGCGGCACGAGGCTTCCCAAGAAATGGTGCAGCTTATCAAAGAAGCCGGCTACGATATAACGTGGGAGCAAGTGGAGCGTTATGCGGAAGGCGGAACCGGTGTTTACAAACAGCATATCATGCACGCCCTTCTGGATAAGGGCTACACGCAGACGATTTACGGTGATTTGTACAAAAAGCTTTTCTCACGCGGAGAACAAGGAGGGGAGAAGGGCATTGCTTATATCTCTCTGGAGTATGTGGATGCATTCGACGCTATCGATGCGATTCGTCAGGCGGGAGGCGTTCCCGTGATCGCTCATCCCAAGCAATTTAACAATTTTGCCGCTATTCCCGAATGGAAAGTTGCGGGACTTCAAGGAATCGAAGTGCGGCATCCTTTACATGATGAAAATACGGAACAACTAGCTCAACAAATCGCCAAAAATTTCAACTTGCTGAAGACAGGCGGTTCAGATTTTCATGGATTTTACAGTGAAACGGATCAATGTCCTCTCGGCAGCAAGAATATTGGAATGGACAATTTGCAGGCATTGCAACAACGGATATCCTAATAAATTCAAAGCATTTCTATGCAAGACTTAATTTGTAAATACTTCTCAAGATAAACCAGCAAACCTTTGAGGATGCTGGTTTCTTGCATTTCAATTTTTTTCTCACCCAAAACTTATTCTCACCCAACACACTGACTTTGTTTTATAATACGGATATAAAGATCCAAAAAAGGAGATGAACAGATTGTCAATGCAACTGCAGGGAACACAAACAGCAGCAAAAACGACCAACTTTAAGCATTCCATTACCATGATCATGGGAATGTGGCTCATCGCAGGCGTGTTTATCGACGGCTTTGCCCACAACCATGGTGCAGTCGAAAGCTTTTTTACGCCTTGGCATGCTATTTTGTATTCAGGCTATCTCGCTTGCGCAGTATGGATTTTGATTTTAATTCTCCAAAATAAAACTGCCGGAAATCACGCGACCTGGATAGAGGCTGTACCAGATGGTTACAAGCTTGGGGCAGCAGGAGTTATTATTTTTTTCATCGGCGGCATAGGCGATATGATTTGGCACAGTGTACTTGGCATCGAGAAGGATATCGAGGCTCTTTTGAGCCCGACACATCTAATTCTTCTGTCTGGTGGATTGTTGATCCTTACAAGCCCATACAGGGCATTGAGCAAATCGGAGAAAGACGAAGCACCAACATTTTCAAGACTATTGCCCGCGTTGACCTCGGTGGCTCTAACCTTTGCCGTTATGGCCTTTTTTCTCATGTATGCCTGGTCATTCCGAAACCAACTGCCCGGTGCTCATCAAGAAGATTCAGTTGGTCGGTCCATAGTTGATTTTCTGATCACGACCATGCTGCTGGTTGTACCCATCATGGTTATTTTAAGACGATGGAAGCTCCCATTCGGAACAGTGACGTACTTCTTCATTTTCGAATCCGTATTGATGGGTGTTTTGGATGGTTTCAGCCATTTCAGTTCCAATATCATATTATTGATAAGCGGTATTGCCGGTGATTTGCTGTTTCGAATGATTAAAGACAAGAATGCAGGCGACTGGCTGTACCGAGGTGTATTCTTCTTGCTCCCGATTTTCATTTGGGGCTTGTATTTTTTGGATTTGCAGATTTCTAATAAGCTTAGCTGGAGTCCTGAACTATGGGGAGGGGCCATATTCCTTAGCGCGCTTTGCTCCTTGGGGTTGAGTATCCTTGCATCTCCGATTACGCACGACAATGGTGTAAAGAAAGTCTAATTCTTGCACCATCCCCCATCCATGTAACTGATTTGTAACCGCCTCATAGTTTACTGAAGTTAGGTAACGGCAGCAGGATGGGGGAAATAGCTTGGAGTGCGTCATAGATTGGTTTGAGCGAAGATGCCAGCTTCAGCCCGAACTCATTGCAGTAGTCAGTGGGGAAACCGGAGAAAGATGGACTTACGGGGATATGGAGCGGCGTTTTCTGCGTCTGGCGGCATATTTACAAAGCGAAGGTGTCGGAAAAGGGGATCGTGTCGCTCTTTTATCGCCCAATGATATTTGTTATTTTGATTTGTTATTTGCCTGCGCCAAGCTGGGAGCTATTTTTGTTCCTTTAAATTGGCGTTTGGCCATTTCCGAGCTGGAATACATTTTACAAAACTGCCGGCCGAAGGTCGTTGTGGTTCATCCGCAGTTGGCGGAATTTCAAGAAAATGCGGCTGCAGCATACGGATTGACTGAAGCTCTGAACAGCCCGTATAAGCTAATGAGCATAAGCGATTTGGAATCTCATCATAAAGTTGCGGCTCCTGAAGATTGTCCTGATCTGCATATTGACGACCCGCTGGCCATCATATATACGGGTGGGACGACCGGGAAACCGAAAGGGGTTGTGTTGTCGCACCGTTCGATTTTTTGGAATGCGATCAACACGGTTGTCAGCTGGGATTTGACTTCCCGAGATATTACACCGACGTACATGCCTATGTTTCACACCGGTGGATTAAATGCGCTTTCCTTACCCGTCCTTCAAGCCGGAGGAACGGTTATTGTCTGCAAAACGTTTCGAGCCGAAGACTTTGTGCGGATCGTCAATCGCGAGCGCTGCACCCTTGTGCTGCTAGTGCCGACGATGTACCATATGCTGACGCAGTCCGACGCATTTGCTGAGGCGACTTTTCCAACTATGCATACGTTCCTGTCGGGAGGAGCGCCATGTCCTCATACGATCTACGATGCGTTTGCCTCGAAAGGGCTCGCTTTTAAGGAAGGCTACGGCATGACGGAAGCCGGACCTAACAATTTCTATATTCATCCGTCACATGCGGCGAAACGTGTAGGGTCAGTCGGCAAGTCGATGATGCTGAATGACATTAAGATTTCAAATGCGCAAGGTGAGACAGCAGCCGATGAAGAAGTTGGTGAAATCATGCTGCGTGGCGGACATTTGTTTCACTCCTACTGGAATTTGCCGCAGGCGACCGAGGAGGCTTTTACAGACGGTTGGTTTCATACCGGCGATTTGGGCCGAAGGGATCAGGACGGCTATTATTACATCATGGGCCGAAAAAAAGACATGATCATCACCGGCGGTGAAAACGTTTACCCTTTAGAAGTAGAGCATCTGCTTCAGCAGCATTCAGACGTGGTAGAAGCAGCTGTGGTTGGCATTCCGGATGAGAAATGGGGCGAACTCGTTACTGCCGTACTCGTACTGAAGGAGGGCTGCAGCTTGGATGAAGAAAGCATGAAGCAGTATTGCAAAGCTTCTATCGGCAAATACAAGGTTCCGAAGCGCTTTGTCGCAGTTGGTGAGCTTCCGAAAACGGCGGTAGGCAAAATCGATAAAAATCGTATCATCAGCGAGATCAGGTAATATGGTAAGATGGAGGAGAAACAGACTCAAACGGGAGCGTGCAGATGAAGAACGTTAAATTCATCCTGAAAACAAAGCTAACGCCGCCGCAAATGAAAAAACAGGTTTTACACAGAGCCGGATTAATCAAAAAATTAAAGCGGATGAACCAATATAAAATGACACTGGTCCACTCGGGGCCGGGCTACGGAAAAAGTACAGCCCTGGCTTCTTTTTTGCTTGCCGAATCAGCGACCTACAGCTGGTATTCAACAAGCGCTCACGACGATGACCTGCTTCCTTTTCTTCATTATCTCATTCACGCGCTTCGTTCTGTCTACCCATCCTTCGGCTCGGAGCTGCAAGAGCAATTGGCCGACAGCGAGCCTTATACGCGAAGCAAGGACATCATGGAGCTTTGCGAGGCTTTTATTAACGAGCTCATGCTTTTGCCCGAGGACAGCGTGCTCGTCATCGATGATTACCACTTCGTGGAGTCGTCGGTTGGAATCGATACCTTCATGAGTTATTTGCTTCAGCATTTGCCGGACGGCTTTCACCTTGTTCTGTCCAGTCGCTCGCGCCCCCATTGGGATTATTTAACTACCTTGAAAGTCAAAGGGGATCTTCTTGAGATCGGGGAAAAGGACCTTGCCTTTTCGGAAGAGGAAATCGAGGTGCTGTTCACAGACTGCTACGAGTATCCGCTCCAGCCTGAAGAAGCAGCGCAAATTTACCGGGTAACCGAAGGTTGGGCGATCGCCGTCCAGCTGATTTGGCAGCGATTATTGCTGGCGGGGGGCAGCGTCGCTTCCGTATTGACCGATCATGCGGATACGATGGGAGAGCTGTTCCGATTCTTGACGATGGAAGTGCTTTTGAAGCAGCCGCAGCATGTTCAGGGCTTTTTAGAGCAAACCTGTATTCTTGAAGATATGAGCTCCGAGATTTGCGACCATTTGCGGTCGAGTCAAGATTCCCAATATATATTGGAGTGGCTAAGCGCTCAAAGCTTGTTCATTGTTCCATTAGGAGAGGGTCATTATCGGTACCATGCTCTGTTTCGAGATTTTTTGCTAGGCCAATTGAATCGAAAAACTGAGGCTTTCGTAGATTTAAACCGAAAAGCTGCCCATTACTATAGGGGAAAAGGCTTGGAATTACAGGCTCTCTCCCATTTTGAAGCGATCGAGGATTGGCCTTCTTACACAGAGCTGCTGCAGGACTACGGCGGTACCATGCTGGAGAAAGGGCAGCTCGAAAGCCTTTTGGAAAAAATCGGGCGCGTGCCTGAACAGGGTAAAGACAAACGTTATTTACTTTGGATTTATGAAGGGGATATTTATCGGTACCGTTCGGCTTACGATCGGGCTGTCGAATGCTATATAAGAGGCGAAAAGCTTGCCGACGCCGTCGGTGATTTACTTAGCCGCAGCTTGGGTCTTGAAGGTCAGGCAAGAATTTATCTGGACACGATTCAGCCGGGAAAAGCGGAAGATCTGCTGTCTCAAGCCATCGAATTGTTAGAGCGTGTAGAGTCGTGCGGGAAGGAGCATTTTATCCGGCAGTACAGCTTGATGGCGGAAAACCTGATTAATTTGGGACGTGCTGCGGATGCCGAGGTTTGGTATGAGCGCTGTCGCAGTCTGCGTCACGATTTTCATGAGGATCTGCTCGAGGCCAGATTGCATCTTCGGACCGGAAGGCTGAAGCAATCCAAAAAAATGATTGAGTTCAGCAGGCACCGCCAAACATGGCCCGGCGAGAATCCATTACCGCGCTCGCACAGGGAAGCGGATATCTTGCTTTCGCTTATTGAGGCTATGCTCGGTGAGCCTGAGGAAGCCAAGCGGTTGGCGCAGCAGGGCATGATGCAGGGGATCCAGTTGAAGGCCCCTTTTGTGGAGGCGTGCGGCTGGATGCGGCTCGGGCATGCGGCACAGCTGCTTCCGAAATATGACTTCTCGGTTGCGTTAACCTGCTATCAAACGTCTTTGGACATTATGGAGCGGCTCAACGTTTCAAGAGGACGTGCAGAACCGTTAATGGGCCTCGGGCTCCTCTATGCCCGTGAAGGATCATATGATACAGCGGACAGGTTTAGCATGGAAGCCTTGGCGGAAACCGAGAAAGTGAAGGATGAGTGGCTTTCTACACTGATCCGCTTAGGTATAGGGATTACGGCCTTTTATGATGGCCGCTGCGGAGAAGCGGAAACACTTTTTGCCGAGTGCCGCGAGCGGTTTATGCATTGCGGAGACAGCTACGGCGTAACCGTGACACTTCTGTGGCAGGCGCTGCTTGCTTATCAGGAGGAGCCTGGCGTTGAGTTCCTGATTCACATGGAGCGTTTCCTGAAGCAGGCGCAGACCGGACAATACGACTTTCTGATTCAAAAAAGAACATTGTTCGGCCCACGGAATATCCAGCAGCTGGCTCCACTCTTGATTGAAGCTCAGAAGCAGGATATTCAAGCCCATTATGTGAACATCTTGCTCACCAAGCTGGGTATGGAACATTTAACCTATCACCCTGGCTATACGCTGCGCATTGAAACACTGGGAAGCTTTAAAGTTTGGCTTGGGGATCAAGCTATTGTTGAGAAAAATTGGCAGCGCGGGAAAGCGAAGGAGCTTTTTCAGCTGCTTGTCAACAAAAGGCAGCAGCTCGTGCCGAAGGACGAAATTATCTCGCTGCTGTTCGGCGAGTTGAGTGAAAATGCGGCTAATCGCGATTTTAAGGTTGCGCTAAACGCCTTAAATACGACCCTTGAGCCGCAGAGGCGGGCTCGCTCAACGCCATTTTTCATTCAGCGTCATGGCAGCGCTTACGGATTGAACCTTGCTTCCGGGCTGGAGCTTGATGCGGTAGAGTTTGAATTATGGATCCGCGCCGGGCTGGAGGAACAGGATGCTGCCCAGGCGATCCATGCTTTGGAAAAAGGTCTTGCCCTCTACAAAGGGGATTATATGCCGGATCGACGCTATCAGGACTGGAGCATTGAGGAACGGGAGAGGCTGCAGGTGCTTTATTTGCGAGGCAGTGAAAAGCTGGCAAAATTATACCAGGAAGAACAAAGATATGAAGCGTCCATTCATTGGTGCGAGCAAATTCTCGAAAAAGATTGCTGCTGGGAGGAGGCCTACCGTCTCTTGATGCTCAGCCACAGTACATTGAACAATCGGAATCAGGCCATCAAGTGGTACAAAAAATGCTGCCGTGTGCTTGAACGCGAGCTCGGCGTCAAACCGATGGCGGCGACAACGCGTATGTACGAATCGCTGCTTGCTTCGAATGCAACTCATTTGTAACCCCTTCTCCTTATGATGAGATTATCTTGAAATATTAAGGGGGATTTAGTCGATGTCTTACAAAAAACGGATTCGCGGAGGAAGCCTTGCGCTTCTCTCAGCACTTTTTCTATTTACTACAGCTTGCGGTACCAGCAGCAACAGCGGTGGCAGCAGTGCTTCTCCAAGCGGCAACAGCAGCAGTCCGGCAACGACCGTAAATGCAAGCGCTTCACCAAAAAAAGACCCGATCAAGGTCGGTGTTCTTGCTTCCATGACCGGAGCCCTTGAAAGCTATGGCAAACAAACGACGAGAGGCTTCGAATTAGGTCTTGATTATGCAACCAAAGGAACGAAAGAAGTGAACGGTCGTCCGATTCAATTCATCATTGAGGACACCGAAACGAAATCCGACGTAGCCGTTCAGAAAGCGACGAAGCTGCTGGAGAAAGACAAGGTGGACTTCCTGGTCGGTTCTTCCAGCTCCGCCGACACGCTGGCTGTCTTGCCGCTGGCTTTGGAATACAAAAAACCGATTATCGTCGAACCCGCAGCGGCTGACAGCATTACCGGCGCCAGCTGGAATAAATACGTTTTTCGTACAGCTCGTAATTCCTCGCAGGATGCGGTTGCGGGGGCAGCAGCCATCGCCAAGCAGGGTACGAAAATCGCCACTTTTGCTCCGGACAGCGCCTTCGGACGCGACGGCGTCAAAGCTTTTAAAGCCGCTGCCGAGAAGCTGGGTGCCAAATTCGTCGCCGAAGAGTATGCAGACGCGAAAGCAACTGATTTCACCGCCAATATCCAAAAGATCATCCAGGCTAAGCCGGATTACTTGTTTGTCGTATGGGCGGGTGCGAACTCACCTTGGAAGCAGCTTCAGGATATGAAGGTGCAGCAAGGGGGAATCAAGATTTCCACGGGAGCTCCGGATATCGCAGCGCTGAAAACAATGAACGATCTCGTTGGAATGGAAGGCTTTACTGTTTATTACAACACACTCCCACAAAATGATGCCAACAAGTGGTTGGTTGATGAACACAAGAAGCGTTTTAACGGCGAAGTGCCGGATCTGTTTACACCGGGCGGTATGTCAGCGGCGATTGCCATTGTCGAAGCCATCAAGAAGACGAATGGGGAAACCAATGCGGATAAGCTCATAACCGCTATGGAAGGCATGACATTTGATACGCCAAAAGGAAAAATGAAATTCCGTGCGGAAGATCACCAGGCGCTGCAGTCCTTGTTTGCCATTAAGCTGGAGAAGAAGGACGGCTTCGATTATCCTGTACCCGTACTCATCCGCGAATTGACCATGGATGAGACAGCACCGCCGATCGTGAACAAAAAATAAATCAGCAAGGTGATCTTATGGAACCTATTCTGGAAACTCGTGAGTTGACGATCGCCTTCGACGGCCATGTGGCAGTGAACAGTATCAGCTTGAAGGTCCCGCCTCGTCATTTTCTGTCCATCATCGGACCGAATGGCGCCGGAAAGACGACTTTATTCAATCTGCTAAGCGGGGAACTACAGCCGACTCATGGAAGCATCTTGTTCAAGGGGGCAGACATCACACGTCTGTCTCCTCCTCTTCGAACGAGAAAGGGGATGGGGCGATCATTTCAAATCACCAATGTATTTCCCAATCTGACTGTGCTCGAAAATGTGCGTTTGGCTGTACAATCCTGCGCGGGTGTGCGGTTCAATTTTTTCTCATCACTGTCCCGGTTCAAGCAATTCGAGGAGGAAGCCTATCACCTTCTGCAGACCGTACTGCTGGATGGCAAGCACAATTCACTTGCTCAGCATCTGGCCCACGGTGAGAAACGGAAGCTGGAAATCGCCATGCTGCTTGCGCTGAAATCGGAGCTCTTGCTGCTTGACGAGCCGACAGCCGGCATTTCCATCGAGGAGGTTCCGACAATCCTTGACGTGCTGCGCCGCATTAAGGAGCAGGGGGATAAAACGATTCTCCTGATCGAACATAAGATGGACATGGTGCTTGACTTATCAGACAGCATCACCGTATTGTTCAACGGGAAGTTTCTGGCGAATGGTTCTCCACAGGACATCATGAACAATGAATTGGTACAGTCGGCTTACTTGGGAGGGCATTATGATGACGCTTCTTAAGGTAGAGCAAATTGAAACCTATATCCAGCAGTATCACATTCTTCAAGGAGTTTCCTTCGAGGTGCAAAAAGGTGAAATTACGGTGCTTTTTGGCCGGAATGGAGCCGGCAAAACGACGACACTGCGATCGATTCTGGGACTGAATCCGATTTCCAAAGGCCGCATTACTTTTCGCGGAGAAAGCATCGGCGCTCTTCCCACCTATGAAATCTCCCGCAAAGGCATCGGTTATGTGCCTGAGGATCAAGGCGTTTTCAAGGATTTAACGGTGGAGGAAAACATGCGGATTTCTATTCTCAAGAGAGATGATGACGCCCTCGAGAAACAGGAATGGATCCTCAATCTATTCCCCGATCTCAAGACACTTTGGCATCGGAAGTCCGGCCTGTTAAGCGGAGGTCAGAAGCAGATGCTGGCTTTGGCAAGAGCGTATGTCGGGGATAATGAACTGCTGTTGGTCGATGAGCCCAGCAAGGGGCTGGCGCCTATCGTCGTGGAGAAGGTCATGCAGGCCATCAAGCAGATGAAGGAAAAAACAACCGTGCTGCTTGTCGAGCAAAATTTTTTCATGGCCAGCACGATTGGCGACCGGTTTTATATCGTGGATGAGGGAAGAATTGTACACCACGGCGAAATGAAGGAACTCAAAGAAGACCAGGACGCGCGTAAGAAATACTTGGGGATAGCGTAAAGGCGGTTGGAAGCATGGATGTGATCATCAGTTTATTCGTCAATGGGCTGGCCACCGGTATGCTGATCTTTTTACTGGCGGCTGGTCTCTCATTAATATTCGGTTTGATGGACGTACTGAATTTTGGCCATGGCGGATTGTTTGCTTGGGGCGCTTATATGGGCGTTTGGGTTTATATGCGTACCGGGAGCTTTATTCTGGCTATTATCGGAGCCGTCCTGGCAGGTGTTGCGATAGGGTGGATCATGGAGCGGTGGATCATTCGGCCCGTCTATGGGAACCATCTGCAGCAAATATTGGTGACATTGGGCGTTATGCTCGTCCTCACCGAAATGCTCAAGGTTGTCTGGGGACCCAGCCAGCTGAGCGCGGTTGTACCTCCTTATCTGGATGGCAGTTGGCAGCTTGGCGGAGTCATATTGATCAAATATCGACTATTTATCATCATCGTCGGACTTCTGCTGTTTGTTGGATTGCAGCTGATGCTGAACCGAACCAAGCTTGGACTCGTTGTTCGAGCGGGTGTAATGAATAAAGATATGGTGCAGGCGCTCGGCTACAACATTAAACGGATTTTTTCACTCGTCTTTATGCTCGGTGCAGGGATGGCAGCACTAGGGGGCGTTCTGCTTGCTCCATACTCCGGAGTCATTTTCGCTGAAATGGGCATGCAGTTTGCGATTTTGGCGTTTATCGTCGTTGTCATCGGGGGAATGGGTTCGGTACAAGGTTCAGCGGTCGCTTCCGTTCTGGTTGGACTTTCGGGGGCTTTCATGTCTTATTATGCGCCAGATTTGTCTTTAGCGGTCAACATGCTGCTGATGGTGTTAGTGCTTCTGGTCAAACCTTCTGGATTATATGGATTGAAGAGGTGAAGGCATGCTGCAAAAAGTTTCACGTTATCCATTAGGCCTGTCGCCTGTCATCATTGTGATGCTGCTCGCGGCATTCCCGCTCATGAATGATTCACGCAGTATATTGATTCTCTTGACCAAAATATTTATCTTTGCCGTGTTCGCAATGAGCTATGATCTCCTGCTTGGCTATACCGGCATAGTTTCGTTCGGGCATGCCATGTTTTTCGGCATAGGCGCCTATTCGGTTGGCATCGTGATGAACCAGTTCGGCGATTCAATAGGCCATCTTCTGCTCGCATTGCTGATCGGCGTGCTATTGGCGGCGGCTGTCAGTTATGTAGTTGGCATTTTGTCCTTGCGGCTGCAAAGTCATTTTTATGCGATGCTAACGCTGGCCTTTGCCGGGCTCTTTACAGTATTAGCCGATAAATGGCGTTCTGTCACCAAAGGGGAGGACGGCTTTCCGTTTCCCGTCCCTGAGCTTATTCGGGACCGTATGTTCTTCTATTATGCTGCACTCGTATTTATGGTGGTGCTGTTCTTGCTGCTTCGCCGGTTTACACGCTCTCCCTTGGGGAAAGTACTGCAGGCCATTCGTGAAAATGAGCAGCGAACCGCTTCCCTTGGTTATCAGGTCGTGCATTACAAAGTGATTGCCAGTGTTGTGGCAGGTGTAGTTGCGGCTTTAAGCGGTGCCATGTACGGCATGACACTGCGATTTGTCAACACATCTGTTTTTTCCATGGACATGACGCTGAATGCATTGCTGATGACCATTATCGGCGGCATTGGTACGCTTTACGGTGGTGTCATTGGGGCGACGCTCATTGAACTGGCGCACGAGCTATTGACGAGTTTATCCAAGGTTCATCCGATTTTCGAGCGTTGGATCATCTTTTTCGGTTTACTGTACATTTTGGTCGTAATGGTGTTCCCTAAGGGCATCGCAGGAACGATTAAGCTATGGGCGCAGCGAAAAAAACCGCCATCGGCAAGAAAGCGAGATGATGTGTCATGGTAGAGCCGCAGGCAGTATCTTCCTTTGTTCTGCGATTTAGCCCGATCGAAGCGGCTGAAACGGAAAGTCAATGGCGTATACGCGTCACCCATGTTCAGGGAGAGGACGAGATTATCGTACATTCGCTCCCCGCAGCGATGAATTTTATAGAAGAGATCTTAAAAAGAGGGTAAAACACATGCACATTCCTGATGAATCCATCGGCATCCTAAGTACTGCGATCTATTTGCCCGAAACCTTTATGAGCAGTGCAGACATTAGCAAAGCATCAGGTATACCGCAAGACGTGATTGAGCGGAAAATGGGGATCACCCGCAAGCCTGTTCCAGGTCCTGATGATCACAGCTGCGAGATGGGGATTCGGGCGGCACGGGAAGCTCTTAGCAAAGCAAAGCTCGATCCGCTTGAAATTGATCTGATCATTTATATTGGCGAGGAGCATAAAGAATACCCTGTATGGACCGCTGCCCTAAAGCTTCAGCAGGAAATCGGTGCACTGAACGCATGGGGATTCGACGCTGCCCTGCGCTGCGGTACGACCATCATGGCGCTAAAAGTGGCAAAAAGCATGATGCTGGCAGACCCCGCGATCCGCACCGTGCTGCTGGCCGGCGGTTACCGCAATGTGGATTTAATCGATTACAGCAATCCGCGCACCCGGTTCATGTTCAATCTGGCAGCCGGCGGCGGGGCTCTATTGCTGCAAAAAGGCCATACCGAAAACCTGCTGCTGGAAAGCCACCTCATCACGGACGGCTCCTTCTCGGAGGATGTCATCTTGTGTGCAGGAGGCACCAAGAATCCGCTGACGGCCGAAGCGCTGGAGCAGCGTTTGAACTTCTTTGATGTGCCGGACCCGGAAGGGATGAAGCAGCGGCTTGAAGCCAAATCGATGGAAAACTTCCTGAAATCGATCCGGGAGTCCGTCGCTAAAAGCGGCTACACCGTGGAAGATATTCGATATTTGGCCATTTTGCATATGAAAAAATCTGCGCACGATTATGTGCTCGGCGAGCTTGGACTCAGCCAGGAACAGTCGATCTATCTGCACGAATACGGCCACATTGGCCAAATTGATCAAATATTAAGTCTTGAGCTTGCTGCCCGGCAGGGGAAAATCCAAGCAGGCGACCTTGTTGTCCTTGTCAGTGCCGGCATCGGCTATGCCTGGGGCGCCACCACATTGAAATGGGGATGAGAATATGGCGGAAATCACATTAAAATCGGTTATGCTTCCAAACGGAGAAACGATGGGTTACAGAGAGCGTGCAGGCGGTGACGAGGTTGTGCTGCTCGTGCACGGCAATATGAATTCCTCCAAGCATTGGGATGTTGTCATTGAAAATCTGGATTCTCGCTTCAAGGTAATTGCCGTGGATTTGCGGGGGTTCGGCATTTCCACCTACCATCAACCCATTGCGGATTTGACAGACTATACCCGCGATTTGAAGCTGTTTACCGAAGCGCTCGACCTGACCTCGATTTATCTGGTTGGCTGGTCAACGGGTGGGGGAGTCGTGATGCAGTATGCCGCCGACTATCCGGAGCAAGTCAAGAAGCTGATCCTGCTGGCTTCGATGTCGACACGCGGCTACCCTTTTTACAAAGACAACGAACAGGGAGTTCCCGATCTGGAACAAAGGATTACAACAAGAGCGGAGATCGGTCAGCTCCCAAGAACGCAGATGATTTCCAAGGCTGGGGAGGACAGAGATAAAGCGTTTATGAAAATGCTGTTCGATGCAGCCGTATATAATGGTAAGAAGCCTGATCCCGAGAGATATGAGGCCTACTTGGATGATATTTTAACGCAGCGTAATTTGGCGGATATTTATCACGGCCTTAATGTATTTAACATTAGCGATATCGACAATCCAGTGTCCAAAGGAACTGGGGCGGCTAGGCGTATTCAAGCGCCGACCTTGGTCATTCGGGGCAATATTGATTTGGTCATTCCGGAAAATATGGTGCAGGAAATTCTCGAAGACATTGGTGAGCGAGCTGAAGCCGTCTCTATGGACAATTGCGGGCACTCACCCTTAATCGACGATTTGCCGCAATTGCTTCGGCATATGACGAATTTTATGGAGGAATCGAATCCAAAATGAGACTTCAAGGGAAAGTTGCATTGATCACCGGAGGAGGCAACGGCATCGGCCGGGAAACGGCTGCGTTATTCATCAAAGAAGGCGCCAAGGTGTGCGTCGCTGACTATGATGAAACGGCCGGTCAAGCGGCTGTGGATGAGCTGAACGCAACAGCAGGGGACCGGGCCATATTCGTCAAGGTAGACGTATCGAGCGCCGAGAGTGTGGAGCGGATGATTGCTGTTGTTTTGGAACACTGGGGAACGCCGGACATTTTGATCAACAATGCCGGAATCACCCAGGACAGCATGCTGACCAAAATGTCGATTGAGCAGTGGCAGCGAGTCATTGATGTCAATCTGAACGGGGTATTCTACTGTACCCGCTATCTCGCACCGCATATGGTTCAAAGAGGCAAAGGGAAGATCATCAATACTTCGTCGATTGTCGGCGTGCATGGAAATATCGGTCAAACTAATTATGCGGCAACCAAAGCCGGGGTCATTGGCATGACCAAAACATGGGCCAAGGAGCTTGGACATAAAGGCATCCATGTAAATGCAGTGGCTCCTGGATATATAGAAACGAGCATGGTAGCGAATGTTCCTGAAAAGGTGCTGCAGCAAATGCTGGACAAAGTCCCGCTGCATCGATTGGGCCGACCTTCAGATATCGCTCAAGCCTATTTGTATTTGGCCTCGGACGAATCCGACTATGTGAACGGTACGGTGCTGGAGGTTAACGGAGGCCTTGTCATTTAATAAAGCATCATCCAAATATATCCCTCTCAATTTTTATGGACACCACTCTCTTTTTCTAGTACCATACTGATTAGAAGCTAGGTTTAATCAGACAGGAGGGAGTCCATGCTTCGACTCGGACAGAAAGTAGTTATTGTTGCTGATAGTTTTGAACAAAATCTCCCCATTGGGGAATATGGATATGTGATCGCTTATGACCGAAATGCGGATAACGTATTCGATTATGTTGTTCGCGTTCCCAGAGCAAGCAAGCAATTCTATGTTCCTTCTGAAGATATAGAGCTGGAAGAAGTTTTGCTGAGGCAGGAAGCCGATCGAATTGAAAGAGAAGCTTTGATTGATTTTGCTCTGGCCACCAATAATGAAGAGCTGTTCAACAAAGTTATGAATGGCGATGAGCCGGAAGCGGCTGTAGAGAAGAGCAAGGATGAGGTTCAATCCCATGAAGACTTCGTCAAACAAATCAATTTAAAGGCTTGGATCTAACAAGCTTTATCTATTTTAAAGCCGCCAAATGGTCTGCCCCGTCACTCGCTGGGGAGATCCCTTGGCGGCTTTTACTGTTGATAAGTTCAAGACTTATTTGGCTTGGTTCAACGTTCAATTGAAATCCAATTGAGTTCCAAAAATACTTAAGATATAATGAAATGCATGATTAGAGCTATAGAGAGGTGTGGAATGATGAGCATTACCATCAAGGATGTCGAGCATGTGGCCAAGCTGGCCCGTCTGGATCTGAAGGATAATGAAAAACAGCAGTTCACCGAACAGCTGAATGCGATTCTCAAATATGCGGAACAGTTGCAGCAGTTGAATACCGACAATATACCGCCAACAAGTCACGCTATGCCGCTGGTTAATGTCATGCGCAAGGATGAAGCCAAATCCTCACTCCCGCTTGAGAAGGTTATGCTTAATGCGCCCGATGAAGAAGATGGTCAATTCAAGGTTCCTGCGGTATTGGAATAGATGTAACTATATAGTTGGGAGGGTTTATCTTTGTCTCTGTTTGATTTCAGATTACAAGAGATTCACAACAAGCTTCATGCCAAGGAGTTGACCGTAACTGACCTTGTGGATGCAGCCTATACAAGAATTAATGAAGTAGATTCCAAGGTGCAAGCCTTTCTAACTCTTAATGAAGAAAATGCTAAAAAGAGCGCTAAGGAATTGGACGAGCAGATTAATACAAACCCGACTAGAGGTTTTTTATTCGGCTTGCCGATTGGACTCAAAGATAATATCGTCACTGAAGGATTAACCACAACTTGTGCAAGCCAATTCTTGTCCAACTATCATCCCATCTATGATGCTACTGTGGTGCAAAAGCTGAAAGAGGCTCAGACGGTAACGATTGGCAAGCTCAATATGGATGAATTCGCCATGGGGGGATCGAATGAAAACTCGTCCTTTCATCTTACTTATAATCCTTGGAATTTGGAACACGTTCCCGGCGGTTCAAGCGGCGGCTCGGCTGCTGCAGTAGCTTCCGGCGAAGTTTATTTCTCCCTTGGCTCCGATACAGGCGGTTCGATCCGCCAACCAGCCGCTTATTGCGGAATTGTCGGCCTGAAACCAACGTATGGCCTGGTATCTCGCTTTGGACTGGTTGCTTTTGCTTCCTCGCTTGATCAGATTGGTCCGCTTACCAAAAATGTAGAAGATTCGGCGTATTTGCTTCAAGCTATAACAGGTCATGATCCCAAGGACTCCACCTCCGCAAAGGTGGACATTCCTGATTATATCAGTTCCTTAACCGGAGATGTGAGAGGTCTTCGCATCGCAGTGCCGAAGGAATATTTGGGCAAAGGAATCGATCCGGCCGTCAAAGAAAGAGTGCTCGAGGCCTTAAAGGTGCTTGAGGGATTGGGCGCAATCTGGGAAGAGGTATCGATGCCTCATTCCGATTACGCGGTTGCCACTTATTATTTGCTCTCATCTTCAGAAGCTTCCTCCAATTTGGCCCGCTTTGACGGGGTTCGCTATGGCGTCCGTTCCGAGCAAGCAAACAATTTGCTCGATGTATATCAAATGTCCCGCAGTGAAGGCTTTGGGCCTGAAGTGAAGCGTCGCATCATGCTGGGCACCTATGCTTTAAGCTCCGGTTATTACGATGCTTACTATTTAAAAGCACAAAAAGTCAGGACATTAATCAAGCAGGATTTTGACAACGTATTTGAAAAGTATGACGTCGTTATCGGACCTACAGCTCCGACCACCGCCTTTAAGATTGGCGAGCAAACGGACGATCCGTTAACGATGTATCTGAACGATATTCTAACCATTCCCGTGAGCTTGGCAGGAATTCCGGCCATCAGCGTGCCTTGCGGCTTTGTGAACGGTCTGCCGGTAGGCTTGCAGATTATCGGCAAGGCACTGGACGAGTCAACGGTTCTGCGCGTAGCGCACGCTTTTGAACAGCATTCCGAGCATCATAAAGCGCGTCCGCAGCTTTAAACGTGAATGAACTTTACAAACTGAACGTTCTATCCAATGAAGGAGGCTTTCATTTTGACTGCAACAACTGATACCCAATTTGAAACCGTAATTGGTTTGGAAGTGCACGTAGAGCTGCATACCGCATCCAAAATCTTTTGCGGCTGCTCGACATCCTTCGGCGCGCCTCCTAACTCGCATACTTGTCCGGTATGTCTCGGACACCCGGGCGTGCTGCCTGTGCTTAACCGCCAGGCTGTGGAGTATGCAATGAAAGCGTCTATGGCGCTCAATTGCGTCATTGCGACTGACAGTAAATTTGATCGCAAAAACTACTTTTATCCGGATTCGCCGAAAGCTTATCAGATTTCGCAATATGACAAACCCATCGGAGAGCATGGCTGGATTGATATTGAAGTAGGCGGCGAAACCAAGCGAATCGGGATTACCCGCGTTCATCTTGAAGAGGATGCAGGCAAGCTGACTCACGTGGATGGCGGCTATGCATCTCTGGTCGATTTTAACCGCGTAGGTACGCCTCTCATAGAAATCGTATCCGAGCCGGACCTGCGTTCCCCTGAGGAAGCGCGGGCATATTTGGAGAAAATCAAAGCGATCATGCAGTATTGCGACGTATCCGATGTGAAAATGGAAGAAGGCTCGCTGCGCTGCGATGCCAATGTCAGCCTGCGTCCCTACGGCCAAGAGCAGTTTGGCACCAAGGCGGAGCTGAAGAACATGAATTCTTTCCGCGGCGTGCAAAGAGGCCTTGAATATGAAGAGCTTCGTCAAGCTGAAGTGCTCCGCAGCGGTGGCAGCATCATTCAGGAGACCCGCCGCTGGGATGAGGGTCAGGGTAAGACTCTGGCCATGAGAGGCAAGGAGCAAGCGCACGATTATCGCTATTTTCCGGATCCGGACCTCGTGAGCCTGTTTATCGATCAAGCCTGGAAGGACCAGGTTCGGGCAACCATTCCGGAACTCCCGGATGCCCGAAAAGCCCGCTATACCAAGGAATATGCGTTGCCGGATTATGATGCGCAGGTGATTACTTCATCCAAGAAGCTGGCCGATTTATTTGAAGAAAGCCTGACCTACACATCCGATTCCAAATCGGTTTCCAATTGGATCATGGGCGATCTGCTCGCTTACCTGAACGCCAATAACTTGGAATTGACGGATGTACGCCTTACAGGCAAAGGTCTCGGCGGCATGATAGGCCTCATTGAAAAAGGCACGATCTCCAGCAAAATCGCCAAGACGGTTTTTAAAGAGCTGCTGGAAACGGGTAAGGACCCGCAAACGATTGTGGAAGAGCAGGGGCTAGTGCAAATTAGCGATGAAGGTGCTATTCAAGCCATTGTTGAACAAATCGTTCAAGCCAATCCGCAGTCCGTAGCGGATTTCAAAGCAGGCAAGGAAAAAGCGGTAGGCTTCCTCGTCGGCCAAATCATGAAGGAAACCAAAGGAAAAGCTAACCCGGGTCTGGTCAATAAGCTGATCCTGGAGAGCTTGAACAAGCAGTAATATATGGCTCCAATGGTGAACCGGTAACATAAAGAAAGTGGTGACCCCTTGAAGCGGGACACCACTTTATTTCATTTTGAAGGGAGATCGGGGAAATGGTAATCAAACGGCTCTCTATGAAGAGTAATGAAGAGGTTTTGGAGCTGCTGACCATGCAGCTTGCGTCTTACCAGGTGGAAGCCGACTTAATCGGCTTTGATGGGATACCGCCTCTGAAGGACGGAATTCAATCTCTGAAGGAAGCTAAGGAAACCTTCATAGGCTGTTATATGGAAGCAGAAGGAAAAGAAGAACTGACAGGAGCTATTTCTTTTACCCGAAATGGGAGTGTCGTTGAAATTTGCCGAATGATTGTTGACCCGAAGCATTTTCGCAAAGGCATTGCCAGCAGTCTGCTTCGCCATCTTATGGCCGAGCAACGCCGCAAGGGAGTCTCCCGGTTTATTGTATCGACGGGAACCGCAAATTTCCCTGCTGTAAGCTTGTATAAGAGCTTTGGATTTCACGAACGCAGAGTAATCACCATAGCGCCTAATATTACATTGACCACTTTTGAATGTTCAGAGGAAAACTACAATCCTGAGCCATAAGCTTCAAAGTCAATTTCCTTGTTGTTGATTTGCCGCCGTCGGACGCTGCTTATTCTCTCCAATTTCACTTCTGCTTCAAGAAGAAAGCTTTCTTTTCGCGAACTTGTACTTGTATAATGAACTTGTGCGCTTCTTATGGCAATGCCTCTTTCATGTTCGATCCAACCAGCCTGTTGATCCGACATTTTGGCTTTGAATTCCTCTAAGGTTATAATCCCAATTGCAAGTGCGTCTGCTTTTGTCATGATTTCAATAACTACACTATGCACTCCTGTGAATGTACTGGCAACTGCAATTCTATCCTCTTGAGACAATGTGGTAAAAGGGTGCATCAATTGAAAGTATACGAAGGTCTCGCCAACTTCACCGAAGCCCAAATGTTCTTCAAACAGCCACTGACCAAGAGGCAAACAACCAACTAAACTTTGTATCCCGCCATCAGGCACCACGTAAAGAGCACACACAACATTGGAATGGAGCAAAATCTCCGAGTAACGATTGGGATGCCGAACGTCCCCTTCAACATAACCCTTTCCAGGATGGAAGAAGAACATTTGATTAGCTCCATAACCGGCCACAGCGTCTAATGGCCAAGAAATATCCCACCGATACTGCTCATTGAGATATTCCTCCATGTATTCATACATGCCTCCCAGCGCATACTGTTCGGATAAATAGGTATATATATGAAGACTTTCAGTAGGAATTCCATTTAAATATGAAGCTGGAACACTTTTTTTAACTTCTCTGGCTGCACTGTGGTTAACGGCCAATGTATAAACGGAATCGGTGACTTGATAAGTAAATAGCCCTGAGCCTTCCAATCGGGAAATCGAAACGGGTGCTGCAAAATCTCCAAACTGAATATAATCATGCAGATTATAGTTGTCCCTCGGGACATCATGGGGCAGAACTCGGGAGTGCGGACCCGCCCAGGCACCTTTCAGATAAAAGAGAGCCCTTTCTCTCCACAGATATTCCAGCATCTCTGCAGTGATCAGCTTTATGTCTTCACGCTTGGTTGTTTCCCACACGCAGGTAAAGGCTTGAATCCAATGCCAAAGCCATGGCAAGCTTCCGTATTCTTTCATCCCATATTGCCGAATATGCCGAAGTAAAGTAACGGCTTGTTCCTTACCTTCCTGCAAAAGGACTTCGTCCTGGAATCTTTCTGCGATCAGGATTTTAAGTGAAGTCAGCTTAGCTTCATGATGGCTAAAATTCTCTAAACCTTGGTCATATAATTTACTCTGATAAATATGCTTTAAAGACTCCCCCATTTCATGAGTTAGAGGTTCAGGCATTACCTCTTTATTTTTATTATATAAAAAGGCAATCAAGCAGCCCATAAGCTCCACTGGCAGCGTACTTGGCTTGGAATCTGCAGGATCAGGCTCGACAAATAAGGGCCAATGTCCGTAGGTGGAACTGCTCGGATCTCGATCCTGAAGCCTGAGCACTTGCAAAAATAGTTCACATGCCAGGTCTCGCCCTTCTTTATCTCCAATAAATTCGGTTAATCCTTTGCTGTTCACAGCCTCATACAGGTGCGCTGCATAATAAAAGTTATCCCGCAAATCTTGATGAAACCACAATCCACTTTCCGCAATGGGCAGTGTTTTGGCTTTTTTTGCCGCTAAAGCGATAATTTCATGGCTTCGAGTCCTATTCGATGACACAACAAATACCCCCTTAGCAAAATAATCTCCTCATAATCTTCAACAAATGACCACGTTTTCCTCTAATGGTTGATTGACAAACCCGAAGATGCAAACGTAAAATAAATAGATGAAGCACTAACATTTTCAGTCAGGTGGTGAGAATCTTGGCATTACATTTGGAACAGGCTTTGGAAAAGCTGAAAATGACGGGTATACGGATGACTCCGCAAAGGCATGCAATCCTATCTTTTTTGCTGGATTCGATAACCCATCCAACGGCCGATGATATATACAGATCCTTGGAATCCAAGTTTCCGAATATGAGCGTAGCAACCGTTTATAATAATCTCAAGGTTTTTATAGAGGTCGGACTGGTTCGAGAGCTCACGTATGGCGACAGCTCCAGCCGATTTGATGCGGATATGACCGATCATTATCATGCGATTTGCGAGGTATGCGGCAGGATTTCCGATTTTGAGTATCCCCCGCTGACGAAAGTCGAAGCTACTGCGGCTGCGCAGACGGGTTACCAAGTGCGAGGACATCGGCTTGAGGTTAATGGGACTTGTCCGGATTGTATAGGAATTACAAAGCATTAGTAGGACCTCAGCATCTTCATTAGCTTATATTTTATAGTATAATGAACGTGTTCCATCTTCTTAGGGAAGAATTGCGGGCACGTTTTTCTTTTTACCAAAGGAGTGACATCGTTGGTTGACGGCAATGCTAACCATCCTAATAAACGTCTCAATCCAGCCCTGAGACTATTCCTTATTTTCCTCGGTTTATTTTTATTTGTCGGAGGTTTTGCTGCCGTTATTTTTTGGAAAGATTTCGTACCCAACAAAGAGCATGTCGACCCGGATTTTCGCAAGCTGTCCAAGCCTGTTTTTTATAAAGGAAGCTTTTTTCCGGAAAGCGCGATTGGAGAGAAAGAGGGTCTTAAGCTTCCGCTTTCATTGGTTCAAGAGTGGCTCGATCCGTCAATCCTTTACGAACAATCCAGCGATTCCGTGATTATCACGACGAAAGACAAGGTTCTGAGGTTCAAGACGAGCCAGCTGTCTGCATTCATGAATGAAAAACCATATACACTTCAATTTCCTGTCGAGAAAAAAGACGACATTGTCTATGTTCCAATAGAACCGTTACGCCAACTATATCAATTTGAACTGCGAGTCTCCGATCAAACAGGCGCTGTCATTTTGGTCAAGAAAGGTGATCATTTACAGTGGGGTCGAATGGCCAAAGAGAAAGAGGCAGCTCTGCGATCGGGTGCATCGATCCGCTATCCGATTGTATCGCAGCTGGTGTCTGGGGAAAAGCTGATGATCTGGGGAGAAGATGCAGGTTGGTATAAAGTTCAGCAGTCCAGCGGCTATATTGGATATGTATCCAAGGCTGATGTGGTGCTTGATCATGAGGAATCTATCCCCGAGCAGGTTACTCCGGAGCCTTTCATCCCTTGGAAGCCGATGGGCGGCAAAATCAACCTGACCTGGGAGCAGGTTTCAACCAAAAACCCGGACACGGCCAAAATACCCGCCATGCCTAGTTTAAATGTAATCAGTCCTACTTGGTTTTCCTTGGCGGACGGTGATGGCAATTTAACGAATCTCGCCGATCCCGTTTATATGAAATGGACGCAGGAGCGAGGTTATCAGGTATGGGCTTTATTCAGCAATGGCTTTGAGCCTAAACGAACAACAGCAGCTCTTTCCACCTATGACCGCAGGATGAAAATGACCAAGCAGCTGATCGGTTTTGCCCAAATGTATAAGCTTAAAGGAATCAATATTGATTTTGAAAATGTGGCGACCAGCGACAAGGAGAATCTTGTGCAATTTGTCAGGGAAATGACGCCTCTTTTGCATGAACAGGGACTTGTAGTGTCTATCGATGTAACTCCCAAATCCAATAGCGAAATGTGGTCGCTCTTTTACGATAGACCCGCGCTTGCTCAGACTGTTGATTATATGATGCTGATGGCATATGACGAGCATTGGGCTACGAGTCCGGATTCAGGCTCAGTCGGATCACTGCCATGGGTGGAAAAGTCAATTACCCGGTTGTTGGACGAGGATCATATTCCACCTTCTAAGCTTGTCCTGAGCATCCCATTTTATACGCGCCTCTGGACCGAAGAGTTGAAGGATGGCAAGACCGTAGTAACTTCCAAAGCTCTTGGGATGGAATCCGCCCAAACGATTATCAAGGACAAGAAATTGACGCCTGTGCTTAATGCCGAAACTGGGCAAAATTATGTGGAATATAAAGAAGGTACGAAGTTGATGAGAATATGGCTGGAGGACGAGACCTCGGTCCAAGCCCGCATGGAGCTAGTCAAGAAATATGATCTGGCAGGTGTGGCTTCCTGGAGAAGAGGCTTTGAAACGACAAGCATTTGGAATGCTATTTCGAATTCATTGCAAAAAAGGCCATAGTAATATGAAAGCAAAAGAAGCTGCCCGCGCGGGCAGCTTCTTTTGCTTTTTGAATCCGATTAGAGTCTATCTAATGCAGCTTGTGTCCCTGTTTAACCTCATGTAGAGCCTCAGGCTGAACATGATCTTCCATGCGTTCCACGCCCGTTTCCAGCTCGGGATCGAGGGTCAGCATGGTCTTGCAAAACATACATCGGTCCGTTTTCCCAAGAATTTTCGTGCGACGTCCGCATTCGGGACAATCGATGACCGTTGCCGTGGTGGACAGCATGCCTGCCCAAAAATATATGCCCATGCTCACCAGCATTCCCAGCATACCAATGATCATAAAAACAACAGCAATAATCCTTCCCGCGGTGCCCCAATTGAACACAATTCCGGCCAGACCTATAATCATGAGCAGCATTCCGCCCATTGTCATCAGCAGTCCCCACAGACGAAACTCATTGACCTTGCTTGATTTTAAACGCAAAAGGTTTACTTCCTTTCTTTGGCTGGATTTTAAGTTTTGTATTAAAAATCACAAAATGTGCAGGAAACCATGCAGCTTTGTAGAAATAAATAGATATCCTAATAAAACGGGGGCACTTGCTACCATGGACATCAATAAAGACCAAATCACCTTCAAGTTCAAAGATGATCCTATGATTATCAGTGTGACAGTCGTCCATAACCCCAAGCAGCTTCCGGCCCTGACCGATGGGTTTGATATCTTGCTTCTTATTATCACAAGGGACCCAAACCTTATCAATCATATAACTAATTATATAAAAGACGGTGTGCGTATACAAGAAAGATGGGTGAGTCCGTCCGCTTTGGAGGAATGGATTCGTAACGGCGACAATCGCAACCTCATTCATTGGCTTTTAAAAGGGGAGATTCTTCTGGACCAGAATACTTATT